>JBILEB010000313.1:0-3731 GCA_044352295.1 Myxococcaceae bacterium
GGCGGCGGGGGTCCTCTCCTCGACCGAGAGGCCGAAGACGTCACGGTGGGTCCCGAGGCGCTCGGGCTCGGTGCAGCTCGCGTTCGCGCTCCTTCACCGCGATGCCGAACGCGCCCGAGTTCGCGATGCCGATGATGTTGCCGGCCAGCTCGAGGGTCGTGCCAGCTCGGCGAGCCAGGCCACTGAAATCATTCAGTTGCTACCCGGGCCCGGTCCTGGTTTCCCGCTTTGAAGTTCCTATCCGTCTCTCCCCTGAGCTCGGGCACACAGCCCGACCTACGAATTTCGGGCTCCCGAACTCGAAAGTTCCGAACGACTGACTGACGGAAGGACAAGGGCAGCGCTTATTCGGTGTCGCCGAGCGCGATAGCTCGGAGACGCTGGGGCTGCCCGCACGTTCCCTCAGAGCAGGCTGAAGCTCGGCGGCGTCAGGGCCCTTGAGCGGCGAAGAACCGCCAGGCTTCGTCAGCCACCTCCACGTCGCCATTCTGGCGCCCCAAGCCGGCCGCGATGAGGAACACGTTCGAGTAGCGCTCGGTGGGCGATGGCTCGGTGTGACCGCCTTCATCGACGCGCAACAGCTTCACGGAAGGCCAGCCCATCCGGCTCGAGATCTCGGTGACGGTGCTGCGGTCCGCAGGAAACGAATCTGGCAGCGCGCGCTCGACCTCAGTTTCTGTCACGCGGTTCACCTGGCGCCAGAGGTCCATCGCGGCGCGGGTCGAGATAACGGTGCCGCGTGAGGTACCGATGCCGACGCCACCGCCATCGAACGGAATGATGTCGTCCTTCGTGCCGTTGATGAACAGGATCGAGACCGGGCGAGTGGGTGGCGGGCATTCCGAGCTCGCTGGCATCGACGCAACGACGGGCGCGACGGCACGGAACAAGTCGCCACGCTCGATGGCCAGCCGCAGCGCCATGTTTCCACCGTTCGACATGCCGCTGACGAAGACGCGCGCGCGGTCCACGCCTTGCGGGGTGACGTCGTCGAGCAGAGACACGATGAAGGCCACGTCGTCGGCGGTCGGGTTGGTCATCGCGTCTCCGCGACAGTCATTCCAGCCACGGTCCCCGCCAGCAGGTTCCGTTCCATCTGGGATGATCAGGAACAGTCGCTCGCGACTCGCAAGGTCGAGCCACCGCTTGAAGGGTGCTGCTTTGCCGTCTCGGCCGATGAGTTGATCCGCGCTCCCGCCGTTGCCGTGAAGCAGGACGACGAGCGGCCTGTTCTCGGTCGGAGAGCGGGCCGGTGCGAAGAGGTGGTAGCGACGCGCTCCGAGCATCTGGTCGAGCCGGAGTCCTTGGAAGCGCGCGACGCCACCATCGGGAACGCTCGCGTCGAGGTTGGTCACCAGGCCTGCGTCAAAAGGCTCGGAGCGCTTCCCACACGCGACAAGCAGAACGATGGCTCCGACGAAGCAGCCGCGCGTCAACATGAGGCGAACCTACCCCGTATCGCAGTCTCCGCGTACCGGAGAGCTTCGACCCCGGCGTTCTCGCGAGCCCGCAGCCAGGTACCGACCGAGCAACTCGAGGACCTCGTCGACGAAGCGCTCATCGTGGAGCACCCGCGCATCGTCGAGTACGGCCGCCTGTTTGATGGACTCGATGCAGGTCACCACGAGGTGTGCGGCGAGGTCGGGGTTCTTCGAGCGCAGCTCCCGCCGTCGGGCGCGGAAGAACCGCTTCAGGTGTTCCGTCACGCTCGTGCGAAGCGCCATCATCGGGTTGACCTGGTCGAGCTCGGGGACGTGAATGAGCAGGGCGCGGTGGAGTGCCGGGTCCTCGTCGTGGACCGAGAAGAACGCCCGAACGAGCTGCTCGATGGACGGCATCAGGCGCAGCGTCTCGCCGCGAAGCAGCGCCTCACTCAACGCAAGCCGAACCCGCTCGAGGTAGTCGGCGAAGACCCTCGCGACGAGCGCCTCCTTCGAAGGGAAGTACTGGTACAGCGAGGCAATGTTGACGCCCGCGACCTGTGCGATGCGGTTGGTGCTGGCCCGGTCGTAGCCTTCCCGAACGAGCACTCGCGCGGTCGCTTCGAGGAGCACTTGAACGGTGGCGCGCGCACGCTCCTGAGAAGGCTGGCGCCTGGGCCGGGTATCAGGGCGGCGGGGCATGAAGCCAAAATAAGTGAAAACTGATGTCTTGTCGCCCTGCTGCCAGACAGCCCCCTCTGAGAGAGACGGCCAGCCGAACGCAAGCTGCCAAAACAGGAGCGTTTGCTTATGTTCATCTCATGTCTACGACTTCGAGTGCGGGCGCAGCCCGGTCGGTCCTTGTCTTCGGCGTCTACATGCTGGCGCAGGGCGCGATCCTCGTGGCCGCTCCCAATCTGCTCCTCGAGCCGCTCGGCCTCGGTCGCTCGGTCGAGGTGTGGCCGCGAACCGTCGGCGTCGCGCTCGTGGTGCTGGGGCTCTACTACGTCCTCGCCGCGAGAATCGGACTGGTGGCGTTCTTCCGCTTCACGGTCCTCGGAAGGGCTCTGCAGCTCGTCGTCTTCACGGGCTTTGTCGCCGCAGGAGTGGCGTCCTGGCGAGTCCTTCCCACGTCCGTGTTCGAAGCAGCATCGGCCGTGTGGACCTTCATCGAGCTGCGCCGTGCCGGCTTGTGGGGCCCTCTCACCACGGCGTGAGCCGAAACGTGTCGTGGCGCAATGTGCGTACTCGACCGCTGACGTGTGTGGTGGACCCCGTTCTTCGGACCACCCGTCTGGAAAGCGGGTCACTCGCTTCCTGTTGACCTGGTGACCCAGCTTCCCCGAGTTCGACCAGGACCTTCCCGCTCCGAGGTTGTGGCCACTTGTGAAGAGCCGGTCGATCTCCTTCATGAGCGCCTGCTCCTCGGCGCTCATTTCGACCGGGCTGTATTAGTTAGTTAGACCACCGACGTTCGCTGCGTACGCTGACCGGCGCGGCTGACTCATCTCCTGCCGACGGAATCGTCGGGCATGTCGATGGGCCGCTAGCCTTTGCATACCCGACCCAGCCGACTCCTCACAGCACCTGGAACAACGACTCGCGCAGTTGCCACGCAGCCTCGCGCGCCTTCCGCAGCGGCGCTGGCAACTGGCTGATGGTGAAGGCCTCGGCCATGAGCGTCGACATACCGACGTTCAGGGTAGCGCCGCGGCCGAAGAACCCCGTCGCCGCGACGAAGAGCGGCTGCTGCGAGAAGACCGCGGCCACTTTGCGGGCGGTGGCGCCGCTCGGCCGGTCGATGAGCGACTGCACCTCGTCGACCAGCAGCCGCCCGATGGTCTGCAGGTCGCCTCCGAAGCTCGCCGGCACCCTGGCCTCGACGAGCGCATCCACCAGGTCGATGCCCCAATGGGCGTTGAAGGACGAGGCGAGGAGCTGCGCGTCGCTCGTTCCTCGGCGCTGGGCCAGTGCGAAGAACGAGTCCCACGCGCTGCCGGGAGCCCCACGTGGGCCCACTCTGCCGCGCTCGAGCCCGCGAAGGTACGCCTGCCCGAGAGCCAGCACGACCCGCTCCGCCGCTGCCGGGTTCTCGAGCTGCCCACCCCGAATTGCCTTCACCAGCCGTGCGACACACGGCGCGTACACTGCGGTGAAGAGGCCGCGGCGGTCGCCGGTCGCGTGGCCGAAGACGTCACGGTGGGTCCCGAGGCGCTCGGGCTCGGTGCAGCTCGCGTTCGCGCTCCTTCACCGCGATGCCGAACGCGCCCGAGTTCGTGATGCCGATGATGTTGCCGGCCAGCTCGAGGG
>JBILEB010000314.1:0-3712 GCA_044352295.1 Myxococcaceae bacterium
GTGCCGATGTCGCCGAAGGCGCCGGCGAGCTCATGGCGGTCGAAGCGGAGGCGGGGCGTCGTCACAGCGGAGGCCACCATCGTAGCCGGGTCGCCGTGGTTGTCAGGCCCGGAGCCGACGGTTCGTCAGACGGCGCGGAGGTGTCGCCCTCGATGACGTCAGGTGCTCGGTCGCGCGGGTCGATTCGAGGCGAGGCTTCGCCTTCGAGGCGTTGCCGGCGCCGCTGAGCGTTCGATTTCCGCCTCGGCTCTTGTTCGACGGTGTCGTCGCTGGGTGCGTTTTCGTGTCGCGGGATAGATCAGGTGGCAGATCGCCGGGCTCATACCCCGGAGGCCGTCGGTTCGAGTCCGACTCCCGCAATGTGATGGCTGGTCTGTGAGGCTCTTCCTCGTCTCGCGCGCGACCTCGCCAGGCGCCGGAGCGTTCGAGTGCCGCGAGCAGGCCGACGAGCTCCTCGAGGGTGGCTCCGATGCCGGGCTGCGGAAAGCTCCGGCTGACGACCTCTTTCGACAGGAGCGTCGCCAGGTAGCGCAGGCGCGGGCGGGCCTCGGCGGCCAGCGCCCGGTAGTCGGGGTGACCGGTGTTGACCTGCCAGCGGTCGTCGACGAGGCGGGAGCGCCAGGGCTGCAGCGGCTCGTTCACCTCTTCGGGAACCCGCCGATCAGTCGCCCAACGTTGGCCTGCGCACGGAGCAAAGGCGACGGTCGAATCGAGCGGGGACGCGCTCAGGTTCGGAGCAGGACCGCCAGCACGGGCTTCGCCCAGCCGGGGCAGGTCGCGAGTTCGCAGTGCGATCAGCGCACGCGCAACTGCCCGACAGCTCACGGAAGGATCCGACCCAGACCTGATAGCTCCTTCCGCGCGCCACGATGACTCGGTGTGCGCCCGCCCGTGGGTGGGCACCGCTGCGGCCGTGGGCGAGCCGCCACTCGTCGCTACGGCGCGAATTCTCCTCAGCAGTGCGTCGGCGGCGGCCTTCTGAAGCGCGAAGTCGCCTCCTTCGGTCGCGCGGAGGAGTTGGGCGGCCGCCAGGCTCGGGGGAATTCGCCCGGTGTGGCCATCGAGTTCGGCGGTGAGGACCTCGAGGGCTTCCTGCTGGATCAGCGGTGACATGGCCGCGGCGCGGAACTCCGTGTCGCCCCGATCATCACCGGCACCCGGCCGCCTGCGGTCCTGGGTCAGGAGGAGCCGCGAATCGGGCCACGATGGCCCGATTCATGGCCCGCTTCGCGGCGGCAGGGACCCCGTGCAGCGGGAATCCGGCAACCGTTGCCGGATTCGCCGCTCGAGCACCGCTCATTGCGCGCAGTCGCTTCGCCTTCACCCGAATGTGGCGGTCACCCACCCGCGGATCGCGGCGCAGGCGTCATCGAGTTCGACGCGCGCGCCCCAGAACATCAGGCCGATCGCACTGTGAGCTGAACGAATCGAGTCCCAGCGCGGCCCCGCTCCAGGGTTGAAAGCGGCATCCGCTGCGGATGGCAATCGGGCGATCTGCTTCTGGGCGAGCATCTCGTTCGCCAGCGCGGCAACATCGGGGAAGTCGGGAAGGGGCGGGACTCCGTCGACGCCGGCGATCACGCGAGCCGCGTCCTCGAAGTGACGCACAAACGCCGCGGCGTCGGTCTTCTCATTCGGGAAGCGGCGATGAAGGGCGTCGAGCTTCTCGAGCAACGTCACCAGTGGATGCACGCAGCTCACCGCCTTCGGCCGGTTGTCTGAGAACGACGCGAGTTGGTCCTGGGCGATCAGGTGCTCGTGCACGAAGGAGCTCATGGCCCGCGTGACAGCCGGTGTGACGCGCGCGTTGCCGACCTCGAGCAGGACGAACGGACGCATGACCTTGCCGAGCTGGCCCAGGTGTCGCGCCGGGTAGGTCAGCTGGACGTTCGCGTATCGCCAGGACTTGTCGTCGGAGTCGAGGCTCGCCTTCATTCCGCCGATGTCGAGCATCGTGACGAGCTTCTCGAAGTGCGCGCGGCGTTCGGCGGTCGCCTTGGTCCCTTCGCTCTTCCAGTTGGTGACCCGCGGAAGCGCGGCGCTGCCGGGCTCCAGCTTCAGGTCGAGGTCTTCGGAGAACCGCTCGATCAACCCGAAGCCCTTCGAGAGGGAGGTTCCGCCCTTGAACCAGACCTCGAGCCCGAACTCGTGGAGCGACCAGAGCACGTGCGTGACCCAGTAGTCCTTCTCGACGAGGCCAACCGCCAGCCCTCGGCGCTCGGCGACGATCCGGATCAGGTCGTCGAACTCAGGATCGTCGTGCACGAAGCTCAAGCGCAGCCCGCTTTCATTGCCGCCTCGATGTGAGCCCTCGTGGCCTTCGTGGCGTAGCGCTCTGCCGTCTCCCGGAGGCGATGGGCATCGAAGCGTCCCGCCGCAAGCGCTCGCTCGAGCGCGGCAGTGAGCGCGTCGCGTGAAACGCCGGCCTGCGCAGAGTGCTCGAAGAGGTCGACCACGTACCACTCCGGGGTCGGCGTCGATGGAAAGGCCACCCGGCGGAGCTGAAACCCGCGGCCCCCGAACGAGAAGCTGCCCGAGCGCTTGGTGTTGTAGACGAGCGGCGTCGCGAACACTGCCGTGGCTCCAAGGCCGAGGGTGTTCCATCGAGCGGGCCCCGTGATGACGAACGGCGCGCCATCGAGAAAGGCGCGGAGCAGGTCGTCGTCGCCCGGAGGGACCGCTCCGAAGCGGCCGCGCTTTGGATGCGCGAAGAGACCGCGGGCCAGCGGCACAAGCGCTCCTTCCTTCACCAGGCGCTTCGCGAGACGAGGCGGGTTCGCGCTCCATTGAGCGAGGTCCTGCGTGCGGTACACGCGACCGGGTTCCAGGTGGGGGTCGGCAGGCTGGGTCATGACCGTCTCTCGTATCCTGAAGATAAAATACGGTAGCAGCCATGACAAGACGGCAAGTCATTGAAATGAAAATGATATTCAAAGTACGGAATGTGCAGGCGGTGCCTGCACAATGGGGGGGCCTCAGAGGTGTCGCTCGTAGATCCGGGCCACCAGCTGCTCGGCATGCCTTCCTGCTCGCTACCGAAGATCGAAGAGGTAGTGCAGGGCGGCCCAGTCGCTGGGCAAGAGCTGCGGCGGTGCCCGAAGCGTCCTGGCGGACCGCACCGCGCACTCGAGGAAGAAGCGCGCGTGGAAGAACGCTTCGAGGATGGGCCGCGTGACTTCGTCCCACCGCTGGTTGTGCTCGAGCTCGAAGGTCTTGCCGGTTCCCTCACCCACGATCTTCAGGCACCGCGCGTTCAGCTTTCGGTCTGGCGCGAGCGCCTGGAGGGCCGCGACCAGCTCGAGCGTCTTGGCCTGGAGCCCGAAGACCTTGCACCGCGCGACCCTGCACGAGACCGCTACGAGCTGGCAATCCTCGCGTGACGAAAGTGGCGGGGCCGGCTTCGCGTTTGGCGCCAGGACGGCTGGGGGCTGAATCCGCAGATGCGTCTGCGGAATCGCTGCGGGAGGGTCGTGCGTCGCCCGGCGCTCTACGCGAGTCGCCCAGGGAAAGTGCAGATGCGGTCTGCACTTTCTCGTGCTCGAAGGTGGGGTTGGTCGAACCGCCGACAGCGGATCGAGGGGCATATTCCTGGTTCGGCGCGCAAGCCCATGTTCCCTTTGACGCTCTCCAGAATCGACCCGGGTCTGCTCTCCAGAACCGACCCACCCACGTCGGTGATCGTGATCGACGTCAGGTCTGATCGCGGTGTCAC
>JBILEB010000057.1:0-38630 GCA_044352295.1 Myxococcaceae bacterium
GCTTCGGGGGGTACTCCTTGCCGTCCACCACGAGCGCGAGGCGCCACATCGAGGAGGGGCGATCGAAGTCGTCCATGCGGGGATCGTTCGCGTGCACGGCGAGGTGGAACTCGACGACGTCGGAGAGCCGCTGCCGCTCCGCCTCGAGCGACGAGCGGGCCTCTTCGACGGGCAAGGCGCGGAAGCGGGCGAAGCGGCTCACCCGCGCCTCGACGAAGGCCGGAGACTCCCACGTCGCGTAGACGAAGAGCCGCGTGTCCAACACGTCGTAGATGCCGCGGCTGCGCGTCGCCGCCTCGAGGGTCTGCTGGTACGACGACTCCAGGGCGGGGTCGGTGTCCACCGGCGAAGGATCACCGCCGATGCGCGGAATACGGGCGCTCGCGCAGGCCGAGAGCGCGAGCGCGAGCAGCACCGCACGGCTCATCGGGGGAAGTCCTCACGCGTGAAGACCGAGAAGACGGGCACACCGAGGGCGGCGATGGCCTCGCGCCCGCCTTCCTGACGATCGACCAGCGCAAAGGCGCCGATGGGGTCGAGCCCTTCGGCCCGCGCTCGCTCGATGGCCTTGATCGTCGACGCGCCGGTGGTGACGACGTCCTCCACGACGGCGACCGCGGCCGCATCCGACAGCGACGTGCGCCCTTCGATCCACTGGCCGGAGCCATGGCCCTTGGGCTCCTTGCGAACGAGGAACGCCTGGAGCGGGCGCGCGGCGAGGTGACTGACGAGGCTCACCGCCGACGCGAGGGGATCAGCGCCCATGGTGAGCCCACCGACGCCCACGGCCAACGGCGCGTGCGTGACGATCGCGTCGAGGAGGAGCCGACCCACGAGCCAATGGCCTTCGGCGGTGAGCACCGTCTTCTTGCAGTCGATGTAGAAGTCCGACTCGCGGCCGCTCGACAGCACGACCTTCTTCTTCGCGTAGGACTTCTCGGTCAGCAGGGCGAGCAGGCGTCGGCGGTCGGCCTCGAGCGCCCGGGGCCCGAGATCGAAGCCGTTCACTTCTTGCTCTCCAGGAAACCGACCAGGTCGATGGAATACTTGAGCTGCGTGAGCAGCGCATCGCGCTTCTCGTCGTCGAGCTGATCGAACACGTCGGCGAGGAGCGAGAGATCCTGATTGCACTGGCCCAGCCGCACGGTGACGTCGGCGGCGAGCTCATCGGCGTCGACCTCTTCTTCGACGTTCTCGGGCGCCAGCTCGT
The DNA here is from genome assembly GCA_044352295.1 of Myxococcaceae bacterium. Taxonomy (GTDB): domain Bacteria; phylum Myxococcota; class Myxococcia; order Myxococcales; family Myxococcaceae; genus Xiheimicrobium. The sequence goes on from JBILEB010000057.1 coordinate 1,211, forward strand.
CATCTTCCGCGAGCGCCTTGGCCAGCATGTCGCGCGCGGCGGGCGTCAGCAGGCCCTGGGCCTCGAGGCGCTCCGTCAGCTCGCCGAGCGCCTCGGCGCCCACCTGTCGGGAATGAATCGCCGACGCGAGCGCCATCAACATCGCGTCGGCGTCGGAGAGCTCGGTGTGGAGCCGCGCGACGACCTTCTCGCGCTGGAGGAACTTGAGCGCCGCGACCCGTCTGAAGCCGGTGACGATCTGGAGCCGATCCGGCGCCACGAGGCGCACGTCGATGGGGAACAGCTGCCCCAGGCGCGCGATGTCGGTCGCGAGGGCCGCGAGGTCTTCGAGGTCGGACGCTGCGCGGAGGAGATACGTCTGATCGTCATCGAGCCGGTCGAGCGGCAAGAGGGCCGGCGCCGAGTAGTGCCGCGGAAGATCGTGTGGCGTGACGGCGGTGAGATCGATCTCCTCGCCGTCATCTTCTCCGTCATCGGGATCCGACAGCGACGCCTCGTCCGGCGCCTGCGCGACCGGCGCTGTCTCGATGGCGGGCGTTGGCTCGGGAACCGGCTCCGGCGCGACGGGCGCCTCGACCGGAGGTGTCACCGCCGCAGAAGAAGGACCGGTCGCCACGGCATCGTTCACCGCGCCTTCGGAGCCTTCGATCTGCGGGTTCGACACGTCGGCCATGGCACGCGCTTACTTCTTCTTCTTGACCAGGACCTTCTTCTTGCCAGCCTCGCCCACCAGGACGGGCTGGGGCGGCGGTGGAGGCGGCGCAGGCCTGGTCTCCGGCCTGGCCTCGACCTTCACCATCGGCGGCGGCTGGGGCTTGGCAGGAGGCGCCGCGGGACGCGCGGGCACGGCGGGGCGGACGGGGATCGTCGCAGGACGGGTCGCCGGGCGAACCACCGGCCGGGCCGCGGGACGCTCGGTCTGCGGCCTGGGCTCGGCGTTGCCCATGTCGACGCGGCCGCGGAAGCTCGCGCCGTCGACGATGATCACGCGGGGGCTGTTGATGTCGCCCACCATGCGGCCTTCGCGCGTGAGTTCGACGCTCTCGATGGCGGTGATGTTGCCGACCACCACGCCCGAGACGATGGCGTTTCGAACCGAGACGTTGGCCTTCACGATGCCGCTGGTCTCGACGATGAGCGTCTTGGAGAGGTTGAGCTCACCCTCGACGCGCCCGCGCACGGTGAGATCTTCGTCACCGCTCAACTTGCCGCTGATGAGGATCGACTGACCGATCACGGTGCTGTCGGGACCTCCCGCGGAGAACTCCTTGGTGGCGGCCATGGGCTCAGCGCTCCTTCACGTCCATGTCGACGTTGCCCTTGAAGCTGGCACCGTCGGCGATGAGGATTCGCGGCGCCCGGACGTCACCCACCACGCGGCAGTCAGCCTTGAGCTCGACCTTGTCGGTGGCGGCGATGTTGCCCGTCACGCGGCCCGCGATGTCGACGTTCTGCACCTCGATGTCGGCCTCGACGACGCCCGACGCCTCGACGAAGAGGCTCTCCTTGAGCGAGATCTTGCCCTTCACCGTCCCCTGGATGACGAGGTCCTCGTCGCCGGAGATCTCTCCATCGATGACGATGCTCGAGCCGATGATCGTGTTCGCCATGTGTCGTCCTTCGCCCCTCGGGGAATAGCCTGCGTGTGTCGCGTGAAACGTCAGATGTCGTCAGGCAGCTTGACGTCCATCTCGATGGAGCCGTTGAAGACCGCGCCGTCTTCGATGACGACGCGGGTGGCCTTGATGTCGCCGTTCACCTTGGCGGACTGGTTGATGCTGCACTTGGTGCCAGCGTCGATGTTGCCGGACGCGGAGCCGTTGATGGTGAGCTCGTCGGCGCGAATGTCAGCCTCGACGACGCCGCTGGACTCGATCGTGAGGTGATTCTTGAGGTTCACCTGGCCCTCGACGCGGCCTTCGACGACGAGGTCGCCGGCGCCGGTGAGGCTGCCTCGAATGGTGATGCCCTTACCGATGATGTTGATGTTGTCGTTCGTGGCCATCGCGAGTCGTCGGTCCTACGTCAGAGGTGGGCCGAAATCCACGCTACAATGTCGCTCATCGGACGCTCTTTCTCGAGCTCGCAGAGCACCTCGTGGCGGAAGTCGGAGTAGTCCTTCCAGGTCTTGTCGGTCGAGGCGACGGTGTCGAAGAAGGCGCGCGCCGCGGGCATGGAGGCGATGCGATCGGCCGTGCCCGCCGCGACGAAGAGCGGAAGCGTGATGGAGGCGCCCCGACCGGCGAGCCGCTCCTGGGCCCCGGCACAGGCGAAGAACCAGCGCGGCGTGGTGACGTGCAGGTAGAGCGAGTCTTCGGCGGAGCTCTTCTGCCAGGCCACGTCGCGCGAGAGGTCCTCCATTTTGAGCTCGTTCGACAGGTGCAGCGCCGGCATGAGGCCCTTGATGAGGCGGGCGCCGAAGAGCTTGAGCGCGGGTGGCTCGAAGGCGAGCTTGTAGAACGGCGCGGAGAGCACGAGCGCCTTGAGCGAAGGTGGCTTGCCGTTGGCGACGAAGTGCGTGGCCATGAGGCTGCCGTGGCTGTGTCCGAGGAGCACGATCGGCAAGCCAGCCGCTGCGCCCTCGAGCTTCGCGTAGAAGACCGAGAGATCGTCGAGGTACTGATCCCACGTGAGGCAGTCGGCGCGGTGGCCGTCGGCCTTGCCGTGCCCGCGGTAGTCGAACGCCATCACGCCGAAGCCAGCGGCGACGAGCTGATCGATGACCCACAGATAGCGGCCGGAGTGATCGCCATAGCCATGGACGACGCCCACCCAGGCCTTCGGGGCCGAGTCAGGCACCGCCGAGCGCCAGAAGAGGCGAAGTCCGTCCTTTGCCGAGAAGTACCCTTCGTCGCGCTTCGTCACGAAGCTCTCCCTCCGAGTGCGAGGCGCCGCACGCTACACGCCACGGGCCCCGGGGCGATGCACTTTCAGAGGGCCTTGAGCTTCTTTTCCAGTTCCGCACGCTGCAGCGGTCGGTCGGCGGCCTCGGGGTTCTCGGTGAGGACCTGGACGGCGCGCTTGAGCACGGCCTCGGCGCGGGGGCGACGGCCTGCTTTGGCACAGGCGTCGGCGAGGTGCTCCAGGAGGGTCGGCTCGTCGGGCGATTCCGCGACGGCCTTCTCGAGGAACTCCACGGCGCGCTCGAACTGGCCCTTGCGGAAGGCGACCCAGCCCATGGAGTCCAGGTAGGCGGCCGTGTCGGGGCGGGAATCGAGGGCTTTGGAGACGAGGCGCTCGGCTTCGTCGAGATCGCCTCCGCGGTCGGCGAGCGTGTAGCCGATGAAGTTGAGCGCGGCGGCGTTGGTGGGGTTGGCGTCGAGCACCTGGCGCATGGTGTCGATGGCGCGCTGCCAGTCCCCTTTGCGTTCCTGCGCGGCGGCGAGCGCGAAGAGGAGCGGCTCGTCTTTGGGGAACTTCTGGAGCGTGCGGTTGAGCAGCGTGACGGCCTCGGCGGAGCGGCCCTGGCGCTCGTAGAAGCCGCCCAGCGCGTCGAGGACGTCGGCGGCGGGCCTGGGCTCGAACGCAGCGAGGAGCACGCCTTCGGCCTCCTTGGCGCGTCCAGCGCGTTCCAGGGCCCGGGCGCGGGCGGGGATCAGGCCGGAGAGGCCGGGGCGGTCCTCGGAGAGTTTGGCGAAGGCGTCGAGGGCGGCTTTGTGCTGCCCGAGGGCCGATTGGCACATCGCCTTGTGGAGGCGGGCTTCGAAGACGACCTCTCCGGCGTCGGCGCGGACGGCGTCGTAGGCCTCGACGGCTTTGGCCCAGTTGCGCACGCGCTCGTGGACGAGGCCCGCGTAGAAGTGGAGGCGCGGTTCTTCGAGCTGCTTTCGAGAGGTGTCGAGCACGGTGGCCGCGTCGGAGAGCCGATGCACGGCGAGGTAGGAGAAGGCGACCTTGACGACGGACTCCGGGTCGCGGCCGAGGGAGAGGAGCAGATCGAAGTACGCGCGGGCCTCGCCGGGTTTGTCGAGGCGGAGCGCGAGGCGTCCGGCGGAGAGGAGGACGTCCCGGTTTTCGGGATCCCGTTCGACGGCGCGGCTCCAGGCCTCGAGGGCCTTCTCGGGACGGCCAGCGGATTCGTGGATGCGGGCGAGCGTGGTCCAGGCCTCGACATCACCGGGGTCGCGCTCGACGGCGCGGGAGAGGAGCCGTTCGGCGCGGACGGCGTCTCCGCGTTCGGCGAGGGCGAGCCCGAGGCGACGGAACCCGATGGGCTCTCCGGGGAGCGCGCCGCCGAGGTCTTCGACGACCTTGATGGCCTCGTCGATCTTCCCCTGGTCGAGCCAGAGCTGGGTGAGCACGAGGTACGCGTCGGGGTCGGAGGGGCGCAGCTTGATGGCACGGGAGAGGTGGGCGCGCGCCCGGGTCGTCTTCTGGGCCTCGTAGAGGACACGGCCCATGAGGAGCTGCGCAGGGGCGTAGTCGGGGCTCTTGTCGATGACGCGCTTGAGCTGGGCTTCGGCGCGCTCGAGCTCGGAGAGGCGGGCGTACTGCTCGCCCATCTGGGTGAGGAGGTAGGGGTTCCCGTCGTCGCTGGCGAGGGCGAGCCGGAGCTCATCGAGCGCGCCGCGGTGGTTGGCCTCGTGATGCTGGAGCCGCGCCCGGAGGAAGTGCGCGTACGAGGCGGCGCTCGGGAACGGGGTGAGCGCATCCGCCGCGGCCCCGGAGCCCATGGCCTCCTGCATGGCCTGGAGGTCGACGGGCGGACGTTTCGGTGGGCCAGCGAAGGCGGTCAGGGCAAGGAGGCTGAGGCACAACGCCGGACGCACCACTCTGTGTCGAGCATACCGAGCCCACGACGTTTTCAGCCACTCGCAGGGAATCACCTGATTTCAGGAGCTTGCGACTTGTCGTCAGACTGGAAACAGGTTGCCGACTGGGCCGACGCGCTTCCCGAGGCTGAGGGACTCGTCGACCTCACGGCCGGAGCGGCCGGGCTGGTCGAAGGCGAGGGGCGGGTGGAGACTCCAAGGACCCAGCCCAGATGGAAGGAGGAGCGACGCTGAATTCCGGCGTTCAGGCGAGCAACCGTTCGAGGAGCGCCTCGGCGCCCTGGGTGCCTTCGCGAACGTCGACCAATCGGGTCTGCCAGCTCAACCCCTCCCCTTCGAGGAGGCCGCACAAGCGGTTCACCAGCTGGCGCGCATCGCCGAGCGACGTCTCGGGCAGCAACACCGCGAACACCCCGCCCCCGAGGTGCCCCACCATGTCCGGTGCGCGGAGCTCGCGGCGCATGATGGCCGAGCACGAGGCGATCTTTCCGTTCGCCGAGCCCACCGGCCGCAACACGCCCACCGACAACGCCCGGCCGTAGCGTCCGCTCCGCGACAGCTCCGCGTCGAGCCGGTTCACCAGGCCCAGCTGATCGAACAACCCCGTCTCTGCGTCCACGCCAACCGCTGCCACCTTCGTCGCCCGCCGCTTCACCGTGTCGCCCACGCGTGTGAGCAATTGGCTCAACGAGAACGGCTTCGTCAACGTATCCACATGCCCGAGGTCGAGCGCCCGGAGCTTGTCCGACAAATCGGGATGCCCCGAAATCAACAACACCGGAATATCCGCCGTCGACGGGGTGCGCTGGAGCTCCCGCAACGCATCCAACCCATCCCGGTTCGGCATGAAGACATCCATCACAATCACATCCGGCGTCAGCGCCTTCGCGCGCGTCACCGCCTCGTTGCCGTCCTTCGCGTGCTCCACCCGGTAGTGCCCCGACAACCCCATCGTGCAGACCCGCGCGAACACGGGATCACCTTCGGCCAGCAGCACCAACGGCGCGCCCGCTTGCACCGGGGGCTTCCGCACCGGCTTGCCCTGGCGAATCGGGAGCGTGAACGCGAACAGCGCCCCACCCTCCTTCGGCGCCTCGGCCCAGATCTCTCCGCCGTGCCGCTCCACGTAGTCCCGGCAGATCGACAACCCCAGACCGCTGGAGCGATCGAACGCCATCAGCAACGCGTTCGGATCCACCTCGTGCCCATCGTCGCGAACCTCTACCAACGCCTCGTCCCCGTCGGGCTGCGCCTTGAGCCGCGCCCGCACCGTCACCTTCGTCGCACGGCTCGCGTGCTTGAGCGCGTTCGTGATCAGGTTCTGCAACACCTGCCGGATCTTCTGCTCGTCGCCCACCACCTCGAGGCTCATCGGCGCTTCGGCCCGGAGCGAGATCTTCTTCTCCCGCGCGAGGATCTGCAGGTCGTTCACCGCCTCCTGGCAGGTCTCCGACACGTCCATCGCCTTCGAGAAGAGGACGATGCGTCCGTCATCGCCACGGTGCCCCTCGAGCAGCGACTCGACCAGCTCCAGCATCTTCCGGCTCGACCGCTGGATCGCCTCCGCCGAGGGCTTGAGCGTCTTCGGGAGCTCCTTGTCCGTCAGCAACAGGTGCGCATGCCCCATCTGCACGTTCAACGGCGCGCGCAGATCGTGGCTCAGCACCGCGAGGATCTCGTTCTTCCGCCGATCGAGCGCTTTGAGCCGCGCGTTCGTCTCCTGCAACTCCCTGAAGCGCTCGAGGTACGCCGTCTCGAGCGACGTTCGCACCTTGCTCACCTGCGCCGCGGCTTGCGCCTGCTCCGCCGCGTTCGCCAGCGCCACGCAGACCGCCGACAGAAAGTCCCGCTCTTCCTGCTCGAACGGCGCCGCGCGCTTCACCACCACCGCCGCGAACGTCGCCGCCTCGTGCGGCACCGGATGCACCCAGGTGCCATCGCCACCCGCCACCTCGCGGGTCTCGATGGCCTTGCGAATCGTCGGAGCCACCGCCAGATCGATCGGCGTCCGCCCCAGCTCGTCGACCAGGTACGCCTTCCGCGGCGCCTCGCCTTCGATCTGGAGCACCTTGACCTGCTCGCAGCCCAGCGTCTCCCTCAGCCGCGGCGCCACCATCTCGCCCAGCGTCCCCAACGCGCCCTTGTCGGCCGAGGCGCGCGTCACGTCGAGGAGCAGCTCCAGGCGCCGCCGCACCAGCTCGTCCCGATCCGCCACCCGCCGCGCCCGAATGCCCGCCGTCACTTGCTGCTCGAGCTCCTCCACCGACCGCGCCACCACGTCGACGTCGAGGCGCGACAGCGTGCGGCTCGGCACCTTCGTGCCGTCGAACACCACCGGAATGCCGCGCGACAACGGGCTCTTGCGCAGGGCCTTCAGCGCCGCGGGGACCGACCTCGTCGGTAGCGACACCACGATGGCGTCCGGGCGCTCGACCTCCAGCGCCTCGAGCGCCTCACCCGCAGTCCCCGACGCCTCACAGGACAAGCCGCGCGCCTCGAGCCGCGCCGCAAGGCCTGACGTGCGTCCTCCCAGAATCAGCACCCGCCCAGAAGACACGCTCGCAGTGTACCAGCGTCACAGGTAGAGTCCGCGTAGGCCGTCACCCACATCGGACCCATGCACCGCACACTCCTTTCTATCGGACTCCTGCTGGCTTCCACCTCGCTGGCCCAGACGGGAGATGAGTGGAGCAGCCCGTTCTCCCAGCCCACCCCGCCCGCAAAGCCAGCCACACCGCCCCAGCCTCCGCCCGAGGCGCCGAAGAAGACGCAGCCGGCACCGGCCCCCGCGGCGACTCCGGCCACTCCGGCGGCAGCCCCCGCCCCCGCGCCCTCGAGCCGCCTGCGCGACTCCGAGCCCAACCCCTCCGAGGCCCGCGCGCGCGCCGATGAGCGCCTCAAGGCGGCCCAGGGCAAGACCGACCCGAAGGATCCGAAGGCCGCCGCTGAGGACGCCAAGCTGCCCATCGTCTCGAAGAAGGAGACCTTCGAGGCCGGCACCGAACCGCACAGCCCGTCGACCTGGGGCGCCTCCTTCGAGTCGCCGGGCAATGGGCGCGTCACCGCCGGCAACGTCGGCATCGGCACCGCCTTCGTCCCCAGCGCGCGCCTCGGCGGCCAGGGCATCGTCCGTGTCGGCGTCCTCGCCGAGTACCTCAACATCAACGATTTCCCGGTCCGCAACGCGGCGAACATCCGCTCCGGCATCACGTTCGGCGCCAGCTTCCAGCCCTTCAAGTGGGGAGAGCTCTTCCTCGGCTACGCCGCCGCCGCCAACACGAACAACCGCACCGCGCCGAACCTCATCCAGGCGCTCGGCGACTTGACGTTCGGCCTCAAGGCCTCGAACGAGTGGGCGAAGGGCTTCCACGCCGGCGTGGACTTGCGGCTCCTCACGTTCTCGGGCGTCGGCAATCAGGGCGTCGACCGCTTCGCCGTCGGCTTCCGTCCCACGGTCCTCGTCGCGTATGACGTGCGCGCGCTCTCGCCCAAGGTGCCGATCATCGCGAACGTCGCCCTGGGCTTCACCCTCGACTCGACCGCGAACCTCGTCACCCAGCGCCTCAACGCCTCGGAGGAGTTCGCGCTCGGCATCAACCGCTACAACCGTTTCAACTTCGGCGCCTCGCTCGAAATCCCCCTGCCGATCGTCGTACCCTTCGTCGAGTACTCGCTCGCTGCGCCACTCGGCGTGCCCAGCGGACTCCTGACCGGCCCCGATGGCGCGAGTGTTCCGGCGGGCGCCGCCATGCCCCAGCAGCTCGGGCTCGGCCTCAAGGTCACCGCCATCAAGGACCTCACGCTTCTCACCGGGGTCAACCTCGGGCTGACGCGCAACGTCGGCCTCGGCGTGCCCGCGACGCCTCCGTGGAACTTCTTCCTCGGTGCCAGCTTCGCGATCGATCCCTTCCAGCGCGGAGAAACCAAGACCGTCGAGCTCGTGCGAGAGCGGAAGATCGAACAGAAGATCGAGACCGCCAAGGCTCGCGTCGAAGGCGTGGTGATCAACAAGGAGACGAAGGCCCCGGTCGCAGGCGCAATCGTCCAGATCCCCGGCCTCTTGCCGTCGGCCACCGATCCGCAGGGCAAGTTCCGCACGCTCGAGGTCGGCGACGCCAAGGCCCGCCTCGCCGTCTCGCGCGACGGGTACAAGAGCGCCGAGCAGGACGTCTCCCTCGAGGCCGGGAAGGTCGCCAAGGTCGAGATCGCCCTCGAAGAAGACGTGAAGAAGGGCGTGTTCGAGATCGCCACCACCAGCCAGAAGAAGGCCATCAAGGCCCAGGTCACGCTCACCGGGAATGGCACCGTCGCGGTCGTCGACACCGTTCCGGGCGCCGCGAAGGAGGTCGAGGTTCCCGCGGGCACCTACACCGCCGCCGCCACCGCCGATGGCTTCCTGTCGCAGACGCGTGAAGTGCAGATCCCCGCTGGCGGGAAGATGCCGCTCGCCTTCGATCTCGCGCCGACTCCGAAGAAGATCCTCGTCGTCTTCAAGGGCGACAAGATCGAGATCCTCCAGCAGGTCCACTTCGCCACCGGCAAGTCCACCATCCTCGCGGACTCGTTCGACCTCTTGAACCAGGTCGTCGACGCCATCGTTCGGAACAACGTGAAGAAGGTCTCCGTCGAGGGCCACACCGACAACAAGGGCGTCAAGGCCGCCAACCAGAAGCTGTCCGAGGATCGCGCACGGGCGGTCGTCGACTACCTCGTCGCCCAAGGCGTCGACGCGAGGCGGCTCGAGTCGGTGGGCTATGGTGACGCGAAACCCATTGCCCCCAACCTGACGGCGCGGGGCCGAGAGCTGAACCGCCGCGTCGAGTTCATCGTCGTCCCGGAGAAGTGATGCGTCCCTGGCAAGCGCTGGCTGCGGTGGTGGTCGTTCAGGCGTGTTCGCCGCCTCCTCCCCCGACGCCAGTGCCGCCACCGCCCCCGCGCGCGTTCCTCACGCTGCCCGGCAGCCTCACGGTCGTCGCGCCCACCATCAAAGGGCAGATCACCACCAGTGGCTGCCGGAAGGTCGGCGGCCTCGAGATTCGGGAGAGCAACAACTTCGTCCGCGCCATTCCGTACACGGGCGAGCCGACGAACTTCGAGCTGAGCCCCGCAGAGACTCAGTTCCAGGGGCTCTACAATCCACGCGGCCTCGCGCTGCCGCTCACGCTGACGGCGAAGGTGACGTGCGAAGAGGTCGACACCACCAGCGATGGTGGCCTCAAGGAGCGCGTCGGCATCTCGCAGCCGGTCAGCATCACCTTCCTGCCCGTGTCGAGCGTGCGCCCGGGCGTCGACGGGTTGATGGCCCTGCCCGACGCTTTCATCGCCGAAGGCGGCGTCGGCGGTCAGCCCACCACCTTCATCGGGTGCGTCGGCACCGGAACCGGGACAGCGCTGCTGCGAATCGATCAGAACGGCACCGGGCGCGCAGTGAACGCCGCCCTCGATCCGCCGTGTCGATTCGGCACCAACATCACGCCCGCCAATCGCACCGTCGACGTTCGTTGGGTGTGGACCGTCGGGGTTGGGGCCGTTGCGGTCGACTCCAACCTCAACGCGACGGCGCGCATCCGGGCGCCGATTCAGCGTCTCGTCGTGGCACCCGATGGTGATGCCATCGCCTACCTCGAAGAAGAGTCCGGTGCTCGCAGCGAGGTGGTGCGGCTGGCGGCGCGACCCGCGCAGATGGCGATGCCCATTCGCTGGACGACGTTCGGCGCCTTCTCGACGGGCTACCCCGGAGAAATGAACGCCGACCCGGTCATCAGCCAGGGTCGCGTGTACACCTCCTCGTGGCAGGAGCGTATGGCCGAAGGCCGCGGCAGCGTGGTGGTGCTCGAGTACGACTACGGCACGGGCATGCTGCTCAACAACCCGCCGCCCGCCATCCTCAGCCAACGCTTCGCGCAGCCCATCAACCGCACCATCACGCCCAAGGGGCAGTTCCGTGCCGATGGTCGCCGCATCTACCTGCCGCTCCTCGCGAGTGACGTGCAGGGGCAGCTCACGACGAGCCTCGTCTCGTGTACCACCGACGTCAGTGGCTGCGAGCTGGGGGCCGGCCGACAGTGGGTCTCTCCAGCCTTCAATGGTGATCTGACCACCGTGGTGTCCTTCTCGGCCGGAAACATGCTGGCCCTCGTGGGCGCCTTCGGGACCTGGTTCTTCAACGAGCGCGACGGCACGATCTTGAACCTCACGAACCCAGGCGCGCCGCCACAGCCGTTCCGACCGACGGGCTCGCTCTACACGCAGGGGGTGCTCCCGGGAAAGACGACCGACTTCTTCCTCGTCAACGGACCGATTCCGACCGCGCAGGGACAGGGCACGTTCCCCACCGAGATCATCGCCATCGACAACCCGAGCCGCGGCGAAGTGTGGCGACTGACGGTCGAGGGAGGATCGAGCCCCGGTGACTCGCTCTACATTGCCGTCGACGACAATGGCCAGGCGTGGATGCGCGTCGGCACGGAGCAGATCCGCCCGCTCGGCATGATGGAGTATCGGAACCAGCGCGGCGCGACGACGCCTCCGTAAGCGTCAGGGGCGACGGGCGACCAGCAACGCCTCGACGTTCCCGGCGGGCCCTGGCGTCGGGGAGTCGATGACACCTTCGACGACCAGCCCCTGCGACACAACGACGTCGCGCACCGTATCGATCGCGCCCTGACGGGCCACCGCGTCCCGAACGACGCCGCCCTTCTCGATCTGGCCCGGTCCCACCTCGAACTGCGGCTTCACCAGCGCCACCAGCCAGCCACCTGCACGCAGCTTCGGCAGCACCCCCGGCAGCACGAGGGTGAGCGAGATGAAGCTGACGTCGATCACGATCACCGACACGGACTCGGGCAGGTCTTCGTCGGTGAGGTGGCGCGCGTTCACCCGCTCACGGCTGATGACGCGCGGATCGACCCGCAGCTTCTCGTGGAGCTGCCCGTACCCGACGTCGATGGCGTGCACCTTCACGGCGCCCCGCTGGAGCAGGCAGTCGGTGAACCCTCCGGTGCTGGCTCCGATGTCGGCGCAGATCGCGCCCGTCACGTCGAGGTGGAAGTGATTGAGCGCGGCCTCGAGCTTGAGGCCTCCACGCGAGACGAACTTGAGGCCCTCGCCCTTGAGCCGCACCACCGCGTCCACGGGCACCCGCGTACCCGGCTTGTCGACGCGCTGATCATCGACCACGACCTGCCCGGCGAGGATCAAGGCCTGGGCTCGCGTTCGGCTCTCGGCCAGCCCCTTGTCGACGACGAGGACGTCGAGGCGCTCTTTCTTCACGACCCGAGGAGCTCCCGGGCCGCCTGCGCGAGCCCCAAGGCATCGAGCCCGAGCGTCCGCCGCTGGGCGTTCGCCTCGCCGTGCCGGACGAAGCGGTCGACCGGGAGTGACTGGACCCGGAAGCTGGGTGAGAGGCGTCGAGCCGAGAGCACCTCCCGAATCGCATCCGCCAGCCCGCCCCGGGGCGTGGCTTCGTCCACCACCACGAGCGCTCCCAGCGCGGCGGCCTCCGCGACGAGTCCGTCGTCCACCGCGCAGAGATCGCCTGCGTCGAGCACGGCCCAGGGCTCGTCTTTCGCGGCCTCCAGCGCCTGCAGGCCCATCACGCCGGTCGTGACGAAGGCGAGGCGGGCCTCGTTCGGCCTGCGCAGCCACCGGGTCGTCCCGGCCGGGCCATGCGGCCCAGGCGCCGGTCCCGCAGGCACCACGCCGCGCGGAAAGCGGATGACCGACGGGCGTCCCCTCGCGAGCGCCGAGGCGAGGAGCGGCTCCAGCTCGTCTCCGAAGACCGGCGAGGTGATCGAAAACCCTGGCAGTGGGCGAAGGAACGACACGTCGAACGCGCCCTGATGGGTGGCCCCGTCGGCTCCGACGAGCCCCGCGCGATCGACCGCGAACACCACCGGCAGCGCCGGGAGCGCGACGTCATGCACGAGCTGATCGTACGCGCGCTGCAGGAAGGTCGAATAGATGCAGACGATCGGCCGAACGCCGGTGGTGGCGAGACCGGCCGCGAAGGTGACGGCGTGTTGCTCCGCGATGCCGACGTCGAAGACCCGCCTGGGGAACTGCGCCGCCAGGCCCGTGAGCGCGCTCCCTTCGAGCATCGCAGGGGTGACCACCACCGCGCGCGGATCAGCCTCCAGGCGGCCTCTCAAGACCTCTGCGAAGGCCTCGGACCAGGTGGTGAGCCCTCCGCGGCTGCGCACCAGTTTGCCCGCACGGAGCTCGTACGGGCCCATGGCGTGGCCTCGCGTCCGCGTGTCCTCTTCGGCGGGCGCGAACCCACGCCCCTTCTGGGTCCGCACGTGCACGACCACCGGCTTCGCCGAGCCCTTCGCCCCGCGCAGCGCCGCCACGAGCCCGTGCACGTCGTGGCCGTCGAGCACGCCCACGTAGACGAACCCCATCGCCTCGAAGAACCGCCGCGCGTCGTGCTCGAGCATCGTGCGAACGGCCCCAACGTTGGTCGAGATGCTCATCCCATTGTCGTTGAGCACCACCACCAGCCCACGCGACGCCACGGCGGCGTGGTTCAGCCCCTCGAACGACAGACCGCCCGTGAGCGCCCCGTCTCCGACGATCGCGACGACCTGCCCCGGCGCTCCGGTGTGCTGCAGCCCCTCGAGCATGCCGACCGTGACCGACACCGCCGTACACGCATGACCGGCGCCGAAGGCGTCGTGCTCGCTCTCGGACGGATCGAGAAAGGGAGCGATGCCATCGGCCTGCCGCAAGGTCGACATGCGAGGCGCGCGGCCGGTGAGGAGCTTGTGCGCGTAGGCCTGGTGGCCCACGTCGAAGACGAGTCGATCGACCGGCGTGCGGTAGACGCGGTGGAGCGCGACGATCAACTCCACGGCCCCCAGCGAGGCGCCGAGATGCCCGCCCACAGCGCCGCAGGTCGAGATGATCGCCGCTCGAAGCTCCGCGCACAGCGGGGCCAGCTCGTCCTCGCTGAGTGCGCGAACGTCGGCCGGTGAGGCGATGCGCGCCAACACGCTCACGAACCCCCTCCAGAACGCCTCGTGGAACGGTGATGCGCCAGACCGCGGCCACGCGGCACCGTGCTGGCCACCTCGCCATTCAGCGCAACGAGCTCATCGAACACGCCACCCACGGCCGCTGAGGGCGGCGCTCCGTGGGCCTCGAACTGATTCCACGCGAACGCCCAGGCGCGCGGCTCCGTCACGTCCTGCGCTCCACCGAATAGTCGGCCAGCGCCGCGAGCGGCCCTGGCGTCGGCTCCAGCAGGCGCACCGCGTCCTTCGCGCGATCGACCAACTCGCGAGCGAGGCGCTGCGACGCCTCCAGCCCCACCACTGCGGGAAAGGTGAACCGCCCTGCGGCGGCGTCGGCGTTGGCGGGCTTGCCCAGCTGCTCGGGCGTCGAGGTGACGTCGAGCACGTCGTCGGCGATCTGAAACGCGAGCCCGATGGAGACCCCGTACCGCTCCGCCGCGTCGAGCGCCTCGACCGAGCCCCGCGCCGCCATCACGCCCAGCCGACACGAGGCCTTGATGAGCGCGCCCGTCTTCAGCCGGTGCAGCTGCATCAGGTACTCCTGCGCGGCGGGACGATCGTCTGCGATGTCGAGCACCTGCCCGCCCACCATGCCGCCGGCGCCCGCCGCCAGCGCGAGCTCGGCCACCATCGCGCCGCGCACGGCCTGCTCCTCGGACGAGCCCAGCGCCAGGATCGCGAAGGCGTCGGTCAACAGCGCGTCGCCCGCGAGGATCGCCATCGCTTCTCCGAAGACCTTGTGGCTCGTGGGCCGGCCGCGTCGAAGATCGTCGTCATCCATCGCCGGGAGGTCGTCGTGGATGAGGGAATACGTGTGAATGCACTCCACCGCGCAGGCGGCGTCTTCGGCCAGCCGCCGGCCCCCACCCAACGCATCCGCGAACGCGAGCGTCAGCACCGGGCGCAGCCGCTTGCCTCCGTCGAGCAACGAGTACCGCATCGCCTCGGAGAGGGCCGACGGCGCACGCTGCGAGAGGGTGTCCATGCGAGAGGCGAGCACCGCCTCGACCCGCGCTTGAGCGCCAGGGAGCCACGAAGAGAGATCGAACGCCATGCGTGTGATCTGTCACGCCCGAACGCGCTTCGCACGCCGTCAGAACGGAACGTCGTCCTCATCGATCGGCGCGCTCTGCGGCGGGGGCGGCACACGTCGGGGGGGTGGTGGCGGGGCGACCTTCGCGACCGGCGCTGGCGCGGCCTGACCGACGGACTCCTTCACCTCGATGGGCGCCGTCTTGCCGTCTTCCGACAACAACTGCTCGATGCGCTTCTCCGCGTCGGACAACAAGGCCTCGCCCTGCTTCACCAGCGTGATGCCCTCGGCGAAGCGCTCGAGCGAGTCCTCGAGCGACAAGGAGCCACCCTCGAGGGACTCCACGATCGCCTCGAGGCGCTTCACCACTTCGTCGTACTGACCCTTGCCGCCCGGTGTCGTCGCCTTCGCCATGTCGTGTTCAGTCCTCGCCCTGTGTCGTCGACTCGACGCGCACGTCGAGGGCATCGCCCCGATCGAGCCGAATCGTCAACTGTTCCCCGCGCGTCACGTCCCCTGCGCGGCGCACCACGGGCCCCGCCGCGCCCTTCCGCACCAGCGCGTACCCACGGGACAACACCGACAGTGGGCTGAGCGCCTCGAGGCGTCCCACGAGCGCGGAAAGAACCGCCCGCTCGCGCTCGAGCCGTCGACGCATGGCCAGCGGGAGCCTCGCCTCGAGATGCGAAACCTGTCGCCGCCCGTCCTGAAGCCGCGGTCGTGGAGACAGGCGCTCCAGCGACACCCGCAGCCGATGCAGCTCGTTACGGGATTGCCGCTGCTGTCGGGTGATGGCCGCCCGGGCACGCGCAGACAGGGCCGACAGGCGGTCCTTCTGGGTCGCCAGCTGCGCCTGCGGGCGGACCCGGGTCAGTCGAACGTCGAGCTCGGCGAGGGTCTTCTGTCGACGCCGCAGCGGTCGCTCGACACCCCGCCTGAGGCTCTCGCCAAGCTCGGCCAGTCGGAGCCGTCGACTCGTGAGCTGTCGCCGGGGATCCCCCAGGGCCACCCGAACCGACTGCAACCGATGCCGACCTTCGAGCACGCGTCGCGTCGCTGCCCCTTCGAGCCGACGCGCCATCACCTCGAGCCGGTGCTCCAGCTCGGACACGACGGGCGCGACCAGCTCGGCGGCAGCGCTCGGCGTCGAGGCGCGGTGATCGGCCACCAGGTCCGACAGGGTGACATCGATCTCGTGGCCCACCGCCGAGACGACAGGTACGGGACTCGCGAAGATCGCGCGCACCACGCGCTCCTCGTTGAAGGTCCACAGATCCTCCACGGAGCCGCCGCCCCGGGTGACGACGATCACGTCCACGTCGGTGCGGGAGAGCCAGCGCAGGGCCCGCGCGATCTCCACCGGCGCGTCTTCCCCCTGCACCCGCGCATCACAGAGCAACACCGAGAGGCGAGGATGACGCCGATGCAGCACCTTGACGAAGTCGCGCCAGGCGGCCCCCGACGCGCTCGTCACCACGCCGATCCGCCGCGGCACGGTTGGGAGCGCCCGTCGGGGCTTCGTCCGTCCCTCGCCCAGCAGCCCCTCCTTCGTCAGCTTCGCCTTGAGCTGCTCGAAGGCCAGCGCCATGGCCCCGACGCCCTCGGGCTCGACCCGCTGGGCGATGAGGCTGTACCGCCCCTGGACCTCGTAGACGTTGAGGCCGCCCTCGATGATGAGCGACAGCCCATCGCGCAGCTGGAACTTGAGCGTCCGCGCCATCGACTGCCAGATGCGCACGTCGAGCTGCGCGCCGGCGTCCTTGATGGCGAAGTACAGGTGCCCGCGCGTGTTCGGCCCGCGAAACCCCGTCACCTCGCCACGCACGAAGACGCGCGCGAACTTCGGCTCGAGGGACTCCTTGAGCTGGAAGGTGAGCTCCGAGACGGACAGCACCCGTCGGGTCGGCGCCTCCTTTCCGCGACGCCACGCGGGCACGGCCTCGACTGGAGCCGCCACCTCGTGCGGCAGCGCCTCGAGCGCGTCAGGGAGGGGAATGTCGCGCTCCACGGCGGCGCGAGAGGCCCGCTCGGCCTCCTTCGCTTTCGGCGCCGGATCAGCTTTCTCGGGTCCGGCTCCGCCGAAGAGATCGGCCTGCTTCATTGCCGCTGCAGCTCTTCGAGACGCGACTTGGCCTTCTGATGCACGGTATCGTCGTCGGGCGTCATCAGGAGCACTTCCTTGAAGAGCTTCGCCGCCTCGTCCGGGCTCGTCTCCTTCAGCTGGTAGCCGCGAAGGTAGATGTCGTTCGCCTTCTGGCGCGCTTCCTGGATGATGGCGTTGGCCGCCGGGTGTTGGGCGTCCACCTCGAGCACCTTGCGGGCGTTGCCGATGGCGCGAACCCAGTCACCGACGGTCTTCGCCTTGGAGGCCTCGAGCATGAAGACCGACGCCACCTTCGTCTTGATGGGCTTGGAGAGATCGCTCGACTGGCCTCCCGCGATCTTCTTGTCGAGTTGGTAGAGGGCCCAGAGCTCGGCGGCCGCCAGGCCATCGAGGCCCTTGAACTTCGAGTCGAAGTCCCGGAGCTGGCCCTCGAGCGAGCGACACTGCGCGCTCTTGGCAGCGCAGGCCTGGGCGAGCGAGACAGCACCCGACTGGTCGCCGTTGCGGAAGCGATTCATCACCTCGAGGTGCGGCGTCTCGGGGATCGGCGGCGGGAGGTTGGGGTTCTTGATGCGGGCGATGTTGTCTTCTGCCTGCTTCTTGATCTCGGGCGCGTCACGATCTTCCGGTCGTGCGGCCAGCACGTCCTCGGCCATGGTCTTCACCTGCTCCATGAGCGCGAGATCCTTCGGGCCCGACGAGAGCTTCTTGCGCGCCTCCATCACCTTCTCGCCCAGCTTCGTCTCCAGCGTGGCCTTCAGCGTCTCGAGGCGCTTCTCGGTCGAGGGAATCGACGTCTTCACCTTCCCGAGGAGCGCCGCGGCCTGACCGAGGTGATCGTCGGTGAGCGCCTTGCCAGCGTCCTGGAGGAACGTCTCGTTGGGCACCTCGCGGTTGGCGGTCTCGAGGTAGGTGGCGATCGACTTCTTCTCGTCGCCACGGAGCACCGTCGCCTGCTCGTCCTCGGCGATGATCGCCTCGAGCTGCTGGCGCGCCTCGTCGAATCGGGCTTCCTTGATGAGGCCCTTGGCCGCCTGGAAGGCGCCAAGCAGCTCGTCGCGCTTCTCCTTGATGAGGGCGGTCTTCACCGCGGCGGCCTTCTTGTTCTTGTTGTCGATGGCCTTGAACCCGACGCCCAGGGCCATCACCACGCACAGGGTGGTGCCGACGAGGATGAAGAGCTTGCGGCGCTTCTTCGCAGCAACGGCGGGATCCTCGTCGAGGCGCGAGGCGCGGGCCGTGCGGGGCCGTCCGGTGCTCGAGCCGCCGCCGGTCCGGCTGGTGCGCACGGGGGCGCGTCGGGGAGACGGTGCGAGCGCGCTGGCCGCGGCCCCTCCGCCCGAGCCGTCGACGTACTGGAACTCGCTGTCGCCCAGGGTGATGACGTCGTCGTTGGCGAGCGGCTGTTCTTCGGGCACCTGCTCGCCGTTCACGATGGTGCCGTTGCCGGAGCCGAGATCCGAGATGGCCCAGCCTTCCTCGGTCTTGCGCAGCAGCGCGTGCTTGCGGCTGACGGAGGTGTCCGGCACCGAGACGGTCGCATCGGCGGCGCGACCAATCGTCACCTCGTCACCCGAGAGCGGGAACTCCTGGCCCGAGGCAGGTCCGGCCGAGCACACCAGCTTCGCAGCAGGCCTCACCGCGGGCGCCACCCCGGTCCTTCGGGGGCGCGCCGCGGCCTGACCGGTGGCTGAACGGGCGCGCGGGGGTTGGTTTCTCGACGGGGGTGGCATCGACGAACGGCTCCTAGGCGCCTGCCGCATTGTTGAACACGAAGGCGAAGACGATGGGCCCGAAGAGCACCATGAACACCGTCGGGAAGATGCAGGCGATCAACGGAAACAGCATCTTCACCGGCGCCTCGTTGGCGAGCTTCTCGGCCCGCTGGGTGCGCTCGATGCGCAGCTGCGTCGATTGAATGCGCAGCACCTTGCCGAGGCTGGTGCCCATCTTGTCCGCCTGGATGAGTGCGGTGACGAACTGGGTGAGCGCCGGGAGGTCGACGCGGAGGATCATCGACTTCAGCGCCTCTTCGCGCGTCTTGCCCATCTTGAGCTGCTTGAGGACGAGGTTGAGCTCATCGCGCAGCGGGCCGGTCTTGCCCTTCTCGACCACCTTCGCGAGGGCGGCGGTGAAGTCGAGGCCGGCCTCGACCGACAGCGTGAGCAGGTCGAGGTTGAACGGGAGCGCCCGGCTGATGGCCAGGTGGCGCTTGGTGACTTTGTCGTTGATCCAGATGATCGGGTAGAAAATCCCGATCAGCGCGCCGACCAGCGCCCAGAGCAGGTTGATGTTGAAGAAGTTCGCGACGATCAGCCCGAACACGACGCCGACCACGAGCCCGATCTCCTGGAAGGCCATGATGTCTTCGGGCTTCCAGTTGCTCGCTTCGCCGCCCTTGATGAGCTTGCGCCCCATGCCCGCTTCGTAGCCGGGCCACATGAAGCGCCGATTCATGGTGCCGAGCTTGCGCACCGCCACCGCGCCAGCGCCCTGCACGCCACCGGTCGACTCCTCCTGCACCTCGATCACGAACTGCTCAAGCAGGTTCGAATACAGGCCCATCGCGAACAGCGCCACGGCGGCGACCGTCAGCATCGCCGTGAGCACCATCAAGCTCGTCGTCAACGGATCCATCGGCGCCTCAGATGTCGATGTTGGTGATGCGGCGGATGATGATGACCCCGAGGATCTCCATCAGGATGATCGCCGCGACGAGCACGTAGCCGAACCAGTGGTCGAGCATCGGCTGCATGAGGTCGGGGCGCATGTAGTTGAGCACCACCCCGAGGATGAGCGGCATCGCCGACACCACCCAGCCCTGCAGCTTGCCCTGCGCGACGAGCGCCTCGATCTTGCCCTCGAGACGGAAGCGCTCACGAATGGTGCCCGACAGCGTCTCGAACATCTCGGCCATGTTGCCGCCGAGCTGACGGGAGATGTTGGTCGACACCGCCACCAGATCCATGTCGTCCGAGCCGACGCGGCGAGCCATGTTGTTGAGCGCCTCTTCCATCGGTACGCCGAGCTTCACCTCTTTGGTGAAGAGCCCGAACTCCTGCTGGAGCGGCGGGTACGAGTCCTTCGCGATCTGCTCGGTGGCCTGCTGGAACGTGAGGCCGGCCTTGAACGCATTCGCCATCGCCTGGAGCGCGTCGACGAGCTGGTGGTTGAACTTCTTGATGCGCTTCTGGCGGTAGTGCTTCACGAGCAGCATCGGCAGGAAGAAGCCGAAGATCGTCGCCCCGATGCACACCAGGGGGTTGATGACGAAGTACGAGAACAGCCCCAGCAGCGCCATCGACGCCACGTTGAGCACCAGCATCTGGCGCGGGTCGATGAACAGGAACATGTCCGACAGGTCGTTCATCGACTTGACGATGTACCGTTCCTGGTACTGCTCGAAGGCCTTCGACAACACGCCCATCACGACGAGGGCGAGGAAGAAGACCGAGCCGGTGATGAGGAGGGCGACGAGGCCGGAGAGCATGGGTGCTTACTCCCCGGGGACGGCGGCCCGAACGTCGGCCGCCGCCGCGCCTTTGATGACCTGGATGGTGTTGAAGCGCTTGGCCTGCAGCACCTTCGTGCGCTCACCGGACAGCAGCGTGTTGATCGTCGCGCGGCCGCGCTCCTCGAGCACGTCGATGTCGTCTTCGTTGCGCAGTGAGAGGGTCAGCGCCCCGAGGTCCTGCGCAAGCACGAGGATCTCGGCCTCCTCGGGGATCACCAGCAGCGACACGCTGTTGTATTCGCGCTGGTTGTCGGGGACGAGGTTGATGTTCGTGGTGCCCGTGATCTTGCCCGTCGCCAGGACGATCACGTTCTGCAGCAGCGTCACGGCCACCTGCTCACCGGTCGCGGGGTCCTTGAAGGTGCCGATGATGTCGACGTGATCGTTCGGCCGCACCCAGCCGCCCACCGAGCTGGCGCCCTTGGTGTCGATGGTGATCGCGCGCGCCTTCTTCTGCACCTTGGTGGACAGGCGCTCAGCGGCCCGGGTCGTCTCGAACTGGCTCCACAGGAGCGGATCGCCGGCCTGCAGCGGCACCAGCACCTTCTGGTTCACGATGTACGAGGCCGAGTCGGGCTTGACGACGGACGAGGTGACGAACTGCTCGGGAATGGAGCGCTGACTCACCATCTCCATCGTCACGACGGTGCCTTCGGAGATGTCGATGGCCGCGACGACGACGGGCACGAGGTTCCAGCCCTTGCGCACGTCGTTCTCTTTCTTCTTCACGGCCGAGTAGGCGATGACGCCTGCGATCAGACCGAGGCCGAGCGCGACGACGAGCGGGGTCTTGCCTTTGAGCATGTGGGGAATTCTCCCGTGGGGAACCGAGCGGAGGTCTTCGAGTGGATTTTCGCGGGGAAACGCTCCTTCGATGCTAGCGACCGCAGATCACGGGTGTCAAAGGACAAGAAAGAGACAGGGGCCAATGTCGGCTCACGTCCCACAGCCCGACCGTCGGCTACTTCACGCTGGTGGGTGCCGCCTGGTCGACGGCGGCAGGTGCGGTCTTCGCGGGGGCCTTCTTGGCGTTCTCCTCGACCGCGCGACGCCGGCTGACGATCTGCTGGGCCGCGGCGGTGCCGGGGAACTCGGAGAGGAGCCGCGCGCAGAAGGGCTCGGCGCGATCGAAGCTGCCCATCGCCTCATACCCATCGCAGACCCGCTTGAGGGCCTCGACGCGCTCGTAGCCCGACGCGCCGGCGTTGAGCGCTTCGAGTGACGCTTTCACCTCACCGGCGCGATCGCCCGCCGACGCCAGCCGCCGCGCCTGCTCGAGGAGCGCCTTCGCAGCTTCGACCTCCTGCACCCGGCGTTGACGCTCCGACGTCGCCGACGATTCCGAGTCGGCCATCACCTCGTCACGATCGGCGCTGGGCGCGCTCCGCTGGGGCATCGGCAAGCCGTAGCTCGACTTGGCCTTCTTCGCCGGTGCGGACTGGACGACGGCATCTTTCACGGCCGGCGCGCTGGGCTGCACCACGACGGGGGCCGGCGGCGGCGGCGCCGGTCGCGGGGCAGGAGGCTCCTGCGCCGGGGCCGTGCTGCCGGTCGCGACGCCGAACCCGGGTGAAGAAGCCGTGCCACCGAACGCGGACTGCCGTGCCGAGGTGCCATCGCTGAGCGCATCGTCGAGGTTCGAGAGGCGATCCTTCGCGGGCTCCGGCTTGGGGACGGCTTCACGCTCCTGCCGACCGAGGCCACTGCCCGAGTTGGAGAAGTCCTGCAGCCTGGAGCCGACCGCGTTGCTGTCTTCCTTCCACACCGAGTTGAGGCCGCGCTTGGACTCCGACTGGCGCGCGCCACCCCTGTACGCGTTCGCTTCGGCCGTGTTGACGTCGCCCTCTGCCTTGTCAGCGGTCTTCTCGGCCGCCGCGGTTTTCGTCGCGGGCGCGGTGGTGAGAGGCATGTTCTTCCTGGCCTTCTGGGCCAACGCGCCGCTCACCTTCTTGTCGCCGACGTACTCGTCCGTCCCTTCTTCGAGCTTCCCACCGGCCGCCGCTTGAGGGACCGGCGCCCTGGGCGCGTCCAGGGCCTCTGCGGGCGAGGCCTGGGGCACGGCGGCGACCACCTGCCGGGTCTCCTTCGCCCGCTGCTCGGCCGCGGCTTCCTTCGCGTTGCGCTCCAGCACGTCGGCGGGCGACTGGGGCGCCTCTTCGATCGCGCGCGTCGCCACCACGCCCACCACCACCAGCGCCGCGGCGGACGAGAGCGCGAAGATCCACCGGCGCCACACCGCCTGCTTCGGAGCCTTCGTCCGGTGGGCGTGTTGCTCGGCATAGGCGAGGAGGGACTCGAGGCCCGCCTCGGGCGCGGCCTCCATCGGCAACGGGGCGAAGACACTGCGCACCCCACGAATCTGCGCGAGCGTCTGGCTGCACTTCGCACAGGTGCGCACGTGCGCGTCGATGGCTGCGGCCTCGTGGGCCGGCAGCTCGCCGTACGCGTAGTCGAGGAGCGTGTCCTCGTTCTGGTGCACACCCGGGTTCATCGTCAGCCCACCACCGTTCTCGAGGCCTCTGCCATCGCCTCGCCATCGACTCCCCACTCCGCCAGCTTCTTCCTCAGCCCTTCGAGCGCGTACCGCATGCGGCTCTTCACCGTGTTCTCGTTGACCCCGGTGACCTCGGCGATCTCCTTGAAGCCAATGCCCT
This sequence comes from Myxococcaceae bacterium, assembly GCA_044352295.1. Taxonomy (GTDB): domain Bacteria; phylum Myxococcota; class Myxococcia; order Myxococcales; family Myxococcaceae; genus Xiheimicrobium. Next base: position 24,302 of record JBILEB010000057.1, read on the forward strand.
GGTACTCCCGCAGCAGGAACACCTCGCGCTGCTCCGCCGGCAAGCTCGCGATGGCCCGCTCGAGCAGGGGACGCAGCCGAACGTTGTGCGCGGCGCGATCGGGCGCCTGCACCAGCTCGTCGGCGACCAGCTCGCCTTTCGAGCGGCCCTCAGCGCCCTCGTCCGCCGACGCTGGAGCGTCGAGGGAGTCAGTGGCCCTGAAGGCTTCTTTGCGCGCGCTGTCCACGCAGAGGTTCCTCGCGATCGTGTACACCCAGGTGGTGAACCGGGCTTTGGGCTCCCATTCGCTGCTGCTTCGCACCACTTTGAGCCACGTCTCCTGCAGCAGGTCCTCGGCCCTTTGCCGATGACCGACATAACGCAGGATGAAGTTGAAGACCGGCTGCCGATGCCGGGCCACGAGCGTGCCAAACGCCCGGGCATCCCCCGACTTGAACGCGAGCATCAATTGCTCGTCGGCAGTCTGCGGTCCCAACCGTGTCCTCGTTGTGTCGCCCCGACTTCAACGACCAGGGCGCTCAGGTGATCTACCCACGACGCGTTCGCCGGTAAGTCACGAGAATGACAGGCAGTGCGACCGCTGTCACCAGCGCTGATTGCGCCAGCAGCAGCACCGGAAACGGCCGCTGGACGTGAACGAACAGGCTGCGGGCCAGCGCCAGTCCCAACAACAGGCCCGTCACGGTGCGCCAGGCGTTCGAGAAGCGCTCGGGGCGGAAGCGACCCACCGCCCAGTCGAGGGTCGCCGGAACGGTCAGGACGAGGCCGACGGGCACCTCCCAGGGAAGCTCGAGCGGCGCTCGAAGCACGACCTGGAGGACGAACGCGCCGAAGAGGACGGGATACACGCCCAGACAACGCGCACAAACGTGGAACGGTCCCAGGCGGTAGCAGCGGTGGTACTCGTCCGGGAAGTGGTGGCTCAGCCAGAACACGAGGCGCTCACTTCACCACGGGACAAGCCCAGGCGTGGGCGTCACCCACCAGCTCGGGCGTGGCGCTGCACGAGGCCTGGGCGAGCGAACAGCGGCTGCGAAACGCACAGCCTGGTTCCAGGGCGATGGGCGCTTCGAGTTCGCGCCTCACCGCCGCTGCGACGAGCTGTCTGGTGTATGGGTGCCGGGGCGCAGTCAACACCGTCTCTGCAGGGCCGCGCTCGACGACGCGTCCGGCGAACAGCACGGCGACGCTCGTCGCCAGCGTTCGAACCACCGCCAGATCGTGTGAGACGAGCACCATCGCCAGCCCGCGCGCGGCGCGCAGCGCATCAAGGAGCGAGAGGAGCTGCGCCTGCACCGAGACGTCGAGCGCGCTCACCGGCTCATCCAACAGCAGTGCTCGGGGCGAGAGGGCCAGCGCACGCGCGATGGCGACCCGCTGACGCTGACCGGCCGAGAGCGTGGATGGCCGCTGCGACAACAGCTCGCCTGGCAACTGCACCTCGGCCAGCAAGCGCTCCAGTCCGACGTCGGTGACCTTTTCGTCGTGGATCCGAAAGGGCTCCGCGAGGGTCGCGCGGATCGACAAGCGCGGGTCGAGCGCCGCCCCTGGATCCTGAAACACGGGCTGCACCAGCTTGCGTCGCGCTCGGAGCGCCTTCGGCGACGACGACCCGAGCGCCTCCCCGTCCCATCGGACCTCGCCCGATCGTGCGGGCAAAAGCCCCAGCCACGCGCGGAGCAGCGTCGACTTGCCCGACCCGCTCTCGCCGATGATCCCGAGCACCTCGCCCGGCTGCACGGAGAGCGACACGTCGCGCACGACGTCGACGGTCGCTCGAGGATAGCGAACCCAGAGGTGCTCGACCGTGAGCAGCGTCACGGCGACCGCTCCAGCGGGTGCACGCACGCCACGCCACCGTCGAGCGGCGGCTCGAGATCACACTGCGCCGTCGCGCGCGCACACCTGGGCGCGAAGCGGCAGCCCGCGCGGCGCTCGGAGAGCGGGGGGAGGCTCCCGGGAATGGGCACGGGCGGCGTTCGGCCTTTCGGCCGCGCGGCGAGGAGCCCGGCCGTGTAGGGATGTCTCGGCTGCGCGAAACACGACGCCGCGACGCCCGTCTCCGCGACGCGCCCCGCATAGAGCACCGTCACGTCGTCCGCGATGGCCTCCGCGGCGTCGAGATCATGCGTGATCATCACCACCGCCAGCCCGCGTTCGCGCGCCAGCTCGCGAAGGAGCGCCAGCACGCCGCCCCGGAGCGACGCATCGAGCGCGGTGGTGGGCTCGTCGGCGATCAGCACCTTCGGCGCGGCGGCGAGGCTGAGGGCGAGTGACACGCGTTGCCGCATGCCGCCGGACAGTTCGTGCGCAAAGCGCGATGCCACCCACGCGGGCTCGGGAAACCCGACCTCCCGAAGCACCGCCTCGCGTCGGGTCGAGCGGTCACGCGGCGAGACCCCTGCGACGTCCTGGAGCACCTCGTCGAGCTGTCGGCCGACTCGCATCACCGGGTCGAGCGACGCTGACGAGTCCTGCACCATCATCGAGACGGTCCGCCCTCGGAGTTCCCGATGCGCTGGGCTCCCGAACGCCACGGGCACGCCTTGCACAAGGAACCGGGCGGCGGTCGCCGAGAGCCCTGCCGGCAACACCTGGAGCAGCGCCAGGCACGAGACGGTCTTCCCACTCCCGGACTCGCCCACCAACGCGTGCACGCGGCCGGAACGAAGTGTCAGGGACAGCCCTTCGACGATCGGCCCCTGCGCGCTGCGCACCTCGAGCGCCTCCACCTCGAGCAGAGGCGCCGAAGAGGTCACGACTTCTTGCCGAGGGCCTCGAGGATCTCGGCCTCGGTGAGGAGCCCTTTCGTCACCAACGCCTTCACGGCGCCGACCATCAGCCGCGAGGGCGGCACGTCGTCGAGGCGGCCGGTCCATTCCCCTGGCGTCAGGACGAAGCCGGACGCCGGAGGCTGGGTGGGCACAGGTGCGTCGGCGTCCAGCCAGGAGGGCATCGACGAGGTAGGCAGCGCCTGAGGCTCTGGCGGGGCGGCCTCGAGCTCCGGGAACTGCCCTGGCACGGCAGGGGCCGCCTGTTCCAGGGGAGTCGCAGCGGGGCGCGGCCGTGGGAAGTCAAAGTGAGGGGGAGGCGCCGACGGGCGAGCGGCTTCCAGATCGACCTCGACCGCCTCCGACGCGATTGCAGGCACTTCTTCGAAGAACACGTCACCCAGCGGCTCGGGCTCGGGTGGAAGTTCTTCAAGTGACAGCGGCTCCTCCTCATCGGTCGAGAATGCGCCCGAGCCCAGCCCTGCCGGTTCGGACGCGGGGACCGCTGGCGAGGGAGCGACCGCGAAGAAGTCGTCGCCGGCGGAAGGCGCCGCGCCGAAGTCACCTGGGCTCTCGGTGAGCGCGATCTCGAACGAGCCCGACGACTCCGCGGCAGGCGGTGGAGGCGGGGCGAAGTTGAAGGGCGCCGCCTCTTCGGCGGGCGCGAACTCCGGCAACACCAACTCGAATGAGCCCGAGGGCTCCGACACTGGCGCGGCCGAGGCGAAGTTCCCGGAGTCGGTGAAGGGGAATTCGAACGGCTCCACGGCCTCGACGCTCGCTGGGGGCGGTGGCGGTGGTGCTGCGGGGGCCGCGCCAAAGTCTCCAGAGTCCGTCAGCGCCACGTCGAACGATCCCGACGGCTCCGACGGGGTTGGCGCGGTATCCTCGTCGATCGCGCTGGTGAGATCGAATACGCTAGTCGACGACGAGGTGAGGCCCTCCGCGGCGTTCTCGATCGGCACGCCATCGAACTCGAAGCTCGAAGGTGGGGGCGGCGGCGCGACGGCAGGTTTCGCGACCGGCGTCGCCTCGAAGAACTCCGGCTCCTCTTCCTCCTGCCGGCGGGACCACTTCGCAACCGGCGCGATGGGCGGGGGCGGCGGGAGATCGGCCACGTTCGGCGGCGGCAGATCGATGCCCGAGAAGAGCTCGTCGCCCAGGGAAGACGGCGACGAGGCGTCGAGGTCGAGGGAGCCGAAGAGCTCCTGTGCGGACGGACCACGACGCACCGGAGCCACCGCCGGCGCGATGCTGGGCATGTCGAGCGACGCGACCCCCATGGCACCCGCGTGGATCGCGTCGATCTCGTCGGCCGCCGCGACGTACCGGTTCACCTTCTTGTTGAGCTGCCCGCGAAGCTCTTCGATGGCGTCGATGTTCGACGGGTCCGCGACGGCGACGGAGATCGCTTCACCCGTCACCCGGAACGGCACCAGGCGATGCTGGTGCTGGAACTCGATGGGGATGACCTTGAGGACGTCGGTCGGCACCGGCGGGAGCTGAATGAACGGAATCGCGTGCTGGAGCGACAGCGCGCGCGCGAGCTGCACCGGGGTGATCTTCCCGAGCGCGACCAGCAGATCGCCGACGCGAGAGGGCTCCCCTGCGGTCTGATCGCCCAACGCGACGTCGAGGTCTGACTGGGTCACCACCCCCGACGCGACGAGGATCTCTCCGAGCTTCTTCCGCATCGCCCCTCAGCGCTTGACCTTCGCCAGGTACTCATCCTTGGTGAAGACACCCTTTTCGATCAGGAGCTCCACCATCGCCTTGAGCGCGCCGACCTCCTTGCGCTGGGCCTCTTCGATCGCCTTGAGCGTCTCCGCCGGGGTCTTGCCAGACAGCGACGTCGGACCAGGCGCCGCCGCCGGTACGTCAGCCAGCGACGCGGTGCGCTGTGCGGGGATGGCCTCGTTCGTCGCCTTGCGCTTGTTGGCGATGTCCTCGGCGTTCTTGATGATCGTGTGGCCCTGCGAGTCGACGAGCTTGAAGCTCCCCTCGACGTCGTCCACCTGGCCGGCGTCGTCGTAGAAGCGACCGAAGGCCCGGGCGATCGCCTGCCGGCCGGCGATCTGCGGCAACACCTTGCAGCGCGAGACCGAGCGCAAGGTGTCGAGGTGCTTGAGGTTTTGCGGGTCGGCCATCGCCACGACGAGCGTCTTGCCCTCGTCGCGCAGCTGCAGCGGAATCGCGGTCAAGTCGCGGGCGATGTCTTCGGGGATCTTCGAGCGCACGTGGGCTGGAACGCCCTGCACCGCCTCGAGGTTCACCGCCTGCACGTTGAGCTGCTTCGAGAGCGCCTTCACCAGCATGTCCTCGGTGACGAGGTTCATGCGCACGAGGATCTCTCCGAGCTTGCCGCCCCACTTCTGCTGTTCCGCGAGCGCCCCCTTGAGCTGGCTCTCGGACACGACTTTTGCTTTGACGAGCAGGTCGCCCAGACGAATCGAAGGCATGTGCAGACAGGAGTCTAGCCGCTCAGATGCGCCCGTCGAATCTTCGCTGGAGGCCCGCCCCGACCGCCTGCGTCGCCAACACCACCGAAGCGATGGCCAGGCCCGGGAACAGCGCCAACCACCAGGCGCCGGGGTGCACCAGGGTGCGATGCGCCTGCAGGAGGAGATCGCCCCACGTCGGGGCGGGAGGTTCAGCCGAGAGCCCGAGGAACGACAGGGCGGATTCGAGGAGCACCGCGCCTCCCACCGCGAAGGTCGCGGACACGATCACCGGCCGTAACGCGTTTGGCACCAGGTGGACCACGAGGATCCTCAGCTCCGAGGCGCCGAGCGCCCGGGCCGCCATCACGAAGTCGAGGGAGTCCAGGCGCTGCACCTCGGCGCGCATCAGTCGGGCGGCTTCGATCCACCGGGTGGCGCCCAGGACGAGGACGACGGCGACGAGGGACGGCGCGCGCAGGGCGGCGACGATGACGATCAGAAAGAACACGGTTGGAAACGTCGAGGCGATCTCGATCAGCCTCGAGATCACGAGATCGACCACCCCGCCCTTCAAGCCGGCCAGCGCCCCGAGGACGACCCCGAGCAGGGTCGAGAGGCTCACCACCCCGAGCGCGACCAGCAGGGTCACCCGGGCGCCATGGATGAGGCGCGAGAGCACGTCCCGGCCGATCTCGTCGGTGCCGAGCCAGTGCCGTTCATCGGGGCTCCACGGCGGCGCGCCCTCACGCTGGATGCCGGTCGTCGCCACGGTCTGCAAGGGACCGAACGGGATCGGGGCCGAGAGCATCCATTCCGCGCGGGGGGCGAGCGAGGTGTGCGTCTCGTGCTGAAGGGCCTTCGGGCGAGTGAGCGCGGGGACGACGAAGGTCTGGGCGTCGACGCGAACCGCGAGGGGGAGCTCGGACGCGAGGAGATCGGCCGTGAGCGCCAGCGTCAGCCACCCGACCAGCACCGCGACGCCCAGCCGGGTCATGAATGGGCCCTCGCGGCGAGCCGTGGGTCGAGCGCCATCGCGACGAGATCGGTCGCCAGCATCGAGAGTACCGTGACCGCCGCCATCACCGTCGCCACGCCCATCACCACCGGGTAGTCGCGCGTGCCGATGGCGTCCCAGGCGAGCAGCCCCATTCCCTGGATCCCGAAGACCCGTTCGATCACCACGCTGCCCGCGAAGACGTGCGGCAGGTGCAGGCCCACGACCGTCACCAGGGGCACCAGCGCGTTGGGCAGCGCGTGCCGGGTCAGCACCCGACGCTCGTCGAGGCCCCGCGCGCGGGCGGCGCGGACGAAGTCCTGCTCAAGCGCCGAGGCGACGCCGGCGCGGACGTAGCGGGTGAGCATCGCCACCGTCGGCCACGCGAGACACACCACGGGAAGGACGACGTGCGCCGGGCTGTCGAGCCCTTGCAAGGGGAACAGCTCGATCCCGCGAGGCGTCGCGAAGACCAGGAGCGCGAGCACGGCGATCCAGAACGACGGAACCCCGGATGCGAGGGCCAGCGACGCCGAGACGCCGCGCGCCCACACGGCCTCAGAACGAGACGCCAGGGCGACCCCGAGCACCACCGAGAGCACACACGCGAGCACCAAGGCCAGACCCGACACGAGCACCGTGCGCGGGAGCGCTTCGCCGATCTTCTGGCGCACCGGCGTCCGATCGACCGCGCTGTGGCCGAGATCGCCCCGGACCGCCCGCGAAAGCCACGTGAAGTAGCGCCCGACGAGCGGTCGATCGAGGTCGAGCTCGCGCCGGGCCGCGTCGAGCGCCTGTGGCGTGATCGTCCCCTCTTCCGACACCTGCAGCGGATCGCCAGGCGCCAGGTGGGCCATACCGAAGGTGAGCGCGGTGATCACCACGAAGGTCGGCAGCATCCAACCCACGCGGGTGAGGACGAGGCGTCGCATCAGGGTTCGACCCACACGCGAGAAAAGTCAGAGCCCGCCACCGTCGGGACCAACCCATGCACCCGGCGCTTCATCGCGTCGAGCACCGGACGAGTCGTGAGGAACAAGACCGGCTGTCGCTCGTGCAGGAGCTTGTGCAACTGACGCTCGAGGGGCGGACGTTCGAGCGGATCCGGTTCGCGGCGGATCGCCTCGAGGACGAAGTCGATCGCGTCATCCTTCAGGCCCACGTAGTTCTTCCCGCCGTCACGCTGCGACGAGTGGAAGAGCTCGTACTGATCCGACACCGCGTCCGGGCTCGACCATGCGAGCGCCGCGGCGTCGAAGTCGTGCGTGCGCAGTCGCGCGATCACCTGGCTCTGATCGACGGGCTCCAGCACGAGCCGCACGCCGGCCTTCGAAAGGGCCTCCTGGTAGAGCGGAAGCAGCTTCGACTGCCGCTGCGACTGGGTCACCAGCAAGAAGCCGATCGAGAGGGGCTGACCGTCTTTCTCGCGAACGCCATCCCCGTCGGCGTCGGTCCATCCCGCCTCGTCGAGCAGGGCGCTTGCGCCCGAGGGATCGAACGGCAGTGGCGAGACGGTGAGGTGACAACTGCCGGACGTTCGAAGGAAGGGACAGCTGGTGCGCGTCTCGAGGCCGAGCTCGACGGTGCGGGAAACGAGGTCCGCCGGGTAGAGCATGGCGAGCGCCTTGCGGACCTTCACGTCGCGAAGGGTTGGGCGCTCGAGGTTCCAGGCGATCACGGCGTAGGCGTTCTCTTCGAAGCGGACCCGGTGGTAGCCGCCGAAGGCCCACGCCGCCTCGTCGACCGAGCGCCAGACGCTCGGTGAGAGGCGGGTCATCACGTCGAAGTCGCCCTTCTCCCAGCGCTGCGTCGCGATCAGATCGTCCTTCACGAACTCGAACACCAGCCGGTCGAGGAAGGCGCGCCGCCCGCGAGCGTCATCATGACGAACGAGCTCGAGCCGGGCTCCAGGAACGAAGCGCTCGAACCGGAACGGGCCGGTCCCCAGCGGCGCGGCGTGAATGGCGAGGCGATCGAAGTCTCCCTCGAGCGAGGCGGCCGGCATCGCAGGGACGGCGCCGAGCAGCGCGCGGTGGAAGAACGGGGAGTACTGCTTCCACCGGACGACCAGCGTGTCGGCCGACGGTGCCTCGACGCGCTCGATGGGGCCCAAGGCCGAGCGCATGGCCACGGTCGGGTTCTTCTCGTCGAGGATGACGTCGATCACGGCCTTGAGATCCGCAGCGGTGCACGGGGTGCCGTCGTGAAACCGGGCGTTCGGGTTCAACGTGATGCTGAGTGTCTCGACGCCCTTCCACCCGGTCGCGAGCCACGGCCGGAGCGGTCCTTCGGGGTGCTCCGGATCGACCCGACCGAGCGTCTCGTAGACGGTGCCAGTGATCGCCCGCACCATCGTCCCCTCGGCCTGCGCGTCGTCGATGCGCGAGAAGCCCCTGGGCTCGACCGCGAGGCGCACCACGAGGGTTCCGCCATCACGCGGCGTCCCCGTCTCCGTCGGGAGGCGACCTTCCCGCCACTCGTTCGGCGCGACGATCGCCATGGCCCCAGCGTCCACCGCCGAAGCGCTGCGCGCGCAGCCTCGACATCCAGCGAAGAGAGCCAGCAGCAGCGCTGTGACGACGCGCACGCGCATGCGATCACTCACGGGACTGGAACGACTGCCTGCCCGTTCGCCTGCACCTCGACGGTGGGCACGCCTTCAGGAGGCTCGAGCTCGAAGAGGGTCAACTCAGGGGGCTCGTTGACGGTGATGTCCTTGTAGAGGAGCTCGACGGTGAGCTTCGCGCGCGGCGCTTCGAGGACGATTCGTCTGGGCAAGGTGGCTGCGCCGAAGCTGGTCAGCTCGTCGGAATCGACCGCGTACAGGTCGGCCCCTTCGACGCGCGAGCGGGTGATCCGATGGGTGCCGGTCGAGACGTTGAGGCGCTGCGTGATGGGGCCTCGACGGAGCGTGAGCTGGTAGCTCCGCGAGGCCTCATCCACCGACATCGTCGACGACTCGGCCTGCAATCGGGGCACGCGGCCGAGCATGAGGGAGGCAAGCTCGCGCGGCGGCAGCGCGATGGGCAGGAACCGCGCCAGGTTCTGCGGAGACGCCGGTCCGCGGAAGTACTTCCGCTCCTTGCCGTCGTAGAACCCGAATTGCTCGCCGTCGGTGACCAGCACGCCTTCGGGCCGGCCGAAGAAGTCGAGCTGCTCGATGTGCAGCCGTGCCGGGTGCAGCACCGCCACGAAGAGCGACACCGAGCCCTTGCCCTGATCGCTGTCGATGACGAGCTTCGCGTCGCCTTTCACCGAGATCACCTGCGTCTCGGCCACCTCGATGCGCTTGAGCAGGTCGGCGGCGTCACGCGCGGGGCCGTTCACGCCGTAGTCGAGCGGCGGCAGCTTCGGACAGGCCGAGAGCCCCACCAGAATGAGCGGGCCGCACGCCCGGAGCAGCGTCATGGCGCGTCAGCGTAGGGCTCGCTATGACCAAGGTCCATTCATGAGCCTCGACGAGTTGGTTCACTATCTCCGCCTCGGCGGACTGACGATGGCGGTGATTGTCCTCTCGTCGATCCTCGCGCTCGGCGTCGCCATCGAGCGGATGCTGGCGCTGTGGGGCGCGGGGTCGAAGGCACGACTGTTGGGCCAGACGATCGCCAGGCACCTCCTTCGCGGAGACGTCGCGGCGGCCCGGTCCGCGGCCGATCGAGACACCAGCCTGTCGGCCGACCTGTTTCGCGCCGGGTTCGAGCGCGCGCAAAAGACGGTCGGCCCTCCGCTCGACGCCGCGGTCGATCGGGAGCGGCAGCAACTGGCCCTCAAGATGAAACGCGGCCTGTGGATCCTCGGCACCATCGGCGCCACCACGCCCTTCGTCGGCCTGTTCGGCACGGTGGCGGGCATCATGCGGTCGTTCCGCGAGCTGGGCGTCGACGTCGAGTCCGGAGGCACTGGAGGCTCGGCGGCGGTGATGACCGGCATCTCCGAGGCGCTGGTGGCGACCGCCGCCGGCATCGTGGTCGCCGTGGAAGCCGTGGTGTTGTTCAACATGTTCCAGGCGCGGTTGGGCCGACTGAACGTCGAGCTCAAGCTGATCGCCGAGGAGTTCGTCGAGCTGCTGCGCGAAGCACCCCGCCAGCCGACGACGCCTTCTCCGGACGCGGCCACGACGTCAGGCCCGCTCCCGGTGACGACGACGCCTGCGCCTGCCGGGGGCAGCTGAGCACGCCATGGCGATGGGCAAGGTGCCAGGGGGAAGCTCCGACGATCCCGCCTCCGAAGACGGCATGTTCGCCGAGATCAACATCACCCCGCTCACCGACATCTTCCTGGTGCTGTTGATCATCTTCATGGTGACGAGCTCGGTGATCGTGAACCAGGGCACGGGCGCGAAGGCCGGGCTCAAGGTGAACCTGCCCCAGGGCGGCGCGGCGGACGTGCAGGCGCAGACGAACGATCTCTCCGTCGCGATCCTCGCGGACGGGCGGCTCGTGGTGGGCGGCGACGTCGTCAGCGCCGACGAGCTGAAAAAGGCGTTCGCCGACGCGAAGGCGATGAGCCCCGACACGCTGGTGATCGTCCAGGCCGACGAGGGCGTCCCGCACGGGAAGGTCGTCGAGGTCATGGAGGCCGCGAAGGCCGCCGGCCTGGCCCAGTTGGCGATCGGCGTGCGGGAAGGCCCTGCGAAGTAAGTCACCGTGGAACGACGAGCGTCTCCAGCTCGCGCCAGACGAAACCGCGATCGCTGACGTCGTTGTGCCGGCCACCCTCGATGCGCACCAGCCGCGCCGAGGGGAACGCCTTACTGAGCGTCTCTCCGAGCTCGAACGGAACCACCTCGTCGTTCGTGCCGTGAATCACCAACACCGGCTGCTGGACCTGCCCCGCCCTCGCCTTCGAATCGAACCGATCGCGCATGAGCCACCGCACCGGCAGGAACGGCAGCATTCGCGCCCCCACGTCCGGCAACGACGTGTACGGGGTGAACAGAATCAGCTTCGAGCCCACGCCCTCGCTGGCCAGCGCCACGGCTGGACCGCTGCCGAGGGACTGGCCCGAGAGCACGAGCCGCTCTTTCGGAACCTCGAGCACCTCGCGCACGTAGCGCTGCGCCGCCTGGGCTGCCGCACGGATCGATGCCTCTGACGCCGTTCCCTTCTCCCGCGCCAGTCCGTACCCCGGGTACTCCACCGCGACGAAGCCCACCCCACGCGCCCCCCACTGCTCCGCGAACCACTCGGTCCCCGCGAGCTGCTCCCCGTTGCCATGGAAGTGCAGCACCCACGGCGCGTCGGGCGACTTCGGCGCACGCACGAGGAGCACCGTCTCGGGCAGGTCGACCAGCTGGCTTTGCGCCGTGGGCTTCGCGGCTCCGGGCGGAGCCGGAAAGAGCAACGCGCGCTGCGTCACGAAGACCAGCGCCAGCAGCGCGAGGTACCCGAGGCCCAGGACCGACGCGACGACGACGATCACCCGGCGAACCCTCGGCACGACGTGGAGCCTGACATGAAACGAGCCGCCCCCGCAGAACGCAGGAGCGGCTCTTGGAGCCTCCCGACGGCGCCGGCTTCAGCTCGTGGCGAACATGGCGTCGCTGATGTCCATCGGGCTGGTGTCCTCGAAGGTGACGAGCTCGGCGAGCTGCTTCACCTGCGGCAGCACGTTGCGGCCGTAGAAGAGCGCCGAGTACCGCTTGCCCTCGTAGAACGCCTTGTCCGCGTGCCCCGCCGGCAGCTTCGCGGCTGCTTCTTCAGCCTTCACGCCGGCGTCGAGCAACAGGAAGCCCACCACGGTCTTCGACATCATCTCCAGGAAGCGGTTGGCCGACAGCGGCACCAGGGCCACCTTCTCCGACTGGCTCCAGCCCATGAAGCCCATGGCGGTCGACACCACCGACTCCGAAGCCGTGCCCAGCGCGTCGACTTCCTTGCCGAACACCGGGTGTCCCTTGTGCTTCTCGACGAAGGCCGCGATGTCGCTCATGAACGTCTGGAAGTTCGCGCCGCCGTTCTGGCCCAGCTTGCGACCGACGAGATCCATCGCCTGGATGTGGTTGGTGCCCTCGTAGATGGAGAAGATCTTCGAGTCGCGCACGTACTGCTCGATGGGCCAGTCCTTGAGGAAGCCGGCGCCGCCGTAGACCTGCAGCGCGATGCCGGTGAGCCGGAAGGCCTCGTCGCTCGCGTAGGCCTTGACGATCGGCGTGAGCAGGTCGACCTGGCTCTGGTGGTACGTCGCCTTCTCGTCGTCCTTGCCCTGGTAGATGATCGCCTGATCGCGGTGCGCGGCGAGCTTGATCACCAGCGCGCGAATACCCTCCACGTGGCTCTTGAGCTCCAGCAGCATACGGCGCACGTCGGCATGCTCGATGATCGCCACGCGCGGCTTCGACGGATCCTTCCAGTGCTTGAAGTTCGCGCCCTGCTTGCGGTCCTTCGCGTACTCGAGCGCGTTCAGGTAGGCGCTCGAGGCGACCGCGAGGCCCTGGATGCCGACGGCGATGCGCGCGCCGTTCATCATGCGGAACATCTGCGGCATGCCCTGGTGCTCGACGGTGCCGACGAGCTCGCCGAAGCACTCGGCGTTCTCACCGAAGTTCAGCACGCAGGTGGCCGAGCCGTTGATGCCCATCTTGTGCTCGATGGAGGCGACCTGGACGTCGTTGAGCGGCCCCGCGGAGCCATCGGCGTTCACCCGCCGCTTCGGCACGATGAAGAGCGAGAGGCCCTTGGTGCCAGCCGGAGCGCCTTCGATGCGCGCGAGCACGAGGTGCACGATGTTCTCGGCGAGATCGTGGTCGCCACCCGAGATGTAGATCTTCGTGCCCGAAAGCTTGTACCGCCCGTCGGCCTGCTTGACGGCCTTCGTGGTGGCCGAGCCCACGTCGCTGCCGGCGTGCGGCTCCGACAGGCACATGGTGCCGCCCCACGCGCCGTTGAACATCTTCTCGGCGTAGGTCTTCTTCTGGGGCTCCGTGCCGCACTCGTGCAGCACCTCGGCGGCGCCCCACGCGAGGCCCGGGTACATGTTGAAGGCCGTGTTCGCGCCCGAGGTGATCTCTTCGATCAGCGCATAGAGCGCATACGGAGCGCCCTGCCCGCCGAACTCCTTGGGCACTGAGATCTGCTTGAGGCCCGTCTCGAAGAGCTGCTTCCAGGCGTCCTTGAAGCCCTTCGGGGTGATCACCGAGCCGTCGACGACCTTGCAGCCCTCGCGGTCGCCGGTGCTGTTGAGGGGCCCGAGCACCTCGCGGGCGAAGCGGTACGTCTCCTGAAGGATCGTCTTCGCCGTCTCTTCGTCCCAGCCTTCGTAGGGACCTTTCCCAGCGAACTCCTTGAAGCCGAACTGCTCGAACAACACGAACTGCATCTCGCGAAGGTCCGCTTGGTAGCGGTTGATTCCAGTCGACATGTCTCGCTCCAGGAAACGACCAGGTCACCACGACGCTGTGCGTCGAGGCGCATCCTGCGCGTCTGCTGATTCTCAAGTCAACGCTTTTTGACGCAGCGCGAGATAACGCTGATTACTTCTTCTTTCTCGAGGGCTTGGCAGCCTTCTTGGCCGGCTTCACGGGCTTCTTCGCGGGTTTGACCCAAGCCACCTTCGCGGCCTTCGGCGCCTTCGCGGTCTCGCTCGCTTTGACCTTGCTGGCGGATGGCTTCGGCGGCGGAGGCGGCGCGGCGAGGATCGACTGCCGCGGCACCGAGACCATGAGCGGCGGCTGCCCGGTGCGGAAGCGGGTCTCGTCCTCGAACGAATAGAAGACCTTCAACACGACGGCGCCACGCACCACCAGCTCGCCCTTCTGGTTCTCGGCCCACACGTCGAGCTCGACGAAGTACTTCCCGCCCTCGCCCCAGCGGTCGCTCACGCGGCCTTTGCAGACGAGCGTGTCGGTCGGCCACAACATGCGGGTGAAGCGCGCCTGCGCTTTCTTCACCTGCCCGCCGCGAGCCCAGTCGGTGACGAGCTGTCCGAGAAACCCCAGGCCCAGGGTCGACGGCGCGACGACCGACGGCATGCCCACGGCCTTCGCGGCGGGCTCGTCGACGTTGAGCGGGTTGTAGTCGTTGGTGGCGGCGGCGTAACGGGCGAGCTGCACGCGATCGATCGGCGCCTTGGCCATGGCCGGCAGCTCGTCGCCGACCCGAACGTTCTCGAAGTAGAGCTTGCGC
>JBILEB010000194.1:0-12693 GCA_044352295.1 Myxococcaceae bacterium
GAGCTCGTCGAGGCCGCGCACCGGGGCCTCTCGGCCGACTTCTTCGCGCTCAAGGACTGGGGCGTTCCCGACTTCTGCCAGCTCATCTTGATGACGCGGCCCGAGCTGCTCGAGACCGAGCGCACCGCCTTCACGGCGTTGGTGCGGGTGCTCCGCCGGGGCATCGACTTCCTCAAGACGAACCCCGCCGAGGCGCAGGCGGTCTACGCGCGTCACACGAAGGCGAGCGCCGACGACACCCTCGGGCCGAAGCTCTTCGCCGCCACGCTGCCGTGCTTCACCTACGACCTGTCGATGACGACCGAGGCGTACGCGCTGCTCGCGCGCTGGTTGCTCGAGACCGGCCAGGTGAAGACGCCCGTCGACGTTTCGCGCGCGTGGACCAACCGCCTGGCGCTCGTCTGAGGCGCTGATGGACCTGCTGCTCCTCGCGCTGCTGCTCGCCCTCGCCGTGTGGACGGCGCGCAAGGTGCGTGCTGCGTGGGTCGAGCGCCGCGCCCGTCGCGTGTGGGACGCCACGCCTGGCTCGTCCGCCGACAACCCCATCGTCCTGAAGTCGGGGCTGCGCATCGAGACGTTCGTCGCGCAGGCCCGGTGCCCGTGTGGGGGGAAGGTGCAGCCCCTGGGTGAGACGCCGCGCCTGGGCCTGCGCGTGGCCCGCGGCCGGTGCATGGTGTGCGAGCGTGACGTCGACCTCTATTTCGTGCTGCCCGAGTTGTTGAACTGACCGAGGCGCCAGGGCCTTCCTCGGAGCGCCGACTTCGCATCGTGCACCGGCAGTGGCTCTCTCTGGCCTCGGTGGATAGACGGAGGCCATGCGCCGAACGGTTCCCGGACTCCTCGTGGTGACGGTGTGGCTCCTCAGCGAGGGGGCCGCCGCACAGCAACGGACCTTCTTCGACCTCCCGCGGGTCGTCGACCTCTCGAACGACCGCGAGCCTTCGCCGAACGGCTTCTTGCGCTTCGAGGGAGAGCTGCCGCCGCCGCTCGCCGGGAAGGACCACCTCGAGGTGCTGGCGGTGGCTCCGGCCGCGCGGACCCATGCGGAGCGGGCGCAGACGCTCCAGTCCCAGTCGCTCGTGTGCCTGCTCGCAGGCGTGGGCGCCTTCGCGGTCGGCGGAGCGACCTCCCTCGCGCTGGCCACCATGCTGCCAGAGTCACCTTCGAGGCCGCAGGTCATCGGCGTCTTCGTCCCGTTGATGGCGGGCGCCCTGCTGTTCGCCGTCGCGGCCATTCTCCCCATCACCTGGCAGGACGAGTTCCGCGAGGCGCTCGACCTCGCGGTGTTCCACTACAACCGCGACCCGCAGGTGCGCCGCTTCTGACGAGCTGCGCCGTCGATTCACCCGGCCACGCGCCCTGGCGGGGCTCGACCGTCACGCCGCCACCGTTTCGCCGCCGCCCCTCCCCTCGAGCGCGCCGAAGGAGCTCTCCACCGCGGGCGTCGCGGTGTTCCTGGCCGCCACCACCTGGGCCGTTCGGTCCCGCCAGACGGCGCTCCTCGCGCGCACCGAGTGGCCTTCGCGCAAGACCACCCGGTGGTGAACTGACCAGACCCGAACGACCCCCCCCGCACCTTCGTCACGGCACCGGCGTCACCGACACGGCGCGCACTGGTGTCTGCAGCGCCGTCATCGACACCACCATGGGTTGCGAGGGGCGCTCACACAGCGTCAGGGGCTCGCCCCGGCTGAGCACGTAGAGCGAGTTCTCGAGCCGGAGCCGCTCCGGGAACTCGACCATCGACTGCGGCCGCACCGCGCGCTCGACCGTGGCCGAGTCGAGCGCCACCGCGCCGCGCAGGTGCGTATGCACGGTGACGAGGGCCCGATTGGCCTCGGGGAGCGGCACGGACAGGGCCAGCACCGCGCCGGACACGCGCCGCTCATCGAGGAGCACCTGGCGACCGCGCGGCCCCTCGACCACGACGTCGACCTTCGCCGAGTCCAGCGCACGTCCAAAGCGCACCGTCAGCGTCCTGGTGTCGCGCGGGAGGCCGAACTCGAACGTCTGGCGGCCGAGCCCCGACTGGTACGAGGTGCGCAGGGTGTCGGCGAGCTCGTAGGTGAGCGTGGCGGGGTCGGTCGTTCGGAACTGCTCCACCCCCTCTGGCGCGGCGAGGTGCGGCGCGCTTGCCGGGAGCGCCACCTGCTTCCAGCCGGGTGACGCATCGTTCACCACGAAGCACTGCGCGAGGACGAGCGCGGCCAGCGTCATCGGGGCTCCGCCTCGGGCCGCGAGAGGTGCTTGAGCCCCTGCGAGCCCAGCAAGAGGAGCGCACCCACCACAACCAGCACGCCGATGCGCAGGCCTCCGAAGAGGTGGGTGGTGTCGTAGAGCGCAGCCTTCAGCACCGCGGCGCCCACCACCACGAAGCCGGCGTCCCGGGGCGCGGTGTCGTTCATGCGCCGGCCCAGCATCACGAAGCCGAGGCCCAGCAGCGTCCACGCGAACGTCAGCACCAGGCGTCGCCCCAGGTCGTCCACCTGCATCGTCATGAGGTGGAAGTACGCGCCTCCCGAGAGTGCCATGAGGCCTGTCCCGAGCGTCTGCCAGGTGAGGAACTCCGGCGCGCGCAGGGGCAGCTCACGAATCGGCCCGGGCACGACGGCCTCTCTCGCGCGCCACAGCCGCGCCGCCACCCACACCGCGCCCAGCACCGGCAGCGCCACGCCCAACAACAACAGCGGGAGCTTGAAGGCGAGCCACGCACTCGCGCTCACCGTCGCCGTCACCAACAGCCCGAAGGGTGCGAACCAACGCATCGCGCCGTCGAGCGTGCGGGTGCTCAACGCCGTCGCGATGCCCGAGGCGAGAATGGCGATGAAGACACCCTGCAGCTCGAGCTCCTGCCACCCGAACACCGCGGCGAGGGTGAGCAGACCAAGTCCTGCGAACTGGAGCACGCGTGCGTCCAGCGACGGCGAAGCATTCATGAGCCGGCCTTTCGTGAAGGGGAACGAGCGTCGGAACGAGGCCGTGACGCGCGCTATTCCGCGCGACCCGGTGAGCGCAGGACCGTGCGCAGCGACCGACGGAGACTTCGCCGGTTGGCGACTTCGAGCGAGCGACACCGCCAGACGCGGATGGCTCCAGCGCAATCAAAGAGGCAGGAGTCGAGGCCCTTCGTCGAGCTCCGCGTCACGTGCGCGCGCGACACGGCCCGCTCGAGGGACCTGCTCCGGGAGACGTCGACCGCTTCGTCGCGGTCCACGTCAGCCCCCCCTCACCGCCGAGATTGGACGACATCGAGAGCCGATTGCTCCGCTCGTCACGTCCACGCGCGCGCCTCGTCGACTCGTTGCCCTGCGACGCAACACGCGCCGGGAAGCCTCGTTGACGACTACGCGATGCGGCCCAACACCATGCCGCCCCGTTCCAGGTCGAGGTCGGAGCGCTCCACCGTCGGGTCGATGGCGACGCACGCACCTGCCCACGAGGCCCGCTGGGCCTCCTCGAGCGAGTCGAAGTACGTCACCGTCGACGCACAGCCCTCGCAGTACCGCACGGTGGGGTCGCGCGTGGGCCGCAGCGCCTCCCACGTCATCGGGCAGCGGAAGCCGAAGACGACGGGACAGCCCTCGAGCACCGGGCGGCCGACCGACGCGAGGAACTCCCGGCCCACCCGCGGGCGCAGCTGCGTCAACGTCGCGAGGAGCGCCGGTCGTTCGGCTGCAGGCGCGCGTTGCACCTCGGCCTCCAGACGCAGCCACTGCGCGTGGTCGACGAGCCCACGCTCCTCGAGGAGGTCGGCGTACACCTCGCGCGCCGAATCATCTCCCTTCGCGATCGCCGCGAGCACCTGCGCGTCGTCGGCGTCCTGGAGCGGACGGGGCGGACTCGAGGTCGGCGCCGCATCGAAGGCCATCGTCACCAGCACCTGACGCCCGGCCCCAGCCTCCCCGGCGAACTGGGCCAGCGCCACCTGCAGCGAGGCGAGCGTCGGGAACCGGTTGGCGCGCTGAGGCTCGAGGCCGCGGTGAATCGCCTGCACGAAGCCCGACGGCAGCCCGGAGCGGAGCGTGTCGAGGGCCGCGCGCTGCCCTTCGATGACGGCCCGAATCCTGTCGTACTCGCTGACGGACTCGCCGTGGTGCTGCACCGCGGGGCGGCCAGTGGCCGCGGCGAAGAGGAGCGCGCAGACCGAATACACGTCACTCACCTCGTCGACGGGCTCGCCGCGCACCACCTCTGGCGACATGAAGGCGATGCGTTGGTGAGGGGCGAGGACGCGCACCCGGCCGGTCGACGTCACCAGCACCTCGTTCGGCGTCTGCCCGCGCAGGTGTGCGTCGGGCGTGGCACGGAGGCCCTCGATGAGCGCGAGCCCCAGCGACGCGACCGCCTGCACGGGGAGCGGGGTGCCTGTCTTTCGCAGCGCCGTGAACATCGCGCCGAGGCGCACGACGTCGCTCGTCAGGGGGCCCGTGGGCGTGTCGAGGCCGGCTGCGTGGGGCTCCGTCGGGGCGGGGTGGATGTCATCACCCGACGACCCGACGGCCTCGACCGCGGCCTCGGTGCCCGTCTCGCGGAGCCTCGCGTTCAAGTGCACCACCTCGCGCATCATCTCGCCGACGTGCGCCTCGGCGGACGTGGGGGCGAGGCGCTCGGTGACGGGTTGGTGGACGTCGTCGACCGACGTTCCCGGCGGCGTTCGACGCCACCAGCGTTTGACCCACTCGAGGAGCATGAGCCCAAGCCTGCCTCAGGGCCTCGACGACCGTCCAACCCGGCTGCTGCGCCGCGAGACACGGACCTCGCGTGCTCACGGCTGGTCGCGAAATCCCACAGCCGCCAGAGGCCTCCGGGTACTGTCCGGCGGATGAAGCGGTCGGCCTTCATGGTCGCGGTGTCGCTGGTGTTCGGGTGCGGGCAACCAGCCGAGGTGCCCTGTCAAACGAGCGACAACTGCCCGAGTGGGCTGGTCTGCAGCGCCGAGTGTCGCTGTGTGGACCGGTCGCGCGCCGTGGGCCTGTGCGGGGCCGTCGGCGGAGGCGCCAGCGGTGGCACGGCGGGGGAACGTCTGGCGGCACGGCGGGCGGCATGTCCGGCGGGACCCGCGGGCGGAATGGCGGGCGGCACAGCGGGCTGGCGGACGGCGGACTGACGTGGAGCTCGTTCCCGCTCACCTCCTTCGTCTGGGCGTCCTCGAATCGTTCGAGCCTCTCGGCTGCGAGCTGGGCACCATCTGGAACGAGCCCCGCTTCGCGGTCGTCGACGCGGGCTTCGTCGTCAGCACCTTTCAAAGCACCAACGAGACGGGAATCCTGCAGCTGCCGTGACGTTCACTCGCCAGGCACGGCGCTCCGCACGTCGGCCGCGGCCGCGCTCCTGGAGCTGTCGAGCCGGACCTCGAGGGTCAGGAATGCCTGGGCTCGGCGACCCTGAAGTATGGTGATTCCATGTCCGAGCGCGCAGTTCGACTGGAGCCACTGACGCTCTCGATCGAGCGACTCCTCTCGAAGGTCCAGGCAGGGGAGGTCCGTGTCCCGCCCTTTCAGCGACGCTTCCAGTGGAAGCCGAACCAGGTCGCCGAGCTGTTCGACAGCATCTACCGCTCGTTTCCCATCGGCACGTTGTTGTTCTGGAAGCGACGCGCGGACGCCGAGCATGTGCGCCTGGGTCAGCTCGAGTTCGACGCCCCCGCGTTCGAGGCCGGCCAGTGGGTCATCGACGGCCAACAGCGCATCATCTCGCTCGCCAACGTGCTCCTTCTCGAGGCGGCGGCACCGCCCTTCGTCGTCTCGTTCAACCTCGAGACAGAGCGCTTCTCGTCTGGACCTGGACGGGGGCCCACGGTTCCCCTGCAGATCGCCGTCGACTCGGAGCGCCTGGTCGACTGGCTCACGGCCCGCCAGCTGGCCCCGGACCTGCGGCGACGCGCCATTCGGCTGGGGACCGCGCTGCGTGAGTATCAGCTGCCAGTCTGGTCCATCGGTGCGGAGTCGGAGAGTGACGTCCGTGAGATTTTCGGGCGGCTGAACAGTCGGGGCACGCAGCTCAAGCCAGCAGAGCTCTTCGAGGCGCTCGAGGCGAAGCCAACGAAGTCGCTCGCGAGCGTGTCGGAGCGCCTCCTCGACTACGGGTTCGGCGCGGTCTCGCCCAAGCTCGTCCACCAGACGATTCGCGCCATTCAAGGCGACGACTTCACGCGTGACCGGGTCGGCCGCGTGAAGGACCCGGCTATCTTCACGCGCGCTTTCGCGGGGCTGGGGAGCGCGATCGTCCTGCTCAAGCAGACGGGCATTCCGCACCTGTCGCTCTTGCCGTTTCAGTTCACCCTGGTCTTGCTCGGCGCCTTCTTCGCGCATCACCCTTCGGCGTCGATGCGCACGCGCGAGCTCCTCAAGCGATGGCTGTGGCGTGCCACGGTGACGGAGCAACTGTCGGGCAAGGACCTCGGGTGGCTGAGACTGGTGATCAAGACCATCGCGCAACCCGAAGCGCTCGCCGTCACGCACCTCCTCGAGGCCTCGGACCACCACAAAGAGAAGCTGCGCCCGAGGGGATGGGTGCTCTCTCCACGGTTTGATCCCCGGCACTCCCGCTCACGGCTCGAAGCGCTCGCGCTGCTGGCCCTGTTCGGTCCTGGCGGACTCCCTGGCCTCAGTGCGGCGCTCGGACGAGGCGAACGGGTGTTTCGGGAGTTCACTCCCATGCAACGACTGCTCAGGCAGCTCAAGCAGGTTGGGTTCGGCGTCGAACGATCGTCCTTCTCGACCCTGGCGAATCGAGGACTCTGGATCGACGGCCGAATGCAGAGTCCTGCGGCGCTCGTCGAACTCGACCAGCGGGTCTCGAGCAGCGAGCTCCTTGAACGCGTCAAGGCACTGCGCCTGCGCGACGAGTACCTGACCGCCTGGATACCGATCTTCCTCGAATCGAAGATGCGAACGTCAGCGTCCGATCGACCCGCGCTCGAATCGCTCGAGCTCCCGGATGAGGACGCCGATGCAGCTTGACGTCTTGCTCGGCTCGACGAGGGTGGGAACGCTCCGACTCACGAACACGGCCCCCAGCGCGGACCGGGTCGAGTTCCTCCTCGACGACGCCTACCTCAACCTGGTGGTCCGGCCGGTCCTCGGCCAGACCTTCGAAGACGACCCGAATCCACAGTCGAGCGCGATGCGTGCGCCCCCGTGGTTCTCGAATCTGCTTCCCGAAAGCCCGCTTCGTCAGCTCATCGCGGAGCAACGCGGCGTCAGCGCGGAACGGGAGTTCTTCCTGCTCCACCAACTCGGCGCGGACCTCCCGGGCGCGGTCGTCCTCAAGCCCAGTGGGTCCATCGCCGAAGCACCGCCCATCGAGGCCGGCGTTGTACCGAGCGCGTCTGACAGCGATCTCAAGTTCTCCCTTGCGGGTGTGCAGCTCAAGTTCTCGATGCTGCGAGAAGGAAAGGGCCTCACCTTCCCCGCGACGGGAGTCGGCGGCGATTGGATCGTCAAGTTCCCCGGGTCGAAGTTCGAGGCGGTCGTCGAGAACGAGTTCTCGATGATGACCTGGGCCCGCGCGGCAGGCGTCACGACCGCTGACTTCGAACTGGCCCCGGCGCGCGAGCTGCGCAACCTCCCCCCTGCCGTTCACTCGGTCAGCGGCGACGTCTTCGCGACCCGCCGGTACGACCGGAGCGCCACCGGAAGGATTCACCAGGAAGACTTCGCCCAGGTGCTCGGCGTCTATCCGGCTGAGAAGTACCGAAAGGCGAACACCGAGACGGTGGCGAACCTGTACCTCCGACTGGTGGGGACTGAGGCCTTGACGGAGTTCGTCCGGCGGCTGGTCTTCGTCATCGCGAGCGGGAATGAGGACGCGCACCTCAAGAACTGGTCGCTCGTGTACCCGGGGGCGGGCACCCACGCCGCGATGGCCCCGGCGTACGACCTGGTGTCGACGATTCAATACGACGGCCTGACGCGAGGTCTCGGCCTCAACCTCGCGGGCTCGAAGGTCTTCGAGCGTCTGTCTCGACAGGCGTTCATCCGCCTCGGAAAGCGGCTTGGGGTCGACGTCCTGCCTGCCACCCTCGAGGCGATCGACCGCACCCTCGGAAGCTGGCACTCGTTGCGGACCCAGCTCCCAATCCCCGCCCGCTTCAGAGCGCGGCTCGATGCCCACCTCGCGTCGATTCCGCTCCTTCGAGGAGAGTGAGAGCTTCAACGAGACGGGAATCCTCCAGCTCCCGTGACGCTCACTCGCCCGGCACGGCGCTCCGCACGTCGGCCGCGGCGGCGCCCTTGATGACCTGAATGGTGTTGAACCGCTTGGCCTGCAGCACCTTGGTGCGCTCTCCGGACAGCAGCGTGTTGATGGTGGCGCGGCCGCGCTCCTCGAGCACGTCGAGGTCTTCTTCGTTGCGCAGCGACAGGGTGAGGCTGCCGAGCTCCTGCGCCAGCACCGCCACCTCGACCTCTTCGGGCAACAACAGCAGCGACACGTTGTTGTATTCGCGCTGGTTCTCGGGGACGAGGTTGATGTTGGTGGTGCCGCTCACCTTGCCGGTCGCCAACACGATGACGTTCTGCATGAGGGTGACGGCCACCTGCTCACCGGTCGCGGGATCCTTGAAGGTTCCGA
This sequence comes from Myxococcaceae bacterium, assembly GCA_044352295.1. Classification (GTDB taxonomy): domain Bacteria; phylum Myxococcota; class Myxococcia; order Myxococcales; family Myxococcaceae; genus Xiheimicrobium. Next base: position 8,575 of record JBILEB010000194.1, read on the forward strand.
TGAGGTCGACGTGGTCGTTGGGGCGCACCCACCCGCCCACCGAGCTGGCGCCCTTCGTGTCGATGGTGACGGCGCGGGCCTTCTTCATCACCTTCGTCGACAGCCGCTCGCTGGCGCGCGTCGTCTCGAACTGACTCCACAGCAGCGGGTCTCCGGCCTGGAGCGGCACCAGCACCTTCTGGTTCACGATGTACGACGCCGAGTCGGGCTTCACGACGCTCGAGGTGACGAACTGCTCGGGAATGGAGCGCTGGCTCACCATCTCCATCGTCACCACGGTGCCCTCCGAGAGGTCGACCGCCGCCACCACCACGGGCACCAGGTTCCAGCCCTTGCGCACGTCGGCCTCGCGCTTCTTCACCGCGGACCAGGCGACGAGGCCCGCGAGGAGCCCCAACGAGAGCGCGACGAAGAGCGGCGCCTTGCCGCGCATCGAGAAGGCACCCGGGTGCATCGAGGGCACGGAACGGGAGGGGAGCGGCGCCTCTCTCCGCGCCGGTGCCTTCGCGCCGTGGCGCACGGGGAGCTCGGGCGGTGGTTGGTCGAAGCGGAACTCTGACAACGAGTCCTCGAGCGCGTCGAGCTCCGGGTCGTTTCCGCGGCCATCGAAGAGCGGGTCACTCATCGGCGCCCTCCTTCGCGGGCAGGCCCAGGGTTTCACGCAGCAGGGCCATGCCCCGGTACAGGTTGACGCGCACCGAGCCCGGCGTCAGCCCGGTGCGCTCGGCGATGTCCGGCCCCGAGAGGCCCTCCACCAGCCGCATGGCGAGCGTCTCGGCGTAGGCCTCGGGCAACCGCTTCAGCGCCGCGAGCACCTTCTTCGCGTCAGGCCAGCCGGAGCGGTCCGGGGCGGCGGGTTCCTCGGCCTCGTCCAGCGACGCGGTGCGCGGTCGGTCGCGCAGAAAGCGGGCGGCGCGGTTGCGTGACAGCTCGAGCAGCCACGCCGGGAACGCCTGGTCGTCTTCGAGGGTGGGCAGTTTGGCCAGCATGAGGAGAAAGACGTCTTGCGTCAGGTCGGAGGCCTCCGACGCCGGAACCCTGGTGACGATGACCGCGTGCACCAGCCGCGCGAAGTGCTGGTGGAGCTTCCCAAACGCTTCCCGGTCGTTCCGTCGCGCGCCTGCAACCCACGGCAACCACACCGGTTTCGCCCGACCGGAGGACGGGAGTGACGACGACTTCGCTTCGGCGAGTGCAGGCACCTCGAGTCACAGGATGCGCCAGGTGTGGAGGCGTTAACAACCGGCGCTCAGCCGAGCTGGTACGCCGAGAGCCGGACACCGACATAGCGGTCCGCATACGGAATCGACGCGGGGTCCGCGCCGCCAGCGCCCGCGACGACCATCAACGGGAGCAGGTGCTCCTCGCGCGGGTGAACGAGCCGCGCCATCGGCGCCTGGGCCCACTGGGTGAGTCGGCGGTCGCGCTCCACGGCGGGCAGGCGCATCGTGTCCTGGAGCCACCCATCGAAGGCCTCGGACGCCGCCTCGCCGCCGCCCCGGAAGAACGCGCGCAGGTTGTGGAACGTCATGCCGCTGCCCACGATGAAGACGCCCTCGTCGCGCAGCGGGGCCAACGCGCGTCCCATCGCCAGGTGTTCTGCTGGATCGAGCCCCGTCTTGAGCGAGAGCTGCACCGTCGGCACGTCGGCCCGGGGCCACGCGAGCTTGAGCGGCACGAAGGTGCCGTGGTCGAACCCGCGCTCCGCGTCGGCTCCGGTGGAGAACCCAGCGCCCTCCAGCAGCGTGCGCACGCGAGCGGCGAGCGGCGGAGCGCCCGGGGCTGGCCAGGTAATCGTGTACGACTCGGGCGGGAAGCCTGAGTAGTCGTAGAGCATCGGCGGACGCTCGGCCGTCATCACCGTCGGCACCGCCTCTTCCCAGTGCGCCGAGATGACGAGCAGCGCGCGCGGGGCCTGGGGCAAGGTCGACGGCACCGCCTCCAGGTAGGCGCGCAGCCGGTCGGACTGGTCTTTGGGGCCCAGGCCCACGTCGACAAAGGGCCAGGGGCCGCCGCCGTGGGGAAGAAAGGCCGTCGGCATTCGCGTCGCACGCATCGGAGTCGTCTCTTTCATCGAGGGGACCGCCGCGCCCACGGCGGTCGCGCCCACCGCGCCCGCCACCATCACGCTCGCCTGCCGCCGGCTGATCCGCTCGTCCGTCATGGGCGATATCCTCTCCATCGGGCCGACACCCACAAGCCGCTGCGCGAGGGACACCCTGTCACTCCGCCGAACCAGCTGAAATCACGATGTCTTCTGGAGCCCGTGAAACATCGAACCCCCTCACCACATAGAGAGTTGCGGCCAGCGCCGCTGCTGACCATTCTTGCCCGCTGTCTTTCACCCCACCGCCTGGAGAACACCCCGCATGAAGCGCATCGTCCTGTCCGCCGTCCTCGCCGCCTCGTTCGTCGTCCCCACCGCCGCGCTCGCCTGTGAAGGCATGCAGCAGGCCTCCGCCGAGCCCAAGAAGGTCACCGTCGCCGAGGTCGCCTCGTGGTCGAAGGAGAAGAAGAAGTTCGTTCCCGTCGACGCCAACGGCAAGTCGACCCGTGAGTCGCAGGGCGTCATCCCCGGCGCGGTGCTGCTCACCTCGTCGACCGGCTACGACGTGAAGGAGCTGCCGGCGAACAAGGCTGACAAGCTCGTCTTCTACTGCGCGAACGAGTCGTGCGGCGCGTCCAAGCAGGCGGCCCGCAAGGCGATGGAGTCGGGCTACACCGACGTGGCCGTGCTGCCCGAGGGCATCGCTGGCTGGAAGAAGTCGGGCCAGACCACCGCGAAGCCGAACAGCTAAGCCTCGGTTGAACGTCTGAAGTGACCGCGGGCGCTCTCTTCACCGGGAGCGCCCGTCGTCTTTGGTGCAGCCGGCTCGACGTTCGTCGTCAGGCCCGCTTCAGCGTCACTTCCGTCACCTCGCCGCGCGGCCCGATGCGGAACGGCGGGCCCCAGTACCCCGTGCCATTGCTCGTGTACGTCGGCACGCCCCACAGCACCTTGAAGCCGGCGATGACGGGCTGCTGCAGCTTCACGAACACCATGAACGGGAAGATCTGCCCGCCGTGCGTGTGCCCCGACAACATCAAGTCCACCCGCGTGGTGCCCACACGACGGGCAAAGCGCGGCTGATGGGCCAGGAGAATGCGCGGGGCTCCATCCGGCGCGCCTGCGAACGCCACCGCCGCGTCAGGCTCGTGCTGGGCCGAGAACCGGCCACCTTCGACATCGGGCACGCCGGCGATGACGAGCTGCTGCCCGTCCCGCTCGATGACGACGTGCTCGTTGTGCAGCACCCGCATGCCCAGCCGCCGCGCCTCGGCCTGCCAGCTCGACCCGCCGTGGTAATACTCGTGGTTCCCGGTCACGTAGAAGACGCCGTGGGTGCCGCGCAGCCCGGCGAGCGGCTCCACCTCGTCGCGCAGCTTGGCCACCGAGCCGTCAATCATGTCGCCGGTCACCGCCACCGCGTCGGCGTCGAGCGAGTTCACCGTGCGAGTCACGTGCACCGCGAAGGAGCGCGTGAGCGTCTCGCCGATGTGCACGTCGGTAATCTGCGCGATGCGAAACCCCTCGAAGCGGGACGGCAGGTTGGGAATCGCCACCGTCACGCGCTTGACCCGCGGGGAGCGCGCCACCACGAAGCCAAACGCCAGGGCCGGCACCACGAGGCCCACCACCCCGAGCGGACGCAGCGAAAGCCACGAGGGGTCCCACAGCGCCGTGCGCGAGAGCACTGCCAGCGCCACGTCGGACGCGGCCGTCGTCACCAACAACAGGCCGAACGCCCCCATCCACACGAAGCCGACCCACTGCACCACCTTCGCCGCGGGCCGGGGCAACACCCGCCCGCCGAGGAAGCCCACGAAGATGCTGGCGAAACAGGTCCACAGCGCCGTCCACGCCGCCGACGCCACCGCCGGGGTCAGCCCCACGCCGTCGATGAGCCGCGCGCCGAGGTACCAGTGCAGGCCCACCACCACCGCCATCATCACGGAGAGGAACGCCAGCCCTCGGATGAACAGCAACACCGGAACCTCGTTCAGCGTCGCCGGCCGCGTCTCGTCGGAGGGCGCCGTCGTCTCGGGAGCATCGGACATGGGTGCCTCCTCTTAATCGCC
>JBILEB010000058.1:0-38265 GCA_044352295.1 Myxococcaceae bacterium
TCCCTTCGTCGCAGTGGCCGCCAGGTGTCCTTCCTCTGGGACGGGCCCCTGCTGACGAGTGAGTCCACCACCGGCCTGGCCGCCTCCACCTGGGCCTACGACGCCGACTTCCGCGTCGCCTCCCACGCCGTCAATGGCGCACCGGTGGCCCGCACCTATGACGCCGACGGCCTCCTCACCTCGGTGGGGCCCGTCGTCCTCGCCCGCGCGCCCTCGTCCGGCCGCCTCTCCTCCACTACAGTCGGCCTCGTGACGACGTCGTTCGGCTATTCCCAGTACGGAGAAGTCCAGACGGTGACGACGTCCGTCGCAGGCACGGTGCTGTACTCCCAGGGCCTCCAGTACGACGCTGTCGGCAACCCCCTGGTGTCCGAAGAGACGCTGTCCGGCACCGCCCGCCAGGAGGCCTATTCCTACGACGCCGTCTCCCGCCTCACCGGCGTCACCCGCAACGGTGTCTCCACCACCTTCGCCTACGGGCCCAACTCGACTCGCATCCGCGCAGGCAGTGACGTCGCCACCTTCGACGCCCAGGACAGGCTGCTGGCCCAGGGCAGCACGACGTACACGTGGGACGTCCACGGCAACCGCGCCACGGACTCCACCGGCGTCACGTACATCCATGACGGACTGGGCCGACTCACCGGCTGGCGCAAGGGCCCCACGTCGCTGGAGTACGAGGTGGATGCCCTGGACAGGCGTGTCCTCCGCCGTCGCAACGGCGTCGTCACTGCCCGGTATGTCTATGAAGGCCAGTACCGTATTGTCGCGGAGTTGGAGTCTGGTAGTCGCTTCCTCTACGCCACGCATGGGCACTCCCCCGACGCCATGGTGCGCGCCGGAGTCACCTATGTCTATGTCAAGAATCACCTCGGCAGTGTCCGCGCCGTCGTCAACGCGGCCACCGGCCAGGTGGTGCAGGCGCTCGACTACGACGTCTGGGGCAATGTCCTTTCCGACTCGAGCCCCGGCTTCCAGCCCTTCGCCTTCGCTGGTGGCCTGTATGACGCCGAGTCGAAGCTGACGCACTCTGGCTGGCGCGACTACGACGCGGCTACCGGCACTTGGACGTCCAAGGACCCCATCCGCCAAGTTGGCGGCCTCAACGTCTACGTGTACGTCAGTGCCAGCCCGGTCCGGTACGTCGACCCGAGCGGCCTCCTGGCTGGGACATGGCCTCCTCCGCCCCAGGCAGTCGCCGCAGCCGCCGTCACCATAGCCCTCGCGCCTCTTGCACTGCCCTTTGCTGTTGGCTTTGGCGCTGGCCTTGCCGCTTCGCAAATTGAATTCTCCGGGCCAACACCTGCCGCACCCCTTCCGACAGCAGGCATGCCCCTTCCCGCACCGGGCCCCGGAGATAGCCCCAGAGGCAGTCCATCGTGCGGCCCCGAAGATCCAACTCGAGTTCCAAAGCGAAATCCGAATCCGGGTCCCAACGCGAATTGCGATACAGTGTGGGCGTCGGCCTTCAATAACTGCCTTGAGCGCTATCCGGGCGCGCTCAAGAACGAAACTTGGGTTCAGACAATTTGCCACAACGAGGCAGAGAACGACAGAAACTATCTCGACTGCCTAGCACGAAGAGGCAACTAGATTGATTATTCAACAACTGGTTCGGGATCTTTCAGAAAGCAAGATTCGAAAAAGAGTGCTCGCAAAGACTCTTGCGTTCCTGTCTCAGGAGAACTCAACGGAGCCTTCGACTGAACTCATCGCCCGCATGGCTGGCGCGGCCTGTGTGCGAGCGCCAAGAAACGCGCCAGCAGCGCTATTGCATCGACTTGTCGACTTGTCCGAGACGTTTAGTGTGTTGTTGGAGGAACCCCAAGCCGAGCAACTCCAAGATGTCATCGATTTGACTGCCCCAGAACTCAGCGAGCGCTTCAGCAAAATGCGGAAATCTGCGAGCAAACTCCGATTCGTAAGCGGAGCCGACGCCATCGCGAAAACGGAAGCCCTCGTACGTTCAGCCCAATGGTTGTTCACGGACAAACTCGAGAGAAGCCGCACTCTAGGAGACTCTATTCGCGGAGTCATTACACAGATGCAACAACAGCGAACCTTGCTTTCCGATCGCGATCTCAGGACTGTTGCATTCGTAGTTACCTCCTATGGCAAGCATATTCCGCACAAAGAGCGGGAAGGGCTGCGGTCGGTTATGTATTTAAGAGCGACTGATCGAGAGCGACTTCTCGCCGCAGCCATGGAGGCATTGTCGGCAAAAAAGTGACTACAACGACATCAACCATGGGCTGCGGAATCTCTCGATCGAGTCCGTGGTGGTGACGGTGAATGGCCGGGCCTTCGAGACGACGTGGGACTCAGCCTCCCGCACCTGGACGTCCCGGACGCCTGCGGGCCGGGTGTCTCGGGTGGTGGTGGACGAGAAGGAGCGGCCCCTTCGCCTCGAGTCTCCCGACGACGCGCCCGTCACCATGACGTACGCGCCCGACGGTGGGTAGCTGGCCTCCGTCACACAAGGCACCCGCACCTCGACGTTTGCGTACGGGCCCAATGGCCTCGTCTCCCGGGCCACCGACGCGTTGCAGCGGCCCACGGCGTACACGTATTCCACGACACAGCGAGTCGACTCCGTCACCGCGCCCACCACCGAGGTGACGCGCCTGGGCTTCGACGGGCGCGGCCGCCTCACCGGCGTGACGCCTCCGGACGCGGGCACCCACCTCTCCGGGTACACCCCCGCCGGCCAGCTGGCCTCCTACGCCCCTCCGCCCCTCGTCTCCGTGGCCCCGGAGTCCTGGCAGTACTCCTCTGACTTTGCGATGCGCGGAAGGCCCCAGGGAGATCGAACGCTCGAGAAGCCATCAAACGCGTCTGGCCCGACTCACGACGCCTTCTTCGCTCGCGTCGCCTGGTACAGATGAAACAGCGCACGTTTCGCCTCCGGCTGCGTGACGGCGAGCGCCTCCAGCCGCTTGACCGCCGCCTGCAACACCTCGGGCAGCGCGCTGGCCCACGCCGTCGACGTCGAGAGGTCGAGCTCCAGGCGCTCCCGGCGGAGGTCGAGCACGCCCACCAGCGCCGGCCGCGCCGCGTCTCCTTCGAGCTGCGCCAACAGCCGCTCCGCCTCTTCCAGCCCCGGCGCGTCCAACGTCAGGTCCACCACCAACCGGAGCACCCGGCTGCGCAGGTCACTTCGCGCAACCAGCTGCCGCAGCTCGAGCAGCGAACTCACGCGCGCCTCTTCCCACGTCCACTGCGCCACCTTCTCCGGCACCACCTGCGACCGTCGCGCGCGCGTCACGAGCACCACCGCCACGTGCCCCGGCTGCTTCTCGTCGAACGCCGTTGCCTCTGGCGCCCCGGGATAGATGGTGGGTGGCTGCAGGCGGTCCGGCGGGATGAAGCGAAACCCGTGGGTGTCGCCGATGGCGAGGTAGTCGAGCCCCCGCTCCACCGCGGCGTCCTTCGAGATGGGGAAGTGGAGCTGCGCGTCGACGGCGTCGAACGTGCTCCCGTGCACCAGGCCGATGCGCACGCGCTCGTCGCCCGGCTCACGCGTCGGAATCCGCGCCGTCGGGTCGGCCTGGCCCGCGCGCGAGAGGCACGGCACCGCGTAGAGCTGCGCGTCGTTGGCCAGGGTGTACGTCGTCGGCTGCTCCACCACCGTCACGTGCTTCGGCAGCCGCGCGCGAAACCGCGCGTCGGTCCAGACCGAGTCCGAGAGGAACGGATCGTGATTGCCCGGCAAGAGGAAGATGGGGCGCTGGGGAGGCGTCGCCGCGAGGACGTCGGCCAGCGCCACCCGGAACTCCACGCGGGGGTTCGCGTCGTCGAAGAGGTCGCCCGCGCACAAGACGGCGTCGACGCGATGCCGGTCCGCGGCCCCGAAGATGCGCTTGAGCACCTCGAGGCGCGCGCGGGAGAGCTTCGTCGAGCCCTCGCTTCCAAAGGCGGGGAACTCCCGGCCCAGGTGCCAATCAGCGGTGTGGAGCAGCTTCAGCACGAGGTCGTCCTCCCTCATCGGAACACCACGTCGACGTCGAAGAGCACTTCCAGGCGGGGCGGCGCGTACCGGCGCGTCTCGAGGTGCGTCATGGAGCGCCGAAACCGCTCGTCCTCCCGCGCGAGCAGCTGCGCGATGCGCGCCTCGAAGCCCTCCACCGCCGAGGCGTGACGCGCGCGCTCCACCTCGGCCGCCGTGCGCGCCTCCGAGCCCGTCGCCCCGTCCCACCGCGCCTCGGCCGCCGCCAGCTTCGCCTTCGCCTCGTCGCGCCGACGTTTCAGCACCACCACGCGGTCGTCGAGAAAGCGCTCAGCCTGCAGTGAGGCGACCTCGAACCGTTGGTGCTCGATGGTGTCCACGCTCGCCTGCAGCTCGAACAGCCGCAGGTCTTGCGCATCGTTCATCACCTCATCCGACACGCGCGTCGGGGGCGGCGGAGCGTCGGTCAGCACACTCCGCAACAACGCGGTGGCCGCGGCCTCGTCGGCGAGCGAGCCGTCGCTGCGCACCAGCACCGGCACCAACAGCTCCACCCGCTCGAAGCCGTCGAAGGTGGCCTTCACCAGCCGCAACCGCCCAACGCCGGCAGGCCCGGACGCGACCACGGCGCGAGACGACACGGGGCGGCGCGCGAACGCGACGGCAGCGGCCACGAGCGGATGGCCCAGGTGGAGTGGCGTGTGGTTCGTCCCCGCGCCCAGGCGCACCACGCCTCCGGCGCGCAGCACGTCCGGCAGCGCCTCGTGTGCATCCCATTCGAGCAGCTCCCCGTCCCCCGTGGCCTGTCGGCGGAACGACACGCCAGCCGCCTCGAGGAACGCGGTGACGACGGCCGCAAGGTCCTTGTCGAGCTCGGCGAGCGACGGCGGCAGCGCCTCGCGCCTCAGCCGGAACACCCGCTGCACGTCTTCGTCGAAGCGCTGCTCGATGACGCCGATGGTGCGCGCGCGGGTGGCCTCGTACTCGCGACGCTCGGCCTCGAGTCGCTCCCGCATCGCGCGCAGCTCGGCGGTGACGTCCTCGACGGTGCGGGCGCGCTCGTAGATGGCGGCCAGCTCGGCCTCGAACCCCGCGCCCACCACGCTGACGAGCCCGTCGTCGCGGCCGGTGGAGCGATGCAGCACCTCGTCGGACGCCGACAGCACCGTGCCGAAGAGGTCGAGCTTCTGCGAGAGGATGTCGAAGGTGAGCTGCTGGGCCTCGTTCTCCTTCGCGGTGAAGTTGATGACGGTGACGTCGTGGCGCTGGCCGTAGCGGTGACAGCGGCCGATGCGCTGCTCGATGCGCTGCGGGTTCCACGGCAGGTCCCAGTTCACCACCGCGTTGCAGAACTGCAGGTTGAGGCCCTTCGCGCCCGCCTCGGTGGAGATGAGGACCCGCGAGCGCGTCTTGAACTCGTGCACGAGCGCCAGGCGCAGCGCGATGTCCCGACTGGGCGCAGGCCCGTCGACCGGCACCTCGGCGCGCCACCGCTCGAGCGCCTGCACCGCGCGGGGCGTCTCGTTGTTCCCGCGGAAGAGCGTCACCTCGTCGTCTCGAACCAGGCCGCTGCCCAGCAGCGCCTCGCGCAGGTACTCCTGCGTCACCACCGACTCGGTGAAGACGACCAGCTTGTTCGAGCCCTGCCCGGCCCGCGCGCGCTCGTCGACGAAGCGCACCGCCTTGAGCAACGCGCGGAACCGCCCATCGTCCTGCTCGAGGTTGCGCGCCCGGCTCGCGAAGCTGCGCACCAGCGCGATTTCGGCCCCGACGTCACCGCGCGGCGCCTCGTCTCCCACCTCGGCCGAGCCCAGGTCCTCGACGTCGAGCGCGTCGAGGTCGGCCAACAGCGCGGTGGTGTCGTCGTCACCCACCGCTTCTCCTCGGGCGAGCCGCTCGAGACGCTGGGCGACGTGCTCGAGCGAGGCGGCGAGCGCGCGCGAGGACGAGGCCATGCGACGCAGGAACCCCAACAAGAGCAGCTTGCGCTGTCGGCCCTGGAACGCGTGGAGGCCGGGCGACAGGAGGTACTTCGTCACGTCGTCGGTGAGCGCGCGCTCGGCTGGACTCATCGCGTACTCGAACAGCCGCGCCTGCCTGGCGACGAAGGGCTTCTCGAGGAAGGCCTGGGCCTGCCGACGCAGCGTGCGCTGGAGCACCGTCTTGAGCCGACTTCGCAGCTCGGTCTCGAGCCCCGGCGCGAGCTGCCGGTCATCCACACCACAGAACACCTGGCGGAAGGTGGGCAGGTCTCCCAACAGCGTGCCCATCGGGTCGACGTACTGCACCAGCCCCCACAGCTCGGCGAGGTTGTTTTGTATTGGAGTTGCGGTCAGCAGGAGCACCGGCGTCTGACTGGCCCGCAGCAGGTCGCGAACGCGGCCGGCGGTGCGCGCGTGCTCCGAGCCCTCGTCGTAGTCGCCCGCGGGCGTGAAGCGCTTGTAGATGCCGGCGAAGAGCTCGTGCGCCTCGTCGATGACACAGAGGTCGAACGGCGCGCTGGCGAGCAACGCTTCGTAGCCACGCGGAGAGCCCGCCGCCTCTCGATTGACGAGAAAGACGCCGTCGCCCTCGAAGCCGCCGGGCCGCGCGACGCCCTCGTGGGTGGGCAGGTCGAAGAGCGTGAAGAGTTCGTCGCGCCACTGGCCGACCAGCGACTTGGGCGCGATGAGGAGCACCCGCCGGGCGCCCTCGGCGAGGAGCTGCGTGATGACGAGGCCGGCCTCGATGGTCTTCCCCAGGCCCACCTCGTCCGCGAGGATGCAGCCGCCTTCCCGCAGGCGGGAGAGCGCGAAGACGACGGCGTCGACCTGGTGCGGGTTGGGGTCGATGCGCGCGGCCCGGTGCGGCGCGGCGGTGCGTCTGGCCTCGTCCGCGCGGCGAAGGCGAACGAGCTCCTCGGCGGCGGTGCGGAGCTGAAGCGGGTGGAGGCGAGGCGCCATGCCGGGGCGAACCGTAGCGGGTGGACGCGGTTGTGGGGCGAGTGAAGTGGGGCGACCCGCGACCGGGGCGCGCTAGACTGAGGGTATGTCCTCTTCCGCCGCCGATGACGAAGCGGTCGCTCGCGCGCGCCGGGCGGCCCAACGCAGTCAGATGACCGCGCGGGTGGTGGCGCTGGGGCAGGACGAGCCACCTGAGGCCCCTCCGGCCACCTCGGAGGAGCGAATCTCGCTCCTGGTCGAGCTCACCGAGGCCGCGTGGGCGATGACTGGTCAACCCTGGCCGTCACTGCCGCGGGCGCAGTGGCCCGGTCGGGTGCGGCGGCTGGGCGAGACGCCGTGAAGCTCCCACCCGACTTCCGCGACCTGCTGGTCTGCTTGAGCGACGCGGGTGCCGAGTTCATGGTCATCGGCGGCTTCGCGGTCGCGCATCACGGCCACGTGCGCGCAACGAAAGACATCGACGTGTTCGTCAGGCCAACCGCGGAGAACGCCGGCAAGGTGATGCGAGCACTGGAGGTCTTCGGTGCCCCCCTCGCCGCGCTCGACATCGACGCCGACGATTTTGCGACACCGGGGAAGGTGGTCCAACTCGGAGTGCCGCCTCTGCGCATCGACCTGCTCACGGCCGCGACAGCGCTCGACTTCGACGACGCCAGCAGGACAACGGGCCGGCTCGACGTCGATGGTCGTTCGATTCCCATCATCGGCTTCGACGACCTCATCAAGAACAAGCGTGCCGCAGGCCGTCCACAGGACCTGGCTGACGTCGACAGTCTTGAAAGGCTGCGTCGCCCGCTCTGATCCGCGCACCTCGCGCGCCACCGAGAATCGGCTTTCGGCTCATGGGGCGGGCGCCGGGCCTGTTCCCGGTTCCGTGACGTCGCTCGAGGGAGACGGCGACACCGTCAACTTCGCGCGGGCCTCGGCCAACGCAGCGGCGTTGAGGCGATCGAGCACGAGCGCCTCCTTCTCTTCGGCGGCAGCCACCACCGGAAGGGCGACGGCCGCGAGCACGAGGCCCACGACCGCGCTCACGAGGACGACCGCGAGGTTCCCAAGCGTGGAGAAGTCCGTCGCGCCGATGACGAGGGGCGAGGCCGACAGGCTGACGACGCCCGTGCCCAACAGGAGCGACCCCACGATGACGTCTCGCTTCGACTCCGCCAACAGGGTGCTCAGCTCGGGTTTGGACGCGAGCCGTTCTGCGAAGGCCTCATCAGTGAGCGCAGTGTCCCCCTCGAGGTAGACGCCCTTTCCCTCGGCAACGCCGACCCCCGCCACCCGGCTCGTGGCCTCGGCCACGGCGGGGTCCGATTCACTGGTCGAGATGGCCTCCTTCCGGAGCCGCGACGTGCGCTCGGCCAGGAGTCCCACCAGGTCGAGTGTGGGCCCTCTCGAGATGAGCATGACCAGGAGCATGGTTCCGAGACCGAGGACTGAGCTTGCCGCCCCTGCCCACAGCGCCCCCGGTCGGGGCTGCAGGTCGGTCAGCACGACGCCTGCCCCGAGGATGGTCCCCACCAGCACGCCCCCGACGAGCGAGGTGGTGAGGCTCGCAGCCGACACCTCGCGCAGCCTTCGGGTCTCGGAGTCGGTCCAGCCTGCGTCACGCAGCGCGGCGTCGGTCGCCCCGAGCAGCGTCGCCACTCTCGGGCTCGGCAGGAGCGAACGCTCGAGCGTGTCGAGCGCCTGAATGGCCGGCGCTTGCGCGCACGCAAGCGACAGGACGAGCGCAAACACTTCACTCCACCTCGAGCCCGTGCCGCTTGATGAGCCGGTGCAGGTACGCGCGGTCGACCCCGGCCTCGCGCGCGGCCTTCGAGATGTTGCCGTCGAAGGTGCGCAGCAGGTGGGTGACGAACTCACGCTCGAAGGCCGAGAGCACCTCGTCACGCGCCTGTTTGTAGTCGAGCGTCTGTGGCGTCACCGGCGTGGAGACGGGCGCGTTTTCGTCCAACGTGGAGCCGGGCCCGTTCACCTCTCCGACCGCGAGGGCCTGCTCGATGGCGTCACGCAATTCGCGCACGTTCCCCGGCCAGGGCTGCGCGGAGAGCTGCGCGAGGGTCTCGGCCGAGAACGAGAAGCCCCGCGCGCGCGGACCCATCGCGTCCAACGCCTGACGCACGAGGAGCGGCAGGTCATCCAGGCGCTCCCGCAGCGGCGGCAGGTGAACCCGCTCGGCGGACAGGTGGCGCAGCAGGTCGGCGCGGAGCCGGCCCGCCTGCACCTCGGCGCCGAGGTCCTTTTCGGTGGTGGACAGAATGCGAGCATCGACTCGTGTTTGCAGACCGTCGCCCAGGCGCTCCACCACCTTCGTCTCCAGCGCGCGGAGTAGCTTCGGCTGCAGCGCGAGGGGCAGCGCTTCCACCTGCTCGAGGACGAGCGTGCCGCCCGCGGCCTTCACGAGCGCCCCCGGCCGTTCGCGGTCGACCCCCGGCACCACGCCCTTCGCGTGGCCGAATAGGAGCGCCTCGCCCGTCGGCCCCGCGAGGCTCGCGCACGAGAGCACCTCGAACGGCCCCGTCGCGCGCAGCCCGCCAAGATGGAGCGCCCGCGCCGCCTGGTCCTGCCCCACGCCTGGTTCACCTTCGAGCAAGACCGGCGTGGACTGCCCGGCCAGCGCCCGCATTCGCTCGAGCGTCTGGCGCATCACGGTCGAGCTGGCGGCCAGGCCCCCAAAGACCGTCTCGTCGGCGCGGGTGCCGTCCTCGATGCGCAGCTCGACGAGGCCCACCACCAGCACGTGGCCCACCGACGCGAAGCCCTCGGTGAGGCGCAGGCCCAACAGGCGCGTGCCGTTCTTCGACTGCAGGTCCTTCACGTGCAGCGCGTCGCCTTCGGTGGAGAGCTCGAGGTGCTTGCGCGACACGGTGGGGTGGTCGAGCACCAGGTCGTTGCCAGGCGCGCTGCCGATGCTGACGTGGCCGCGGGTGAATTCATGGCGGGCCAGCTCGACGCCGTCCGCCCGCGCCACCAGGCGGACCCGCGCAGGGAGCTTCGCGTACTCCGCCGACACCGGGCGCGTGCTGCTCGAGGTCATGGGGGCGATTCATGCTCGACTTCCGGAGCCCTCGCCAGCGTCCCCGTGTCGTCACGGGCGGTGAGCGCGGCGGAGGGGCCTTCACTTCTTCCGGCGGGGTCGAGGCGCAGGCGCGGGCGGCGGGTCGTCCGGGAGCAGCCGCGCGAGGTACCGCCCTGGGCTGGCGAGGAAGTCGCGGGTGAGCCGGAAGTGCTCCGTCTCTTCGTAGGCGACCGCGGTGATGGCGTCGTCGGAGAAGGCGTACCGCTGGGCGTGTGGGTACGCGAGGACGAGGGGCGAGTGCGTGGCGATGATGAACTGGCAGTCCTCGAAGCGCGCCAGTTGGTCGATGGCGACGAGGAGCGCGAGCTGCCGTTGCGGCGAGAGCGCGGCCTCGGGCTCGTCGAGCAGATACAGGCCGTGCTCCGAGAAGCGATGGTTGACGAGCGCCATGAAGGACTCGCCATGCGACTGTTCGTGCAGCGACCGCCCGCCGTAGCTCTGCGTGGCGCCCAGCCGGTCAATCTCGGTCGCGACGTTGAAGAAGCTCTCGGCGCGCAGGAAGAACCCGGTCGACTCACGGGTCGTCCCTCGCACGAGCCGCAGACACGAGCGCAGCGGGTGCACCTCGTCGTTGGTGGCGAAGCGGAAGTTCTTCGTGCCGCCCTCGGCGTTGAAGCCCGCCGCCACCGCGATGGCCTCGAGGAGCGTCGACTTCCCGGTGCCGTTTTCTCCGACGAAGAACGTCACCTGTGGGTGCAGCTCGAGCGTGGTGAGGTGCTTGATGGCTGGGACGGTGAACGGGTAGCGGCTCGGGTCTTCGATGAACTCCGGAAGGAGCTGCACCGACCGGATGAAGCGTGAGGGTGCGTCGAGCATCGTGGGTCCTCAGCGCCGCCGCGTCCAGGTGAAGCCGAGCGTCGCCAGGGAGAACCGGTCTTGCACCTGGCGCTCGACGGCCCCATCGGACGACGTGGTCACCGAGGACCGGGCTCCGTTGTCCCATCGCACGAGAGCCCGGGGGTCGCCATCGTCGTCGGTCTGCAACGACTCCACGACGCCGGGCACGAGGGTGCCTTCCGAGCCATCGAGCGCCCAGTTCGTGAGCCGCAGCAGCACGATGTCGCGACGACCATTGATGCGAAGCGTCTCCTCCAACGCGCCGGAGCACGCCACGCCGAGGGCTTCACACAGCTCCGCCAACTCGGTGGAGCGACCGGTCTTCTTCGACTCCGAAGGAACGAGCCAGTCCGTGGGCTTTGACACGCCGGCCACGTTACCGTCGGCCGGCCAGCTCGCCTTCAGTGAAACGCACGCGCGTCAGCGCATCATCCGCTCGGGCCCTTTCGCGACCGCGGCCACCACCAGGCCTCCGCGCTGCGCCACGTTCACCACGAGCTTCTGCGACGCGCGACCCAGCACCGCCACCCCGTCGTCGGTCGGCGCGAGCCCCAGCACGAGGAAGAACGGCTCGACATGGAGCTGCTCGTCGCGACCCACGACGGGGAAGTCCACCACCGGCAACGGCGCCAGGCGCTGCACCACCATCGACGCTGGCGCCTCGAGCGCCGCGCCGAGGGCCGCGTCCCAGCCCGCCTGCGTGACCGCCGAGCCCACCACCACGCCAGTGCCGCCGTACGCGCGGTTGGGCTTGAGCACGAGCGACTCGCGCGCCTGCCGCACCCACGGCACCAGGTCGCCCACCGTTCCATCCAGAAGGCTCGTGCGCCTTTCCCGGAGCAGCCGCGTCCACGGCACGTGCCGGCGGAAGAGGTGCCGCTCGTCGCTGCTGAAGTGGTGGGCGTGCGTCTCGTCGGTGAACAGCTCGAAGAGCGACTTCTGGTCGAGCTCGCCACCGATGGATGACACCATGCGGTTCTGCAGGAAGAGCTGCCGCATCGGCTCCACGTCGACGCCCTGGGCCTCGAGCGCCAGCACGTCCGCCAGTGCGTAGTCCCGGTAGGCACACGCCACGCGGCGGCCCTGGCACCACACGTCGTTCCCGCGCAGCTCGAGCTCGGACGGGTCGGCGTGCAGCGCCGTCACGCCGAAGTGCGCCTCGCAGTATGCCGCCAGCTCGGCCTGGTCGTCGGGCCCGGTGTCCGACCGCGTCGGCTCGAGGAAGCACAAGGTGCGCTCGTCTTCGCCGATGGCCTCGAGGTGCTCGAGGAGCTGCTGCATCAGCAACGCGCGCACGTCGGCGGCGAGCTCGAAGGCCAATGACGGGTCCTGCTGGCGCAGCACCGGGAACACCACGTCCTGCACCACGCGCTCGGCCGCCGGGAGCAGGTGCAACCCACCCACGCCATTCATGTTCGGCTCGATGAACTGGAGCGTCTGTTTCCAGTGCGCGCTCGTCAGGTCGAGCACCGCGTCGAGCCGGCCGAAGACCGGGTTCGTCTCGGCCACCTGCGGCGTCCACAGCTCGCGAATCCACGCGGCCTCCTGTTCCGGAACCGGGAGCACCGCGCGCACGGTCGGGTCGTTCAGGAACAGCGGCACCGCCCGGCGCGTGGCGTGGTGCAGCGCGAGGGAGGCGGCGTGGAGGTACTGGAGCTGATCCGGCAGCACCGTCAGCGGCGTCGGAAGAATGCGCACCACCTCGAAGCGCCCGTCACGCTCGTAGACGCAGTGTCGGGCCCACGCGGCGGCCTCGATGGTCTGCAGCAGCTCGCGCAGCTCGCCGTCATCGAGCCGCCCCATCGCCCGTCGTACGCGCGCTGCCACGCCGTGTACCGCCAGCCCGACTTCTTCCGCAGGTGTGAGCATCTCGGCCAATGCCTTGCATCGGCCACGCCTGTGAGTGATTCGGCCCAGGTGAAGGCGCTGCTCGCGCAAAGGATGCGTGAGCGGGCGCTGCTCCTGTCGACGAGCGCAGCGCTTTCCTGGGACGAGGAGACGATGATGCCTCCCGAGGGCGCGCGCCATCGGGCCGAGCAGCAGGCGCTCCTCGCGGGCCTCGCCCACGCCTTGCTGGCCTCGAGCGACGTCGGCGAGTGGCTCTCGGGGTGTGACGACGACGTGGACGTGAAGCACTGGCGGCGGCTCCATGGGCGGGCGACGAAGGTGCCGCGCTCGCTCATCGAGGCCCTCGCCCGCACCTGCACGCTGGCTCAGGAGGCCTGGGTGGCCGCGCGAGAGACCGACGATGGGCGCGCCTTCCTGCCGCACCTGACGCAGGTGGTGGCCCTCAAGCGCGAGGAGGCGCGCGCGCTCGACGCGAAGGACCCCTACGGTGCGATGCTCGACGAGCACGAGCCCTTCGTCGCCAAGCATGCGGTCGATGACGTGCTCCGCGCGCTGGTGCCGGCGCTGCAACGCCGCGCGAAGGGGTTCGACGCGGGCCCGCTGGAGCCGCTCCCCGGGCCGATTCTGGACGACGCGCAGCGCGCGCTGTGTGTCGAGGTGGCGCAGGCGCTGGGGTTCTCGTCACGCCGTGGGCGGCTCGACACCGCGACGCACCCCTCGACCATCACCATCGGCCCGGGCGACGTGCGCCTCACCACGCGCTTCTCGGCCGTCGAGCCGCTCGAGTCGCTGTTCTGCACGTTGCATGAGCTGGGGCACTGGCTCACGGAGGACGCACAGGACGGCGCGCTCTTCGGAACACCGCGGGGCGAGGTGGCCTCGGTGTCGCTCCACGAGTCGCAGGCGCGGCTGCTCGAGAACCACCTGGGCCGTGGCGACGCGTTCCTCGAGTGGGTGTTTCCGAGGCTCAAGCGCCTCACAGCGCCTCACTTCGACGGGTGGACGGCGACGAGGTTGCGAAAGCGGCTCCACCGGGTGCATCGAGGGCTGGTGCGCGTCGGCGCGGACGAGGTGACGTACGACCTGCACATCGCGCTGCGGGTAGGGCTCGAGCGGTCCCTCATCGACGGCACCCTCGAGGTGCGCGACCTCCCCGCGGCGTGGAGCGACGCCTCCTTCGCGCTGCTCGGCGTGCGGCCTTCCACCGACCTCGAGGGGTGGCTGCAAGACGGGCACTGGAGCGCAGGGCTCTTCGGCTACTTCCCCACCTACACGTTGGGAAACCTCGCGGCGGCGCAGTTGCTCGAGACGCTCGCGCGGACGCGGCCCACGCTGAGCCACGAGTGGGCGCGCGGTGACTTCGCGCCGACGCTCGGCTGGCTGCGTGAGGCGGTGCACCGGCATGGCAGTGATGGGAACGTATTCGAGCGGGTGCATGCCGCCACGGGGCACGCGCTGTCACCAGAGGCGTTCTTGCGCCACCTCGACGCGCGGTACGGGCTCGCAACCCAGTGAGGAGCCGCTTGCCTGCGGCGAGGGCGGCACCAGGGCCTGGCTGACAGCCCCCCGGAGCGTACCCGCCGGGGCCGCTGTCGAGCGAGCCCTCGACACTGTTCGACCGCGCCGCGCGAGCGGGTACAGTGTCGCTCCTCACTGATGCCGCACACCATCGAGATGCTCGGGCCAAAGCACCTCGAGGCGCTCAAGCAGCTCCTCGCGAAGGACCCGACCCACAACCTGTACCTGCTGGGCGTGCTCGAGGAGTTCGGCGTGGTGTGCGACCCCGCGCGCGCACCGTTCGCCTTCCACGGGCGCTTCTCGTCCGACGGCGAGCTGACGGCGGTCGTCTTCGTCGGCGGCTCCGGAGGCCTCGTCATTCCCTCGGCCGGCCCGATGAACGCAGTGACCGAGGTCGCGAAGTCGCTCTCGCCCACGGTGAAGCTCAAGGCGGCCATCGGGGAGAAGATGCTGGTGGACGTGCTGGTACAGCACCTGTCGGCGCAGGTGAAGTTCTCGAAAACGCAGCGGCTGTTCTCGGTCTCGGCGGACGACCTGGGCCCGTTCACCAACCCGCTGCTGCGCGTGGCGACCGAGGCCGACCTGCCGAAGCTGGTGCCGCTGGCGGCCGCGTGCGTGAAGGAGATTCACCAGCGCGACCCCCTCGACGACGACCCCGAGGGCTTCGCGTTGAGGGTCAAGCAGCGGGTCATGACGAGGCGCACCTACGTGCTGGAGGAGAACGGCGCGCTCGTCTTCAAGCTCGATATCGGCAGCCGCTCCCAGTACGGCGCCGAGCTCGAGGGGCTCTTCACGGCGACGGAGCACCGGCACAAAGGCCACGCGACCTTGTGCCTGGGGCAGATTTCCCGGTTCCTCCTCTCGTCGCTGCCGCGCCTCACGGTGCGGGTCGACGACGACAACCCGGCCTTCGCCGGCATCGCCCGCAAGGTGGGCTACGTCGGCGGGCGCGCGCAGCGCTTCGTCTGGGGCGAGTGACGGCTCCAGGTGACGGCAGGGGCACGGCCTCGCTGGTGGGGACTGAAGCGAGACCGGGCGAGCCTCAACGGCTTACTTCACGGCCTTGACGCGGGGCCGCTTCTCCTCGGTCTCCTCCGGGTCGGGCACGGCCTGGACGACGGGCGCCGACGCCTTCACGCCGTGCTTCTCCATCACCTGGCGCTCGATGTCGGCGAGCACCTCGGGGTGCTCCTTGAGGTAGTCCTTGGCGTTCTCGCGGCCCTGGCCGATGCGCTCGCCCTTGAAGCTGAACCACGAGCCGGACTTCTCGATGATGCCCCCCTCGCTGGCGAGGTCGACGACGTCACCCTCTCTCGAGATGCCGGTGCCGTACATGATGTCGAACTCGACTTCCTTGAAGGGCGGGGCGACCTTGTTCTTCACCACCTTCACGCGCGTGCGGCTGCCGACGACGGCCTCGCCGTTCTTGATGGCGCCGATGCGGCGAATGTCGAGGCGCTGCGAGGCGTAGAACTTGAGCGCGTTGCCGCCCGTCGTCGTCTCGGGGTTGCCGAACATCACGCCAATCTTCATGCGAATCTGGTTGATGAAGATGAGGCACGTCTGGCTCTTGGCGACGGTGCCGGTCAGCTTGCGCAGGGCCTGGCTCATGAGGCGGGCCTGCACGCCCATGTGCGCGTCGCCCATCTCGCCTTCGAGCTCGGCCTTGGGCACCAGCGCGGCGACGGAGTCGACCACCAGCACGTCGATGGCGCCGGAGCGCACCAGCATCTCGGCAATCTCGAGCGCCTGCTCGCCGGTGTCGGGCTGCGAGAGGAGCAGGTCATCGGTGCGCACGCCCAGCTTGCGCGCGTAGCCGACGTCCATCGCGTGCTCGGCGTCGATGTAGCCACACACGCCACCGCGTTTCTGCGCCTCGGCGACGATGTGGAGACACAGCGTCGTCTTGCCCGAGGACTCCGGCCCGTAGATTTCGACGATGCGGCCGCGCGGCACGCCGCCGACGCCGAGCGCGATGTCGAGCGAGACGGAGCCGGTCGGAATCGCCGCGATGTCCTTGCCCATGGGCTCGTCGTTGCCCAGGCGCATGATGCTGCCCTTGCCGAACTGCCGCTCGACGGCCTGCAGCGCGAGCTCGATTGCCTTTTCCTTCTCCTGGTTCATCGCCATGTCGTCTCTCCCTCTCCCGTGTGTGTTCGACCTGAACGCCTGTTTCGTATCAGACTCGCCCCGTCATAGACCAGAGGGCTGACATTCGAACCAAAGTATAGTAATTTCAATTGGTTGGGTCCTTAGTGGGGCCCTACAACACGCCTGGGCGCGCCGACTTCGCCGCGCAAGCCTGAAACGCTCGAGGCGGACAGGTGAGGCGCCAGTCGCGGAGCCGCTCAACGAAGGCAGTGGGGCCTGGCATCCGCGCACGTCGCGGCTGACGAGCTGCTGTCGGTCCATCCGAAGACCTCGGCTCGGCCGTCACCCGAGCGCGACAAAACGCCAGAGGTTCACCGTGCCAACGAGCGCAGCGCCGTACGCGACGGTGCGACCAGCAGCCACGCCACGCGAAGGGCAGGTGAGGAGAGCGTCGGCGTTGGCCGGACGAGGGTGCTGAGCCACCCGAGGACCGCACCCACCACGAGGTAGCCAATCAACCGCGAGACACGAGTGCCCGTCTGGTTGGGCAGCCGGCTGTCGAAGATGCTCAACACGGCGCCGATGAGGCCGTCGCCCAGCACTTCGAGGACGAGCTCGACGACGAACTCCATCATTCAGGGACACACCGACGGCTTCGGCGCCTCGCCCCAGGTGATGTGCTGAATGGGGTGACTGCCCACGAACGCACCCTGCGGCAGCTCGTCCCACGTCACCCCGTCGGTGGAGCGGAAGAAGCGCTGGCTCGCGTACCAGACCTGCCAGCCACCGTTCGCCGCCACGAAGGTGCCGCCCGGACTGCGCGCCACTGCGCCGATGGAGGGCCCGTTGCCAGACACCATCGCGCCGTTGCGTCGCAACACCGTGGCCGTCGAGCTCCACGTCATGCCGTCGGGGCTGCGGAACAGTCTGCGCTGGCCGGACACGGTGCCCCAGGCGAGGACGCCGCACGTTCCACCGAAAGCCCCGCCATCAGCAGCATGTTGGTGTTCCCATCCGAAGAGAGCGGTCAGGTCGTCAGCAGCGGCAGCTTCTCACCCGCCACATTCCACACGGCCTGAGGCCACGCAGTCTGCGCGTTGATGGACTGCCATTGCAGGTTGGCGAAGTTGTAGTCGGGGTAGCCGCCGTTGACGGACGGGCGCTCCCACTCGGGCTTCGGAACCGCGAACGTCTGCAACACGGTGCCGAGCCACTGGTGCCACAGCAGGCCCGGGCGCGTGATGATGTTCAGCTCGTTCGCGTTCTCGAAGCGCTGGTTCAGGTTGCGGTAGTCCACCGCGAGGCCCGTGTTGATGCGCCCGCCCGCGCTGCCGAAGCCCACCACCACGCCGTCGCGGTAGTCGTGGGTGCGGTGGCCAGACTCCTGCGTCCACACCAGCAGCGAGCGGTCGAGCAACGTCTGACCAGTGCCCACGTTCACGGCGTCGAGCTTGGCGGCGAGGTCGACGAACACGTCACGGAAGAACGTGTTGTACGAGCGCCACAGGGTGTCCTGCCGCATGCCGTCGCTGGCGTCGGCCTGGTGCGCAACGTCCTGGTGCCAGTCTCCGGCGTAGGTCGACAGGTACGGCCCGATGAGGCCCACCACCACGCGGGTGAGCCCGCAGCCCAGCGCCGCGACGACGAGGTCGTTCATCACGCGGAACCACGCGCCCTGCTCGGTGGGGTTTCGGGCGAACGGCGCGTTGTAGATGACGGCGCCCATCGAGGCGTTGGCGTACGGGGCGACGGGCGCGGTCGGCGGCGTACAGGCGCCCATGGTGTTGATGCGGCGCTGCAACTCACTCACCCGTTGAATGTGGTCGTCGAGGCGGTCGCGGTCGACGCGTGAGAGGCGCGGGTTGGCGCGCACGCGGCGGTAGTTCTCGAGCACCTTGTCGACGATGGGCGCGCGCTGCTGCATGCCGGTCGACGGGAACAGCCGACGGAAGAGCGCCTGCGGCGAGTCGGCCTGCGGGGTGATCTCCTGAATCGCGCCGCTCTTCGTGTCGGGGTTCTGCCACGCGTACGACATGCGGCCGGAGAGCACGAGCACGCGCTCCCGCACGCTGGCGAGGTCCGTGTAGAAGGACGGACTCCACGCCATCACCTGGTCGATGGTGGCGCGCACCGCGTTCTGCTGCGCCACCGAGCCGTCCATGCCGTTGGCGTCGTTGCGCGCGAAGTTGCCCAGGTGCCCGCCGGTGTGATGCCCGATGTACCAGGGCACGTCGAAGCCGCGCGCGATGAACATCTTCGCCTTGAGCGCCTCGGTGAAGCGCCCCTCGGCCGCCGTCAGCACCGGAGAGACGCCCGCGTTTGCCCCCGCCACCGTGCGGGTGAGCGGGAACGCGCGAATCTCACGGCCTGCGTACATCTGCCGCGTCACGCCCGAGCCCGGGAGCGTCGGCAGCATGAAGCGCTCCCACGCGGCGCCGTGGTGGGTGCCGAGGTTGATGAAGTTGCGGGCCTCCATCATGCCCTGGGCCTGTGCGTCCCGTGCGCCGAGCAGCGACGGCAAGACGGGAATCGCCACGCTCGCGCCCAGGCCCTGGAGCACCCATCGCCGCGACAGCGTCGTCATCGCACGTCCCTCCGCTTGAAGGCCGGCGCGAGCGCCACCAGCTTGAGCACCTCGGCCACCGGCTTGCCGGCCAGGGCTTCGTCCTGCAGTGAGCGCAACAGGCAGCCGTCCTTCGCGTCGTCTTCCATGCGCTGGAAGGTGAAGCGGAAGTACTGCCGCGCGAAGCACGTCTGGAACTCGCCCTTCGCCATCAGCGCGTGCACCTCGCCAGCGTGGTCGACCGGGTCGAAGAAGCCGGCGAGGTTCGGCGCCGTGCGCGTCGCGATGGGCTTCTCGAGGCGCACCATGCCGTCTTCGGCGAAGAGGCGCTGGGTGGTGCGCACGCGGCCGAGCGCGTCGAAGTTCTCGGTGACGAAGCCCAGCGGGTTGAGCAGCGCGATGTGACAGCCCTGACAGGAGCTGCCGGCCTGCTCGGTAATCTGCTCCACCGTCTCGCGGGTGGTGAGGTCGGGCGAGAGCGGAATCGGCGTGGCCATCGCGCCGGGGGGTGGTGGCGGAATCTGCGTACACAGCAGGCCGTTGCGCACGCGGAAGCCCTTCATCACCGGCCGGGTGTTGGCGCTGCCCGAGGCGAGGAACGCGGCGCGGGTGAGGAGGCCGTGACGCTCGGGCTGCACGAAGTCGGGCGGAGCGCCCATGCCGTCCCACGGGGCCTGGCCGTAGAGCGCGGCGAGCGCAGGCGTGCGGGCGAAGAACTTCCGGCTGGTGAGGAGCTCGTCGAGCGGCGCGTTGGTGCGCGCGACGTGGCGGGCGAGCTCGAGCACCTCGGCGTTCATCTCGTCGTGCAAGGTGGCGGAGGGCACGTTGGCGCCAGCGAAGGCGTCGAAGATGGGCGTGCCGATGCGGGTGTTGAGCGGCGGGAGCTCGTCGTTGCGCCACCACTGGCCAAAGAAGTCGTCGAGCGCGGCGTTGGTGCGGGCGTCGGTGAAGAGGCGCTCGACCTGCGCGCGGTAGCCGGCCTCGGTGAGCAGCGAGCCGTCCTGCGCGGCGGTGAGGAGCGCGTCGTCGGGCATCGTCTGCCAGAAGTGGAACGACAGCCGGCTCGCGAGCGCGAAGGCATCGAGCGGCGTGGGAGCCGCCGCCATCGGGTCGCCCTCTTCGAAGTGGTACAGGAATTGGGGCGAGGTGAGCATCAGGCCGATGACGTCGGCGAGGACTGCGGGGTCGACCGGCGTCGTGCCCGCGACCGAGGTGTAGAAGGTGACGTCTTCCGGCGTGAGCGGGCGGCGGTGCACGAGGCGGCCCAGGCGCGAGACGAAGTCTCGTAGGCACTGCGCGTCGTTGGTGGTGTTGGTGTCGGTGGCGCAGGCGCCGACGAGGGCGGTGCGGCGCGCAGGCGTCGAGGTGAGCTCCTGGCCGGCGGCGGTGGCCACGGCGTAGCTCGCGTCGATGTGGCCCTGCTGGAGCGCCTGGTCGAGTCGGTTGAAGCCCCCGTGCTTCTCCCCCGGGACGCCGACGAGGCGGTCGGCGGGGAACGGAGCGAGCTCGTCCCGGAGCGCGGCGGTGACGGCGGTACGGTCGGCGGCGGCGAGGCCCGAGCGGTTGATCAGCTCTCCGACGACGTTGAGGTACTGACGCTGCGACAGTCTCCGCAGCGGCAGGTCGGTCGGCGTCTGCTGCGCGTCACAGGCAAAGCGCTCGACCTCCCACGTGGTGACGGGGACACCGCCGCCGCCGATCCCCGACGTGGAGCCGCCGCCGGTCGTTCCGCTCGAACCGCCTCCAGCGCCGGGGGTCGTCGGGTCGATCGCGCCGCCCATGATGGAGCCGCTGCACGCCACCGACAGAAGGGCACCCAGGCTGAGGAACAGCCTTCTCATCACGGGACTCCGACGCATAGGGGGACAGCATAGCCAGCCGCCTCGGCACCAACGTGGTACGCTGATGTACGCTGAAGCAGTCACGGGGTTGAGAAGCACGAAGTCCTGCTTGCAGCTCACGAGGTTGTCGCCCTGTTCAAGTGCTTGATTTTCCGATTCTCGAGGTGACCCGCATGAAACCCGTGTTCGTTGTGGCGGTGTCGCTGGCCTTCGTGGTCGGAGCCTTCGCGTGCCCCGGAGTCACCCTCGTCGGAGGAGGCACGCTGTGTCCCGACGGCGGGAGCGAGGTCTGCGACGATGGGATCTTCTGCACCGGCGTGGAGCGCTGCGTGGCGGGCACATGCCAACGAGAACCCGTTCGCTGTGACGACGGCATCGCCTGCAGCGTTGACCGATGCGACCGGGCGCTCGACCGATGTGTGAGCAGTGCCCCGGACGTGGACCAGGATGGTTTCGGAGACAGCGCCTGCCTGGACGGGCGCGGGCAGCCGCTGGGTGAGGACTGCAATGACTCGAACGCGAACGTCGCGCCCGGAAACCTCGAGGTCTGTGACGACGCAGGGCTCGACGAGGACTGCAATCGCGACACCTTCGGGACTCGCGACGTCGACTCAGACCTCTACATCGACGTGGCCTGTTTCCAGCGCGCTCCCGATGGCGGCCGCCTGAGCGGAGGCGGCGACTGCGACGACAGCCAGGTCTTCGTCAACCCTGGCATTCCTGAGTTCTGCAATCGCCGCGACGACAACTGCAATGGCATCATCGACGAAACCGTGACGTCTCTTCGATACACCGACGCGGACCGTGATGGCTTTGGAGCAGGGGCCCCCATCACCGGCTGCGACCTCCCTGGCACCTCGGACGTCGGCGGCGACTGTGACGACAGCAATCCCGCCATGCTGCCAGGGCAGTTTCGCTGTATACCCGGTGGACAGGGCTTCGAATTTCAATTCTGTGCAGTCGATGGTGGCGGGTTCCTTCCGGGGCGATGCATGACTTCGTGCCGGCCCCAGCCCAATGGGACTGGAATCTGCCTCTGACGTCCGTCCGGGTTCTTGCGCGGCTGGCAGACGTGTCGCCAGATGATGCGGTGAGATGGCTCTTGCTGGTGACGCTGGTCCTGGCTTCCTGCGCGGCCCCGACCGCCTTGAGTCGAGCGCGCGCGCTGGAGACCGACGCCGTCCGGTGTGACCGCTTCTCGACCTTCGAGCCCACGCTGGCCGCGGCGCGCGAGGCGCTGCCGATGGAGGCGCGCGGAGACGAGCTGGTCCCCGCGAGTCAGGCGCTGACGGCCGCGCGCGTGGCCTGTGCGCGCACCACCATCGACGGCCTGCTGGAGCGCCAACAACGGGAAGGCCGGCCCGCGAGCGCCACCGAGGTGCAGGCGCTGACGAAGGCGTTCGGCCCGGAGCGGGTGCTGGAGCTGCTCCGCGCACGGTGGGGTCCCGACGCCGACCGCTTCGCCCCCGACATCGCCTCGGCCGCCTACCGGCCAGGACCGACACCAGACCAACCCGCGCCCACCGAGCCCGTCGACCCCCGAGGAAACGAGCGCCCCGCGCTGCCTGGCGCGCTCGAGACCGGCGTGGCTGCCGACTGTCTTCGCCGTCCGACCGCCGAGGCCGCGACCTGTCTCGGAGACTGGAGCCGCGACGGCGCCGAGACGAACGAGCTCGACCTCGCGCTGCGCGCCTTCGTGTCGCGCGTCGAGCGGGAAATGAAGGGACGCTCCGATGAAGCGGGCGCGACGCTGCTCGGCGCCGTCTTCGCCGGCCTGTCGCTGCCGTCGGACCGTCCCGCCCTCGCGCCGCTCGTGACGGGCCTCACCCAGCGCGCCAGTCGCCTCCTCCCGCAAGCCGAGCAGCTCGCCGCGCAGGGCCTGGTCGAGCGCGGCGCCCTCCTCGCGCGACCGTTCCTCTCCGTCGACGTCACGCGCCGACGCGCAGAGCCCCTGTGCCGCGCCGCCGCCCGCAAACACACCCAGCTCGCCAACGACGCCGGTCCCCGCCCGCTCGCGCGCGCCGTCCACCTCGCCGTGGCTGCATGGCTGTTGGGTGAGCCGGCGACACCGCCTTCGCTCGAGCCGGGACGATGGGACCTCAACCGGTGGGATTGTCCCACTGCGAAGCCAACGCTGCCCACCCTCCCCGGGGGCATGACCGCTCGCCTCGTCGCGTCCTGCCGCAAGGCCGCGGCGGCTTCCCACCCGACCCAGTCGCAAGAGGCCTCGATGCGCACCTTCGAGTTCGAAGCCTCCCTCCAGCGGCTCGAGGTTCGCGCCGACGTCTCGCTCACCTGCGGCGGGCGCGTGACGACGAAGCGGCTCGAGGCCAGCGACGTGGTGCTCGACCTGCCGACGCCCGAGACCCGGCCTGGCCCGCTCGATGGACCGCTCGCCCAGCTGGTGCGCGAGGCGTCGGCGGCCTGCGCGTCGTCCGCCGAGTCCGACGTGTCCACCGAGTGCCGCCGTCTCGAGGCCGAGCCGCTCGACGTGACACAGACCTTCACCCGGCTCGCGCTTCGGCTGGGCGCCTGGCCCGAGTGCTTCACCCCTTGGTTCACGCGGCGCTACGACGTGCCGCCCCCGCGCCTGTCGCCCGGTCGCTGAGGAGGACTCTCGCCAGGCGGATCCGCGGCCTCGCTTCGTGAGGTCCTGGGGTGAGCTTCGCGACCGAGCCTCAGTCGCTCCACTCGACGTCGAACACCGCGCCCGCGGCGTCGTGACTTCGCAGCGTCACCTTCACGCCCCTGGCTCCGGCCACCTCGAGGGTGCCCCCGACGAGGCCGATGTACCAGTTGGGGTGGGTGACGTCGTTGCACCACAGCTCCGAGCGACCTGGCGCGTGGTGCGTCACCTTCGTCTCGGAGTAATTGTTCGCCGTGCGGAATTGCTTGGCGAGCCGGTCGAGCGTGCGCTTGGGCCCGATGAGGCGAATGGCCGTCTTCAGCGCGCGACCCACCATCGTCTCGCCGTAGCCCTCGACGTAGCGGCGCCCGAGGCGGATGAGGGCTTCTCCCTCGGACACCGACGGGTTGAGCCGCCGTGCGCCCACCACCAGCGCCTGCCGCAACACATCGACGGGGTAGGCCGGGAGCAAGGCCTTCGACGTGTCGATGCCGATGGTGAGCAACTGCGCCGTCAACGCCGAGTCGAGCACCGGGCGCACCGCGCGCAGGTAGCCCTCGATGCTGTGGCTGAAGACGAGCTTCTCCGTCACGCCCGCGCAGACTCGCACATCGGGACGCCCTGCGGACGAATTGCCGCTCCGCTGACACGCGGTCGTGTCACTTGATGATGGTGACGACCTGCGTGCCGGTGACCAGCAGGCGGCCGTCGTCGCCCCACAGCTCCCGCGTCTCGAGCGAGTAGCCCTGAGCGGCCACCAGCGCCCGACCGACGTGGAGGAACGGTGCTTCGGCGTCCATCCCGGCCAACGGAGCGTGCAGCTCGGCGGTGTACGTCATCGTCGCGGCGGGGCGCAGGCCGTCGAAGCGACAGAGCGCCGCGAGCCACCAGGCGTCGAGCAGGCACGACAGCCACGCGCCGTCACGCCGCTGACACGGCACGCGCGGACGGATGTAGCCGAGCGGGTCGTCGGTCGCGCCCGAGTACGGCACGGCGCCGACGGAGCGGAACTCGAAGTGCCGGGTGAACTCGGGGAAAAAGGGGTTGTCGGGGTCGAGGGGCTCGACGTCACGCCAGGCCGGTGCCTCGGGCCGTCGCAGGTGATTCCACGCCAGCGTCACCGGCCGCTCGGAGGCGAAGAGCGCCACCACGTGCGTCATCACCGTTCCGTCCTGCTCGAGGTCGGCCGCCAGCGTGGTGACGGTGCCGCTCGCGCGCAGGAGCCTCGTGCGAATGAGGGCCGCTCCGGGCTGGGGAGCGCCGAGGAGCTGCGCGGTGACGGTGCGCAAGGTGCGGGCCCTGTCGCCGACGCGCGCTTCCAGCGAGCGCACACACGCCCCGACGACGAGCCCGCCGAAAGTGGCCTTGCCCTGGCCGAAGCCGGTCGGGACGGTGAGGTGGTCGAGGCCATCGTCGACACGGCGGGCGGTCAAGACGTCATCGAACGAAGGCGCCATGCTCAAGGGAGCTACCACGGAGGCCGGATGCGTCGGCGCAGCGATTCTGTGAAGCTGTCCACGATGAATCGCTGGTGGCTCATCATCCTCGTGTCGGGTTCGGCGTTCGCGGCGGATCCCGAGAGCCCGACCGCCCTCGTCTCGGGCCAACTCTCGTTCGGCGTCACCTTCTGACCACCTGTCTCGATTCAGAAACGTCAGCGAAGGTCTCCCCTCTCGCGCGCCAGGGCGACTCTGGGCTTGACTGGTTGGTGATGCGGTTCGCGGTGCTCCTCATCGTTGTCGCGGCGCTCCCGGCGTTCGGTCAGGTCATGTGCCTGGCCGGCTCTCCGACGTGTCCGTGCACCGGTGGGCAGTCCTGTGAGTGCTCGACGCCCTGCTCGCTGGGGTGCCTGCAGTCCGGCTGTGACATACGTTGCGACGGCGCTGGTCCCTGCGTGTTCGCGCTGGGGAACGGAGGACGAATGCGGTGCCGCTCCGTCGCCGACTGCACCGCGACGGCGGGTGACACCGCGCGGCTCGAGTCCCGCTCGACGGGGTCCTTCCGGTTCGACGCAGGGCAGAACTCGACGCTCGAGTGCGAACAATCGAACTGCACGGGTGTGCTCGGGCCGGGAAGCTCAGCGACCGTCACCGGCGGCACGCTCAACGTGTCGATGGGCAGCGGCGGAACGCTCTCATGCCTGAGCGCCGGCTCGTGTCAGGCCGTGCTCGGAGCGACCAGCCGCGTCACCTGTGGCGCCTCGTCGTCCTGCACCGTCACGGTGGGTGCGGCCAGCACCGTGACGTGCGCGGCCTTCTGTGTCGTCGAGTGTCTGGGTGATTGCGACGTCACCGCGACGCCGTGCCTGCCGAATTGCCGACTTGGGAGCCTGCGAGCCCTGGACGCCGGCGCGTGTGGCTGTCGCGCGGCGGTGGACGCTGGCGCTGCGGTCGACGCAGGCCAGCAGGTCGATGCTGGCGTCGACGCCGGCGTGAGGGCTGACGCGGGCGCCACGGGGGACGGGGGACTGGATGCCGGTTCTCCAGGCGACGCGGGCCCGACGGCGGACGCGGGGCCGACCCCCGATGCGGGAGGCGATGTGGACGCTGGCCTGGTGACCGATTCGGGCGTCCCGAGCGACGCCGGTTTCATGCCCGACGCAGGGATCTTCGATGCTGACGGGGGCTCCCCGGACGCGGGAGTCGTCGTCGTGGCTCCCGAGCCGGCGACCTTGAGTCCGGGGCAGTACGCGGTGGGCTGCCAGTCTGCGAGCACCGGGCTCCTTCCGCTTGGGCTCGCGCTCCTGCTGCGCCGGCGGCGCGACGCTCGGCCCAACCGCTGAACTGCGATCTTCACGAGCGCTCCGCCCGAAGGGCTCAGGGCTCGTCCGAGCGCCGCTGCAGTGCTTCCCGAGCGCTGAGCCAGGCTGGCGGAACCCGCGCGTCGTCATGAAGCGCCACGATGCCGCCGACGATGGCGCACGTCGTGTCGCGGTCTCCGAGGCCGGCCACCGTCGTCCACATCGCCTGCTCGAACTCGCCCAGGCACCGCGCCGCGCAGAAGAGCGCGAACGGCACCGTGTCCGACGACAGGACCTGCTGCCCCGTTCCCAGCGCCATGGCCCGGAACAGCGGCCCGTCGAGCGGCAGGTCTGCGGCGCGCGCCAGGCCTTCTCGCGTGGGTCCATGAGGCGTGCGTTCGAGCACCCACTCGAGGAGCCCCCGCCCATCACGCGTCTGTGGAGCCCGCGCCACGAACGCCGCCGCGAGCGCCACGGCGATGGCGCCGGCCTGGCCGTCTGGGTGTGTGTGGGTGACTTCGGCCGAGCGCCGCGCCTCGTCGACCACCTGCGCTGCATCGTCGAAGAAGTACGCTCCCACGACGGCGGCGCGCATCGCGGCGCCATTGCCCCGCGACCCTTCGCCACCAAAGACCCGGCCGCTCGCCACCCGCCACGGCACACCCTCGCCCATCGCCCCGAGCACCTGATGCGTGCTCGCGCCGTAGCCGCGCTGGGGGTTCTTCCGGTACCGGCGGGCGAACACCTGCGCGAGCATGTCCTGCTCGATTCGGCCGAAACGCTCGAGCACCTCGACCAGCCCGAGGGCGAGCTCGGTGTCATCGGTGGTGGGCCAGGGCGCCGCCGGAACGCGCCGCTGCTCGATGCGGTCCAGTGCGTCGCGGTCGGGGCCGAAGAACTGCTCCCCGAAGGCGTCTCCGACCGAGAGCCCCTCGAGTGACCGCACCGCCCGCTGAAGTCGCTCGTCACTCGTCATTCATCACCTCCCGCTGAGCCCCGCCGCTCGCGCCTCCGATGCCGAGAGCAGGATGGATCGACCCCGGCACCTCGGGTACACCTGTGACCTTCTCGTCACACCTCGGGGACACCGTCATGCCGACCTCCATTCGCCGCCTGGCCGCGACCGCTGCTGCCGACCGCACCATCACGAAGGACGAGGCGCAGGCGCTCGTCGCGAAGGCCACCTCGGACGGCAAGGTGACCTCCTACGAGAAGGCGCAGCTCCGCGCGGCGCTGACGACGTACAAGGACCTGTTCTCGGCCGACGCGAAGAAGGCCATCGACGAGGTGCTCTCGCCGCGGCCGCCGCCGACGGGCCAGGCGATTCCGCTCGACCCCACGCCCTCGCAGCGGCCCGTCTTCCTTGGCACCGACGGCAGCTTCACCACCAACCCCAACGGCGCACCGGCGCGCACGGCCATCGAGCAGGGCGACGCCCTCTTCCGCGCCGGCGAGCTCGTCGACAACGCGCGCGAGAACGTCTTCGCCGGCCTGCCCGAGGCCACCCGCGCGAAGGCCTTCGAGTCGCTGAAGCCGATGCTCTCCACCACCGCGCCCGCAGGCCTCGACGCGAGGCAGGCGCTCCAGGCCCGCGCGTCGGCCGGCGCCGTACTCCTCCACCTGATGGAGGGCACGAAGGAGCCGCAGCTCCAGGCCGCGATGCTCAAGGCCTACGAGGGCCTGGTGCGCGCCGAGCCGGACAAGCGCCTGCAGGAGAACCTCGTCTTCCACCTGTCGAACTCGAGCGCCGCGCAGTCGGGAGCGGTGAAGCAGGTCGCCACCGCGCTCCTCGACAAGCTCGCGCCGCTCAAGCCGCCGTACGAGAAGTGGTTCGCCAACGGCAACTCCACCGTGAAGCTCGACTGGCAGATTGGCGACGAGTTCGTCTCGGGCTTCCGCTCGATGCTGTCGCGCAATGGCTGGAAAGAGACCGCGGCCGGGAGCGGCGTGTACACGAAGGCCTTCAACGAGCCCGGCGTCGGCGAGACGAAGTTCGAGATTCGCACGCGGCTGGGCAGCGGCTCGAGCCTGCTCGAAAAGCTCGGAGACCCGGGCGTCCACATCATGGGGTACGACGGCCACGCGAGCTGGGGGAAGAACCAGGTGCGCTCCATCAAGGGCGCGCCGAACGTGCCCGGCGGCGGCGACGGGCAGCTCTTCTTCTCGAACCTCTGCGTGGGCAAGTCGCAGATCGACGCCTTCAAGGAGAAGTTCCCCAACCTGCAGGTGACGACGACGTACGGCAGCTCGGCGGTCGACACCGACATCGACGGGCTGGCGAAGCTCATCTCGAAGCGCGCCGCGTGGGCCGACATCAACCCCTTCCTCGACCGGGCCGACGGCGAATGGGAACGCAACAACTTCGTGACGCCAGCCTCGACGCTGGTGCGTGAGCAGGTGCTCGACCGCGACAACGACGGCCAGGCCGACTACCTCGACAAACACTTCAACGTGTCGACGTTCTCGGTGGCCGCGGACACGACGCGGGAGTTCCGCCCGGTGAAACAGGACCGCCCCGCCGAGCTGCTCGACGGCACCAAGATTCTCATCGCGGCGCAGGTGCTGAACACGGTGAGCGAGTTCTCCGGCATCTTGAAACAGGTCAACGAGCACTCCCGTGTGCTGCCCAATGGCTGGTTCGAGCCGAAGGCCGGCGAGGCCGAGGTGGTGCGCTTCGAGAAGGTGAAGGGCGCCAATGGGCAGCCCGAGTACCGCATGCAGGTGAACGCCCGGTACTCGCACATGAGTGAAGAGGCGCTGCGCGCGACCTGCGTGTTCGAGTTCAACCGCTTCCTCCAGTCGTCCGGAGAGCAGCGCCTGGACCCGGTGGACCGAAAGCTGGCCTCGGTCATCTCCTTCGCGCAGTCGCTCGACATCGACGACTCGTGGCGCGACGACGAGGTCTTCACGAACTTCCTCGCCCGCTACAACCTGCCGGCGCTCTCGCGCGGTGACATTCAGGTGCTGCTGAACGCCGAGCACCATGACTACGCCGGGAACGCCGCGATGGTGACGGCGCTCAAGGCGAAGCTGTCACCGGCGGTGCTCTCGGAGCTCAAGAAGCCCGAGGTGGGCGAGCCGGTTCGGTACGTGTAAGCCGACTCCGCGCTCACGGAGCCCAGGGCCCACCGCCCGTCACCTGCTCGGCCCAGGCCCAGAAGCGGCGCGCGTCGTCGACCGAGTGCGACTGGGGGCTCGACGGGAACGGCTTCTTCTCGGCCCAGAAGCCGCCCGTCGTCTCGTCGAGGGCCGCGTCGAGCGCGGTGAAACACAGGGCGTCGATGGCGTCGTCGAGCCGCGTGGCGAACGGCAGGTGCGGCATCACGTGCGTCATCACGAAGCGCAGCGCGCCCGTCGTCGAGGCGCTGGCCGTCTCGGGCACGAAGCCTGGACAGGTGCCGTGCACGGTGAAGCGCTCCTTCGGCACCCGGCGCCCCAGCTCGTAGGCCACCCACAGGAGCGCCAGCTTCGAGTTCTTGTAGGCCACCTCGGGGTGGTAGCCGCGCTCGAGGAACGGGTCGTCGAAGTCGAAGTGCACCGGCTGTCCGCGCGAGTCCGGCAGGTGGAGCCGCGACGACACGCACACCACCCGGCCCTTCGGCGCGAGGCGAGACACCAGCCCCTTCGTGAGGAGGAACGGCGCGAGGGTGTTGACGGCCAGCGTCTCTTCGAAGCCATCGACGGTGAGCCGCCGCGTGGGGCTCTGCTGCATGACGCCCGCGACGTGCATCACCACGTCGAACGTCACGTCGGTCGGCAGCAGCGACGGAAACGCGCGCACGGCGTCCATCGAGGCCAGGTCCAGCGGGAGCGCCTCGATGTGCGCCTGGGGGAGTCCCTTCCGCGCCTGCGCCACCGTCGCCGCACCCGCCTGCCCGTCACGCGCCGTCAACACCACCCGATGGCCCGCGGCCGCGAGCGACAGACACACGCCCTTCCCCAGGCCGCGTCCACCGCCGGTGACGAGGATGGTCTTCATTGCAGCCGCGTCTCCTGCGCGCGCTGGAACAGCCGCAACACCAGCCGCTCGAGCACCTCACCCGCCGCGCCGGTGAGGCGCTCCCGCCACGGGTTGAGGCCGTGGAAGTGCACCCGGTACACGTTCGCGTCCTTCGCCTTCCCCACGAGGTAGTCGTCGCTGGTGGACAGCGCGTCGACGAGCTTGAGCTCCTTCGCGCGGGTGCCCAGCCAGTACTCGCCGGTGGCCACCTGGTCGACGTCGAGCGCGGGCCGGTGCTGCTTCACGAAGGCCTTGAAGAGCCCGTGCGTCTCCTCCAGCTGCTCCTGGAGCTTCGCCTTCCCCTTGTCCGTCACCTCGCCAAACAGGCTCACCGTGCGCTTGAACTCGCCGGCCGTCATCTCCTCCACGTCGACGTCGTAGCGCTTGAGGAAACGGTGCACGTTGGGCACCTGGGCGACGACGCCGATGCTGCCGATGATGCTGAAGGGCGCGGCCATCACCTGGTCGGCGACGCACGCCATCATGTACCCGCCGCTCGCCGCCACGCGGTCGATGCAGACGGTCACCTTCACCTTCTTCTCCTTGAGGCGAACCAGCTGCGCGGCCGCGAGGCCATAGTGGGGCACCGCGCCGCCGCCGCTCTCGAGCCGCACCACCACCTCGTCGTCCGGCTTCGCCACGCCGACGATGGCCGTCACCTCTTCACGCAGGCTCGACGTCGCGCTCGCGAGGAGGTCGCCGTCGAAGTCGAGGACGTAGACGGACGGTTTGGTGGTGGAGAGCGTCTCAGAGGCCTTCGCGAGCGCCTGCTGCTGCTTGCGCAACGCCTTGAAGGCGCCGCGGCCCTTCGTGGTGCCGAGCTGGAGCGCGTCGCGCAGCCCGTCGAAGCGCTCATTGAGGTGCTTCACCTCGAGCCAGCCCCGCCCCGAGGACACCCGGCGAACCCGGCGGACGAGGAACACCACCGCGGCAGTCGAGGCGACGATGGTGACGAAGACGATGGCGCTCTTCGCGACGAAGCCCAGCAGCTCGAAGACGAGTTCCATGCTGACAGGGCTAGCACGGGCCCGCCGCTCCAGCCCGAGCCGGAGCGGCCTCACCGGCCAAACGCGCGGGCCGTGCCGTCAGGCCCAGACGACGGTGGTGCGGGCGCGGTACCAGGCCTCGATGTTCCCGCCGTACTTCTTCTCGATGGCGGAGCGCTTGAGCTTGAGCGTCGGGGTGAGGAGCCCGTTCTCGGGCGTCCACTCGTCCGTCACCACCACCAGCGTCTCGAGCTGCTCGTGGGAGTCGAGCTTCGCGTTGATGTCGTCGATGTGCGCTTTCAGCTCGTTCTCGAGCTCGCTGCGCCCGGCCGTGAGGCGGTTCTTGCCCTTGAGCGAGAGCACCGCGAGCGCGAAGGGCTGGCCCTGGTTCGCGCCGGCGACCATCACCTGCTCGAGGTCCGCGTGCGTCAGCAGCTTGTTCTCGATGGGCGCGGGCGCGACGTACTTGCCCTTGGACGTCTTGAAGAGCTCCTTCACCCGTCCCGTGATGCGCAGGTTGCCGGACGAGTCGATTTCGCCCTGGTCACCGGTCTTCACGAAGCCGTCTTCGGTGAAGAGGTCCTTCGTGAGCTCGGGCTGCTTGTAGTACCCGATGGTGTTGCACGGGCTCTTCACCAGAATCTCGCCGCCCTCACCGATGCGGTGCTGCACGCCGCGCTGGGGCGTCCCGACGGTGCCGACCTTCATCTGCCCCGGCTTCGTCATGTGCGAGTACGAGAAGTTCTCGCTCATGCCGTAGCCCTCGAGGAGGTCGAGCCCGAGGCGGCGGTACCAGTCGATGGTGGGCCCTGGAATCGGCGCCGAGCCCGAGCCCGCGAAGCGCACGTGGTCGAGGCCGAGGCCGGTGAGGATCTTCTTCTTCACGATGCCGCTGATGATGGGAATCGACAGCAGCCGGTTGAGTTTCTTGGGCGGCATCTTCTCGTTCACGCCGGCCTGGAACTTGAGCCACAGGCGGGGCACCGAGACGAAGAGCGTGGGCCGCGCGCGCTGGAGGTCCTTCACGAAGGTCTCGAGGGACTCGGCGAAGAACACCTGGAAGCCCATGCAGAACGAGCCCGTCTCGACGATGGTGCGCTCGAAGACGTGCGAGAGCGGGAGGTACGAGAGCATGCGGTCCTCCGAGGTGACGTGGAGGTCCTCGACGAGGGCGCGTGACGCACACATGGTGCCGAAGGAGTGCATGACGCCCTTGGGCACGCCGGTGGTGCCCGAGGTGTAGATGATGGTGGCGAGGTCGTCAGCCTGCCGCGTCGGAGACTCCGCCATCGGCGCGTTGGCCTTCTGCACCGCGTCCCACGACTCACCGCGGGTGGCGGGCGCGAGCGGCGTCAGCAGGCGGGGCAGCGAGGCGGGAATGCCGGGCTCCATGGCCGCGAAGCCGTCGAGTTTGCCGATGACGATGAAGCGGGCGCCCGAGTGGTCGAGGATCTGCCCAATCGTCTCGGCGGTGAGCGTCGGGTACAGCGGCACCGAGACGTGCCCCGACATCCAGATGGCGATGTCGGTGATGAGCCACCACGCGGTGTTCTTCGAGAAGAGCGCGATGTTCGACTTCGGTTCCAGGTTGAGGGACTTGAAGTAGGTGGCGAGCCGGCGGGCCTCGGTCATCGCTTCGGCGAAGGTGAACTCCTTCACCACGCCGTTGCCCATGGGCTGGGTGAGCCAGCGCGCCTGCGGGCGGTTCTTCTCGAACGAATAGAGGCTCTCGAGCTGCAGCGTCGTCGACATGGGGCTTCCCCCTTCAGGGAGGTGAATGAACGGCTTGCGACTCTACGGTTCTCTGAACGTCAACGCGGCGCGGCCATGCCCTCGGTTGACGCGCCGCTTCCTGCACGTTCGGCGTGGCTCAGCGCGGCGGACAGTGGAGCAGCACGAGCCGCCACCCTGGCTCGGTGGTGGTCGCAGCCAGCCACTGGTCTCCCGTGGTGGCAACGGCAAGGCCGGGCACGTCGCCGACGAACGAGAGCCCCTCCAGGGTGTCCAGGGCGCTCCCACCGTCAGGCCAGCGGCTCGAGGCGACGAGCGAATCACCGCGGGCCCACACCACCCCCGCCGTTCCGCGCGCGTTCGAAGCGACCGCGAGCCCTCGGGTCGGCTCCGCCTGGCTGGCGATGGGCACAAGCGGGCTCCACCCCGCATCCGTCTGACGTTGCACCTCCAGGGAGAAGCCTCCGTCCGGCGCGAGCAGCGTCCACCACACCCCGAATCGGCCCTCAGCATCGACGCCAAAGCTCGGAACCGTCTGGGCCTGTTCGAAGAGTCGGGAGGCTGGCTCCCACCGATTCTCGGCCAGGGCCACGACGTCGTACTCCGTTGCACTCACACCGAGCACGGCGAGCGCTTGCCGGCCGGACACCACCACGGCGTCGAGGCTCGTTGGGCCAACCCCACGCCGGATGCGCTGAACCACCGTGTCCCGTCGCACCCCGTCCTGCCAGACCACCGCGTTCGCGCTTGGCTCGAACGTGGGCGGGCCCCACTGCGTCCAGGACAGCACCGCCACCTCACTCGCCGCGAGCGAGAGCGCCTGCACCTGGAAGCCCTGTGGGGACAGCACCTCGCGCGGTAGCCAGGCGGAACCGATCCTCCGGCGCAGGACGAGCGACGTGAACCCTTCTTCCGAGACGAAATACGCCACGAACGCCTCGCCGGTCGCGGTCAGCGCGACGCGGGGCTCCCACGCACGCCCCTCGTGGAGGACCTCGGACGGGCTCCAGTCGCCCGCGCTCGAACGCCGAGCAATCTCGAGCCGGTCCCCCGCGGGTGCGGTGGACTCCCAGAGGACGACCACGTCACCCATGCTGTTCGACACAACTCGTGCTGGCTTGAACGCCCCCGACGAACTCTGGGCCAGACGATGCTGCGGCCCGCGCCCACCATCGGGCGAAAAGTGCTGAGCGGCGATCCATCGTTCGCTGCGGTTGAGACCGAGCCACACGACGAGCGCCTCTCCATTCGGCAGCGCGACGACCCGGCCGAATGAGGCCTCCGTCTGGCGCGCGGCGACAGCCGACACCGACCAACACCCCGTCGTGCGAACGTCAGGTGGAGGACCTGCGTCCCACTCGGATTCTGGCACCGCGGCATCGCCTGTTTCGACATCGACCCGCGTGCTCGCGTCCATCGCGCCTGCGTCAAGCGGCACAGGCTCGCTCTGACACCCACAGCCATGCAGACTCATGAGCAGCGCACAGCAGGCGACGAGCCAGCGCGCCTGCGGGCGGTTCTTCTCGACCGAAGAGAGGCTCTCGAGCTGCATCGTCGTCGACATCGGGACCTCCCCCTTGAGAGGGTGAACGAAACGGCGAGTAGACCCTTGTCGGTCGCGACGAATCGCGCCCGTGGCCACCCGTCCTGGTGAGCGCACCGCTTCCTCGTTTCCCCGCCCTCGAGAGGCCGGTCTTGCTGCACGCGTCACGGGGCAGGGCAATGGAGGAGCACGAAGCGAAACTCAGGCTCATCGGCCTGCGCGACGAGCCAGAGGTCTCCGGTCGGCGCCACCGCAATGTCCATCTGACGCCCTCCGACCGCGAGTCCCCCGATGGAGTCGACGACGCCCCCGTCCGCCCACCGTCGCAGCACCACGAGGGACTGACCCCGCGACCAGAACGTCGCCGAGTGGCCACGCCCGTTCGACACCGACGAGATACCGCGGCTGTCTTCGGACTGGGTAGCGACGCGTTCGGGCTCGGACCATGTCGTCCCGTCGAAACGGCGAACCACCACCTCGAGCCCTCCATCTCGCGCATCAGAGCTGTACCAAGCCTCGAAGTCTCCCGAGGGGCCGACGAAGGGTCTTGGGACTGACTCGAGCGTGGCCTCGATGGCCGGCCCGCGCCGCCACCCAGCGTCGCCTGTGCGCTGAAACAGGTGATAGCGCTCTGGGTTCTCGAAGAGCGACGCCACTGCGCTCGAGCCCCACGCGGCGACCGACCAGGACCCCACGCGCCCCGGCGATTCGGCCGGTCCATCAATCACCGTATCGCGACGCTCGTCGCCAGCCCAGATGATGGCCTTCGTCACTGACGTGAACGGTCCGAGTTCACTCCAGGCGAGGACCGTCGCGTCGCTCGCAGCGAGGGACACCCACTCCGTCCGGAAACCGGGAGCAGACACCGTCTCTGTCGGAAGAAAGCGGCCGCCGCGGGTGCGCCGGACTCGCACCGAGAACTCTTCCACGGTGCTCCATGCCACGAAGGCTTCTCCGGAGTTCGTGAGCGCCACGCGTGGGTTGCGGAACCCGCCGGTTTCGAGCTCCGCCGTCGGGCCCCAGCCCGCGTCTTCGGCGAAGCGCGCCGTCATCAAGGCCCCACCTCCGTCTGCCTCGAACCGGCGCCACACCGCGACCGCATCTCCCTTCGGGTTCGACGCGAGCCAGGGCAGCTCGAACACGCGTGGCACCAAGAGCCTGGGGGCGAGCACCTGTCTGGGGCCTCGCCGACCCGAAGGCGCGATTCGCTGCGCCACCACGCCGTCCTCGAGGTTTCCGAACTGGACCCAGACCACGAGTGCGTCGCCCTGTGGGAGGGCCACCACTCGAGCGCCGGCGACCTCATACGGTGGGGCAAGAACGATCGGGGTCGACCAGCATCCGCTGGCGACGATGACCGGCGGGGGCCCGGCATCCCAGCCCGCGGCAGGATCACCAGCGTCACCAGCAGCAGCGTCCCCCGCGTCGTCCACGCTGCCCGCGTCTGCAACCTCCCGTCCGTGACACCCGCACGACGTCCCGAGGAACGACGCGAGCGCCAGCACCAGTGCCGATGAAGAGGGCAGGTGCCTCACGTCGATCAGTACCCGAGCTGCGGCTGGCGCGCCTTGCCAGACTTGTCCGGCACGAACGCCGGGGCGCGCTTGTCACCATCCACCGTCAGCGCGAGGTCGGCCATGCCCGCGGCCACCGTCACCTTCTGCTTCGTCGAAGCCGTCGCCCACTCGTGCCACACCTCGACCTCGTACTTCCCCGGCGGAACGCCCTTCACCGTGAAGCGCCCGGTGGCGTCGGCCTGCGAGAAGTACGGTGAGTCCGACACGTAGAGCCAGCCGTTCATCGACGAGTGGATGTTGCAGAGCAGATGCACCGGCCCGGGGCTGGCGAACACCTGCTCGCGCTTGTCGTCGCCGGCCTTGTAGAGCCCGAGGTCGAAGTCGTTGGGCCTCGTGATGGAGAAGACGTTGTGGAAGAACTCGTCGTCGTTGCGGAACTCGACGGTGGCGCCCAGCGGCACCGCCAGCACGTGTGGCACGAAGCGCTTGTCCTTCTGCGCCACCGCGCGCACCCGCGTGGCCTTCGGCTTCGGCGTCGGCCCATCGAGGCGGCGCAGCACGATGACGGCGCCACCAGGCCCGTGCGTCCCTCCGCCTGACACGACACCAGTCACCGCCAGCATGGTGATGGCTGACTTCGCCGCCGACACCTCGGGCTCCATCGGCATGAAGGTGACGGCGGGCTCGGCCGACACCATGGGCAGAGACGACGACTGACCGCCCGCGCGCTCCCGCGCCACCTTCGCGAACGCCTTCACGCTCGCCTCGACGTCGGCCGGCAACGACGGAAGACGCTGCGCCGCTTCCCACTTCGTCGCCGCCGTCTCCCAGTCGCCCTTGTCCCACGCGGCCTTCGCGCCGATGAGGAGGTTGACGAGCAGGTACTGGCGCTCCGTCAGCGCCTTGTACGAAAGCTCCTCGGGCGTCTTGACGGTGAGCGGCAACGGGAGCGCCTCACCCACGAACGGCACGCCGGCGTCAGGCGTCTTCGGAGTGACGGTGAGGAGCGCAGCGAGGAGGAGTGCAGGCATCACGGTTTGAGTCACCAGGTGAAGACGGCCGAGGAGGTGAAGACGTCGTTGTCCACGAGCGGCGCGCCGGCGAGCTCGCGGTTGGTGAGGTACTCGGCCTTGAGCGCGAGGAACTCCCAGAGGTCGACCCGCACGCCGAACGTCCACCGCGCCGTCTTGAGCTGGGTGAAGTCCACGAAGCGGCCCTCGCGGCGGTCGTACCGCGCGTAGAACGTCGTCGCGGTGAGGGCGCTCGTCGTCCACGGCAGCGTGTAGCCCAGGCGCACCCAGCCTCCGGTGACGACGAAGCCCGAGGCGAGCTCCGCGGGGCCCAGGCCCGTCTGCTTGGGCGTCGCGATGCCCGGCGCTTCGGCGCGCGAGTCCTCCAGGTGCGTCAGCTCGGCCGCCAGCGCGAACCCGAACGCGTTGACGCGCACATCGCCTGACACCGCCCACTGCCGGCTCGGCGCGCGCGGGTCGAAGGCGACGTCGCTGCGCGGGCCGTACAATCCGCTGACGCCGAGCTTCGCCTGCACCTTCTGCAGGTTGAGCTCGTAGCCAAGCCGCCCGGAGCCGACGATGGACCCGGTGAGGCTCCCGAACACCGGCACCAGCGCCTCGATGCGCGTGCCGTTGGTGGTGGCCGACGCGTTGAGGCTCAGCGCGGACCAGATGCCGGGCAACTGCACCCGGTAGAACACCTTCGCGCCCAGCCCCTGCCCCGTCGTGTACCTGGCGGTGAGTGACGGCGTGATGCCCAGGCGCAGGTTCGCTTCGTTCTCGAGGTACTCGATGCCGAACACCGAGTCGAAGCGGCCGAGGAAGAAGGCCAGCTCGGCCTGCTTGAAGGGGGAATACCGACCGAACGCCTGCTGCAGGTCCACGCGCGTCACGTCGCCGGTGGGTGAGAGGCGCGGCATGAACTGCACGCGCGCGAACATGAAGAGGGGCACGCCTCGAGGCTGCACGCGCACGTCGACGCTCGCGGTGTTGAGGAGGAACGACGGGCGGCTCCCGATGCCCACGGAGCGCGGCAGGAAGCCATTGGTGAAGCGTCCCCCCGTCTCGGTGGACGCCACGTCGCCACGCGAGTTCACCATCGGCGCGAAGGCGTCGTTGCCGTAGTCGAGCGGCACGCGCGTGTCGGCGGCCAGGAAGCTCGAGCCATTCCCGGTGGCCTTCGCGAAGCCGACGTCCAGGTACCCGGTGAAGCGCACGACCTCTTGCGCGCTGGCCTCGTCGGGCGTGTAGCCCTCGGGGCCTTCGTCGGCGACGGGCTCCGGCACCTCCACGACGTCTTCGACGACCCCGCCGTCCACCTGGGCGAGCACGAGGAGCGCCGCCCACATCATGGCTGCGCTCCCAGCACGGCGATGGTGAGCAGCACGTTGGTGGGCCGTGGGCTGGCGAACTGCTGGAGCCTCGCTTCACTGTCGAGCCAGGT
>JBILEB010000059.1:0-38148 GCA_044352295.1 Myxococcaceae bacterium
TGGCCAGCGTCGCGTTCTGAATGCGCGCCTGGTCCTGGGCGAAGAGCTCGGCCTGGTTCGCGCCGGGCACGTTGGCCATGCGAATGGCCGCCGCCTGTCCGTTCGAGGTCACGCCGAACGCGAGGCCTACACCCAGCGCGATGACTCCCGCGCCCATGAGCGCGTACCCGGCGATGCGGGTGCCTGACACGGACGGGGCCGTGGTGGTGGTGACGGCAGGCTCGGCCCTGGCGACGGGGGCCGGCATCGGCTCCGCCTTTGGCGCGTCGACCTTCTTCTCCGGCGCGGGTGCGGGAGCGACGGCGACGGGCGCCGGCGCGGTGTTGCGAATGGGTTTGAGCGCCGAGCCAAGGAAGGCGACCTGGTTCTTCTTGTCGTCCTGCAGCTCCGCCCACCACTCCACCGCGTCTGCATCGGTGTCGAGGGAGGCCGCGCCGTTGACGAGGGAGGCGTCCATGGGCTTCCAGGAACCGCCGTCCAACTTCACGTAGAACTTCACCGCCTTCACGACGTTCTGCGGGTCATTCTTCACCGCGAGCGAGACCTGCTTCACGCGCCCCGCCGAGGTGCCCGGGTCGAGCGCGACGATGGAGACCGGACCGTTCTCCTTGAGCCACGCCTTCGCCGCGTCGATGGGCTTGTTCACGACCCCGGCATACTTTCCAGACAGCTCCCGCCGCGGGTCGACCCCAAGCACGGCCCGGAACGAGAGCTCGGCCTGGTCGAGCTTGTTGGTAGACGCCTGCGCCAGACCCCTGGTCTCGAGCAGGGTGAGGAACGAATCGCGGTCGAGGCCGCCCTTCTTCTCCGCTGCTTCGAGGGCCTTGAGCGCCTCGGGATACTTCTTTTGCGCGAGGAGCTGCTGGGCCTTTTCCAGGTCAGGGTTCTTTTGCGCGAAGGCAACCGACGAGAGAAACGAAGCAAGAAGGACGGCACGAACCATGTGGCTACATCCCTCCGTCGAAGAACGTGCCCGGGTAGGTGATGGGCATGTCGTCCGGCAGGTTGTTGAACTCGCCGGCGTCCGCAGGGAGCGCCGACGCCGTGGTGCGGTTGTTGATCAGGTCACGCGCGAACTGCGTGAACTGGGTCGCAGCCGTGCCACCAGCCGTACCACCAGCCGTGCCGCCTGCAGTGCCACCAGCCGTGCCGCCTGCAGTGCCACCAGCCGTGCCACCAGCCGTGCCGCCTGCAGTGCCACCAGCCGTGCCGCCTGCAGTGCCACCAGCCGTGCCGCCTGCGGTGCCACCAGCCGTGCCGCCTGCGGTGCCACCAGCCGTGCCGCCTGCGGTGCCGCCAGCCGTGCCGCCTGCGGTACCACCAGCGCGACCGCCCGCGGCGCCTCCACCGGTCCCGCCGTCGGGCGGGGTCACGATGGGTTCACACGAACAGCCGGCCGAGATGACGGCCATCGCGGCGGCGGCTGCAAAGAGTTTCCGAATAGGAGTCATGTCGTCTCTCCGTGAAGGGAACGGGACGTCACGAGCCCGGGTTCGGCGTCTTCAGATAGGGGAACGTCGAGTCGAACTGGCGC
Organism: Myxococcaceae bacterium; assembly: GCA_044352295.1. Lineage (GTDB taxonomy): Bacteria > Myxococcota > Myxococcia > Myxococcales > Myxococcaceae > Xiheimicrobium. The sequence goes on from JBILEB010000059.1 coordinate 1,535, forward strand.
GCATCCTGGAGCACGCCGTCGTGGAACGGGACCCCGCCACCGGGGGCAGCCGCACCACTGAGGAGGATGCCTTCGACCACGCGCAGCGCGATGTCGACGACGTCGTCACCCGGGCGCCGACCGTTCGGGAAGCCCGTCGGGTCACACGTCGAAGCCATCGGGTCAAGCGTGGGGCCCGCGGTCATCGTCCGGTTCACGAAGCAGCCGAGCGCGCCCAGGTTGTTCTGGTTGGCTGGAATGCGCGGCGCGAAGATGGTGCTGGTGGTGGTGTTCAGACGCACCATCTCGGCGAGCGCCGTGCTGCCCGGGATCTCGTTGACCCCCGGCACGCCTCGCAGGAAGACCGTCACCAGGTCGGACCGGTTCGCCGGAGGCGGCGGCACCATGAAGAGGACGTTGAGCAGCTGCGGCAAGGTCGGCGTCAGCACGTACGGCGCGAAGTTGGCCAGGTCATTGGCCGGCTGGCTGGCGTTGAACTTGTCCTTGTCGGGGAGTCCGATGACCACCTCGTTCACGAGGGGCATTCCGAGACGCGAAACCTGGGTCCAGGCGCCGCCTTCGCGCGCGGGCACCGTGTAGGTCGGGTCGGGGTTGACGACGCGAGCCTGGCGGATGCTCGCCGTCGTCCAGCCTCCGATGACGCCGCCGGCCGCAGTCGCCAGACACTCGGCCGGGATCTCCAGGGCGAGCGTCGTGACGTTCTTTCCACGAATGGTGTTCGGCACCACGTTGCGGCACGACGCCGAGAGGCCGTCGACGCTGGGCAGCGTGCCCACGCCCGCGATCGCGCACGGCGAGGCTTCCGACGTGATCAGCGCCGCGGGGGCGTTCACGAGGTCGAAGATGGTGCCGAGGTTGACCGCGAACCCGTCATTCCGCTGGCCCACGAACACCTTCGCCTGCGCGTTCTGGCATCGGCCAGCGCCGCCGGCGAGTCCGTTCGGCAGGCTCACCGTATAGACGTGCGCCGCCGCGTAGTTGGCGTAGCTGTTGCCGGGGAAGGTCTTCGCGCCGATGTTGTCCAACGGCTTGCGGAACGACGTTCCGCCCCCTGGCGCCATGATCGGCGTCGCCGTGCCCGTGCGGCGGTTTCCCTGAACGACCGTCATGCTGTACGTCTCGAGTTGGCCCTGGAAGCCACTCGGGGCGGCCGCGAAGCCGCCGTCGGCCAGGCCAACCGCGCCCGCGTTGATGAGCGGAATGGCCACGGCCGGCGACATGCCACCGTCCGGGAACTGGCTGGGCAGCGCGACGCCAGTGCCGTTGAGGAGGGCGTTCTGGAAACGGAACTGGAAGGTGATGTCCTCGTTGCCATCGCCCGTGTTGTCGATGTGGATCTCGTACAGCGCGTTCGGATCCATCGAGAAGTAGTTCGGACCGCCGTACGCGTCCTGGAGCGGCTGGTAGTTCGCGATGACCGTGACGTTGCCCGTGCGGCCCGTCTCGTACGAGTTGAAGAGGTAGAAGTCGGTGCCGTCGACCTTCGGGTTTCGTGTAATGAACGGCGCCTCCCGGTGACTCGACGCGAGCACAACGGTCGAAAACACGAGCAACAACGCCACCATCGGTGAAAGCAGACGCCTCATGAACACCCTCCGCAGAAGTGAAAGACGACGCACTTCGTATGCCGTGGCGATCTGGTTTGCGGGTTTTTTTCAGGTGTCATGTCACTGTCGTTCGCCTGCGGAAGCCGCCGCAGAGCAACGGAAGCGTGACGTCGACGCGCTGCCCCCGACGGTGGGCGGCCTCACCGAAATGCTCGAAGCGGAGCGAAGTCACCGCCCGACGCAGGGCGTCACGCCGACCCTCGAATCCATCATCGCAAGCACCGGTCTGCCCTTTGACGCGCCCACCCAGACGCTTGGGCGTACCGTACTGGCGCTCCACTGTTCGACGGCGAACTCGTCGGCGGGGCTTACCCTGATGGTGTGTGAGTTCCCCGGCGTGGAGCAGGCAAAGCGCGGGCTGGGAGAGATCACGGCCCTGCGCGGCAAGATGATGGGCTGGCAGGCGCACGTGTTGAAGCAGTCGACGCTCGAGCTGGTGGTGCGGCCCGACGCTTCGAAGGAAACCGTGGAGCGGGTCCTCAAGGCCTTCAACGCGCCCTGAAGCCGAAAAATCCGCCGGGGCGCGGCGTCCGTGTGGCAGCCGAAGCGAGGAAGGGGAGTCGTGCAGCGAAACACGTGGGTGGCGCTCATCGGAACGCTGGCAGTGACGCTCGCCTTGTTGCTGGCGCCGCGAACAGGAGGCGCCGAGGTCTTCGTGCCCGCGTCCGAGGCCGAGGTGGTGGCGAAGGTGAGCCCACGCCAGGCGCGCCCATCGGCTCCGGACGTCGAGGTGGCGGTGAAGGAGGCCCGCCGTCTCATCGAGCAGTCGCGCAAAGAAGGCGGCGACGTGCGCCGGCTCGGTCAGGCGCAGGCGGTGCTGGGGCCGTGGTGGACCGATGCCGAACCCGCGCCGACGGTGCGGCTGCTGCGCGCGACCATCAAGCAGAGCCTCCATGACTTCGAGGGTGCGTTGGTCGACCTCGACGCACTGGCCGCCGATGTCACCGACGTGCAGGCCCAATTGACGCGGGCGACCGTGCTGACGGTGCTCGCGCGCTACGACGAGGCCCTCGCGTCGTGCGCGAAGTTGGCCGGCCAGGTGGATGACCTGGTGGTGGTGACGTGTCGGGCGCCAGCCCAGGCGATTCAAGGCCAGGCGACCGACGCCGCGAAGGCGCTCACGGCGGTCCTCACGAAGACGCCGAAGGAATCGCCGCTGCGTGCCTGGGCGCTCTCGGTGTTGGGCGAGGTGCAGTGGTTCCAGGGGGACGGAGCCGCCGCCGCGACGACGCTGCGTGAGGCGCTGATGCTCGATGAGCGCGACCGGTACTCGCGTCTGCTGCTGGCCGAGGTGCTCACGGGCACGAAGCGCGCCGCCGAGGTCCAGGCGTTGTTCTCCGGACAAACCCTCACCGACGCCGAGCTGCTGGCCTTCGTCGAGAGCGGCGCGGCCCCCAAAGACGCCCGCGCGGAGCTGGTGGAGCGGGTCGAGGCGAGCCGGCGGCGAGGCGACGGCGTGCATCGGCGCGAAGAGGCGCGCTACGCGTTGACGGTCGAACGGGACGCGGCGCTGGCCCTCACGCTGGCCACGGCGAACTTCCAGGTGCAGCGGGAGCCGGCCGACGCGCGCGTGTTGCTCGAAGCCGCGCTCGCCGCGAAGGACGTGGCGGCCGCGAAGCCCGCGCTCGACTGGTTGGCCCGCACGCGGTTCGCGGACCCAAGGTTCCTGGCCCTGAAGAGCTCCCTGGAGGCGTTGTGAGCTGCGGCACGCCAGAGTTCGAGCGCGCCAGCGCCACGGGGAGCGTCGGTCCACGGCCGGGTCGCTCCGCGGTCGGCGTTCACGAAGGGCGCCTCATCGCGACGGAGCCTCGCAGTTCCTCCGCGCCCCTCAACCGCGATGCAGGCGCCTCCGTGGAGGGCGAGGCGACGCTCGGGGACGGGTCGTCGAGCGCCGGTCGGTACGGCGTCTGCGGTGCGAGGACGAGCCGCGGCGTGTCGAGAATCGCGCGCGAGGGCCGGCCGAGCACCGCGAGCGTGGGTGGTGGCGCGCCCTCGTCGACGGCGCTGCGGAGCCTCCTCGCGCTGCTCGCGCTCACCAGCAGCACCGCCCTCGCGCACAAGGGCTCCGACGCCCTGTGGACGCTCACCGCCAACGGCTCGGTCGTCGAGGGCCGCATCGACGTCGCGCTCGATGACGTCGAGCAGGCGGTCGGCCTCGACGGCGACGGCAACGGTGACGTGACGTGGGGCGAGGTGCGGACGCGCGAGGCGTTCACCCGGCCATGGCTCAAGCGGGGCCTGCAGGTGAAACAGGCCGAGGGCGGGTGCTCCATCGAGCTGGGAGAGGTGTCGCTCGTGCGGCACTCCGACGGCGTGTACGGGGCCTGGCCGTTCCTCGCGCGTTGCCCGGCCGCCGTGACGGCGCTCTCGCTCGACTACGCGCTGCTCTTCGACGTCGACGCACAGCACCGCGGGCTGGTGCGGGTGACGGGCGCGTCGGGCGGTCAGTGGCGCGCGTTCTCGGCGAGCGAGCGTCACCTCGAGGTGGACCTCTCTGCGTTGCCGCCGTTCAAGCAGGTGCAGGTGGCCTTCTTCGAGGGCGTGCACCACCTCGCCATCGGCGTCGACCACCTCTGTTTCCTCTTCGCGCTCCTCCTGCCGTCGGTGCTGCGCCGCGAGGGCCGCGCCTGGGCGCCGGTGGAGACGCTCAAGGGGACGCTCCTCGAGGTGACGAAGGTGGTGACGGCGTTCACGCTGGCGCACTCGGTGACGCTGGGGTTGTCGGCCTTCGGCGTGCTCGCGCCGGACCCTGGGCTGGTCGAGGTGGCCATCGCGGTGTCCGTGCTGCTGGCGGCGCTGAACACCGTCTTCCCCCTCGTCACGGAAGGGCGGTGGGTGCTCGCGTTCGGCCTGGGCTTGCTCCATGGCTTCGGCTTCGTCTCGGCGCTCACCGACCTCGGCGAGAAGGGTGGGCAGCTGTGGCTGTCCCTGCTGGGCTTCAACCTCGGCGTCGAGGCCGGCCAGTTGCTCGTCGTCGCGCTGGTGGTGCCGGTGGCGTTCGCGCTGCGCCGATGGCCGCTCTACGCGCGGGCGGTGGTGCCGGTGGGCGGAGTGCTGCTCGTCGCGCTGGCCGCGTGGTGGACGGTGGAGCGGCTTTCAGGCGTGTGAGTCTTGCTCAGCGAAGCACCTCCCCGACTTTCGCGCTCCGGGGGACGCCGCTCACTTCCCGTCGCTGTGAACAACTCCCCCGCCGCCCTGTGGAGAACCCTGTGGGGTTGTGGAAAAGGCTTTGTTTCGACACGGTCACGCCTGTGGAGAAGCCGCCCCGAAGGCTTCGCGAGCCCTTCGCCGGGTTTTGTAGCGACACGTACTCTCAGTCACATGACACGACCGTTCCGCGCAAAACCGCGTGGCGCTGAAACGGACCTGTTCCACAGCCCTCCGAAGGCGCCAGAAGGTCCAGTGGTCTCAAGCGCTTCGCTTTCGTTCTTGATCACGAAAATCCCCATCGATAAAGCATCGCCCCTTCCTGCTTGGTGCTTCGTCTTCGGGTGAGGGGTCACGTCTTTGAGCGCTTTCGTCGAACTGGCCGAATCGACGGCAACAGCCCGGAATCTCTGGGAAAAGGCCCTGGACGTCCTGCGACGTGACGGGCAGAACTTCGTGGTGACGCAGCTGCAGCAGCTGGTCCCGCTGAAGTACCAGGACGGCGCGCTGACGATGGGCGTCGATGATCTGTTCTTCCGCGACTGGGTCGAAGACCACTTCGGCCACCTGGTGGTGACGGCCATCGAGCGCGCCTCGGGGAAGACGGCCAGCCTCGCCTGGGAGAAGGTCGAGCGGGCCACAGCGCGTGCCACTTTGCCGACAGCACCGGCAGTCAATCACCTTCGCAACATGGTGCGGCTCAACGACAAGTTCAGCTTCGACAGCTACGTCGTCTCGGAAGCCAACCAGCTGCCCGCCGCGGCCGCGCACGCCGTCGCCGAGAACCCGGGGCGCGCCTACAACCCGCTCTTCATCTACGGCGGCACCGGTCTGGGCAAGACGCACCTGCTCCACGCCATCGGCAACCGGGTGCTCTCGCGCAACCCGCACTTCAGCGTGATGTACCTGTCGAGCGAGGAGTTCACCAACCAGTACATCGAGTCGGTGCGCGATGGCCGCATGACGGAGTTCCGCAGACGCTTCCGCGAGGAGTGCGATTTGCTCCTCATCGACGACATCCAGTTCCTGGGCAAGAAGCAGGAGACCCAGAACGAGTTCTTCCACACCTTCAACGTGCTCCATCAGCTCGGCAAGGCCGTGGTGATGACGAGCGACACGGTGCCCAGCGAGATTCCGGGCCTGGAAGACCGCCTGCGCAGCCGCTTCGCGATGGGCCTCATCACCGACGTGCACGAGCCGACGTTCGAAGCGCGCGTGGCCATTCTGAAGAAGAAGGCCCAGCAGGACGGCATCGCCATCACCGACAAGGTGGCGCACTTCATCGCGCGGGTGGTGGTGAAGAACGTGCGCGAGCTCGAAGGCGCGCTCATCAAGGTGACCGCCGTGCACGCGCTCACCGGCCAGCCGCTCACCGAAGAGCTCTGCGCCACCGTGCTGGGCGACTTGATGCCCGAGAAGGTGACGCTCGACGCCGAGCTCATCCAGAAGGAAGTGGCGCGGTACTACAAGCTGGCCGTCGATGACCTCAAGGGCGAGCGCCGGCTCAAGCCCGTCGCGCACGCGCGGCAGGTCGCGATGTACCTGGTGCGCACCCTGACGCAGTCGTCGCTCCCTGAGATTGGGAAGAAGTTCAACAAGGACCACTCGACGGTGCTGGCGAGCGTGCGGAAGATCGAATTGCAGAAGGTCGGCGACGCGCAGCTCCAGCTCGATTTGGGGCAGCTGACGAAGAAGCTGGTGCCCGTCGCGGAGTGAACCAGCTCCTCGCTTCGTTCCCAGAACCCGGCAGCCTCGACCGCCTCGTCTCCGTTTCTCCAGGAGGTTCGCGGTGATGATGCGTCCAGTACTCGTGGCGGTAGGGGAAAGGGAGCCTCCGTCGTGCTCCCAGGACCCGACGACCAGCCCGCCGGGCCCAGGCGTCTGAGCGACCTTCGTCCTCCGGTTCCCCAGCGTCGAGGCCCGCGTCCAGAGCGGCCTTGTCTGGCGAACCTCCGTCCGCATCAGCGCCCCAATCGCGCCCGGCTGCAGCGGGCGCTCACGCATCAGCAGGCGGCACCGCAGGAACGGGAGGTCCCTCCACTGCGGCCTCGAAGCACGCCGAGCACGCGAGGAGGCGCATCGTCAGTTGGCGTGCGAATACGGCGCGCCTGCCCGAAGTCGTCGAGTCGCGCACGGGGCCCCGCATGGCCTGTTGCGCGCGCGGGCCGGTTTCCCCACAATCCTCCCGCGATGGCTGACGAGATCGACGACCGCACCCGTGACGTCCTCAAGGCGGTCGTCCAGGAATTCATCACCACCGGCGAGCCGGTCGGCTCCAACCAGTTGACCCGCCGCGGCGACTTCGAAGTCTCGCCAGCCACGATGCGCAACGTGCTCGCGGAGCTCGAAGAGCTGGGCTTCCTCGAGAAGCCACACACCTCGGCGGGCCGCGTGCCCACCGACCAGGGCTACCGCTTCTTCGTCGATTCGCTGCTCCAGCTCTCGGAGCCGACGCCGAAGGAGCGCAAGGCCATCGAAGAGGGGCTCTCCGCCACCACCATCGAGGAGCGCCTGCAGGAGGCCGGCAAGGTGCTCCATCAGCTTTCGCATCACGCCAGCGTGGTGCTCATCCCCCGCCCCTCGGCCGCGACGCTGACGCGCATCGAGTTCGTCCGGCTCAAGGGTGACCGGGTGCTGGCCATTCTCGTCTCGTCCGGTGGGCAGGTGCAGAACAAGCTCATCGGCGTCGACTTCCCCGTCACCGCGGACGAGCTGGTCGCGGCCACCAACTACCTCAACGAGATTCTCCGCCAGGGCCTGGCCATCGAAGAGGTGCGCGACCGAATCCTCCAGGAGCTCGACTCGGAGCGCGCCCAGTACGACGTGCTCGCCGCGCGCGCGCTCCAGCTCGGCGCCGCCGCGACGGACGTCTCGTCGAACGAGCGGCTCGTCGTGGAAGGGACCGGCACGTTCCTCGAGCAACCCGAGTTCGCCGACGACGTGCGTCGCATGCGCTCGTTGTTCCGGGCGCTCGACGAGAAGCACAAGCTGCTCCAGCTGCTCGACCGGGTGCAGCGCGCGCGGGAGATGCAGATCTTCATCGGCGCCGAGAGCGACTTCTCGTCGCAGGGCGAGGTGAGCGTCATCGTCAGCCCGTACGGTCCGTCCGAGATGGTCGTCGGCACCGTGGGCGTCATCGGCCCGACGCGCATGAACTACTCGCGGGTCATTCCGTTGGTGAACTTCACCGCGCAGGTGCTCTCGCGAGCGCTCAAGGACGAGTGATGCAGCGCCTGGTGGCGGTGCTGCTGCTGACCGGCTGTGGCAGCGTCGTGCCGTCGGTTCCGGATGCGGCCGTGATGAACGTGGACGCGGGCCTGGTATCCGTCGGCACCGACGATGGAGGACCGCCTCTCGGGTGCCGCAGCGACGAGGGCCACGAGGGGAGCGCGCATGGTGCGAGTGTAGCGCGAGGTCGCGCAAGCATGGGCTCGGGACGGGGCCTGTCGCGCGTGGTTTGAGCCCCATCACGCTGAGGCGTTGGTGGGCGCCTCAGGCGATGGCGCGACTGGCCGCTTGAACGGGTCGATGTGGGGCGCGGGCTCGTGCCGGACGAGGTCGATGAGCCCGCGGGCCAGGGAGTTCACCACCGGGACGCGGTGCCGCACCCACAGGAACGTGTCCACCGGCCTGGCGCCCATGCGGGCCTTGGGCTCGAGGGCGGTGCGGCCCAGGACGACGCGGCGGGCGCGGCGGGCGAGGCCCTCTTCGACGGCGGTGTGAAGCAGCCGCAGGTACAGCGGGAGCGACTGCGCCGCCTCGCGTGAGAACCCAATCTGCGCCGCGTGCACCTCCTCGCCCACCGTCTGCACCAGGAGGAAGCCGAGCAGCTCGTCGCCGCGCAACAGCCCGTGCACGGTGCACACGTCATCGAGCCACGCCATCGCCGGCCAGTAGTCCGGCCCCACGGTGATGGGCCGCACCTGGGCGTGGTCCTGCACCTCGAGGTGGAGGGCCTGCATCCGGTGCTTGAAGTGGCGCACCTGCTCGACCGAAAGCCGCTCCACGCGCACGCCGCCCTCGGTCAGGGGCCCGAAGACCCCGCGCTTCACGGCGCTGCGGTACTTCGAGGTCATGCTCGCGAGGTAGTCGTCGTGGGTGCGCCAGGCCGGGTCGAGCGGGAGCACCATGGTGGGGCCTCCGGCGAGGGGCCGGTAGCTCACGCCTTCCATCGCGCGGCTCGTCGAGAGCTGGTGCGAGGTGAGGTCCTTCACCACCACGAGGTTGGTGTGCCCGTTGAGCTTCTCGGCGCGGCGCACGCGGTACAGCGCCTCGGCCACCGCGCGCCAGCCACAGGTCACGTCGAGGCCTTCCGCGAAGGCCACGCCATCGAGCCCGCCGCTCAAGAGGTTGCCGCACACCAGCACGCGTTGGCGCATGCGCTGCTCGAGCTCCGCGGTGTCGAGGCCTTCGATGAAGCCCCGCGAGGTGTTGGGGCGCAGGCGGTCGACCCCGACGTCGAGGATCTGCAGCGTCATGGCCAGCACCGGCCGCGCGCCGTCGAAGGCGAGGACGTAGCGGTGCGCGAGGTGGGGCACCTTCGAGCGCTCGAGCGCGTCGAGGTACCGGCGCGAGAGCAGGAACGACTTGTGCGCCGTCAGCTCGTCCCACGCCGCGGGGTTGAGGAGCGCGAGCTGGTCGGCGAAGACGAACGACAGCCCCGTGGGCGCACGCAGCGCCGCGCGGCGTTCGAGGGCAGACCAGGCCTCACGCATGGGTGAGGGCAACAGCGGCTCGAGGTCGAGGAAGCGGTCGGTGGACATGACGGGAGGAACGGGGCGCGCGGCACCGCATTCCGGCCAGCGCCAGGCTGCGCAGGCCGTTGCGCAACCCGAGGCCGGAGTGCCGTCGTTTCGCGTCGATGTCAGGCGCCGAGCTGGTGCTCCACTTCGCCGTCGGTGCCGACGAGCTCCGAGCGCTCGCATCCGAGCTCGAACGTGCGGGCACGAAGGTGAGCGTGGTGCAGGCCGACCTCTCGAAGAGCGACGGCCAGCACCAGCGGCTCCTCGAGCGGCGCAGGCGCTTCCCACATGGGCCGAAGAAAGGGCTTGAGCTGCTTCGAGACCTCGCGCCGCGCGGTGGGATCGGAGCTCCTCAACGCCTCAGCGGCGAGGCGGAAGGGAGAATCGACCGGGAGGCGATCGAGTGCGCTCATGTCGGTCAAGGTTCCTCGAATTCGCAGACGCTGAAGAGGCCATCGAGCCTCGCAGGGACGTCGGGCGAAAAAAAACGGCTCGTGACGCGAGGTGCGCCACGAGCCGCGAAACAGTTGGACCAGCGTTCAGCGCGAGGCGCAGACGGCCGAGGCCGCGGGCAGCTCGAGGGCCGCCATCACCTGGTCGAGCTTCTCAGGCGCGTACTGGGCGACCAGCTCCTTGAACTCGGTCGAGTGGATGATGGCGCGGGCCGACTCCTCCGAGACCGGCACGGAGATCGTCGCACCGCCCTCGGCGCAGTAGACGTCGACGGTCGTCGGCGTCCAGATCCACCCCGCCAGGATGTAGCTCAGCAGGCCGTTGAGGAAGCTGACGTAGTTGACGATGGTGGCGTTGCCGCTCGGGCAGACGCTCTTGATGTCGACTTCGCCGGACGGGTTGATGAGGCCGAAGATGAAGTGGTGGTGCCACTGCGAGTAGCGGGGCGTGCCGCTCTCCGAGGCGCCGGTGCCGACGCGGTAGACGTGCTTCATGCAGCCAGCGCCAAACGTGACCAGCGCCAGCAATCCGACGATACGCAACTTCTTCATGTGTCCCCTCCAAGGGAATTGACGTGTGGACCTGCGACAGCGCACGGAATGTCGCGGCGTCGTTGCCAGCCGTCAAGCGACTTTCACGCCTCAGACAACGCGCGTCAGGACGCTTCTGTTTGACTGTGGCTTCGCTGATCCCAGCTTGGTGGGTGAGTGGGACGGGGTCAATGCGGCTCCTGCCCGCCCGCGGGTTCGCTTCCGCCTCCGTCTCACTCGATGGCGCAGCCGCGCTTGTCATCGAGGAACTTCGCCCGGGCCGTCCACGAGATGAACGCCGAGGCCGTCACCACCTTGTTGGTGGTGTCCACGTCGAAGCGGGCGACGTTGGGGCTCGCGCGCACCCAGTCACGGCAATACGCGTCGTCCATCTCCATGACGAAGCGACAGGTGCACGTCATCTTCGCGGCGTTGCCCACCGCGAGCTCGAGGTCGTTGTTGTCGTAGGTGCGCAACTTGGCGTCGTCTTGCGCGCAGCCCGACACGAAGAGCGCCACCATCGTCAGCAGCATCGAGGTCTTCATGGGCGCACCAGGGGGAGGACGAACTTCACCAGCTCGTTGACGGGAATGCTGCCTTGCCGGTCGTCGCCGACCCGCACGATGACGAGGTCTTCGGAGGGAATCACGATGATGCGCTGCCCCCAATGGCCGAGCGCCGCATAGGTGTCGTCGGGAGCGTCCTTCCACGGCTTCTCGACCCCCGCGGCGGGCGGCCGGTTGAGCCACCACATGTACCCGTTGGGCGTGTCTTCGCAGGGGAGCTGGAAGGTGTCGGCCGGCGCCCTGGTGCCGGAGCAGTCGCCCCGGGCCGCGCGGAAGGTGTCGCTCACCGCCGTGGCCTTCTGCACCCAGCCCACCGGCACCAGGCGCTGGTCGGCCCAGCAGCCGTCATTCAGCATGAGGAAGCCCACCTTCGCAAAGTCGCGGGGCGTCGCGTAGACGAAGCTGCCGCCCAGCGGGTTGCCGGTGATGTCCTCTTCGAAGACGGTGGAGGGCATGCCCACCGTGTCGAACAGCTGGCTCCAGAAGGCGTTGGCTCCGTGCTTCCCGGTGAGGGCCCGCTTCGCCAGCGTCGACACCACGTGCGCGTCGCCGGTGGAGTACGCGAACATCGAGCCGGGCTCGTGCAGCTTGCGGTGCGTGAGCACGTGCCGCACCTGGTCCCGTCGGCCGGTGCCAAACAGCATCGCGATGACGCTCGACACCTGGTAGCTGCGGTCTTCGTATTCTTCCTGCCACTGCAGGCCCGAGCCGAACTCGAGGAAGTGTTTCACGGTGATGGCGCACACCACCGGGTCGCCCGCGTACTCGGTGAGGTGCTTGCAGACCGAGTCGTTCACGTCCATCAACCCCTGCTGCACCGCCACGCCGACCAGCGTGCTCGAGATGCTCTTCGCGACCGACCACGACAGGTGCCGCTTCGAGGCGTCCCAGCCGCGCGCGTACTTCTCGTACACGATGGCGCCGTTCTTGATGACGACGAGGCCGTTGGTCCGGTAGCCCAAACGCTCCTCGGGCTTGCCTTCGAGCGTGAAGGCGAAGTCCTCGAGCGCCTTCACCTCGGCCACCTTCATGTCGGCCTTGAGCAGTGCTTCGGGCCACGCCTGCGTCGGCCAGGACGCGCGCGCACGACACATCTGGGCGTTGGCGGCCAGCGCCACCAACAGACTCGCGGAGAAGAACAGTCGCAGCATGGGAAGACCCGCCTGGTTCAGAAGGGAATCGTGGAGAGCGGCACCACCGAGGTGGCGCTGACGGTGGGCGTGAACGACGGCAATTCGAGCACCGCGACGGGCTGCGGCGTCTTGCGGAAGAAGCGCATCGCGCCGACCGAGGCGCCGCCCATCGCCGCGCCATCCAACAGGCTGAACAGGAGCAACCCGGGAATGCCGGTGAGGCTGACGCCCGCGAAGCCCGCGATGACGAGCGCCACCACGTGCACCACGAAGGCCGCGCCAGCTCCCGCCCAGAAGCTGAACCGCCCATCGGCGTCGGTGAGGGTGCGGTTGCCGAACAGCCAGCCGGCCAGCGCCGTCAACACCGGCGCGACCAGGCCCATCGGCACCAGCCCCAGGATGGCGGTGGGAATGAGCGAGATGGAGAGGTTCCCCAGCGCGTTCGCGAGCAGCAGGCTCAACGGCGCGCTGACGACGCCCACGCCCGCAGCGACCGCGAAGTGCACGCCGAAGGACGGGGGGTCGTGGCGCTCGGCGGCGACGGTGGCGGAGGGCGGGCTGGCCGTGGCGGCGCTGGCGGCGGCGGGCACCTCTTCCGGGAGCAACAAGCGCGCAGCGAAGGCACTCGAGGGAAGCGCGAGCACGGCGAGCGCGACGGAGAACGACAGGTAGGAACGCATGGCACCTCGTGGGAAGACGGAAGCTTTTTAGGCGCGCGTGCCCATCGACCGCAATGAAGCGTCGGCCCCGTCATGCTGGAGCGCGCCATCGTTTCGTGTGAGTCACTGCCGCCATGACGACTCCGCGGTGGGCCCTCGAGGTGCTGGCGTGTCCACGCTGCGGGGGGACCCTGGACGGGCTGGGGCGTGCCTCGGCGTCGGTGGTGCGCTGCGACGTGTGTGGGCCGTACCCTGTGCTCGCGGGCGTGCCCGTGCTGGTACCAGAGCCGGCCCGCTGGTGCGCCACCTTCTACGACGCGGCGTTGTCGGCCCTCGCGGAAGTGGGGCGCGCGACGTCGGCGGCGGTCGAGACGCTCCGCGCCTTCGCGGAGGCGGGGACCGGCACGGAGCCAGGCCGGTTCTCGGATGACTGGACGGCGTGGGAAGCCGCCGGCCGTGACGCGCCAGAGGTCGTCTCGGGACCCGCCGACGGGGCGCTCGAGGGGCTGCTCGCCGTCGCGGAGGCGCATGCACCGGTGACGTGGTTGGCCGCGCGCGCGCCGAACGGCGTCGTCCTCGAGGTGGGGTGCGGCGCGGGCGGCCTCACCCGACGCCTGGCCGGAACGCGCCGCACGGTGGTGGTGGGTGACGTGTCGCTCCGCGCGGTGCTGCGGGCGTCGCGCGTGGCGAAGCACGTGGCGCCGGTGGTGCTCGACGCCCAGGCCTTGCCGATTCGCGCGCGCTCGCTCGACGGCATCATCGCGGAGCACGTCATCGACCTGCTCGACGACCCCGAGGCCTTCTTCGCCTCGGCGAAGCTGGCGCTCTCACCCGCTGGGACGCTGCTCGTCGCGACGCCGCAGCCCGCCCTGGGCGCCCCTGATGGAGATGACGCGCGCCTGGCCGACCTCGCCACCCGCGCCGGGTTCTCCGTCGAGTCGATGGCCGAGGGCCTGCCCTGGCTGCGCCGCAACGACGAGCGCTTCCTCGAGGTGTGGCTGGTGCAGGCGCTGCAGCTTCGCCATGCGCCCGCGCGACGGTCAGCGCGTCGGCCCCGGGCTCGCTGAGTCTGCCATCGCTCGGCCCACGGCGGAGCGGAAGCCAATCGCCCCCTTCGGAGCGGGCTTCACGCCCCGGGACGGCGAGGCCAGGGGCGAAGCTGGTGACGACGGCGAAGAGGACGTGCTTCGTGGGGCTCCCAGGTGCGCGACGAAGGAAGTCTCGTCGACGCGCGCGAGTGTCCCCCGACCCGACGCGCTGGCGTTCGTGGGAGAGCATCGCGGGACCCCATGCCGTCGGGGGCGTGCTTCGAGGCGGTGCTTACCGCGGCCGCAGCGACCCTCCCAGAGTGCCTCGTCGGTTCACCCACCCTGAGGCCGCCAGGCCGGGCGCCGTTCGACCCAGGTCATAGAAGGCCACCCGCGGTGGGGCGCACAGGTCGGGGTCGCACCACCACTCCAGCGGCACCGTTCGCACCGCGAGCCACCGCCCCGAGAACGCCGCCACGTCCCCCACCTGCAGCGGTTGCTCGGCGCCGCCCGGCTCGAGGTCCACCTCGTCGACGAGGGGACAGTTCATCACCTCGGGACCTCGGGCATGGACCTGCCGCAGGCGCGTGTCCGTCATGCCACTGCGCGTGCCTCCATAACCCCAGGTGGTGGACGAGGCCGTCACGAAGAGCGCGTCTCCCGAGGCGGTGAGGTGCAGCTCGGAGGCGATGGGCAGCGTGAAGGTGGAGACGACCGACCGTTGCCCTCGTTCCACCTTCGTCAAGGCGATGGTCGGCGGCAGGTCGTCGAGCTGGTTCTGCCCCAGGCGAAAGCGGGTCCCGGCTGAGGGCGCGACGCCGCCCCAGGGCAGTGGGCTCCACCGGTCGTTTCGCGCTGGCTCCACCTCGCGGCCATCGGTGGCGCTGCGGACCGAGTCGTCGTCGAACACCACCTGGTCACCCACCACCAGCACCGGCGCTGCCTCCGTCGCGAGGGGGGCCCGGAGCGTCTCGCGCCCGTCGCGCTCGAGTCGAATGAGCGCTCGGTACGCCATGCCGGTGACGCCGCCCTCGAAGGCATGGGTGGCGAACAGCCGGCCGGCGTCATCCACCACCACGCCTCGCAGCGTGCCTTCCTGCACCGACTCCCCGCGCACCGCGCCCGTCTGCGCGTCCAGGCGCACCAGCGCCGCGCGCCAGACCCGGTTCTGCTCCGCGCGTACCACCGCCCACACCTGGCCCAGCCCGTCGTGCGCGAGCGTCGAGACGCCGCGAAACCCTGGCGTGGGGAGCGTCGGAAGCGTCGTCTTCCAGGCCAGCGCTCCCGTGGCCGTCGACACCGCAGCCACCGTCGTCTCGTTGGTGACGAAGAGGAAGAGGCCGTTCGCGATGAGCTGCGTGCCGCTCACCGTGCCGTGCAGGACGCCGGGGCCCGTCACGGGCGTGCGGAAGCGCTCGAGGCCCTCGGGTGTTCGGGAGTGCGCTTCACAGCGGTGCCCCGGAGGGCCCATCGTCGTCTGCAGGTCGGGTCCGCACTCCACCCAGTACCAGTGGCCCGACGGGTCGATGACGCCATCGAAGCGGAGGTCGCCGTTCAAGGAGGTGTAGCTCCAGCGGGGCATGAGCGGCCGCTCGGCGGGCTGGACGCATCGGCGCGCACGGCAGACGCCTTCGCCACGGCACGCAGACTCCGGGGCACAGGTGAAGCCATCGGGTGGCGTCACGGCGCGGCAGGTTCCCGCGAGGCACACGTTCGCCAGCTCGCAGCTCACGGCGCCG
Organism: Myxococcaceae bacterium; assembly: GCA_044352295.1. GTDB lineage: Bacteria > Myxococcota > Myxococcia > Myxococcales > Myxococcaceae > Xiheimicrobium. Next base: position 17,139 of record JBILEB010000059.1, read on the forward strand.
CAGGGCGTGCCGTCCTGCACTGGCGCGGTGGTGCACCCGCGGGTCGCATCGCACAGCGCCGCGAGGCACGGGTTCGTCGGGGCTTCACAGGTCGTCGCGGCATGCTGACACCCGAGGCCCACGGCGCACGCGTCGGTCGTGCACGCATTGCCGTCATCACACCGGGCGGCCTGACCACGACATGCGCCCTGCTGGCACTGGCCGCTTTCGATGCAGGCCCGCTCGTCGCTGCAGGCCTCTCCGTCGGGCCGAACGGCCTCGAGGCAGCGAAGCGTGTCGGGGTCGAAGCGGCTCGTCGTGCACGGGCCCGCCGCCGCGCACTCGAGCGGGGCCACGCCTTCGCTGAGGAGGTCGACGCGATGGCCATCGAGGACGAGCGTGCCCCGCGCCGGACCGACTGCGGTGGGCGTGAACGTCACCTCGAGCACGGTGTCCGCGCCGCCGGGCACCGAGAGCTCTGTGGCCGCGAAGAAGGGCGCGTCGACGCTCACCGGCGCGAGCACGCCGAGGCGTCCCCGGTTCGTCACCGTCAGCGGAACGCGCCTCGAAAATCCGAGGGCGGTGGGTGGAAGGGTGAGGGTGTCGGGAACGGCGAGCTCCGCCGAACTGACCGAAACCACAGGCCCGTTCCCGCAGGCCGAGAGAAGGAGGAGCACCACCGCGCGTCGCATGCACCGGTCCTCCGCAAGCCCCGTGCCTCTCAACACGCCCGACATGGAAAGCGCCCGGCTCGAATGAGCCTTCCAATGACGCCTTCCGCGAAGGCCGGTTCGCCGAGCCGCTGCCGAGGTGCTGTTCGGGCTGACGCTCGAGGTTCGCGAGTGCGTGCTCGAGCTCGAGCACGCGGCGACCACCGTCCAGGAACGCCACGACGCGTCGACCCTCACCCGCGCGAGCGCGCCGAGTCCCCCGGGGCTCGCGCGCCTTTTTGTCACCGCTCCGCATCTGACGGGCTGCCAGTTCGACGCCCGACCGCGCCTCGAGCCCCCGGCCCCCGAGGACGACACACCGGCACGCCCTTCGCAGTCGGTGCGCACGGGCCGGAACCAACGAGGAGAACCCCATGACGAAGTGGCTGCTGCTGCTGACGTTCGTATCGACGCTCGCGTTCGCCGAGAGTGGTGACGAGACGCCGATTCGCATCACCTTCTCCGTGCAGGGCGCGACGAAGGCGCCGTTGCTCGCCGGTGATGCGGTGATGCAACCGAACCGGGCGCTGGTGATGGAACGACGCGCAGGGAAGGGGCCGGAGCGCCAGAGCCTGGTCCTCGACGTCCGACCGATGGAAGACGGCTCGCTCCTCGTTCGCGCGAGCTGGAACGACGTCTCGGCCGATGGGGCGACGGTGCGCTGGGAACCTGCGTTCCTCGTCCGGCGGGGCGCTGACGCGTCGGTGCGGCTCGACTTCCCTGGCGGCACGCGAGCCCTCCACTTCACCGCGTCGTGACGGAGGTCCGCGCGCGGGGTCGCTTCGTTCGCCAGACGAGTTGCTGTTAGCGTCACCGGCGATGGCGTCGATTGTCATCAGCGAGATCGTTCCCGGCCGAGCCCCAGCGCTTCGCCGGCTGACGACCTCGGAGTTCCACCAGATGCTGGCCCTCGGAATTCTCCAGGAAGGGGAACCCATCGCGGACGAGGCGACGAAGGCCTCCCCTCGCCGCGCGTGAGGTGCCGGTGTCGTGACGCGTCCTCAGGCCCTCGTCCTGGTGAAGCTGGTCCACACCGTCGTGTGGGCGCTCCTGGTGGGCTGCATCATCGGCATGCCCGTCGCGGCGCTCATGGGACGCTTCACGCTGGCGGGGGTGCTGGGCGGGGTCGTGTTGCTCGAGGTGCTCGTGCTGGCGGCCAACCGCATGCGCTGCCCGCTCACCGACCTCGCCGCGCGCTTCACCGACGAGCGCGCCGACAACTTCGACATCTACCTCCCGCTCTGGCTCGCCACGCACAACAAGACGGTCTTCGGGACGCTCTTCGTGGTTGGGCTGGCGGTGTCGGCCTGGGCGTGGTGGCGCTGAGCGCGTCATCCCACGAGGCCCTCGTGCGTTGACGCCGAGCGAGCGGCCCTCCACAGTCTCGCCTTCATGCGGTCGTGGCCGGCGGCTTGTCTCTTCGGGTGGGTGGTGGGCTGCGCGGCCTCGACGCCCCGGCCCGTGACGTCGGTGGCGCCCGCGGTGCGGCCTGCCGATGAGCTCGCCAGCGCCTTCGAGCCCGAGGCGGCTCCCGCGGCCGCGACCCCCGTGGCGCGGCCTCCGCCACCGCTCCCCGACCTGCGCGCGCCCTTCCGTGAGGCCGCCGACGCCACCGCGCGCGCCGTCGCCGCGAAGGACCTGACCGCTGCGCAGCAGGCGCTCGCCCAGGCCGAAGCGGCGGCGAAGGCCCTCGGCGTGGCGGAGCGACAGAAGGCAGCCGAGCTGGCCTTCAAGGTGGCGTTCACGAGCGCCGGCGCTCCGACCGCTCAGGACGCCGCGCGCGCGTGGCTCAAGACGTGCGGCGGCGACGGCATCGACGGCTGCCGGGCGCAGGCGCTCAACGCGCTCCTCTCGACGAGCCGCCTCGACGCAGGGTCGGCGAAGGCCGTGCAAGAGGAGGTCGCCGACCTGCAGAAGGCCGAGCGGTGCGTCAAGAGCGCGGAGCGGACGAAGAAGGCAGACCCCTGTCTGTCCGACGCAGGCGCGTTCGCGAAGCACTCGAAGGACGGCTTTCTGCTCGCGAAGGTGGCGTACGTGCGCGCGCTCGCGGCGCCCGAAGCCCGCCAGCCAGCGCTCTTCACCCAGCTCGACGCCACCTGTGACGACGCCGCATGTCTGCCCGTGCGTCGCAAGGCGCTGGCGCAGTTGATGGCGAAGGCGAAGGCCGAGAAGAAGCCCGACGAGGTCGCGAAGTTCGCCCTGAAGGACGCGCACGCGGTGAGCGCCACCCTGCCTCCGCCCGAGCGCGTCTGGGGACGGCCGCCGGAGACCGATGCCGTGTGTGCCTCCTTCGATGCATCTCAAGGCCCGGGCGCCTGCCGCAAGCTCGAGAAGCAGCTCTTCGGCCAGTGGACGTTCCGCGACTTCTCGAAAGACAAGCCGAAGGAGGGCCTCTCCCGCGAGCAGGTGGTGGCCGTCAACGAGCACTACGCGCCGCTGCTCCAGGAGTGCCTGGCCGCCCAGGCGAAGCGGCTGACGCCACCCGACGCCGTTCGCTACGAGGTGCGGTGGATGGTGTTCAACGACGGCCGCGTGGGCGAGGTGCACTTCAAGCAAGCCGCACTCGACCAGAGCGAGCTGGCGAGCTGTCTGCGGGCCCAGTTCGAGACGTGGCGCTACCCCCGGTACGAGGGCGAGTGGCAGCACGTCGAACAGGCCTTCACGGTGACGGCCGTGGAGCGTCGGTCCACCCGGTGAGCTGAACGTCGCGAATCGGGGACCGCTTCGGCGAAGGCCTTCTCACCAGTCAAGGCATCGTCATGCCAAACAGCACCACCCCGGCCACGCCCATCACCCAGCGCGTCACCTCGAGCGGCTTCGCCCACCCTCGCGCCTCGAGCAGCCCCGGAATGGCGGCGGTCGACACCGCAATCCACGCGGCGCCGGCGAGCTTCCATTCGAGCGGCAGGCGCGTGAGGCCCCACATGAGGAAGACGAACGTCACGCTCAGGAGCGCCACCCACTGCCAGAACACGTAGCGGCGCGTGCCGGCGGGTGGGGAGACGTCGTACTTTGCGAGCGGGTCGCGCCTGGCCGTCTCCCCCATCCACGGCGGGCGCCAGGCGGGCGAGGCCACGAAGACCTTCAGCGCGTCGAGCACGGTGGGCGCGCGGCCAGCGAGGTGGACGAGGTCGACGTAGCGCTCCACCTGCGCCCACAGCGGGTTGAAGGACTTCAGCGGAACGGTGGTGCCGTAGACGCACGGCTCGACCTCCGGCGCCCAGGTGCCGAAGAGGCGGTCGAAGACGCTGAACGTCGCGCCGTGGTTCTTGTCGAGGTACTGGGAGTTGATGGCGTGATGCACGCGGTGGAGCGCCGGCGTGTTGAGCCACTTCTCGAGGACGCCAAGGCTCGGCACCAGCTCGGTGTGAATCCAGAACTGGTACAGCGTGGTGAGGCCCAGCATCACCGCGAAGGGCAGCGTCGGCACGCCCAGCAGCGCCAGCGGCATCCAGAACGGGAGCGTCGTCGCCCACGTCGTCACCGACTGCCGGAGCGCGACCGCCAGATTGTAGTCCTCGGAGTGGTGGTGCACGACGTGCGCGGCCCACAAGAAGTTGACCTCGTGCGAGAGTCGGTGCCACCAGTAGTAGGCGAACTCCACACCTCCGAGCGCGAGCACCCACGGGAGCCACGCCGTCGGAAGGTCGAGCACACGCCGCTGGAACACCCAGTCGTACGCCGCCAGCGTCACCCAGCCGCCGATCAGGTTCGAGACGAGCTGCTGCACCACGCCGCAGCCCATGTCCGAGATGGCGTCGCCCAGCCGGTACACCCGCAGGCCCCGGCGCTTCGCGGCGTACACCTCGACACCGATGCCGACGAAGAAGAGCGGAATGGCCAGCGCGATGAGGTTCGGACCCACGACGCCGTTTTACCCGTGATGGCCCTGAAATGAAATGACCAACCGGTCATGTCATGTCGTTCGGGCTTGCGTTGGCCCGTTCGCGCGACGACACCGCCGGCATGTTCGTCATCGACGCGGCAGAGCGGGGCCTGGTGCCGGAGCGCCTCCTTCGGGTGGGCATCGAGCAGTTGGTGCGGCTGCGGCTGCGGGAAGAGCGCGCCAGGGAGGCCTCGCATGCCGGAGGCTTCGTCCACCACTTCGTGGAGTCCCTTCGCGGCGCGCCCATCGCACTGGTGCCCCAGGCGGCGAACGCGCAGCACTACGAGGTGCCGGCGGACTTCTTCACCCATGCCCTGGGTCGCCACCTCAAGTACAGCTGCGGCCTGTGGCCCGCGGGCGTCACGGGCCTGGACGACAGCGAAGCGGCGATGCTGGAGCTGACCTGTCAGCGCGCGCAGCTCGTCGATGGGCAGCAGGTGCTCGAGCTGGGGTGTGGCTGGGGTTCCCTGTCGTTGTGGATGGCGGAGCGCTTCCCCACCAGCCGCATCGTCGCCGTGTCGAACTCGCGCTCGCAGCGGGCCTTCATCGAAGCGCAGGCGAAGGCGCGTGGGCTGTCGAACCTCGAGGTCCTCACCGCCGACATGAATGACTTCACCACCGAGCGCCGCTTCGACCGCGTGGTGTCGGTGGAGCTGTTCGAGCACCTGCGCAACTACGAACGCCTCGTCTCCCGCGTCGCCTCGTGGTTGCTGGCCGACGGGAAGCTCTTCGTGCACGTCTTCTCGCACCGGCACTTCGCGTACCCGTTCGAGGACCAGGGCCCGCAGGACTGGATGGCGCGGAACTTCTTCTCTGGTGGGTTGATGCCGTCCGAAGACCTGCTCCTGCACTTCCAGCGTGACGTGGTGCTCGAGGCGCGCTGGCGCGTCGACGGCACCCACTATGAGCGCACCGCCGAGGCGTGGCTGCGGCGCATCGACGAGCAGCGGGAGGCCGTCGTGTCCGTCTTCGCGCGCCAGCATTCGCGGGCCGAGGCCGAGCGTTGGTACCACCGCTGGCGGCTGTTCTTCCTCGGCGTCAGTGGAATGTTCGGGTTCGACGACGGCCAGCAGTGGGGCGTCAGCCACTACCGGTTCGTACGGCGCTGAGCGCCCTGACTCACCCCGCTCGCGCGAGGCGGAGGAGTCGGTCGCGGAGCGCCGCACTTCGGCCACGGTGGTGAACTCCCATACGTCGGGGTGGCGCGCATCGACACGGCCGGGAGGGGGACGTTGTGACGTCACCTCGCGGCCAATGGCATGGGCCCCGCGCTCGCCTCGGTCGCTCCGGCGGTCTTCGGGCAGCCTGCCGTGACTGGCTGACGCGCGTTCACCGACGCAGGAACGCTTCGAGGGCCTCCCGGTCCTGGTCCTCCATCGCGGTGAACTCCACGCCCATGCCCGCCGACTCCCGCGGCTGGGGGAACCGTCGCACCCACGCCACCCGGGCCTGCGCGCGCAGCAAGCGGCCCTCCAGGACGGGGAACTCCAGCGACAGGACCTCGCCCTGCTCGAACAACAGGTCGCTCTTGAGGAACGTGCCGCCCGACGACAGGTCCGCGCTCTCGAAGACCAGCAGCCCCGCGCCCAGCGCGTCGCGCGCACGGAACTGCACCGACAGGCTCTTCCGCTCGAACCGGCGCTGATCGACTGTCATCGCGTCGCGCATTGGAAACGTTGACACTCCCTTCCGCAAGGCCAAACATTCCGCGACTTTTTCCCCAGTTGGCCGAAAAGGACGGAACCCGTGGCGAAGCAGCACCTGCTGTTGGTGGACGGAGACGCGAAGAGCCTTCGCGTGATGGAGGTCAGCCTGAAGAAGGCCGGCTTCCAGGTCACCACCGCCATTCACGGGAAGGACGCGCTCGAGAAGGTGCAGATCAGCCTGCCCGACCTCGTGCTCTCCGAGGCACGCATGCCCGAGATGGACGGCTTCGAGCTCTGCAAGGTGCTCAAGGCCGACGAGCGCTTCCGCCACATTCCCTTCGTCTTCCTCACCAGCCAGAAGGCGGTCGAGTCGAAGGTGAAGGGCCTCGAGACCGGCGCCGAGGACTACCTCACCAAGCCCATCTACATCAAAGAGGTCGTCACCCGCGTGAGGATGATCCTCACCAAGGTCGAGAAGGAGCGCTTCGAGAAGAAGGAGCAGCGCGCGGGCTTCGCCGGAAACCTCTCGGACATGGGCGTCGTCGACCTCGTGCAGACGTTCGAGATCGGCCGAAAGACCGGCACCATCCAGATTCTGGGTGAGCGCCAGGGCACTGTTTTCTTCAAGGAAGGCCGCGTCATCGACGCCGAGCTCGGCCGCCTGCGGGGCGAGAACGCGTTCTACCGCATGCTGAACACCTTCGAGGGGCAGTTCGAGGTGTCCTTCGCGGTGGTCGACCGCGGTGACCGCATCGAGGTGTCGACGCAGGGCCTGTTGATGGAGGGCATGCGCCGCCTCGACGAGTGGGGCCGCATGCTCGAGCAGTTGCCGCCGCTCGAGACGGTGTTCGAGCTCGACTACGGCCAGCTCGCCGACCGCCTCGCCGAGATTCCCGACGAAGTGAACGGGCTGCTGCGCCTCTTCGATGGCCGCCGCACGCTCCAGCGCGTGGTCGAGGACTCGGACTTCGAAGACCTCGCCGCGCTGGGCATCATCTCGAAGCTTTTCTTCGAGGGCCTCATCAAGGAGGTCGGCACGCCGTCGATGGTGGGCGATCGCCCGCGCAAGCCCGGCATCGAGGAGTGGCTCAACACCGGCCCCAACCCCGTGGGCGCCGAGCCCGCGCCGAAGCAACCCTCGGTCACGCCGACCGCGCCGCTGCCGCCAGCCGTCGCCCCCGGCCACGCCGCCGCCGCCGCCGTCGCTGATGAGGTGGCGATGGCCGAGCCCGACCTGCCCCCGCTGGGCGTCGAAGAAGCGGTCGAGATGCCGCTCGAGCTCGACCCGCTCCCCGCGCCGCCGGCCGTTCCCGCGACGGCCGCGAGCCCCACGCCGCCGCCCATCGCCCCGGTGACCCTGGCGCCGACGACGCCGAAGCCGCAGGTGCCGGTGGTGCACTTCGAGGCCCGCCCCCGGATGCCCGGGGTCGCTCCCGGCACGCCGCCGGCCGTCGAGCCCGCGCCGACCCCCGCTCCAACGCCGTCGCAGTTCCTCGTCGAGAAGGCCCCCACGGAGCTCGAGAAGGCCCGTGCCTCGCTCGTCGACGCCTGGGCCACCGTGGACACGGGGCTCGAGTCGTCGTCCACCTGGGCGCCGATGAGCGGCTGGAACAAGCCCGTCTCATCGCCTTCGGGCATCACGGCGCCGACGCCGGCGCCGCCCGACACGAAGGAGCCGCTCTTCGGTGGCGCGGCCAAAGAGAAGTTCGTGTTGCCGCCGCTCCAGAAGCAGCCGCCGTTCGCCTCGCAAGCCACGCCGCCGCCGCAGCCCGCGCCCGTGCCGTTGCCGGCCGCGGCGAAGCCGACCGACGAGACGCTCCCGGTGGAGCCGCTGCTCGAGTTCGAGCCGCAGGCCCTGCCATCACCTCCATCCACGCCGCCCACCCAGCCACCGCCTGGCGTTCGCGCCGCTGCGCCCGTTCCGCTCCCGGGACCCGCGCCGGTGAAAGACGTCCGTCCGGCCCCTGCGCCACCAGCGCCCGTGAAGCCCGCGGCGCCGGAGGATGCGCGGCCCGCGCCCATCGTGGTGCCGACGGCGGGCCCCGCGGCGAACGCGCCGCCGCCGGAGCAGCTCGAAGAGGCCTTCTTCGAAGACACCGTGGGAGCGAACTCCCAGCCGGTCGAGGACTTCGTGCCGCAGCGGTCGAAGTCCCTGCCCATCGTCATCGGGCTCGGCTTCCTCCTGGGCATCGTCGGCACCGTGGTGGTGATGAACAGCGGTGACGGCGAGGTGGTGGCCGTCGACGCGGGCGCTCCCGTGGTGACGCCGGTCGTGAAGCCCGAAGACCCGGTGGCGCTCCTCGAGGACGCCGGTGAGTCGGTGGACGCCGGTGAGGCCTTCGTCGACACGGCGCCCGTGGTGGCGCCGCCGCTCTCGGGCGCAGGACCAGCCGTGGTGGACGCGGGCCCTGCCGTCATCGACGCAGGCGCCGCCGTCGATGCGGGCGTGAAGGACGCTGGCGTCGTCGTGACGGTCGATGCGGGCGCGCCCCTGCGTGATGCGGGCGCGGTCGTCGATGCCGGTGCCGCCGTGAAGGATGCGGGTGTTGTGATGGTCGATGCAGGCGCTCCAAAGGACGCTGGCGTCATGGCGCCCGCGAAGGACGCAGGCGTGGCGCCGGCCGCGGTGGCCGATGCGGGCGCGCCGATGGTGGCCTCGACGATGACGGACGCGCAGTTCGACAAGCTCCTCGAAGATGGGAAGGGCGCCATCGTGGCTGAGAAGTGGGGCACCGCGGTGAAGGCCTTCCGCCAGGCCGTCAAGGAGCGGCCGACCGACGCCAACGCCCGCTCGGGCCTCGGCATCTCGCTCGCCTTCAACGAGAACTCGAGCAACGCGCAGTTCCGCGAGGCGATTCCGCACCTGAAGGAGGCCACGAAGCTCGACCCGGCCAACGCGCGCGCATGGCTGGCGCTGGGCATCACGCTCCAGAACCTGGGGCGCGATGCCGAGGCGAAGGCTCCCTACAAGAAGTTCCTGGAGCTGAGCCCCAACAGCCCGCAGGCCGCCGACGTGCGCATGGCGCTGCAGGCGATTCCCTGACCGCTCCTCAGACCGGGGCTCCGCGTTGACCGTGACAACTCCGGGCGCGTACCGTGACGTTCATGGTGACGCTCCTCGCGTTGGTGCTGGCGGCTGAACCCCACCTCTCCGAGCACGTCACGGCCGCTCGTCCCCAGGCGCTCTCGCTCCACGCCATGGCGGGAGGCGCGTTCGGGTGGGCGCCAGGTGACCGCTTCACCCTCAATGTGGGCGTGCGCTACCGCCGGCGGGACTGGTCCATTGGCCTCGAGGTGCAGCCGATGATGCCCGGCGCCGTCGTGGTGACGGCGGGTGAAGTGCCAGGCCCACTGAGGGCCATCGTCGGGGCGGAGAAGGACATCGTCGGCATGACACGCGGCGCGGGTGTCGCCGGGCTGCTCCCCGTGTGTTTCGAGCGAAGCAGCCTCTTCGTCTGCGCGGTGGCGGCGGGCGGCGGCGTGCAGGTGGACACGGTCTGGCAGCCGCTCTTGAGCGCGGGCGGGCGCGTCGGTGGCGAGTTTCCGGTGGGGTCTCCAGCTCGGGTCCGCGGTTCGGTGCAGGTGCTGGGCGGCCTCGTTCGCCCATCAGCCGGAACCTTCTGGCAAGCCAGCCCCGTTCAGCTGGGCGTGATGGCAGGTCTCGTCTCTGACGTCTGGTGACCATGAAGCTCACGGCCGTTCGGGTCCCGCTTCCACCACCCGGCTGCTGGCCCGACAGCTCGGACCTCGCCTTGCGCAGCTCCGGAAGAACCCAGAGGAGTTCGTGCCCCTCATCGACTGGGTCCGCTTCATCGACGAGACCGGTCAGCACCACTTCGAGGCCTGTCTCTTCCGCCGGGAAGATGGGCCCGTCTACCGCGCCGGGACGACCGACCTCGTCGCGTGCTTTTCGCAATCCGCAGCGACGGAGTGCGACGACGAGGCGCTGGCGGAGGACCTCGAGGAGGCGCTCCTCTCGTTTCGGCGGCGCCGGGTTCCGCCGAGGAGTAGCGGCCCGCGCCGCTGACAGCTACAGGCGCCCCATGCGGGTGCTGGGCATCGAGACCTCCTGTGACGAGACCGCCGCGTCGGTGGTGCAGGACGGGCGCATCGCGCTCTCGGACGTCGTCTCGACCCAGATGGACATCCACCGGCGCTGGGGTGGAGTCGTGCCCGAGCTCGCCAGCCGCAACCACGTCGTGCAGGTGATGCCCGTCATCGACGAGGCGCTCTCCCGCGCGAACGTGACGCTCTCGGACCTCGACGGCCTCGCCGTGACGAGCGGTCCGGGTCTGCAGGGCGCGCTGCTGGTGGGCCTGCAGGTCGCCAAGTCGCTCGCGCTCGTGACGGGCCTGCCCCTGGTCGGCGTCAATCACCTCGAAGGGCACTTGCTGGCGATTCGCCTGGCGCCCGACGCCCCGGAGCCTCCCTTTCTCGGCCTCTGTGTCTCGGGCGGTCACACCACGCTGTACGACGTGAAGGCGTACGGCACGTACGTCCGCATCGGCACCACGCGCGACGATGCAGCCGGCGAGGCCTTCGACAAGGTCGCGCGCATTCTGGGGCTGCCGTACCCGGGTGGGCTCCCCATCGACACGCTCGCGCAGTCCGGCGACAAGGCCGCCATCAAGTTCCCGCGTGCGCTGCGCGGCGACGACGTGCTCGACTGGAGTTTCTCGGGCCTCAAGACCGCCGTCCTCACCTGGGTCCAGCAGCACGGCGTTCCCTCGGGACAGGGCCTGAGCGATCTCTGCGCCTCGTTTCAGGAGGCCGTCGCCGACGCGCTCACGAAGAAGATGGTGCTGGGGGCGAAGAAGACGGGCGCGAAGACGCTGGTGCTGTGTGGCGGGGTGGCGGCGAACTCACGGCTGCGCGCGCTGGCGGAAGAGCGCGGCCGCGACGCCGGGCTCTCGGTCTTCCTGCCGCCCAAGCGCTTGTGTACCGACAACGGCGCGATGATTGCCGTGGCGGGCTTCGAGGCGCTCAAGCGCGGGGTGCCCTCGGGTGCGCACCTGACGGCGGATCCAACGTGGCGGCTGGGAGGCGGGGCGACGCATGGCTGACAGTCCGAAGGAGTTGCTCAAGCGGTACGGCCTCAAGGCGAAGGAGAGCTGGGGCCAGAACTTCCTCTCCGACGAAGTGGTGCTCGGCCGCATCGTCGACGAGGCGATGCTGGTCGAGTCCGACGTCGTGGTGGAGCTCGGACCCGGCCTGGGACACCTCACGCGCAAGCTGCTCGAGACCGGCTGCCGCCTCATCGCCGTGGAGCGCGATCGCGACATGGTGAAGGTGCTCGCCGCGCAGAAGCTCGAGGGCCTCACGCTGGTGGAAGGCAACGCCGCCGACATCGACTTCGCGAAGGCCGCCGGCGCCGATCAGGTCATCGTGGTGGGGAACCTGCCGTACCACCTGACGAGCTCGATCCTCTTCGAGGTGCTCGACCAGACCGACCACGTGCGCCGCGCGGTGTTCACGCTGCAGGCCGAGGTGGTGGAGCGGCTGTCGGCGCCTCCGGGCGGGCGCGACTACGGCCTGTTGTCGGTGTTGCTCGGCTTGCGCTTCCACGTGGAGCACGTGCTGGACGTTCCTTCGCACTTCTTCCACCCGCCGCCGAAGGTGAACAGCGCGGTGGTGCGGCTGTCGCGTCGCGAGAAGCCGCGCGCGGAGATCGTGAACGAGGGTCGCTTTCGCCAGGTGGTGAAGGCCGGGTTCGCGCAGCGCCGCAAGACGCTGTCCAACTCGCTGCAGAGCGACCGGAAGCTCGCGGAGACGTACGACCTCGACGCGGCGCTCGTCACCGCTGGCCTCGATGGGAAACGCCGCGCCGAGACCCTCTCGGTCGAAGAGTTCGCCGCCCTCGAGCGCGCGCTGGGGCCGATGCGATGACGACGCCCAAGCCGCCAGTCGACCCCTTCGCGTGCGTGAAGTGCCAACGCACCGTGCCCCCGATGGAGGGGGTGGTGCGCTGTGACGGGTGTGGCGCGTGCTTCCTCCTTCGCCGTGGTGCCAGCCTCGAGCAGACGCTCGTGCCAAAGCCCGAGCCCAAAGAGTTGAGGCTCCGCGGCGCCGGCACGCTCACCCACACGATGGGCGCGCTGCGCGCCGAGGGCATCTTCTACGGCGCGCTCGACCCCGTCATCGGCCGCGTGATGATGGAGACCGGCGGCGTGCCATGGGCACTCGTCAGCACCATCGCCGCGTGGCGGGAGATCTCGATTTCCCAGGTGCTGGCCTTCGTGTTCGTCGCGCTGCCGTTCGCCGTCCTGCCTGGCGTGGCGCTCCTGTTGGCGATGAACGCCATCGCGGCGGTCATCGGGCTGGTGTTCCTCTCGCTCGGCGCGCTCCATGGGTACAACACCTTCATCCTCAGGGCGCTGCGGCTGCGGGTGGTGAGCGGCACCGGGCGCGTGCTCGACATGACGTTCCCCGGCAAGGGCCGCGCACGACGGCGGTTCTTCGAGGCGCTCCAGGTTCGCTCGGGTCTCACCCCGATGGAGGTCCCGTAACGATGGGCACGCCCCAGAACCAACTGCCCTGCCCGAAGCGGCCCACCGGGTACGTCCCGAACTCCCAGCGCCATGACGACCCCAGCGGCTCGGTGAAGCGGAGGAGCTCCTCGCGCGAGTAGCAGCGAAACGTGCTCACCGTGCCGTCCCACATCGACGCGAGCACGGCCACCGGTGAGAACCAGGTGAGCGCCGCGCGGGAGAGGCGGCCCTCCGGTGCGAGCAAGGGCTCCGCCAGCAATGCGGGCAGGCCCCACGGCGTCATGGCGAGGAACGACCGTGGGTCTCGCACGAGGCCTTCCGCGATGAAGACGCCCGGCGCGTCCTTCGCCAGGCCCAGCAACACCTGCTGCGCGAGCGAGGGTGGGAAGTGGTGGAACGCGTTGATCAGCACACGCGCTCTCCCGCGCCCGAGCGATTCGTCGAGGCGAGTCGCGTCCACTGGCTCGGGAATGAAGGAGAGCTTCTCCGGGTGCTGCTCGACCAACGAGGCCCACGCTTCCACGTGCGGGTGCAGATCCGTCAGCGTGAAGGTCGGCGGAACGTGCCCCTTCGCCTGGAGGGCTTCGAGCAACACGGCGGCCGGCTCCCCGGCGCCCGCGGCGATGTCGAGCACCTCACGCGCGCCGCTGGCGTGGAGGAAGCCGACGAAGGGCTCCACCAGCCCGTCGAGCATGCGGCCCCAGCGCAGCGTGCGCGAGAGGGCAGACACGATCGTGCGCTGGAGCACCTTCGGCGCGAACGGCGCGTCGTTGAACTCGAAGAGGTGGAGGCGCGGCAGCTTCACCGGCCGCATGGTGCCACGGGGCAACGGCCCGCGGTCAGTCCATCGGGTGCAGCTTCTTGAGCGCCCGAATCACCTTCTCGCGCGGCATCAGCTTCGTCGCGCGGGGCGCCCGCGGCGGGTGCGGCTTCTTGCCGCCGTCGCTCGTCGCAGCGCTCTTCGCGCGTGTCAGCACCGCCACCGGGACCTTCTGCTTCGTCGCCATCAGTAGCCCCGCTTCGCCGCGATGGTGCGCAACAGGCCGCCATGCGATTCGAGGAACGCGCGGAACTCGGCTTCGGGCAGCCCCATGCGGGTGAGGACCCCCTTCACCAGCACGTCGAGCGGCTGGGGGTCGGCCTTCTTCAGCTCCATCGCGATCTTCAGCATCGCCACGCCGAAGAGGGGACTGGCTTCGAGCTCCGCAGGCACCGGCGCCGCCTCGGGTCGCGTCTTCTCGAGCGCGACGACAGTGGCGGTACGACCCCTCCCGTTGGGCATGACGTGACCATACGTGTAGGGTGCCGTACCGTCAAATAAACACTCAAGATTACGACGAAATTCGCTTCGAAGGCCGATTTACCGGCCTGCGCGATGAGGTGGGAGGTCGCCTACAGCAGGGCTTCGAGGCGGCTGAGCAGCTCGGGCGCTTCCATCCACCGCCGGGGGTACTCGGCGAGCGGCGCCACCGCGCTCAGCGTCTGCGACGAAAGGCCCAGGGCGAAGGCCGCGCCCGACTCGAGCCGCACCGTCTTCACCTGGCTGCGCACCGCCTCGAGGCCCAGGTCGTCGCGAACCACTGATTGGAGCGCCGCGAACACCTGGGTGGCGAGCTCGACGAGGCCGGCGAGCTGCTCCGTCGGGGCGTCGTCGATGGGCGCCTCGAGCGCCACCTCGCTGCCCAGCCGCTGCGTCAACTGCGTTCGGAGCCGCTCCAGCGCACGCCGGGCTTCCAGCCGTGTCGGGGGAGGCCCTGCGGGCGGCGCGACCTGCCCCGCCGAGAGCAACGCCACGTGGCCCACCGCCGCGTGCACCGTCAGCGCCGCCACCGCGTCGGCCTTCACGTAGATGACGTCGCTCGAGCGGTCGTGCCGGCTCATGCCCACCAGGTGCAACAGCAGCGTCGTGCCGCGCCGCTGGTCGAAGAGGATGTCGATGATTTCCCCCGTCGCCTGAAACCCGTTGGCGAGATGGAGCGTCACCACGGGTGGACTCAACGGCTCACCGCGCGCGGCCCGCACCTGGGCTGCGGCCAGCTCGGCGATGAGGTCTTCCACGCTGCGCGCCGGCAGGGCGCGGATCAACTTCCGCTCGTCGCTCACGGGTCGTACCTTGGCGCATCACGCTCGTCGTTGCGACGGCACAGGCCTTGTGGTTGTGTCGCGCGTCACCGTTTGAGGCCGGTAAATCGGCCTCTCCCAGCACCCGGAGCCCGGTCGAGACCATGAAGTTGGAGCACCGCTACATCGTGGTCGAAGGGCCCATCGGCGTCGGCAAGTCGTCGCTCACCAACATCGTCGCGGAGCGCTTCTCGGCTCGCCGGGTGATGGAGGTCGTCGAAGAGAACCCGTTCCTCGCCAGCTTCTACGCCGACCGCGCGAAGTACGCGTTCCAGACGCAGATGTTCTTCCTGCTCTCGCGCTTCAAGCAGCAGCAGGAGCTGTTCCAGCAAGACCTCTTCGCCTCGGTGACGGTGAGCGACTACCTCTTCGCGAAGGACCGCATCTTCGCGAACCTGACGCTCCAGGCCGACGAGCTGGCGCTGTACGAGCGGGTCTTCGAGGCGTTGCAGCCGCGCGTCACCAAGCCCGACCTCGTCATCTACCTCCAGGCCCGCCTCGACGTATTGCTCGCCCGCATCAAGAAGCGCGGCCGCGAGTTCGAGCGCAAGTTCGACCCGCAGTACCTCGAGCTCCTCTGCAAGGCGTACAACGACTTCTTCTTCCACTACGCCGAAACTCCCCTGTTGGTGGTGAACACCTCCGACATCGATTTCGTGAACAACCCCGCGGACCTGGAAGACCTGCTGTCGGTCATTCGCCAGACGCGGAAGGGCACGGTGCACTACCAGCCATTGCCAAGCCGGAAGTAGGCGGTAAGAGTCGTCTGTACCGACTTCGTGACGGCGACCCGGAGGGCTCTCGGGCGGCGGAATGACGAGGCCCGGTCACCCCCGCGGACGGGCCTGATCCGACGTCGGACAGGACACCAGCCACGAGGTTCATCACCGGGGCAGCGCGGCGCCCCGTCCTCAAGGAGTTCGCCGCACTCACAGCGCCCAACCAGAGGCGCACCATGGAGGTGAACCGTGAACAAGGTCACCATCCACACCCTGAAGAAGCAGAAGGCTGCAGGTCAGAAGATCTGCATGGTCACCGCCTACGACGCGACGTTCGCGCGCATCCTCGACGAGGCTGGCGCCGACGTGCTGCTGGTGGGCGATTCACTGGGCATGGTGGTGCAGGGGAACGACTCGACCCTGCCGGTCACCATGGACCAGATGGTGTATCACTCGAAGGCCGTCACCCGCGGAGCGCAACGCGCGCACGTGGTGGGCGACCTCCCGTTCATGAGCTACCAGAACGGCGTCGAAGACGCGGTGCGGAACGCCGGGCGGCTCATCTCCGAGGGCAACGTCGGCTCGGTGAAGCTCGAGGGCGGCCAGGAGTTCTCCGAGGTCATCTCGCGCATCGTTCGCGCGTCGATTCCCGTGATGGGCCACATCGGGTTGACGCCGCAGTCGGTGCACAAGCTCGGCGGCTACGTGGTGCAGGGCCGCGACGAAGACACGGCGCGCCGGCTGGTGGAGGACGCCGTCGCGCTCGAGCAGGCGGGCTGCTACGCGCTGGTGCTCGAGGCCGTGCCGCTCGAGCTGGCGAAGACCATCACCGCGCGGGTCTCGATACCCACCATCGGCATCGGCGCGGGCAAGCACTGCGATGGCCAGGTGCTCGTCTGCTACGACCTGCTGGGGCTCAACCCCTCGTTCAAGCCGAAGTTCGTCAAGCGGTACGCCGACGGTTTCACCACCGTGAGCCAGGCTGCGCAGACGTTCTTCGGTGAGGTGCGCGCCGGGAGTTTCCCCGACGAAGACCACTCGTTCCGCTCGACGACGATGCGCCTGGTGTCGTCGAACTCCGAGGTGCAGCCGGCCGAGCGGGAAGAGAAGAGCGGCGTGTACGGCGTGCCGGTCTGAGGCGTTTCGTCACGGGCGCCGGAGCTTGAGCACGCTCTTGCGCATCGTGGCCACCGCGGCTGCGTTCTTCTGATCGACGCCGCCAACCCGCACCTCAGTGCCCGTGTTGCCCCGCCAGTAGTGCAGCGTCACGTCCGTGAGGTCACCCTGGCCGACCTGCCAGCCCGCGGCGTCGGCGTCTGCGGGGATGGGCTCGAGCTTGCCCGCGAGCAGCTTCTTCGAGGCGGCGGCGTTCACCGCGGCCGGGCCCGTCGTCATCACCGTTCGAGTCACCCGCACGCTCCGCAGCCCCTTCGGCTCCGTGTAGGTGCACGAGAGGCTGGAGCCACCCGAGAAGGGACGCTCCGTGCCAGTGCCAGCGCCGACCTCGAAGCCGAGGGCAGCCTTCAGCTCTTCAGGCGTGAAGACGCACGCGGCCGGGTTGGGCTTGAAGGCCGGGGCGGCGGAGGTCTCGGGGACGGTCGCGGGCGTCGAGGGTCCACCTGCTGCGGAGGCCTCTGCCAGCGAGGCAAAGCGCGCCCGGTCCGCGATGAGCGCGCCCACGGAAACCTTCCCGCCCGACACCGTCACGCCTTTGGGCTTGTCGCCGGTGAGGACGAGGCCCAACCCGGAGGGCAACGTCACCGTCACCGGCGCGACGCCTTCGGCGGTGAGGAGGTCGAGCGTCATGCCGTTGGTGAGCGCGCCGACCACGCACTCGAGCGTCACGGTGCTGCCCTCGACCGACAGCACCCGCGCGAGGGTTTTCGGGGGAAACGCGGCCACCGCTGCCTGGGCCGCGGCCCACGATGACACCTGGCCCGGCTTCGTCAGCACGGCGCGCGCGACCGGCGTTCCCCCCTTGCACGAGACGCCCTCGCCCATCGCGCCGCGGTCGAGCCAGCCGCTCCCCGGCACCGCCATCGTCACCGGCTTCTTCCCCGACGGCGTCCACAGCTCGAGCGCCTCGGTGTCCGACACGCCACCCTCGAGCACCTCGATGGTGAACGTCGCGCCCTGCACCGACACCACGCGCGCCACGGTTCGCTGCTGCGCCAGGGTCGCCATCGACCACACCACCATCCACACGGCCAGGACTCGAGCCATTCGGCATTCTCCAGAGGAGCGGGGAGCCCGTCACATACGTCAGGAACGCTTGCGACCGCACGCCTTCGGGTGCGATGGAGCGCGCGTGACGATGCCCCGGCTGATCAAGACGCCTCAGGAGGTGCGCTGGTTCGAGAAAGACCTGCGCCGCCGCGGCCAGACCCTCGCGCTCGTGCCCACCATGGGCTTCCTCCACGAAGGCCACCTCTCGCTGATGCGCGAGGGCCGCACGCGCTGTGACGTCGTCGCCGCCACCATCTTCGTCAACCCGACGCAGTTCGGCCCGAAGGAGGACCTCTCCCGGTACCCGCGAGACCTCGGGGGTGACCTCGCCAAGTGTGGCAGCGCGCACGCCAGCGTCGTCTACGCGCCCGAGCCCGAAGGGGTGTACCCGGCGGGCTACCAGACGTACGTGAACGTCGAGCAGGTCAGCCAGGGGCTGTGCGGGGAGCGGCGCCCCGGCCACTTCCGCGGCGTGGCCACCGTCGTCACCAAGCTCCTCGCGCTGTTCCGCCCCGACGTCGCGCTCTTCGGCGAGAAGGACTACCAGCAGCTCAAGGTCATCGAAGCGCTCGCGCGCGACCTCGACCTCGGCGTCGACATCGTCGGGCGTCCCACCGTGCGTGAAGCCGACGGGCTCGCGATGTCGTCGCGCAACGCGTACCTGTCGGCGGAAGAGCGGCAGCGCGCGCTCTCGCTGTCGAAGGGCCTCTTCGCGATGCAGGCGGCGGTGGCGGGCGGTGCGCGCAGCTGCTCGGAGCTCGTGTCGCTGGGCACGAAGCCGCTGTCGGACGCGCAGGTCCGCCTCGACTACCTCGAGGTCCGTGACGCCTCCACGCTGGAGCCGCTCACCACCCTCACGGCTGGCCGGCCCGCGCGGGCGCTGGTCGCGGGCTTCCTCGGCACCACCCGCCTCATCGACAACGTCGCGCTCGTGGTGACGTGACGATGTCGAAAGTGAAGGACACCACCGAGCGGCTCATCTGCGAGCACCGCCGCGCGAAGTTCGACTACGCCTTCGACGAGACGCTCGAGGCGGGGCTGGTGTTGACGGGCAGTGAGGTGAAGGCGCTGCGCAACGGCGAGGCGAGCCTCAACGATGCCTACGCCATGCCCGAGAAGACCGGGCTGGTGCTGCACAACGCCCACATCGGGCAGTACAGACCCGCCGCCACCTTTGCCCACCTGCCCACCCGGCCGCGGCCGCTGCTGGTGAATCGCAACCAGCTCGAGAAGTGGTCGACGAAGGTGCGCGAGCGCGGGTACTCCATCATCCCCATGGCGCTCTACTTCAAGGGCAGCTGGGCGAAGGTGAAGCTGGGGCTGGGCAAGGGGAAGAAGTCGACCGACCGGCGTGACACCATCAAGGAGCGCGAGAGCAAGCGCGAAATGGACCGGGCGCTTCGGCGACGGTGAGCCTGAGTGCTCCACGGTGCGCGAAACGGGGAGCCCGCTTAGACTTTCCTGACGAGCAGACGCGAAGGGCGCATGGACAAGCGGAGCGATGACAAGAAGAGCCGGCTGCTCAAGGCCCTCGACTCGGGGATGACGCAGGTCCATCTCGATGCGCGCCGGCCGGGCGTGCTGGTGCCGAAGAGGTTCCTCGACGATCACCACCTGGTGCTGAACATCTCGTACCGGTTCGACCCGCCCGACTTGACGGTGAACGACTGGGGCGTGCGCGAGACGCTGTCCTTCGGCGGCGAGCGCTTCACCGTCGGCATCCCCTGGTCGGCCGTCTACGCCATCGCCAGCCACGTCTCGCACGACTTCTTCATGTTCCCCGAAGACATGCCCGAGGAGCTGCTCGAGGGTGCGGTGGAGAAGACGTCGGGCTTGCTGGGGCCGTTGGAGCCGGGCCGGAGCGGGGCCGCGGGTGCGCTCGCGTCGGTGGCCGCGGGGACGAAAGAGGCGCTCGAGCAGCCCGTGCCGATTGCGCGCGCGGCGCTGCGCGAGGTGGTGCTCGACGGAGAAGGCGAGGAGCCTCCGAAGGAGCCCACGCCCCCCAAGCGCGGGCACCTGCGCATCGTCAAGTGACCGTGGCCTTCGCTTCCGTGGGCGCTCGTGGTCCAGACGAGCCGCCTTTGAGCGGAGTGACGCGCGTCGTCGTCGGCAAGTTCGCGCACACGGCAGGCCGGACGTAAACGAGGGGCATGCCCTCCGTGCATGACGACGACTTCAACGTCCCGCCGCCGACCGAGGCCGGCATCTCGTCCACCCACTGGCACCCCCCGCCGCCACCGACGCTCGCGGTGCCGAAGCTCGAGGTGACGCCTGAGCTTCTCGAGGCGCTCCCGAAGACCGACCTGCACTGCCACCTCGACGGTTCGATGCGGCTGTCGACCATCCTCGAGCTCGCCGCGGCGCAGGGCGTGAAGCTGCCGGCGAACGACGAGGCCTCGCTCGCGAAGGTGATTCACAAGGGCGAGGTGTGCCGGGACCTCGAGGCCTACCTGGTGGCCTTCGACGTGACGTGCTCGGTGCTGCAGACCGAGGCGGCGCTGTTCCGCGCGGCGTACGAGCTGGCCATCGACGCGGCGGCCGAGAACGTGCGCTACCTCGAGGTGCGCTACGCGCCGGTGCTCCACCAGCAGCGCGGGCTCAAGTTGACCGCCATCGTCGACTCGGTGCTCGAGGGCCTGCGCACCGCCAAGCGCGAGACGCGCATCAAGTACGGCCTCATTCTCTGCGGGATTCGGCACATGAACCCACAGTCGAGCGTGCGCCTCGCCGAGCTGTGTGTCGCCTACAAGAACCGCGGCGTGGTGGGCTTCGACCTCGCCGGCGCCGAGGCGAACTTCCCCGCGAAGGAGCACCGCGAGGCGTTTCAGCTCATCTTGAAGAACAACGTGAACTGCACGGCGCACGCGGGCGAGGCGTATGGACCGGAGTCCATCGGCCAGGCGCTCCACTACCTCGGCGCGCACCGCATCGGGCACGGCGTGCGCCTTCGCGAAGACGGCGACCTGCTCAACTACGTCAACGACCACCGCATCCCGCTCGAGTGTTGCCCGTCGTCGAACGTGCAGACGCGCGCGGTGAGCGAGATGAAGGCGCACCCGCTCAAGTTCTATTTCGACTACGGCCTGCGGGTGACCATCAACACCGACAATCGGCTCATCACCGACACCACGGTGAGCCACGAGTACTGGATTGCGCACACAGAGCTGGGGCTCTCGCTCGAGGACCTCACCACCATCATCGTGTCGGGCTTCAAGAGCGCGTTCCTGCCGTTCCG
>JBILEB010000315.1:0-3602 GCA_044352295.1 Myxococcaceae bacterium
GCGCGCTGCTGGCGTCGTTGACCGACGTGGGTCAGCAGTCGCCGGTGGTGGTGGTGCGCGAATCGTCGGGCAGCTGGGTGCTGGTCGATGGCTACAAGCGCGTGCGCGCACTGAAACGGCTGCACCGCGACACGGTCGCGGCCGTCGAGTGGGCGCTCACCGAGGTCGAGGCGCTGTTGCTCACGCGGCTGATGCGCACGGCCGAAGGCGACAGCGCGCTCGAACAAGGCTGGCTGCTGCGCGAGCTGCACGAGCGCTTCGCCCTCAGCTGCGGCGAGTTGGCTCGGCGCTTCGACAAGAGCGAGAGCTGGGTGAGTCGTCGGCTCGCACTCGTGAGCGAGCTGCCGGAGCCTGTACAGGAATTGGTGCGCAGCGGCGGACTGCCGGCGCACGCAGCCATGAAGCATCTGGTGCCCTTGGCGCGGGCCAAGGCAGCAGGCTGGCAGGCGCTCGCCGCCGCGGTCGCGGCGCACGGCCTGTCGAGCCGCCAGGTGGGCGTGCTGACGGCGACGTGGGCAGCGGCGACGCCCGAAGGGCGCGCGCTCATCCTTGCCGACCCGCATCTCGCGCTGCGCGCCGAGGAGCAGTCGCGCAAACCGAAGGACAAGAATCCCGTCGAGCGACTGCTCAACGACGTCGCGGCAGTGGGGGCCATCGCCCGCCGCGCGAGGACGCTGGCGAAGCAGGAGGCGCAGCGCGCCTCGCGATGGTGCTTCACCGCGGAGCTCCAGCGCGCGGCCACGGCGTCGGAAGCCGACGCGGGCGCCCTCTTCGAGACGCTGCGTGCGGAGGTGCTCGATGTTGGATGAAGGACTGCGGGCGGCCATCCTCGCGCTGCATGACAAGGGCGTCGGCGTGCGCACCATCGCGCGCATGATGAAGCTGTCGCGCGGCGCCGTGCGCGGCGCCGTGCGCGGCGCCGTGCGCGGCGTCGTGCGCGCGGGCACGCCGGCCGCGCCCCGTCTCGAGCGCAACGAGAAGGCCGAGCCGCACGAGGCCGACATCCGCGAGCTGCACCAGCGTTGCCGGGGGAACCTGGTGCGGGTCTACGAGGAGCTGCTGCTGCGCGGCGCGACGCTCTCGTACCAGGCCCTCACCGGCTATTGCCGTCGGCACGGCATCGGCTTCGAGCCGCCGAAGCCGGCGGGCCGCTACGTCTTCGAGCCTGGCCAGGAGATGCAGCACGACACCTCGCCACACGTCATGAGCATCGGCGGCGTCGAGCGCCGGGTGCAGACGGCATCCGTCGTCCTCGCGTACTCGCGGATGCGCTTCATGCAGGTGTACCCGAGCTTCAACCGCTTCACCTGCAAGGTCTTCCTCGACGAGGCGGTGGCCTTCTTCGGGGGCGCGTGCCGCCGATGCATGGTGGACAACACGCACGTCATCGTCCTGAAGGGCACCGGCGCAAACATGGTGCCGGTGCCCGAGATGGAGGCCTTCGGCGAGCGCTACGGCTTCACCTTCGTCGCGCACGAGAAGGGCGACGCCAACCGCTCGGCCCACGTGGAGCGAGGCTTCGACCACATCGAGCGGAACTTCATCCCGGGCCGCGCCTTCACCGACTTCGCGCACGCCAACCGCGAAGCTCGAGAATGGTGCGAGCGCATCAACCGCAAGCAACGCAGGGCGCTGCAGGCCAGCGCTCTCGAAATCTTCGCGAAGGAGCAGCCACACCTCGTGCCGCGACCGGAGTGGGTGCCCGACGTGTACGTGCTGCACCACCGCGTGGTGGACATCGAGGGCTTCGTCCACGTCGAGGGCCACATCTACTCGGTGCCTTGGCGACTCATCGGCCGGCAGGTGGAGGTGCGCGAGACGAAGGACAGGGTCGACATCTACGACGGGCCCCGGCTCGTCGCAGAACATCCGCGCGTCTTCGCCTTCGAGAAGACCCGGAGGACGGACCCGACGCACCGGCCACCGAAGGGTGAGGCCGCGCGGCTTCTGAAGCAGCCCACGCCCGACGAAGCAGAACTGCTGCGCAGTGAGGCGCCGCTGCCGGACTTCACCAGGGCCGTGAAGGAGTGAGCTTCGTCCCGCTGGCCGACGGTGCTGCGGCGACTGGCGCAGATGCACCGCGACTACCCGCGCAAACCCTTCCTCGCCGCAGTGACGTCAGCGTCGCACTACGGCCTCTTCGACCTCGACCGGCTGGAGCGCATGGTGCTCCGGAACATTGCCACCGAGTACTTCGTCGCGCCGGCCGACCGAGGGACTCCAGATGAAGAGGAACCCGATGAAGGATGAACTTGAGCAACTGCTGAAGAGTCTCCACCTGCGCCGCGTCGCCGAGCTCTTCGAGGAAGAGTCGAAGCGCGCCGAGAAACAAAAACCAACCTACGAGGAATTCTGCACGCGCCTGCTGCGCGCGCAGTGGCAGCGCAACCAGGAGACCTCGCTGGCCTACCGCATCAAGCAAGCCCGAATGCCCGAGCAGTGGAGCCTCGAGACGTTTCCCTTCAAGCGGCAGAAGGGCGTCGACCAACGCCAGATTCGCACCTTCGCCGACCTCGACTTCATCCCGAAGGCGGAGAACATCGTCTTCATGGGCGGTACCGGCGTCGGCAAGACGGGGCTCGCCTCGGGTCTGCTGCTCAAGGCGCTGCAGAACGGTCACCGCGGCATCTTCATGCGCGCGCAGGACCTCTTCGACGAGATGTATGCATCGCTCGCGGATCGCTCGACGCGCAAGCTGCTCAACCGGCTCGTCAGCGTCGACGTCCTGGTCATCGACGAGATGGGCTACCTGAACCTCAAGCCCGAGCAGACCAACATCTTCTTTAAGCTGATGGAGGAGCGCTACCGCCGCCGGCCCACCATCATCACCACCAACCTCGAGTACGAGGCCTGGGGCACCTTCCTCGGCAACAAGGCCCTCGTCGAGGCCCTGCTCAGCCGACTTCGCCACCAGTGCCACACGGTGAAGATCGACGGCCCGACCCTCCGTGACTCGACCGGCTGAGCGAGGTCACCATCACGCAGAACTCGAGCCCTCGATCGCACACCGCGACCGGGGGCTTCGTCGTTGCGGGGCCGGTCAGCCCACCTCACAGGTCGCCTGCGCTCGGCTTCGCCTCGCTCCGGCGGGCGACCGACCACCGACAACACTCACGTGGATCTCACACGGCGACGCTGATCCGCGAGCGGCTCACTTCTCGAGAGCGCAGCCGGGTCAATTCTGGAGAGCGCTGAAGCAGCCGCGCCGCTGCCCGGGCCTCACGCAACAAGCGCTCGCGAGCGGCGTCATCGAGGCTCGTGTGTGAGGGCAGGAGCTTGAGCACGACGTCACGCTGCAGCCTCGAGTCATGGGCCCGGTACACCACGCCTATGCCGCCTGCGCCGACGACCTCGAGCAACCGGTACGGCCCCACCGACGCGCCAGCCGGGAGCGGCGGCGTCACGGCGACGGGACCCGTGGGGGTGGCAGAGACTCCCGCGACCTGGCGCAGCAGCAGCTCGAACTGCGGGTCCGACGTCAACGCGACCGAGCGCCCGTGCGTCGTCACGAAGGCAGCCACCCGGCCGTGGTGGCGTGCTCCCGCAGGGTGAGCTTGACGCGCTCGAACCGCTTTCGAAGCGAGGCGGACGTGACGGGCGCC
>JBILEB010000195.1:0-12379 GCA_044352295.1 Myxococcaceae bacterium
GTCCTCGACGACGAGGAGGTTGCGAATCATCAACTCCGCGTCGGCGTTCACGGAGATCGGGCACTGGCCGCCGTCCGCCAGGGTCAGCGCCTGCTGCGACCGGGCGTGGAATTGATTCAAGGGAGCGCCAGGGTCCTCAGCGGGTTGAAGCGATGGCGCTTCCACACACGCGAAGACCATCACGCTCGACATCAACAGCACCGCGATTCTCGTCATGGGTCATCCTCAGTCAGAAGGGAGTAGGAGAACTCGAAGGGGTCAGGCTTGCCGTGCCGCCCGTGTGCAGGAACGAAGCCAGCGGAATCGAGGCCAGACTTCGTGAGGACGCCGGGCGAGTACGCGTATCCGAATGTGTGGGGCTACTTTTTTTCGGTACGCATCGTTTACGCGGTCAATCACCGGGAGCGACGCTGCCGCAACCGGTCACTGACGCCTGTCTGCGTGGCGTTGACCAAGCGCGCCCCTGACGACCTCACCCTGCCGATGTCGTGCTCGAGCCTGAGCTGACCTGGCCTGCTGCGCCCCTGAAGGTGCCGACCGTCGTCGCTCGTCGCGCTGGTGGGCTGGGCCGACCCAAGGGCCGTGAAGGCGGTCGCGATGCTCTCGGAGAAACAGGCTGAAGTCAGCGCGCAGCGTCGTGAGCAGCATGCGCGCGCGTTGGCTTTGGCGCAGACGAACTTCGCAGACCTCGAGGTGCTCAGCTCGACGCTGCAGTGCGACTCACGAATGGAGCCGCTCGCGCCTCGTCACGGACGCGAAGGGGCAGACCTTCACGCTCGGGCTCCGCGCAGATCCCAAGACCGTCGCCTCCGGTCAGCGAGCAGTGCTCTTCGGCACGCTCGAACCCTCCATGACTGGCACCCGCCCCGAAGCACCGCTGGTGATGTCGCTTTCTGCGGCGGAGACCATCATCGAGGTGAGCACTGGTCCTGCAGTCGAAGGGGCTGGCCCCACTGACGGGTGGAACGTTGACGCCGACAGCCATCGGTCGAGCGTCGTCGCTTTTGCTGCCAAGGCAGGGGCTGGTGCCGGTCGTGTAGCAACCGTCGTGCGGCGTGCGGCTGCGCGTGCCCTGACGGCTCGTCAGCTGGCCCCGCAAGCGAACGTCAGCGCTTGCCGAGCGCCGCCGCCGCCTGCTTCACCGCGGCTTCCGGCCAGGTGTCCGGGCCGTAGCGCCCGAGAATCTCGACGCCCGCGTCCGTGTTCCCCAGCAGGAAGGGGCCCGTGTTCCCTTCCCGGAGCGCGTACGCACCCTCGGGCTTGATGACCTGCACCTTCGCGCCGCTCTCCACGGCCCCGAAGAGCACCTTCGTCACCTGGAGCTCGACGACCTGCTTCGCCGCGCTGGTGGGG
Organism: Myxococcaceae bacterium; assembly: GCA_044352295.1. Taxonomy (GTDB): domain Bacteria; phylum Myxococcota; class Myxococcia; order Myxococcales; family Myxococcaceae; genus Xiheimicrobium. The sequence goes on from JBILEB010000195.1 coordinate 1,354, forward strand.
CGGCTGGTCTCGAGCGAGCGCTCCAGGGCCGGCTGCGGAGACTGCTCCACGATGCGCGTCACCGTGGCGAGGACCGCGGACTCTGCGGCGGGCAGCACTTCGTCGATCGGCTCGGGAGGCTTGGCCATGAAGACGTCCTTTAGTTGAGCACGTACAGGCTCGAGTACAGCTTGGTGAAGTCCTTCATGGGCAGCGAGAAGAAGCCGTCGTTCTTCCCGTCGTTGCCGGCCTCGGACTGGCCCCACGGGTTGCGCAGCTTGACGAACTTCTCGCCGTTCTTCTCTTCGACGCCGAGCACCGAGTAGGCGTGGTTCGCGTAGACGCCGGTGTTCGTGTACAGCGACGCCTGGTCGGAGCCGTGCGTGCCCGCCGCCACGGGAATGCCGCGGCCGATGTCGCTCTTGATGCGGTCGAACAGGCGCTGCTCGCTGCCCGGGCTCACCCACTCGTAGCCCTGGCTGCGACCGAGCACCTCGCTCATCACCCGGCCCGCGCTGCCGCCGTTGCCGATGGTGTCGTAGCTGCCCTTCCACTGCGCGTAGGCCTTCTCGATGAGCGGGTACCACAGCTCCATGCTCTCCTTCGAGGTCGAGCCGCCGAGCGAACCGCCGTAGATGGGGCCGCCGAACGCGCGCACGTAGAGGTCGCTGTCGATCTTCACCTCCACCGGACGGTTGCGGTTGCCGTTCTCGAAGAAGCGCACGGTGTAGGTGCCGTCGGCGTTCTGCTTGATCATGTCCTTGATGGCCTGCGGGCTGATGTGCGCGACCGACGACAGCGCCGCGGGGAAGTAGCAGTTGCCGATGGCGCCCTGGCGCACGTCACCCGGCGTGGGCTCGTTGAGGAACAGCGGGCCGGTGAAGCGCTCGAGCTTGAACTTGGGCGTGCCGTCCGCGTTCATCTCGTCCTTGTGCATCTTCGGGTCCGGCAGGTCGACGCCGACGATGCCGCCGTTGCCGCCCGGGACCTTGAGCGTGCCAGTCACGGCGGCGTGGTCGACGTTGTTCTTCCCGTCGGACACGGAGACCTTGAACTCGTCGCCCGCCTTGCCCGGCAGCTTGAGGCCCGCCGGCAGCGAGCCCACGTCGGTCGCGGTGACGTCGACCTTCTCGCCGGTGCGCGCGTTGACGAAGCGGATCTGCGCGCCGGGCTCCGAGAGGGGCCGCTTGGTGTTGTGCGTCACCGTGATGCCGTCGGCGGTCGCGGCGAGGTCGACGCGCTCGAGGTTCACGACGGCGTTGCGCGTGTCCTTCGTGTCGATGCCCCTGGCCTGAATCGTAATCCAGTCACCGGTGGAGCCGTCGGCGGCGCGCGAGCGGAGGCGAATCATATCGCCCTCCTTCACGTCCGGCATGGTGCCGAGGAACTTGCCGCTCGCGTCGGCGGTGCCGATGACCATCGTGTCCGCCAGGTGCAGGCGGCCCGAGGGCGCGGTCGAGAGGTTGATGGCCTCGATGGTCTCGCCGGGCTTCGAGATGCCCGCGATGCCGTTCTTCTGGTCGCCGGTGACGGCGAAGGTGAGCGGGCCGAACGTCTCCTGCAGCGGCGCGCGCTCGATGAGCGCCTCGAGGAAGTTCTTCGCGCCCGGGTCCATCGCGAAGCCGGAGCGGTCGAGGAGCTGGCCGATGTCGCTCTTCTCCGAGCGCGACAGCCCCGCCTTCGCCATCTCGAACTGCTGCGCGCGCGTGACGCCGGGCTTCGTCAGGTCGGCCTTGATCTTGTCCGCGTTGCCCCGCGCGCTGTCACCCACCGCCGCCAGCAGGTCGAGCACGTTCGCGTCGGTGATCTTCGGCGCGGTGGTGGCCTTCTGGGTCTCGACGAACGAACGAATGCGGCTGTCAGCGATGCGCATGGGCATGGCGAGGGTCTTTCAGGGGTGGTGGTGAAGTGAGGAGCGTCGTGAAACTTCGACGAGATGCCTCATTGTCGCAAGTCCCTGTCACGAAGTTGTGCGCTCATGTGCGCTTTGTGCGACACGCAAGTCAAGCGGCTGAATCGACTGGGGTTTGAAGTCGGGGTGGCCGTTTGATCCACGCATTGAGGAGGACCAGCCCCAGCAGGCCCGCCGCGCCCGCGTAGAAGCGCCAGGTGAGGGCCTCTTCTCCGGGGAACAGCACCCACGCGAGCACCAACGAGTAGACGGGCTCGAGGGTGACCGCGAGCGCGAGCGTGTACGGTGACAGCGTCTCGAGGATCTTCAGGCTCGCCAGCCACGGAAACACGGTGCACCCCACGCCGAGGAGGACGAGCCAGAGCCCATCGCTCGCCGACAGCGCCCACGGCGGCACGAAGTCCCACGCGACGAAGGCCAGCGACGTCACCACCAGCGCGCTGGAGAGCTCGTGGAGGGTCACCCGTTCACCGGGCTCGTTGCGGCTCCACACGCCGTTCAAGGTGCCAAAGCCGGCCGAGAACAGGGACGAGAGCAACCCGAGCGTCAGCCCCATCGGCGTCGCGCGCGTCTCGAACTTCACCAGCAACGACACGCCCACCACCGCGAGGAGGCCGATGATCAGCTCCGCCGGCACCACGGCGCGTCGGTACACGAGCGGCTCGAGGAGCGCGGTGAAGAAGGTGAGCGACGACAGGCACAGCACCGCCACCGCCACGCCCGCGTACTTGATGCAGCCGTAGAAGCAGAGCCAGTGCAGCCCCACCAGCACGCCGATGCCCCAGAAGGCCCGCGTGGTGCGCGCATTGGTGCCGAACGGGAGGCGCTTGAAGCGCAGCACCGCCGCCATCACCGGCAGCACGATGAGCAGGCGGTACCAGACGAGCGGCACCGCGGAGAGGCTGATCAACCGCCCGAGAATGGCCGTGAAGCCCCACACGAAGACGGTAACGTGGAGCAGCGCGTGGGCTGCGGGGGCCGAGAGGGGCTTCGACGGCGAGGACACGTCACCTCACTCGGCGAGCTGGCGCAGCGTGGCGAGGCGGGCGAGCTCGTCGTCCGGCAGGTGGGTGCCCGACGAGCCCGTGAAGCCGAAGTACAGCCGGTCGGAGAGCTGCGCGAAGCACTGGCGGGCCAGCGGCGTCTTCGGGTTCTCGCGCACGCAGGCCTCGAAGAAGAGCAGGTCGACGTCCCACAGCAGGGGCGACTTGAGCGCGGCGGTGGACACGCCGAGGAGGAAGAGCGCCTCGCCCCGCTGCGGCAGCTTCGGGTCCTTCGCGAGCGCGAGGTTCAAGTACGCGCTGGCGCGCAGGAAGGCGATGTCGTGCAGCTCGTCGGGCAGGAACGTGCGCGGGCCGTTCGCCTTCATCACCAGGGCCTTCGCGCGGGTGAAGAGGTCCTTCGGGGACGACTTCAGCGCGTCGACGTCCTCCTTGCGCCAGGCGGCCACGTCCTTGCGCCACGCGGCCACGGCGCGCTGGAGAAACGGCGTGAGGTCTTCTCGGCGGGAGAGCCCTTCGAGGAACGTGTCGGTGGCCTTCGCGTCGTCCTTCACGCGCACCAGCAGCGTCAACGTGTCCTTGATGGCACGGGCCTGCACCAGGCGCGCGCGCTCGTCGGTGGCCTTCGCCGCGATGAGGGCCCCGTACTGTTCGAGGGCGCGGTCGAACTGCCGGGTCGCGGCGAAGAACTGCGCCTTGTCGAGCGGCGGGAGCTTCGCGCCGGCGAGGTGCTGCTCCATGGCCTGGAAGTCGGCGTCGGCGCGCTCGCGGCTGTGACAGGTGAAGCACAGGCTCATCAGCGTTCTCACCCGCGCGGGCACCGTCTCGCGGTCACCGAAGACGAAGCGGCGGCGGGTCTCCAGCGCGTATTGCGAGAACAAGCCGGAGAGCGCGGCGGTGGCGGGCTCCTGCGCCTTCGCGTCGGCGGGGAACGCATGGGTGAGGCCGGCGAGCGCGTCGAGGCGCTGGGTGATGTCGTCGGCCTGGAGTGGATCTCTCAAGCGCTCGGGGTGCGCGATGACCGGCTCGAGCCCGATGAGCGCATCGAGGGCGCTGCGCATCACGGCCTTCGTCGGCGGGGGTGAACCGGCGTCGGGCGCAGCGACGAGGAGGCTGAGCAGCAGCAGCGGCGTCATGGGAGGCCCCATACTTCAACCGGCCCGCGTCACCACGTCAGGTCTGCTGGACGAGGGACAGCTCTCCTGAACCCGAGGCGGTCGATGGGCTCACCGGTGCTGTCCAGCGGCCCCGCTCCCCCGCCGTTGCACGACGCCACCTACCGCTTCGGCGGCGTCGACGTGGCCCGCACCAGCACGTCGCGCGGGGCGGGCTTCTCGATGCACTCGTCGACGATGCCTGCGGCCATCGCGCGCTTCGCCTCGTTTGGCATCACGCCCGAGTGCAGCACCCGTTTCACCGCGGGCCAGCGCTCGGCGACCTCGGTGAGGAGCGACAACCCATCTCGCTCGGGCATCTGGAAGTCCGACACCACCGTGTCGAAGCTGCGGCTCGTGAGCATCGACAGCGCCGTCGTCGCGTCGATGGCGTGCGTCACCTCGGCCGCCTGCGCGAGCACCCGCGTGAGGCCCCTCGCCACCAGCGGCTCGTCGTCCACCACCAGCACCTTCGGGCGCGTGAGGAACGGCCGCGGGCTCGGCTGCCCCATCGTCCACCCCACCGTGACGCTCGTCGCCTTCGCGCCCGCCACCCAGCCCCGGCTGAGCACCCGGCCCGTCGCCTCGCGCCCGCCGGCCGAAGAGACGAGCTCCTCGAAGACGCCCACCGTCTGCCACGTGGCCGCTTCCTCCGCGCGCGCCCCCATGCCGTAGTTCACCGTCAGCAGGCACTCGGTGTCGTCCACGGAGTCGAGCGTGACGGCCGGAAAGTCGAAGAGGCTCGAGAGGAACGTCCGAGAGCGCATCACCGACTCGCGCGGGTCGTCGGCGCTGGTGAGGTCGGGGAAGTACGCCAGAATCGCCTGCACCTGCTGACGGCCCCACAGCCGAATGGAGTCGGTCTCGCCACGCACCACGTGGTCGAGGATGACGAGGCCGAGCCGCTCGAAGTCCGACATCGGGAACCACGCATCGACGTCGACCCGGCCTGCGACGAGCACCGCGTCGGCGGGCGTCAGCGCGGTGTGCCACGACGGCACCTGCTGGCGGATCATCCGCACGTAGTCGACATACAAGACGCCGCGAACGCGGCGGTCCCCGATGCTCATGGCCACACCTCGAAGACGGCGAATACCACGCCCAGGCCACGAGATTCACTGGACTGCGTCTGCCAACCAGAAGCGCACCTGCGCGCCTGTGAGCGCCTGCATGAAATGACTGGGAGACCCGCCCGTCTGGCAGGTCATGCTCATGACACAGCTCCTCACCGGGTTCGGGCTGGCCGGTTCGGCGGGCCTCAACGCCTACATTCCCCTGCTCGCCGTGTCGGTGTTGGGGCGCCTGGGCGTGGTGAAGCTGCAAGGGCCCTTCGAGCTGCTCACGCACCCGGCGGTCATCGCGGTGACGGCGGTGCTGCTGCTGGTCGAGCTCACCGTCGACAAGATTCCCGCCATCGACCACCTCAACGACGTGCTGCAGACGTTCGTTCGTCCCGCGGCGGGCGCGCTCGTCTTCGCGGCGGGCAGCGGCGCCATCAGCGACGTGCCGCCGGTCGCGCTGGTGGCGTGCGGCCTCGTCACCGCCTTCAGCGTGCATGCCACCAAGGCCATCGCGCGGCCCGTGGTGCACACCGCGACGCTCGGCACGGGAGGACCCTTCGTCTCGGCGGCGGAGAACGTGGTGGCCGTCGCAGGCAGCCTGCTGGCCGTCTTCGCGCCGATGCTGGTGTTGGGCTTCTTTGTGGTGCTCACGTACGCGGCGTACCGGCTGGTGGTGCGGCTGTCGGCGCGAGGCGCCCTTACGGCACCTGCTCCGTCACGCGGTTGAAGCGCTGCCGCGCCAGCTTGCGGCGCATGCGGAACGCGAAGAAGGCCGCCGAGCCCACCGTCATCACCACGCCCAGCCCGATGAGGAGCCCGAGGCGACGGCGCTCCTCGGCCGACATCGGGAGCGGCTTCGGCGCGCAGGTGGGACACCGCCCCGACACGAGGGGCTTCTGACAGGTGGGGCAGGTGGCGACGCTCATGGCTGGAAATGGGCGCGTCGCTGTGGCTCGCTGGCCGACGAATGGCGAGCCTGACGTCACCTGAGGGACTTGTCGAGCACGGCGGGTGGGCGTGATGGAGCTCGTCCTCCTCGCCGGGGTGGCGCTCGCCGCGCTCAGCGTCATCGTCTCCACGCTTCGGCTCGGCATCTCGCCGATGCCCACCGCTCGCAAGGTTCGTCGGGTGATGCTGTCGCTGGTGCCGTCCGACGTGCGCGGCGAGGTGCACGAACTCGGGTGCGGGTGGGGTGGCCTGGCGGTGGCGCTGGCGCGGCAGTGTCCACAGGCGCGCGTCATCGCGTGGGAAGCGTCCGTCGTTCCGTGGCTGGTGAGCGCCGTGCGCGCGCGCGGCGTGACGAACCTCGAGGTGCGGCGCGCGAACTTCCTCGAGGGCGACCTCTCGAAGGCCGAGGTGCTCGTCTGTTACCTCTTCACCGGGGGCATGCGTGCGCTGTCAGACCGGCTCCTTCATGAGCGGGCGGGCCAGCGGGTGTGCATCGTCACCAACACCTTCGCGCTCCATGGGTGGACACCGGCGCAGGTGGTGCAGGTGGACGACCTCTGGCGCACGCAGGTGACTCGGTACGACGCCGTCCCGGTGTCAGGTGCGCGGCACCCCTGAGGCTCGGCCCGGGGAGTCCAACGCTCGTCTACGGCGCGAAGAACTCCCGCAGCACTTCCCGCACGGCGAGGTCGTTGAGCAGCTCCGAGTGCTCCGTCTTCACCGCGGCGACCTCGTAGGACATCGGCTTCGGCGGAAGCGCGCCGGTGATGAGAATCGACCCATCACCATCGGCCTCGAAGAAGCGCTTCTGGGCAATCGACCCGTCGCTCTTCACCTTCCACGAATGCAGCGTCAGCCGCCCCGTGCCCAGCACCACCAGGCTCTTGAACGAGGGCGGGAGCCCCTCGACGTCGCCCATCTCGCGCCAGAACGAGCGGTGGTCTTCGAGTCGGCGCTTGAGCTCTCCCCGGTAGGCCGGGTTGTTCCGCACCACCTCGCTGCCGAACACGCCCCACCCCCGGTCGACCCAGGCCTCGGCGCTCAGCACCGGCACCTCGATGGGACGACCGAGGTCGTCGAAGAAGTAGTCAGTCGTCGGTGGGAGCAACTGCCACGCGGACGGGAACGTGAGGAGCGCTTCGATGTCGAGCAGGCGCTCATTGGCCCCGGTGATGGTGCCGAACTGGAGGTCGTGCAGTTGCCCCGGGCCTCCGCGAAAGGGCGTGCCCACGAAGGCGGCGCGCGTGACGGCCTTCTTCACGGCTTCGGAGCCCCGGCGCAGACAGGCGTGCACCACCAGCCCGCCCATCGAGTGCCCCACGAGCCGGACCCGCCGCGTCGGGCCGAGCGCCTCGATGCGCTCACACAGCTGCTGCCCGCTCGCGCGAATGTCCTGCCGCCAGTCGTAGGCAAACACCACGAAGCCTGGCAGCTCCCGCTTGGCCCACTCCATCCACGAGCCGTAGGGGTCTCGCACGTAGAAGAAGGGAATCGCCGTCAACGTCGTGAACGGCCCGGTGACGGTGAGCGGCCCGTAGCGCGGGAAGTCGCGCTGGCCTTCGAAGGGGAACGCGAGGGAGCGGTCTCCGAGCGAGAGCCCCTGGCTCGGCGTGACGTAGGCCGTTTCGCCGGTGGCGGTCGCCAGAAAGCTGGCCCGGTAGCCGTGGACGAAGATGGTGACGTCGTCACCCGTCGGCGGAAGCAGGACGGGCTGGGGCGCGATGCATCCGCAGAGGCACGCGAGCAGGAGCAGCCACCTCATGAAGCGAACTCCAGGGCCACACACACGAGGAAGAGGACCCGCAGGTCATGGAGCCCAGGCAGGCGGCCGACCACGTTCACGATGGGGGCCGTATAGAGGAGGGGTCCCATCGCACCAAGCGGAATGCCAGCGCCGCGCGGTCACGCGGCCGTGACTCGGTCGCGGAGCCCGGAACTCAGGGGGAGGGCCCGACCCGCCCACCTGACGAACGCCGTCGCCCCTCGGATACGGCTGGCGCTGAAATCCCCCAGGCTGACGCCCTTCGGCGCCTGCGCTACACCTCCACGTGCATCATGAGTCTCCGGTGGCGGAAGTTCGGCAACATGCTGGCAGGTGCGGCGCCGCTCGCGGGAGCCGTCATCTCGATGGCCTGGCTGGGCTGGTCGAGCGAGGCGAACCTGCCGTCGATGGTGCTCGCGATGGCCACCCACCCCATCGGGGCCATCGCCCTCATCCAGACGCTCTACACGGCGTTGCTGGGCGCGCTGTGGCTGCGCTACCGGCCCTTCACCGTCTCACCGGATGTCGAGTGGCCGAAGGTGTCCGTCATCATCCCCGCGTACAACGAGGGGCCGATGGTGGGCCGCAGCATTCGCAGCGTGGCGGCGTGCGCGTACCCGAAGGACAAGCTCGAGGTCATCGTCGTGGACGATGGCTCGCGCGACGACACGTTCTTCCACATGCAGTTCTTGCGACGCGAGTTCCCCGACCTGGTGAAGCTGGTGCGTTTCTCGGGCAACCGCGGCAAGCGCTCGGCCCTGGTGGCGGGCTTCCGGGCGGCGACGGGCGACTACGTCATCACCATCGACTCGGACTCCGAGATCGACCCGCGCACCGTGCACGAGATGGTGACGCCGTTCCTCGCGGACCCGACGGTGGGCGGCGTGGCGGGCCGGGTGGCGGTGCTCAACCGCGAGAACGCCATCAGCCGCATGCTCGAAGTCCAGTACACGCTGGCCTTCGACTACGGGCGCGCAGCGCAGTCGGTGTACCGCACCGTCGCCTGCTGCCCTGGCGCGCTGTCGGCGTTCAAGAAGTCCATCATCCTGCCGTTCATGGACGAGTGGGAGAACCAGCGCTTCCTCGGCCGCCCGGTGAACCACGGCGAAGACCAGGCGCTCACCAACATCGTGCTGCGGCAGGGCTTCGACACCGTCTACCAACGCCCCGCGGTGGTGAACACGCTGGTGCCGACGACGTACTCGCAGCTCTCCCGCATGTTCCTGCGCTGGGACCGCAGCTACATCGTCGAGGGGTTCTCGTTCGCGCGCTTCATGTTCACGCGCTACCGGGCCAACAACCGGTTGCTGCCCATCGTGACGTTCTTCGTGTCGAACCTGCGCTTCGTGCTGGTGGCGGTGGCCCTCATGGAATTGCCGCGGTTGTTCGACACCAACGTCACCACCGTGGGGCGCAGCGTGGTGGCCCTCGCGTTGGGCGCCATCTTCTCGGCGGCCTACTACCTTCGCTTCGAGCGCAGCATGCGGTGGATGTATGGCGTGCTGTACGCGGTGTTCTCGGTGGTGGCGCTGCAGTGGATTCTGCCGTGGGCGCTGGTGACGGTGCGTGACGAGCGGTGGGGCACGCGCTGACGGCGTCGTGGGGCGTTGGAGGACGCGCACCGCGACGGGAGTGATTCCTCGGGGCGCCGCCATCGGGCTTCGAGGCTCGTTCTCAAGCCTCGACACCCGCCAGGAGCCGTCACCTCGAGGTGCCACCTCGGTGCGGCCCGGTTTCTCCGGTGACGTTCACGAGGTAGGGGCGCCCCCGTGACGTGCTTCGTGTCCTTCTTTCTGTCGGCGACCGCGCTCGCGCAGCCGCTCGTCCTCGAAGGCGAGCTGCCCACCACGGGGCCTGACTTCGTCCTCATTCCCTTCGAGGTGCCCGCGGGAACGGCCGAGGTCGAGGTCCGCCATCCGGTCCTCCAGGCCGAGAACATCCTCGACTACGGCCTGTCGGACCCACGCGGCGTTCGTGGCTGGGGCGGGGGCAACAGCGAGCCCATCGTCGTCTCCGAACGCGCGGCCTCACGCAGCTACCTCACCGGCCCCATGACGCCCGGCACCTGGCACGTCGTCGTCGGCAAGGCGAAGGTCGTCACCGCACCGGCTCGCTACCGGCTCGAAATCGAACGCCGCACTGCGGTCACATTGGCGGCTCAACCCGGTCGCGCCTCGGGCGCGTGGATGGCGGGGGCTCCGCTCGAGCGCACCGCGCGCTGGTACGCCGGAGACCTGCACGTGCACTCGCGCGAGAGCGGTGACGCGTCGCCCACCCTCGACGCCATCGCCACGTTCGCGAGAAGCCGCGGCCTCGACTTCGTGGAGTTCTCCGAACACAACACCACCTCGCAGCTCGACTTCATGGCCGACGCGCAGGCTCGCCACCCGTCGCTCCTCTTCCTCCCCGGCATGGAGTTCACCACCTACGCCGGACACGCCAACGCCATCGGCGCGACGGCGCCCCTCGACCATCGGTTCGGCATCGACGGCGCCTCGTTCGAGGGCGCGGTGGCGGCGATGGAGGCCCAGGGCGCGCTGCTCTCCATCAACCACCCGGTGCTCGACCTCGGGCAGCTCTGCATCGGCTGCGCGTGGCGGCAGCGCGTGTCGCCCGCGAAGGTGAAGGCCGTCGAGATTGGCACCGGCGGCTGGGACAAGACGGGCGTGCTCTTCGGCGAGAGGGCGCTCGCCTTCTGGGACCGTCAGCTCGACCAGGGCTCCCGCGCCGCGCCGGTGGGTGGGAGTGACGACCACTCCGGTGGGCTCGCGACGGGCACCTTCGACAGCCCCATCGGCAACCCGACGACGATGGTGTTCGCGCGGGAGCTCTCCGTCGACGCGGTGCTCGAGGGCCTGCGACAGGGGCGCACGGTGGTGAAGCTGCAGGGCCCGGCGGACCCGATGGTGGAGCTCACGCTCGGTGCCGCACGGATTGGCGACGAGGCCGCGCTGACCGAGGGGCGCCTCGAGGCGACGGTGACCGGCGGGCGCGGGCACGTGCTGGCCCTGCTGGAGAACGGCCGCGTGCAGCAAGAGACGCCCATCGACGCCGACCCGTTCATGCTGACCCGCCCGGTGACGCCGCCGGCCGACGGGGTGAGCCGCTGGCGCGCCGAGGTGCGCGTCGAGGGAGCGCCTCGCACGGTGACCGGACACGTCTGGCTCCGCGCGCCAGCGCCGACCCCCACAGGGTGTGGCTGTTCGAGC
>JBILEB010000060.1:0-37601 GCA_044352295.1 Myxococcaceae bacterium
GGAGACACCACCTGCTGCTCCACCGGAGACACCACCTGCCGCTCCACCGGAGACACCGCCCGCTGCCCCACCGGAGACACCGCCGGCTGCTCCACCGGAGACACCGCCGGCTGCTCCACCAGAGACACCACCCGCTGCTCCACCGGAGACACCACCTGCCGCTCCACCAGAGACACCACCCGCTGCTCCACCGGAGACACCGCCGGCTGCTCCACCGGAGGCCCCACCAGAGGCGCCACCTGCAGCCCCACCCGAGGCCCCACCTGCCGCCGGCTCAGCACCTCCGCCTGCGGCGAGGCTGCACTCCTCGCCGCGACAGGCTCCCGTATCAATCAGGTTGCGCACGCACCGACCCAGCCGCTCGCACGTCTCGTCGACCGAGCACTGCACGTCGCGGCAGTCCCGGTACAGGGTGATGGGCACCCGCAGCGTCGTGTTCGGCAGGAACGCGATGCGGCGGCGCGCCACGATGCAGCCGCGGTAGTTCTTTTCTGGCACACAGTCGACGTCCGCTGGACCGGACAGCGACATCGCCAGCTTCACGGTGAGGGTGGCCTGCTTGTCCCGCTGCGGCACGACGGGGGCGGTGCCGAGCTTCCCGTCGACGCAGTTCGGTTCGAGGATCGGCGTGGGCGCGACGGTCTCGATGTCGTTTCCCGTGGTGATCCACAGGCCCAGGTTCCCGCTCTCGGAACAGGCGAGATCGGTGCCCACGTCGAGGATCACCGCGGTTGGTTCGGTACAGCCCACCGCCACCAGGGCTGCCAGCGCGACCGTCGAACGGACCATGTCCCTGAGCGTTTCACACCTGTGCTCCGGCACAAGGGGCCCTTGCCGCAGATGGTCGAACGCCAAGGTGGAGCCTCAGTTGGACTGCCGCCTCTTCTCGCGGCTGGACTATCACTCCTCCCCATGCGCGCTCTGGTTCCACTGACGATGCTCGTGCTCGCGGCATGCCCTCAAAAGCCGATGGGCACCGGCACTCCTCCCGAGAAGTTCTGTCCCTACGGGCCCGGGTGCGAGAAAGGCAACGCGGGTACGCTTAAAGTGGGGATCGCGGCGGTGAAGGTGACGCCCCGCGGCTTCGAGCGGCCCAGGCCCGACTTCCTCAAGCGCTCCGGGGAGACCTGTCACGAGCAGGCGCCGCTCGGGAGCGACGGGCAGAAGCGCTGCGGCGGTCTGGTCGACGGGGCTTTCACCGAAGACTGTGGCATCGACCGGAAATGCCCTGGCGCGGTCGGCTACGTGGCGCCCGACGCCGATGGCTCCGAGCGCGACGGCAAGCCCGACTTCTTCTTCGACTGTGGGCGGGATCAGAAGTGTCCGGGTGAGGTGGGCTACGCGGGCCCCGACCCCGATGGTTCCGAACGAGATGGCAAGTTCCAGGGCCTGTGGATGGCGGGCTTCGGCAACACGAACCCGGCCTTCGGCGTGCTCGACGACGTGTGGGCGCGCGCGGTGGTGTTCGAGAATGGCGACGTCTCGGTGGCGCTCGTCTCGGTGGACGCGGTGGGCCTGTTCCGGGACGACGTCGAGCGCATTCGCGACCGGGTGACGAAGCGGGCGATGGGCGTGCCGGACTACGTCCTCGTCTCCTCGACCCACACCCACGAATCCGTCGACACGATGGGGCAGTGGGGGCCGATTCGCGCGGTGCTGCCCGAGCGCGGCGTCGACGACGCGTGGCTGAAGGACGTCTTCATCGAAGGCGCTGCTCAGGCCGTGGGCGACGCGCTCCTCTCTGCGCGGCCGGCGAAGGCGTTCTCGGCGCAGGTCTCGCTGGGAGAAAAGACGCGCCAGGTGATCGAAGACACGCGCGATCCGTGGATCAGCGACGACACCATCACGGTGCTCAAGTTCACCGAGGCGAAGGGCGGCGCCGTCATCGGCTCACTCGTCGTGTGGGGCAATCATCCCGAGACGCTGGCCGACGTGAACAACCTCATCAGCTCCGACTTCGTGCACTTCACGCGCGAGGGCGTGGAGAAGGGCGTGTTCAAGAAGGACGGTTCACTCGTCGCGGCGGGCCTGGGGGGCACCTGCGTGTACTTCTCCGGCTCGGTCGGTGGCCTGATGACCAGCCTCGGCGCGAAGCCCACGAGCGTCGACGGCGAGGTGCCCGAGGACCGAACCATCGCGAAGACGAAGGCGGTCGGCGACATCATCGCGATCGCCGCGCTCGAAGGGCTCGCCAACGCCGCCGAGGAGAAGGCGCCCAACGTCGCGTTCGGTGCGCAGGCGGTGAAGCTGCCCATCGACAACGAGACCTTCCGGTTGTTGACGCTGCCGGGCGTCGACATCGTTCGGCGCAACCTGCTCGACTTCGATCGGCAGAAGGGCGTCACGCCCGACAACATCCCGTACGTGATGACCGAGGTGAGCAAGGTGCAGCTCGGCGGCGTGCGCTTCATCGGCGTGCCGGGCGAGATCTTCCCCGAGCTCGTCGTCGGCTTCGACGCGCGCTTCGCGTTCGGAAAGCCGATGCTCACCGCGAGCAACCCCAACCCGCCAAGTCTCTCGAAGGCGCCGATGCCGCCGTACTTGAACGCGCAGGCGGGCGGAGAGAAACCGGTGGTGCTGGGCTTGGCGAACGACGAGCTCGGCTACATCGTCCCCGAGTACGACTACCTGCTGCACCCGACGCGGCCCTACGCCCAGCAGGCCGAGGGCGATCACTACGAAGAGACGAACTCGCTCGGCCCCCGCACGACGCCGACGCTGATGCAGGCGTTCAAGGCGCTCTTTGCGTGGGAGCCGGCGCCGTAGCGCGCAGCGACTGGCACCGCTCGACCCAGTCGTGAGCGCGGGCCGCGAAGACGGCCGACACCGCTCTGGCGTCATCGGCGAACCGGACGACGTCGTCACAGCGGCCGGCTCCGAACGCAGCCTCGATGGCGAGGCGGAGCGCTTCTTTCTTGACCGAGGCCGGCAGGGCCGCGTGCGCCGCGCGATCCAGCAACGGGAGCGCCTCGGGGTGGGCGTCGGCGAGGAACAGCCGCCGACCGAGCAGATAGGAGAGCAGTGGATCGTCGGGCACCTGTGCCAGCGCAGTGGAGAGGGCGTGGACCTGAACGGACTGACCACGGTTCGAGAAGAACTCGCCCACCGCTTCACGGAGGGGGGAGGGCGCGTCGAGGCCGAGGCGGCGGATGCGCGCGGTGCGATCCATCGCGGGTGACACCTGCTTGTCCACCACCGCGTCCAACAGCGACCGCGCGCGGATCTCGTCGCCTCGAGCGAGCAACACTTCGGCCAGGGCGAGCGCTGTCTCGGCCCAGCTCGAGGGCGCGTCCTTCACCCGGTCCAGCAGGGCCTCGAGCAGCGCGTGGGCCTCGTCGTCACGTCCCAGCCGCCGCAGGAGCGAGGCCCTCACCAACACATGGGCAGGCTCCTCGGGCTGAAGCGTCTGGCAGCGCTCGAGCACCCCGAGCGCCGCGGGCACGTCGTCACTCGAGAGCGTCGAGACCGTCGTCGACAGCCGCGCCACCTCTCGCGCACACGGCCGCTGGAAGAGGCTGCCGCGTCGAAAGCGCGCGAAAGCCTGGTTCACCGCATCGGGCTCGAGCGGCACGGTGTCGAGGAAGGCCTCCCACCGCGTGGCGAGGGCCGAGAGGTCTTCCCCGTACACCCGCGCGAAGTCGCCATCGCGATAGAGCGCCTTGAGGGTGTCGGGGCCGCGCGTGTCACCCAGCCAGCGGAGAAAGGCCCCAGCGGCCGTGTAGGCGCGCGCGCCTGACTGCTCGTAGAAGCCCGCCAGCCCCAGCGACCGCCGAACGTCCGGGAGTATCGCCTGGCGCTTCATCGCCGCCGCCCATTCCTGGAGGGAGAGATCGTCCACCGGGTTGTCGGCCGCGACCGCGAGGCCTTCGATGATCCCGACGTGCGGGATGAGCCCCAGGCCGGTCGCGGTGATGCCGAACGGCGGCGCCCCCAGCGGCGCGAGGAGCGCGTGCGCCAGCTCATGTTTGACGACTGGATGCGGGAAGGCGTCTTCGTCGACGTGAATCTCGCGCCGCCAGGGCTTCGCGAACTGGGTGCGCGCGGCGCCGACGAGCGCCTGCTTCTGGGCCTCGCTCCGGTACCACCACACCCGGACCTTGCCGTCCGGCGCGCCGCCGATGAACGCCGCGATCTGCGAAAACCGGAACTCGAGATCGGCCGAGACGCGCGCGACCTCCTTCGTCGTCATGCCCGCGGGGTGAATCAAGACGACGTGCGCGGTTTCGGTCCGTCCGCCGAGCCGCGCCTCGAGAACCTCGTCCGTCATGCGAAAGCCCAACGAGGGGCCGCTCCAGTCCAGGACGACGAGGGCGACCAGCAGGCCGAACGAGACGCGCCGCCAGCGCCGCTTCGAGGCGTCGACCCACAGGGCGGCGAGCGACAGGGCCAGGGCCGTGAGGATCAGACTGCCGAGCCGGAACCACAGCAGGGCCGCGGGCAGGTGCAGCTCCTCGTCGTAGAGCGGCCCGGGCAGAAAGCCCGCGAGGTGGTTGTAGGCGAACACCTGAGGCCCGCTGACGATGGGCCAGGTGGTGTGGACCGCGCTCGCGAACACCACCAGCAGCCACGCACCGACGAGCTTCGCGGCACGCCGGAGCACCAACCCGAGCAACACGCCCACCGCCGCGACGAGTGCCACCGACGGCAGCACGATGACGGGCACGAAGTGCATCAGCGCGAACGGGCTGCACGGTGAGGTCGCCACCGTGAGCACGGTCGCCAGCCCGACAGTGACGACGATGGGCGTCGACAGCACGGCGCACGCGCCCAGCCAGGAGAAGGCGATCTGTCGCAGCGGGGCCGTCACGGTCCTCGTGGACTCGTGTCGGCCGAACGCGATGCCGAACGCGCCCCCGAAGAAGGCCAGCAGCACCCCAAGCCCCGTCGACAGCTCATAGCCGGGGATTTGGGACACCGGGAACGCGAGCAAGCCCAGACACAGCGCCGAGAACCCTGCGAACGCGACGCGCCAGAGGCGGTTTGTCAGGACCGCCCTGACTCGGAGCAGGACTTCGGGCATCGGCCAGACGTATACTCGCCGGCCATGGGGCCAGACCAGAAACCGGGCATCGAGGGTCGCCAAGCCGTCCGCGCGCCCATCGAGCTGAAGGTCGACTACAAGAAGCTCAATTCGTTCTTCGCCGACTACACGAAGAACATCAGCAAGGGCGGCACCTTCATCAAGACGAAGAAGCCCCTGCCGATCGGCACGCGCTTCCTCTTCAAGCTGACCGTTCCCCAGCGCGGAGACCCGTTCGAGCTGCTCGGCGAGGTCGTCTGGAGCACCATCGAAGGCGACGAGCCCGGCATGGGCATCAAGTTCGTCTACTCCGCCGACAGCCAGCGCTCGGACTTCGAAGGCGTCGTCGAGCAGCTCATGTCCACGAGCCTGGGCTCCGATCTCGCCGGCCGGCTCCTGAACAAGCAGCTCAAGTGATGCCGCAGGCCACCGTCTCGAGGGCCGCCCTCGTCGCGTGCCTGGGCCTGGCGGCCGCGTGTCGCAGCGAGAGCCCGCCGCCCAGACCGGTCCCGCCTGCGGCGCCGTCGAAGCCCGTTCCACCGCCGTCTCGTCCCGTGCCGACCGACGTCACGGCCGAGGACTTCCCCATGCCGCGTCTGCCCTCGGGGCGGGTGACGCTGCCGGGAGCCGCCGGGACGAAGGTGACGTTCGAGGTCGAGGTCGCCGCGACGCGAGACACCCGCACCCGGGGACTGATGTGGCGCTACGCGCTCGCCGAGAACGCCGGCATGTTGTTCATCTTCTCCCGGGAGCAGCCGCTCTCGTTCTGGATGCGGAACACCCTCATCCCGCTCGACATGCTGTTCATCGACGCGAAGGGGAAGGTCGTGAGCCTCATCGAGAACGCCGAGCCGCGGACCCTCCAGTCGCGGCCGTCGACCGGGCCCGCCACCTACGTGCTGGAGCTCGCCGGCGGCACCAGCGCCAGGAAGGGGCTCAAGGCTGGCAGCCAGGTGACCTTCGAGGGCATCTCGAACATCGTTCCGGAGGACTGATGCGCCCAGTGGGTCTCGCCCTCGTGTCCGTCGCTCTCGGATGCTCGCCCATCACGCCGGTGCGCAGCGATGCCGGCGTCGACGCGGGCGGGTCGTCGGGTGACGCGGGCACCGCCGTCCTCGACGCAGGACCGATCCCGACGGGGACGATCACCGTCGAGGTCCTGCTCAATGGGCGCAGCCGCCTGGGCGCCCGGTCCGCCCGCGGGTTTCGGCCCTGGCGTGGTGGCCTCGCGGTGGTGCAGGGCTCGGTGGTGTGGGTCGAGAGCGGGACGGCGCCGGGCGTCTATCGAATGCCGCTCGAGGGCTGCCCGTCTGGCGCCCCGGGGTGCGTGCAGTCGCTCGCGACGGTGACGCGGCCCAGCGTGTTCGCGGCGCTGACGGACTCGGTGCTCGTCGCCGACGTCACGGCGCTTCGCCGCCATCCGTTGGACGGCAGCAGCCCCACGCTGGTGGCGACGGGCTCGAGTGAGCTGACGACGCTCTCCACCGACGGAGTGAGCGCCTTCTGGACGACGGAGAACAATCCGGTCTTGCGCACGCCGCTCGGTGGCGTCACCTCCACACTCATCACTTCGAACGGAACGCCGTTCGCGATGACGGTGGCCGGCGACCGGCTCCACTGGGTGGGGGTGGACATCTCGGGGCTCCAGGCGGCGATGCAGTCGATCGGCCTCGATGGCCGCGGCGCGCGTGAGGATCGTCGCTCAGGCAACGGCTTTCAGACGATGCGAGGGAACACCCGCTTTCTCGTGTTTGCGCGTGACAGTCCTCCGTCGACGGTGGTGCGTCAGACGCTCAGCAACGGGCAGCTCGAGGTCATCGGCCAGAACGCCCAGGGCGTCAGCGACATCGCCATCGACGACACCCGCACGTGTTGGACGGAGCCGGGGACCAGCTCCCTCGCCAATGGTCGCGTGCGGTGCGTCGCTCACGACGCGGACCAGCCGATGACGGTGGCGGAAGCGCTCGGCTCGCCGGTGGCCATCGCGGCGCACGCGGGGGCGCTCTACGTGCTGGCGGCGGGGACGAGCACCGAGGGCTTCATGGACGGCCGGGTGGTACGCCTCTCCTTCCGCTGAAGGCCCATGGGCGGTTGAGCCTCGAAGGCGCGCTGGAGGAGGCTTGCACGGCTCTGCCGATCGATGTCAGCGTACCGAAGCGGCGGCGCTCCTTCCCGTTGACGTATCGGGCGTGCTGGAGAGGGTGTGCGCTCGCGCTCAGCAGAGCCTGGACCAGGGTCGGCGCGAAGTCCGGGGCAGTGCCGCGGTCGATGTGGACGCGCGCTCAGGCCTGGTCGAAACGGGCAGACTTCGCTGCGCGCAATCAGTGGACGTTGAGCTTGTCGGTCAGGCTGGCCGGCGGGGTGCGCTCTGGCTCGGACGAGACTGGCACGACGGCCGCCTGGGTCGGGTGGGGGGCCGTGGCGGCCTCGGTGGGCTCAGCGGTGAGCTCCCTCGCCTGGCTCACCTGCGCGGCGGTCGCAGCATCGGCCCGCTGCGTCTCGAGTGCGGCGATCTCGGCGTTGGTGGCGACCGCGTGGGCCAGCTTCGCCTCGTCGGCCTGCGCCGTGGCGAGCGCGTTGAGTTTGCGCGCGACGGCCGACATCTCGGCGGCGCGCACCGTGGCGTGGGAGCTGCGCATGCCGATGAGCGCCACCCGCGCGCGCTCCAGCAGCGCGACCTGCGACTTGAGCTTCGCCAGCACCCGCTCGCGCTTGAGCCGCATCTCACCGAGCCGCTCGAGCTCTTCCTTGAGAGACTCGGCCGCCGCCTCGAGCTGCTTGCGGGCCACCGCGTCACGCGCCTTCTTCGCCGAGTGGGTCAGCTCGTCGATTTCTTTCTGCAGGTCGCGGTGCGCGTCGTCATGGAGCTGTGACTCCACGCCGGCCCACTCGGCCGCCAGGTCGATCGCGTCTTTCGTCAGCCTGCCGACGGTGCGGGCGAGCTCTTCCCGGGCGGGCTCGCGGGGCAGCTGAGCCAGCTGGCGGCCGCACTGCTGGTACACGCCCATGGCCCGCGACAGCTGCTCGGCGAACTCTCCGTCGAGCGTCGGCAGCACCTCGTCGCCGCGCGCCTCGACCGGGTCCGCCTTGAGCGCGATGTGGGAGGCGAGCGAGCCCAGGCCCGCGAACAGGGCGATGACGGTGCCGCTCACGGCGGCGTTGAGCAGCATCGGCGTGTGAACGTCCTGCATGCGGGTGGAGAGGATCTCCGCCACCTTGAGGCCGGCCACCGCGAGGCCCGCCGTCGCGCCCGCCGTCGCGACATAGTGCCCGATGCCCGGCCGGGACGAGCCGACGCTGTGCTCGTCGCCGTACTCGGCGAGGCGCGACTTCACGACGAGCGCTCCCGCCACCGCGCCTGCGAGCGCCACCGTCCAGCCCTGGGTGAGCCCGAACAGCCACGGAATCGCCGGGAGCACGACCGAGGCGCCCATGAGGAGGAACCGGTCGAGCTTGCTCCCACGCACGCACGCCAGCGCCATGCCCGCGAGCGCCAGGAACGACAGCGGGACGGGGAGGTGCAGCTTGAGGGTCGCCCAGCCGAGCACGCCGGCCGCTGCCCCGGCGAGGAGCGACCGGGTGACGTTGCGCTCGAAGACTTCACGCTGCTGCAGCTGCACGACGGCGGTCGAGGACATGGGGGCTTTCGCGGCGAGGTCAGTACGTCGAGTTGAGGAGGCCGAAGTCGATGCGCGCCTTCTTCCGCGCGGCCTTCGAGTAGCTGTTCACCTCGCCCTCACCCTGGGCCTGCTCGAGCCCGTGGATGAGCTGATCCTGCTCGGCGAGATCGCTGGCGACCGACGGCGCGCCGGCCGCGCGACCCGAGGTGCCGAGCAGGCCTTTGTTCGCCTCGAACAAGCGCTTGGCCTCCGAGCGGTCGCCCTTCTGGAGCGCCTCGACGGCCGCCTGGGTGTTCGCGCCGGCCTGCGCGCGGGCAGCGAGCACGAGGGCCTCGCCGTCCTGCTTCGCCTGCACCTGGGCGAGATCGGCGCTCACTGCCGCCCGCACCACCGCGTTGGTCGTCACCGGCTGGCTCGCCAGCAGGTCCGTGTAGTTGAGCGTGATGGCGCTGACGTCGAGGGCCTGGCCGTCGTTATCGCCGTTCACCTGGAGCTGAAGCACGACGCGCTCACTGCCACCGGCCGCAATGTCGGGCAGGGCGAGCGTCACCAGCTCCTCGGTGCCCTGCTGCGTGCGCGCGATGGGTGAATACCCGAAGGTGCGCACGAGGCTGCCGGTCGGCACCTTCACGGTGATGGTCACGTTGCGCGCGACCTGCGTCCCGGCGGCGTCGAGATCCTTCTGGAAGATGCGCTGCAGCTGCGAGGCGTCCTGCAGGTAGGCGTAGGCGCCGGCGCCGACCTCGGCGAGCGACTCCATGAGCTTCTCGTTGAAGTCGTCGCCCACGCCGATGCTCGAGACCGACAGGCCCGAGGTGCGCAGCGAACGCACGATGTTCACCAGCGACTCGTGATCGGTCACGCCCTCGGTGGGCTGCCCGTCGGAGATCAAGATGACGCGGTTGACCTGGAAGGCGCCGCGGGTGCGCTCGAGCAGGTCGCGCGCGGTGCTGAGCCCGGCGCCGATGTTGGTGCCGCCGTCGTCCCAGATGCCGTCGATGTACGAGAGCAGGCGGCCGCGGTTCTCAGGGGTGGCGTACAGGCCCTCGAGCGCCTTCACGTCGCTGCCGTAGTGCACGATGGTGAGCCGATCATCGGGCCGCAGCGCGCCGACGAGGTGGCGTGCGGCCTGCTTGGCCTGGTCGAGCTTGAAGCCGCTCATCGAGCCGGAGCGGTCGATGACGAGCGCCAGGTTCACCGGCGAACGAACGCGGCCTGGCACCTCGACGCCCTTGACGTCTGCGGTGAGGAAGACGTCGGTGGTGCCCACCGCCACCAGCGGGTGGGAGAGCCGCGTGGTGAGCGTGAGGCTCCCGTTCGAGGCGCTGGCCGTCGTCGTCGGCGTCACGACCGGCGGTGGCGTCGGAACCACGCCGGGCTGCGTCGGGCCCGCGGGTCGAGGCAGGCCGACCACGAGCGCCACCAGCGCCAGAACGCCCGCCACACCAAGGAAAATGCCGGTCCTGTTCATGGAAACCTCCGAATTCAGTCGAGAGATGCGCCCAGACACCGCGAGGCCGCATCGGTTCTACGAACCAGCAGCCAGAACGATCTAGTGCGAGTCCTGTTCCAGCGGCGTCGGCCACCGGGAGGACGGTCAAACGACCGATGGGAGGTGAGCGACCTTCATCGACCTACATGCCGGCGTCAGGGGCGGAGCCGCGAGCACAGAAATACGGTGTGCGGATGTTGTTGATCAGACCGCTGGCCGCTGGATCCTGGCGGATCGCCTCGAGGGTCTGTTCATCGAGGAGCAGGGCGCGGCAGTTGAGTCGGGTGTCTCCGCGCTCATCAAGTTTCGGGTCGAAACTGGGGCAGGCTGCGCCGGGGTCGCAGGCATTCGAGCAGTAGCCCTCGGCCGGAGAATCCTCGCCCGCGTCGGAGATGAACGTCGCGTCGCGAACACACAACAGGCCGTCGCAGTCGAGCGAACCGAAGGCGAGGAAGTCGCGGGTCGCGTTCGCTCCGGTACCCGTGCGAGCCCGAACCTCTCGCTCGGTGATGTCGGTGACGCCAGCGTCGGTTCGCTTGGGCATCTTGCAAGTCCGGCCCCGGTCGGTGCTGGGCGGGCAGGCGGAGCCGAGGAGAGCGATGATGAGAAGTCCGGCGAGCCCGAGCGAAGCCTTCGACATGGTCGGTTGTTCTCCGTCGTTCGGGGTCGCTGTGGCTGCTGTGGTCCGAACAGCGAAGCACCGTACCATACGCACCTTCGGAATCGAGGCTTCACACACGCGGGGTTGCGGGTAGAGTGCCCGCGCTCGTTTCGGCAAGGGGCCCGGTCGCTTTCGTCCGGGGTGCATTCGCGGAGAGTCAAACGAACATGGCGTTCCATCGATACCTCGCGGCGGCCTCGGTCCTGCTGCTGGCGGTGTCTTCGTCACCTGCGCTCGCGCAGGGCTTCGAAGGCCTCGACCTCAGTGACGACGGCAAGAAGGACGAGAAGAAGAAGGATCCTCCCAAGGACGAACTCGACCTCACGGCTCCCGAGAAGAAGCCCGAGGCGAAGGCAGACAAGCGCAAGGACGATCGCAAGCCGCTCAAGCCCGAGCAACCGGCCGTCGAGCGCGACGTCACCCAGGACGACCGCGTCAAGAGCGTTCAGCGCAAGCTCTACATCAAGCGGGGCCGCTTCGAGGTCGCCCCGGCCTTTCTCATCAACGTCAACGACCCGTACTACACGCGGGTGGGCGGCCAACTCCGCGCCGCGTTCTACCCGTCCGACGCGCTTGCCATCGCCGCGCGTTTCGCCCTGATGCAGACGCTGCCGTCGGATGACGTGAGGCAAGCGACGCGCACCCTCCAGTCGCGGATCCTGTTCTCGGTGCCGTACTGGGCAGCAATGGCTGACGTCGAATGGAGCCCCCTCTACGGCAAGGTCTCGTTCCTCAACTCGATTCTGCACCTCGATGGATACGTGCTCGCGGGCGGGGGCGTCGTCTTCACCGAACGAACCGGTACCCGAGACACGGCGACTGGAGAACTTCGACCGATCAACCCGGCCTTCGACCTCGGCATCGGGCTGCGCTTCGTGGTGAAGGACTTCTTCGCCATCAACCTGGGGCTCGTCAATACGACCTACGTCGACACACCACGCGGCACGAACAAGGGCGTCACGCAGAACCTCATGATGCTCTCAGTGGGGGTGTCGTTGTTCCTTCCGCCGAAGTCGACCTACCGGGAGGCTGAGTGATGACCCGTTCAACGCCGCCGTGGTTGCTGGTGCTCGTGATGCTCGCGACGCCCGCCTTCGCGCAGAAGTCCGAGGATGAGGCCGGTGACGTGTCGGAAGCCGACAAGGACTCTGGGGGGCCCCTGCGCGAACGGATTCCTCCGGTGTCAGGTCATCTCTTCCTGATGGACGGGCGCTTCGAGATCAGCCCAGGCATCGGGCTGTCGATTCGCGATGCCTTCTTCACCAAGGTGATGTTCGGCGCAGCGCTCACCTACCACTTCACCGAAACGATCGGCGTGTCGCTCCGCGGTGGCTACAACCTCTCCCTCGTCTCCGGCGCGGCGCAGATCTGCACCCCCGAAACGACGACGTCTGCTGCGGGCTGTCGTTCGCCCACCCTCGAGGAGCTGACCACGCGAGTCGACCCCACTGATGCGAGAGTGCCCGCCAACGTCGCATTCGGGTTCAACACCCTGCTGGCGTCATTGGATCTCCAGTGGGCGCCCATCTACGGCAAGCTGTCGCTGTCGGCCGAGAAGGTGTTGTCCTTCAACATGTACGGCCTCGTCGGGCCCACGCTGGTGATGTACGGGCCGAACAACGTGCTGACGGTGGGCGGCAACGTGGGCCTCGGCTTCCGGTTCTTCCTCAACAAGTTCCTGACCGTCCGCATCGAGCTACGCGACACGATTTACTACGAGAATGGTTTTCAAGGCGCTGCTCCCGTGGGCTCGCTTCGCAACCAGCTCATGGCCGAGTTCGGCTTCTCCATCTTCCTCCCCACCGTCTTCCAGGAGCGCTGACGATGAACCTCCTGCGCGCACTGTCCGTGGTGATGGCCGTGGTGCTGGCGACGCCGGCGGCGGCCCAGATGAACTTCGAAGGGCTCGATCTGGGCGGGCCGAAGAAGAAGAAGAAGCCGCCCACCGGCGGCGGGGGCAAGAAGAAGCCTGACGAGAAGAAGCCCGTAGAGACGAGCCCGCAGCCCGACGTCGAGCTGCCCGCCGAGGGGCTCGATCTCTCCAAGCCGCCCGACAAGAAGAAGCCACCGCCGCCGAAGCCGGAAGAGACGAAGGCGGCTCCCACCATGACGTTCGACGCGGTGGACGTCGGCGGCAAGACGGGCGATCGCCAGAAGCTCGACGCCGCGATCAACCAGTTCAAGGAGGACGCCTTCGAGCCCGCCGCGCTGGCGTTCTTCGAGATGTCGCAGGACCCCAGGTTCGCCGCCAACCAGATCGAAGCCGAGTACTGGCTGGCGAAGTCGCTCTACAAGCTGGGCCTCTACAACTCGTCGCTGGGCATGTTCTCGAAGGTGCTGGGGCGGGGGAGCGACAAGAACAAGTTCTTCAAGAGCTCGCTCGAGTGGCTCTTCTTCATCGCGCGCAAGACGACCAACGAGACGGTCGTGCTCGACGAGATCGCCAAGTACGCCAACTTCGAGTTCCCGGAGCGCTTCCGCAACGAGTTCCGCTACCTGCTCGCCCGCTACAACGTCGTCTACGGCAAGGCGCTCGACGACGCCGAACGCAAGGGCGAAGCCGACAAGGCCTTCGACGAGGTGAAGCGGCTGACCCTCATGATCCCCAAGGGCGACCCATTCTATCCCAAGGGCAAGTACCTCGAGGGCCTGGCCTACTTCCGCGAGAACAAGCTCGAGGCCGCGCTCGAGGCGATGAAGGAAGTGGTGCGGGCCACGCGCTCGGAAGAGGGCCGCGGTGAGACGGCCGAGGCGCGCAACCTGAAGAACCTGCGTGAGCTCGCCTTCATGCAGCTGGCGCGCACCCACTACGGCGCCCGGCAGAACCGCTACGCCATCTTCTATCTGTCGAAGGTCGAACGCGGCGGTCCGCAGTGGCTCGAGTCGCTGTTCGAGTCGAGCTGGGCCAACTACCGCATCGGGCAATACGAGCAGGGCCTCGGCAACCTCATCACCCTGTCGAGCCCGTTCTTCCGCGACGAGTACTTCCCCGAGGCGCTGATCCTCAAGGCCGTCGTGTACTTCGAGAACTGCCGCTACCGCGAGGCGCTCTCCATCATCGAGGACTTCGAGAACATCTACGGCCCGGTGCAGGAAGAGCTCAACACCCTCGTCGCCAAGGACCTGGAGGCCACCGAGTACTTCAACGTGCTCGACGAGGTGCGCAAGAAGAACAAGGCCGGCCTGGTGAAGAAGGGCAGCGTCGACGAGATCCTCGAGCGCATCTTGAACCTCGCGCTCACCGACAAAGACCTGAAGAAGACCGTCGACTCCATCGCTGAGCTCGAGGCCGAGATCGACTCCTTCGGCGGCAAGAGCGACTCGTTCAAGTACTCGAACCTCGCCAAGGCGCTCATCGAGCAGATGAAGGGCCAGCGCGAGGCGCTCATCAAGAAGGGCGGGATCATGGCGAAGGCCAAGCTCGACTTCGAGAACGGGCAGCTCAAGACGCTGCGCGCGAACGGCCTGCGCATCAAGTTCGAGACGACCGATCGCGAGAAGGAGTTCCTCCAGGAGCTCCTCCAGGCCGGCGGCCAGAAGCAGATCGTCAAAGAGTACAAGTACACCGTCGCCGTCTCGGACGATCAGCTCTACTGGCCGTACGCGGGGGAGTACTGGCGCGACGAGCTGGGCACGTACCAGTACACGCTGACCAAGGGCTGCATCGAGCGGTCGAGCGGATCCGAGCTCAAGGAGTGATGTCCGCATGAGTGAGTCGCAGGCTCCGGTCACCATCGCCTTCGACGTGATGGGCGCGGATCACGGCCCCATCGAGGTGGTGAAGGGCGCTGCGCAGCTCACGCTGGATTCGCCGAACCTCCACGCGCTCCTCGTCGGAGACCGAGCACTCATCGATCAGGCGCTCTCGCAGGTGAAGTACACGGCCGAGCGGTTGGCCGTGCACCACGCGCCGGACTTCGTGGCCATGCACGAGAAGCCCGCGGCGGCGCTCGACGCCCGGCCCCGGTGCTCGGTGCAGGTGGCGGCGGAGTTGGTGCGAGACGGAGAAGCCGACGCCATGGTGTCGGCCGGCAACACGGGCGCGGGCGTGCTGGCCTGCGCGCGCACCTTCAAGCTGATCCCCGGGGTGCGGCGGGCGGCGCTCGCCACCGTGTACCCGACCGCCGTCTCGCGCGGCGAGAAGAACGATCCGTTCAGCCTCATCCTCGACGTGGGCGCGACCGTCGATGCCTCGGCGGATGATCTCGTGGCCTTCGCCGTCATGGGCGCGGCCTACGCCCGCATCATCTCGAAGAACCCGGATCCAGCCGTCGCGCTGCTCTCGAAT
This sequence comes from Myxococcaceae bacterium, assembly GCA_044352295.1. Taxonomy (GTDB): domain Bacteria; phylum Myxococcota; class Myxococcia; order Myxococcales; family Myxococcaceae; genus Xiheimicrobium. Next base: position 15,082 of record JBILEB010000060.1, read on the forward strand.
GGCACCGAGGCCACCAAGGGCCCCGCGCGCGTCGTCGAGGCGAACCAGAAGCTCCAGGGCCTCAAGGGCCTGCGCTTCATCGGCAACGTCGAGGGCGTCGACATTCCCAAAGGCACGGCCGACGTCGTGGTGTGCGACGGTTTCGTCGGCAACGTGTGCCTCAAGATGCTCGAGGGGGTCAGCGAGACGGTCATCGAGCTGGCGCGCTACGCCTACAAAGAGAAGCTCCTCTGGCGCGCGGGGCTGGCGATGTTGTCGAGCGGCATCGAGCGGATCAAAGAGGTCACCGACTGGGAGCAGTACGGCGGTGCACCGATCCTGGGGTTCGACAAGCTCTTCATCAAGGCGCACGGCCGCTCGAAGGGGCGCGCCATCACCAACGCGGGCAAGGTGGCCGCCAAGGCCGTGAAGAGCGAGCTGGCCAGGGTCATCCAGACGGCGCTGCCGAGTTGACCGACCTACTTCTTTTCGGTTTCGGGTTTTCGGCGAGGCTTTCGCGTTTGAGCGGTTCGGCCCCCGCAGAATGCCACGACCGCGCTCACGATACGGTCGGCCAGTTCGGGTGCGACCGTGCGCAGGTGCGTGCGGATGACGTGGAGCCGTGGGTCATCGTCGGCCGAAGGGACTGACGAGATCAGTTCCACGAGAGGTACTCCGAGGGCTGAAGCCAGCGACTCGGTCGTGCCCAATCGCGGGTTTCGGTCACCGCGCTCAATCCGAACCACGGCATCGCGGCTGAGACCGGCAGCTTCGGCCAGTTGCTCGAGCGACCAGCCCTTCGCGAGCCGCTGTTCCCGCACGCGCGCCGCGATGGTTGCGCCAACTCTCATTGGTTTCCCTTCTCAAGCGAAGGGAGTGACGACCAGAGACCAAACGCGTAAAGTGTAAGACCAAACGCGTGATTGCGCGTCCTGCCCAGGAGGTCTCCATGCAACCAACAGTCATCATCGTCGTCCTCTCGGTGTTCGTTCTTTTCTCGGGCTGCGGCACTTCAGGCCCCTGCTCCCAGTCCACCTGCACCGGGTGCTGTACCCGGGAGGGGCAGTGTGCCGCTGGCACGGCGGCCACTGCCTGCGGTTCGAGTGGCTTTCTCTGTGAAAGCTGCGGAACCGGCCAGACCTGTTCCGTCAACCGAAGGTGTGAAGGTTCGGCTGGCGTTGGCGGCGGTTTCGGCGGTACCGGCGGTGGGGCGGGAGGAAGCGGGACCGGAGGAAGCGGGACTGCAGGAGGCACTGCGGTGGTCTGCGGGCCCAACAACTGCTCAGGCTGTTGCGTCAACAATATGTGCCAGCAAGGAGACCAGCCGACTGCTTGTGGCCGCGGCGGCGGAACGTGCGCTTCGTGCCCGTCGGGTCAGTCGTGTACTGGGGGAGCGTGCGTGGCCGCAGCCTGTGGTCCCGCGAACTGCGGAGGCTGCTGCTTCAACAATAGCTGTCAGGCCGGCAACGCTCCATCTGCATGTGGGCGGGGTGGAGGCGCGTGCACGACGTGTCCTACGAACTTCACCTGTCCAGGAGGAACCTGTACTGGATGTCAGAGACACTCGGATTGCTCAACGGCGACTGACGTGTGCATCAACAACCAGTGTGTCACTGGATTCGGACGTCAGTACACGGTGCGAGCGGTCTCCGCCTCCTTTCCGAATCAGAATCCGAACACGATGCCGCCGAGCACATGGGATTTCGGCGGCGGTGCGCCGGACCCGTTTGTGTGCCTCTCGCTCGATGGAAGCATGACTCCGGTCGCCTGCTCGACAGCTGTAATGGACAGCTTCAGCGCCACATGGAATCGGAGCTGGGACATCACAGTCAACTCAACAACCCGTGTTGCCGTGGACGCCTTCGACGAGGACGTGAGCAGTAACGACTTCATGGGAGGTTTCGTCATCGCGAATGGCACAGGCTTTATCGGTGTGGCCCGTCGTGGAGGGATCGTCGGTCCGGCCTACACGGGCGACCCTGTGAACTGGAACGTCACCATCACGATTCGGTAGGCGCCGCCTTCCTCCAACGGCGGCGCGGGGCTAAAGGACCGCGCACCCGTGACGCTGACCGACCGCATCGACCCGAGGCCACCCCGATTCATCTACCGGTGGGATCTCGACAAGACCTACCTGCAGACGGAGTTCGACACGCTCCGTCAGCTCGTGCGCACGGCGCTCCAGAAGGCGCATGAGAAGAAGGCCGTGCCTGGCGCGGCGGCCCTCATCCGGGAGCTGCGCGCCAACGGCGACTCCCGCCTGTGCATCGTCTCGGGCAGCCCGACCCAGATGCGCGCGGTGCTGGCCGAGAAGCTCAAGCTCGACGGGGTGGAGTTCGACGAGCTGGTGCTCAAGGACAACCTCAAGAACCTCGTGCGCGGCCGGTTCAAGGCCCTGCGGGGACAGGTTGGGTACAAGCTCCCGGTGCTCTTGCAGAGCCGCGCGTTGGCGCCTGCCGAGGCCGAGGAGGTGCTCTTCGGTGACGACGCCGAGGCCGACGCCTTCATCTATTCGCTCTACGCCGACATGGTGGCGCGCCGGGTGAGCGAGCCGGTGGTGCACCAGGTGCTCGAGGCCGCCGAGGTGTACGGCGACGACATCGCCCGCGTGATGCGCACCTGGGAGTCGATTCCCAAGGCCGATCCGGTGCGGCGGATCTTCATCAACCTCGATCGTCTCACCACGCCAGCATCGTTTGCGCACTACGGCCCGCGCCTGGTGCCCATCTTCAACTACTTCCAGGCGGCGCTCGTGTTGATGGCCGACGGACACCTCAGCGCGCCGCAGGTCCTCAAGGTGATGGTCGATCTCGTCCAGTCGGCCGGGCACAACCTCTTCACGCTGTCGAACTCGTTGCAGGATCTCATGCGCCGCGGGTTGCCCATCGCACAGGTCGCGCAGTCTCTCGGGGAGGCCCTCCAGGGGCCCCAGGCGATGCTCCAGGTGGTGCGGCCGGTGCCCGACATCATCGCGGCCTTCACCAAGCGCGCGGCCTCCCTCGGGGCTCCCGCGGCTCCACCGACGGCCCGCGACATCGACTACCTGTCGTTGCTCGACCACGCCCGGCCCCGCACCCACAAGAAGCGGAAGGTCTGAAGTCGTTGGCCGCACTTCCCCGCACGAGGGGTTTCGGCTAGGGCCTCCACCACGCCACGTGACGCGTTTCGCGTCTGCGTCGGCCACCACCAGGAACCATGACGACCGACACTACGACCGAGCAGGCTGCCGAGCGGCAGGCTCTCGCGCCCGAGACCAGCGCGCGGGACGGCCACGCTCCGCCGGCTCCGACCGAAGCGACCCCCGATGGCAACGCCACCCTCTCCGTCAAGACCGGCAACGGTGATGACGCGCCCGACATCGATCCGACCTGGCTCGATGGTGACGCCGTGCGGGTGCTGCTGCGCCTCAAGCAGAACGGCCATCAGGCGTACCTGGTGGGGGGCTGTGTGCGCGACCTGCTCATCGGCCGCACGCCGAAGGACTTCGACATCGCGACGTCGGCGACGCCAAACCAGGTGAAGTCGCTCTTCCGCAACTGCCGGTTGATCGGCCGGCGGTTCCGCCTCGCCCACGTGTACTTCAAGGGCGGGAAGATCCTCGAGGTGTCGACCTTCCGCGCGAACCCCACCGTCACCGAAGAGCCCCAGCCCAGCGAGGCCCGCGAGGGCGAGGTGCACACGGCTGGCACGGAGCACATCGCCGAGGCCGATCGCGAGGCCCTCGCCGCGGTGGAGCACGACGATCCCGTGCCGGACGCGCCGGTCGAGGACACCGAGGACGAGGCGGCCGTGCAGGCGCGCAAGGAGCGCGATCTGCTCATCACCGAAGACAACACCTTCGGCACCGAGCTCGAGGACGCCCTGCGCCGCGACTTCACCATCAACGGGCTGTTCTACGAGCCCGTGTCTGGCCGGGTGATCGACCACGTCAATGGCCTGCGCGATCTCGCCGCCGAGCAGCTGCGGACCATCGGCGATCCCGAGCAGCGCATGCGCGAAGACCCGGTGCGCATCCTCCGGGGCGTGCGCTTCGCCGGAAAGCTCGGCTTCGACGTGGAGCCGCGGACGTACGCCGCGATGGAGGGCTGCGTGGAGGATCTCCCACGCTGCTCGGCGCCGCGGTTGCTGGAAGAGACCTTCCGCCTCATCCGTGGCGGTGGGGCCTCGCCGGCGCTGAAGCTGCTCGTGGCGCTCGACGCGCTGAAGTTCCTCCTCCCGCCGGTGAACGAGTACCTCGCCGAGCAGGACGCCGAAGGGCAGGCCGAGTACTTCAAGTTCATCGCGCACATGGACGCGCTGGTGAACGCCGGCACGTCGTTCGATGACTCCATGTTGCTGGCGTGCATTCTGTTGCCGATCGCGCTCGACGAGCCCGAAGCGCCGGAGTCCAGCACGCCCGCCCAGGGAGCGGCCGCGGTCGAAGCGCCGATTCCCGCCGAAGCCGTGACGCCAGCGATGGGGGTCGAGGCCGCCCCGCTGACGCCAGTGGAGGCCCCCGCGGCGCCCGCGCCCCAGGCGGCGGAAGATCGGCCGCCCTCGGTGGCGCGCGCCATCGAGTTGCTGCTCAGCGAGCTCGTTCGCACCGCCCGCCTGCCGCGCCGCATCGCCGAGCGGTGCCGGATGATCCTGCTCTCGCAGAAGACGCTCGCCGGCCTGCGTCGCCGTCGTGGTGGCCTCCAGGGCTTCCGCGCGCACCCGCTCTTCACCGAGTCGCTCGCGGTGTTCGAGGTGTGGGTGAAGGCCACCGGTGAGCACCAGGCTGCGCTCGACTCGTGGAAGACCGGGGCAGCGCCGCAGGTCGCGCCCGATGCCGAGGGCCCCCGTCGTCGCCGCCGTCGTCGCCGTCGTGGCGGTGGTGGTGGTGGCGGAGACCGACCGCAGCCCGCAAGCTGATCCGGTGAACCCGATCGTCCACGCAGAGCTGTCGTGGCTCGTGGGCGTGCGGCTGCCGTCGCGGCGCGATCGCGTGCTGGTGACGGTCGCCGGCATCGCGCCCGATGTCGATGGACTCACCCTCCTGGCGGGCGAGGAGGCGTACGCGACGTACCATCACGTGCTGACCCACGGGCTCTTGAGTGCGGCGGTGTGTGCCGTGGTGCTCGCGCTGCTGGCCGACCGGAAAGCGCTCGTCGCGGGCTTGTCGTTCGCTGCGTTTCACCTGCACCTGCTCTGCGACCTCGCCGGGAGCGGCCCCGGCTGGCCCATCACGTACCTGTGGCCGTTCAGCCCGCACGAGACGATGTGGCAGGGGCAGTGGAACCTCGCCAGCTGGCAGAACACCGTCATCGGCCTTGTGGCGACGCTCGCGGTGTTGGCCTGTGCGCTCCCGCTGAGACGGACCGCCGTCGAGCTGTTCTCGCTCGAGGCCGACGGCGCGGTGGTGGCGACGCTCCGAAAGCGGTTCGGCCGAGGTTGAAACCACGCTGGCCGCGTCTGGGAGCCCCAGTGACGCGTGGCGCTGAGCGCGAAGTGGCGGCCACCGAAGGGTCCACTAGAACTTCCGCGTGACCGATCGCGTGCTCATCGCCTCGGCGTCGAACCTGCTGGCGCGAGGGTTCCAGGTGGTGCCGGTCGACCGCGTGTCGAAAGACGGCGCACCGGTGAACGGCCTCTATGCGGTCGCGCGGGCGCTTACGAAGGCGATCGGCTTCAAGGCGCCGCGGTACGCCATGGCCGTGGTGGAGACGCCTCCGAAGGACGCGGCGTGGCCCGACGAACTCAAGCGCCAGGTCCCTCGGCTCGCTGGGTTGTGCCGCGCGCTCGGGTTCCACGTGCTCGAGGCGCCTGACGAGCTGCACCTGTGCGCGAGCTACGCGGCCGCCGCGTTGAAGGCGGGTCATGACGTGCTCCTGGCGGGCGTCGACAAGCGCTACGCACAGCTCGTCGGTGAGCGCCTGTGGTGGTTCGACGCCAACAAGGACGTCCGCTACACGCCGGAGATCGTCGAGAAGCGCTTCGGCGTTGGTCCGCACCTCGTCGCGTCGTGGCTCGGGTTGGTCGGAGACGAAGATCAGCTGCCGGGCGTGAAGGGCATCGGCGCGAAGGGCGCCACCGAGTTCCTGCTCCAGCACGGCTCGATGACGGCGGCCCTCGAGAAGCTCCCCACCCTCGAGGGGCGGGTGCCGAAGGCGCTCAAGGCCGAGCCGGAGCTCACCGCGAAGCTCGCCCAGGCGACGCTCGACACGACCCGGGTTCTGCCGACGCCGCTCGACGCGCTCGTCTGGACGCCGCCCGCGGCGGCACCGCTCAACGCCCTGTACGAGGCGCTGCGGTTCTCGGAGCTGCTCGTCTCGTCCGACGGAGCCGAGCCTGCGGTGACCCTCCTCGACACCGCGGAGGCCGCCACGACCTTCCTCGGCGCGGCGGTCGGTCCGGTGACGCTCTGGGCACTCCTGGAGGACCCGTCACCCGCCGCGGAAGCGCTCACCGGCCTTGGGCTGTGGAATGGCTCGACCGGGGCGTACGTGCCCGTGAGCAGCCCGGCGTGGCCGGCCATCGCGACGTGGCTCCAGGACGGCGCGGCGCCCAAACAAGGGCACGATCTCGTCGGGACGATGGTGGCGCTGCGGCGATCGGGGCTGACGCTCCGCGGCGTGGTGCGCGACTCCGCGTGCCTCTCGCACCTCACCGAGCCGAGCAACTGGGCGACGCATGAGCTCTGGATCGTCGCGCGGCTCGCGCTGGGCGTCGCGCTTGCGGACGACGACGAGGTGCGCGGGGTCGGCCACGCTCGCAAGGCCTGGGGCGCGCTGGCGGTCGAACGTGCAGCAGCCATCGCCGTTCGCCGGGCCGAGACCAGCGCCCGGTTGTGCACCACGCTGGCTCCGAACGTCGACGCGGCCCTGCTGGCCGAGTACCTCGCGCTCTCGGACACGCTGGTGCGAATGGAGCTCACTGGTATTGGCGTGGATGTCTCGGAGCTGCAGCGCGCGGAGGCCTCGTTCGCCGAGATAGAACGAGAGCTCGAGCAGCAGATCGCCCAGCTCGCGGGTCACTCCTTCAACATCAACTCGTCGAAGCAGCTGGGTGAGGTCCTGTTCGCCGAGCTGAAGCTCCCGGTCGTGTCCCACACCCGCACCGGGTGGAGCACCGCCAACGAAGCGCTCGAGCGCATCTCCGACGCCCACCCGATCGTCCCGCTCGTCATCCGCTGGAGAGGTCTGCGCCGCCTGCGCGACAGCTGGCTGGTGGCGCTGCGCGGCTGCATCGACACCGATGGCCGGGTGCACTCCCGGTTCCACCTCGCGCGCTCGTTCGCAGGGGATCTCATCAACACGAACCCCGATCTCGGCCGCGTCCCCGGTCGGACGCCGGAGATGGCGCGCGTCCGTCGAGCCTTCGTCGCGCGGCCGGGGTGGAAGCTCATGTCGGTGGACTTCAACCAGCTGGGCCTGCACGTGCTGGCACACCTGTCGAAAGACCCTGCGCTGGTGGAGCCGCTCCGCACACGCTCCGACATGCACCGGCTGACCGCGGCGGCCATTCTCGAGAAGCCCCCCGAGGCGGTGACGTACGAGGAGCGGCAGATGGGCAAGGTGGTGAACTTCGCGACCTTCGCGGGGCAGGGCGCCAGCGCCCTCGGCATGCAGCTCGGCATCCCGGCGGCCCAGGCGCGCGAGTCCATCGCCCGGTTCGATCGCCACTACGCGAAGGTGCGCGCGTTCCAGGACGAGCAGTTTCGCCTCGCGAAGGAGCGCGGCTTCGTCCAGACGATCTCCGAACGTCGGTGGCCCATCGGCGGGCTCGAGTCGTTGGACTCACAGCTCAAGTCCTATGCGGAGCGCCTGGCTCGCCGAGCGACCCACGAGGGCTCGGTGGCCGACGTGTCGCGGCGTGCGTTGCTGCGCGCGGATGAAGCCTTGCGGCGAGCAGGGCTGCAAGCGGTGCCGCTCGTACAGATCCTCGACGAGGTGTTGTTCGAAGTGCCGGACGTGGAGTTGACGAAGGCCGCCACGATCATCAGTGAGGCCATGCGCCACGCCTACGAGCTCGAGGTGCCGCTGGCGGTCGGCGTGGAGGCAGGTCCCAACTGGGCGGACCTCACACCGATTCCGCTCTCGATCAGTTGATGCACCCGGCCTTCCAGGGCTCACGCGCTCGGCCCAGTCACTCTTCCGACCGCTCGGTCGCCGAGGCATCCAGCTCGACGCGCACGGCGTCCTTCGGCTTGTGCTGCTCGGCCTTCGCGCGCGCCTGCTTCTCTTCCGCGGAGAACCCATCGCGCAGCGAGAACGCGTCGACCTTCGCGAGATCGGCCGTCACCACCGCCTTCGTCCCGAACTTCTCGGTGATGCGATCGAGGGCGGCGTTGAGCTTGTCGCTCCGCTCGGGTGCAGGCGCGGCGAAGAGGCCGAGCTGTTCGTTCTGGCCGACGAGCTCCTGGGCCGACACGCCGGTGAGCCGGATCTTCCGCGAGAGATCCACCCGGCTCAACAACGAGCGCGCTTCCCGGTACAGCACCTGGCCGTCATCGGTCGGCACCTCGAGCGTCTTGCGCCTCGTGAGGCTCTGGAAGTCGTCGTGCTTGACCGTGAGTTGCACCACGCGCGCCTTGAGGTGCGCCTTTCGCAGCCGCCGCCCCACGCGCAGCGCCTGACCGTGGAGGTGCGGCGCCAGCGACTCCTCGCCGCTCAGATCCTCCTCGAAGGTGTCTTGCGCGCCGATGCTCTTCGCCTCGCGATCCGGAATGACCGCGCGGGCATCGATCGCGTTCGCCAGCTCCCAGAAGTGCTGGCCCGAGGGCCCCAACGTGCGGGTGAGCCACTCGAGCTCCTTCGCGGCGACGTCGCCGATGGTGCGCAGGCCCAGGCGCACGAGCTGCTCCTCGGTCTTCGGCCCCACGCCCCACAATCGGCTCACTGGCAGCGGCGCGAGGAACGCTTGGGCGGTGCCTGGCGCGACCACGAACTGGCCGTTGGGCTTGCCGGAGTCGGAGGCGATCTTCGCGACGAACTTCACCTCGGCAATGCCTGCGGACGCAGGCAGCGAGAGCTCCTCGGCGATCTCCCGGCGGATCCGGGCCGACAGCGCGACGGGCTCGCCAAAGAGCGCCTGCGATGAGGTGACATCGAGGAAGGCTTCGTCGAGCGACAGCGGTTCGATGAGCGGGGTGTAGCGCTCGAAGATGCGGAAGACAGCTTCGCTGGCCTCCACGTAGGCGTCGAAGCGCGGAGGCACCACGATCGCCTTCGGCGCCAGCTTGAGGGCGCGCGCCATCGGCATTGCGCTCCGCACGCCGAACGGCCGCACCTCGTACGACGCCGCCAGCACCACGCCGCGCTGTGGGTGCCCGCCGACGATGACGGGCTTGCCCTCGAGTGCTGGCTGATCGCGCTGCTCGACCGACGCGTAGAAGGCGTCCATGTCGAGGTGGATGATGGCGCGGCTCCACGTCACCGTCCCAACAAGCCCGAGCCGCCCACCAAGTTCAAGGTCCGCCGTCCGACGCCGTGACGCGCCGGAAGGTGAGCGTCTTGCGGAAGATGAAGACGCCGGCCGCGCCTTTGAGCTCGGTGCTGGTCACCAGCGTCAGATCGAGATCGACGACCTGATCGTCATCGGGCTTGATCAGCTTGCCCGAGAAGTGCCCGGCCTTCGGATCCCACCGCAGCGCCCGGAACGTCGTCTTCCCCACGTCGGTCGGGAAGCGACTGGCCACGGCGACGCCGCTCCACGTGCCGTCGGCCCCGCGGCTGAACTCCGAGACGACGCCCCGCTCACCGTCGATCCAGCGGCCGGCCAGCGACGGCTCTGGAGCTGCGGTGACGACCAGCCACATCACGATCGTGCGCATGACGCATCGTGGCCGGCGAATTGGCGGAAAGCAACTACAAGTTGCAATGCTAGGTCAGCTCGTCGAGGACGACCTGCAGCGCACCGGGCAGCGGGCTCTCGAGGCGCTGCGCCTGGTGGGTCACCGGGTGGGGAAACGTCAGCGAGGCGGCGTGGAGGAAGAACCGGCTCAAGCCAGGGTGCTGGCGGCCGCCATACCGGGTGTCTCCGACGATCGGGGCGCCCACGGCCGCGAGGTGCGCCCGGACCTGATGCAACACGCCGGTGAAGAGCCGCACCTCGACCAGCGAGACGACCCCCTTGCGGCGCAGCACCCGGAACGACGACTTCGCGGGCCGCGCGTCTTCATCGGCATGGGCGGGGCGGACATGATCGCCTGCGTGCACGAGCGGGAGGTCGATCTCGCCTTCATCCGACAGGGGTCCACGCACCAACGCGAGGTACCGCTTGTCGACGCCACCGGACTCACTGAAGGCGGCCCGCATGGTGCGCCAGGCCTCCTTCGTCTTGGCGGCCAGCAACACGCCCGAGGTCTCGACGTCGAGCCGGTGACACAGGCCCGCCTCTCGAGGGTCGTCTCCCACCTGTGCCAGCGCTGGCCATCTCGACACCAGCGCGTTCGCCACGGTGCCCAACTCACCGGGATCGATCGGCTGCGACGGCATGCCCGCCACCTTGTCGATCGCGATCAATGCCTCGTCTTCGAACAGCACCGAGAGCGTGAGCGTGTCGTCGGCCACTGCGCCGGTGGGTGACTCGGTCACCTCGACCACCACCACCTGACCCGCGGCGAGCGAGAGCCCCTTCTTCGCCTTGCGGCCATCGACCCGAACGGCGTCGGCCTCGAACAGCGCCTTGAGCCGGCTGCGCGACAAGGTCAGCCGCTCGCCGACGAAGAGATCGACGCGTTGGCCGGCGGCCTCGGCCGGGACCTTCAATTCATGTCGGGTGGTCGTCACGCCTGGAGCAACGCCTCGTAGACCTCTTCGGCCGTCTGAAACCGATCGTCAGGCTCCTTGCGCAGGAGCTTCATCGCCACGCGCGAGAGGGTGCGGTCCACCCTGGGGTTCAAGCTCGAGGCGGGGATCGGCTCGGTCTCGAGGATTTTCTGCCACAGCTCGTATGGCGTCCTCGCCTCGAAGGGCGGACGGCCTCCGACGAGCTCGTAGAGGATCACGCCGAGCGAGTAGAGATCGGTGCGGGCGTCGAGGTGTTCGCCGAGCACCTGCTCCGGCGCCATGTAGCGGAACGTGCCCACCAGCCGTCCGTCGGCCGTCACCGCCGAGTCGTCCGCGAGGTACTTGGCGAGCCCGAAGTCCATCAGCCGCACCGTGCGATCCTCGTCGACCATCACGTTGCTCGGCTTGAGGTCGCGGTGAATGAGCCCGTGCTGGTGGATGTAGGCGAGCGCCTCGGACAGCTGGAGCATCGCGTCTCGCAGTCGTCCCACGCGCTCGCCGCGGTTGAGCGCTGCCAGCTCGACCTCGCTGGGCCGGCTCCCGAGCGGCCGCGGCTCATCGGGCCGGGGCAGGTCGTAGGGCAGCGGGCCGCCAGTGTACGAACTGGCCGTGTCCGGCTCCTCCGCCAGCGCGGCGAACCGGCGCACCGACTCGGGGCCCGACTCGTATTCCTCCTCGTCCTCGGCGCCCGAGAACTCTTCCGAGATCGGCTCTTCGCCGAAGGTGGCCAACGAGAAGACGCCCGACGGATCCTCCTCGACCTCGTCGGCCTCGTCGCTCTGCGCGACCTCGTCCTCGGGGCCCTGGTTCATCGCCTGCCGGTGCAGGGCGATCGCGCGCAACAGGCCCTGGTCGCTCGCCAGATCGTCGTCCGACAGCGACAGGTAGTGTCGCAGCGTCAGGCCTTCGACAAGCTCCATCGCAAGGTACGGGTACCCCTGGAAGACGCCGGTGTCATAGACGCGTACGACGTTGGGGTGCGAGAGGTGTTGCAGGGTCTCGAACTCTCGCGCCAGGCGCCGGGCTGCGCGTGGATCGAGCGCGCCCCCCGTCGAGATCAGCTTGAGCGCGGCGTCCTCGCCGGTGCGTCGATCGATCGCACGATAGACCGTGCCGGCCCCTCCGCTCCCGAGCGTCTCGAGCACACGGTAGGGACCGATGACCTTGGGAGGCATTCGCGGGCGCGGAGCCTAGGAAAGAAGGTTCACGTCGTCTAACTCACGCGCATCGGCCGCCCGGCGAGCGTTTTCGACCGTTGACCGCGTTGGTCAGCGCACGAGGCCAGGCGCTGGCGCACAGTGGGTGACAGGAGGCTTGGAGGCCGCCGTCCCATCTGCCATACCGTGCGCGCCTCGTCGCAAACCATGGACGCCATCGCAGAGCTCGAGACCCGGGTGAAGCAGCGCGCAGTTCCGCGCCACGTAGGCATCATCATGGACGGGAACGGCCGCTGGGCCGAGCTGCGCGGGTTGCCGCGGCTGGAAGGCCACCGCGAGGGCTCCCAGAGCGTTCGTGAGGTGACCCGGTCGGCGCGGCGCCTCGGCGTGTCGGCGCTCACGCTCTACGCGTTCTCGTCGCAGAACTGGTCGCGGCCGCCCGACGAAGTCGCCGGGCTGATGGAGCTGCTGCGCGAGTACCTCGTCAAGGAACGCGACGAGATCATGGACAACGGCATTCGGCTCAACGCCATCGGCGAGCTGGGCAAGTTGCCGCGGTACGTGAAGGAGCCGCTCGACGCCCTGCGGACTGAGAGCGCCAACAACACCGGCATGGTGCTGACGCTGGCGCTCTCCTACGGCGGGCGTGAAGAGCTCGTCGCGGCCATGCAGACCCTCGCGCAGCAGGTGGCGTCGGGCATGCTGAAGCCAGAGGCCATCACGGAGGACACACTGTCCGCGGCGACGTGGACCAGCGCGCTGCCTCCGGTCGACCTCGTCATTCGCACCAGCGGCGAGCAGCGGTTGTCGAACTTCCTGCTCTGGCAGACCGCCTACGCCGAGTTCGTCTTCAGCCCCATCGCCTGGCCGGACTTCCGGGCGCGGGAATTCGCCGAGGCGCTCTCGCATTTCCAGACGCGCGAACGGCGCTTCGGGCTCACCGGAGCGCAGCTACGGCGGGCCGGGACGTGACGTGACCGAGAAGAACCGCAACCTGCTCCTGCGGGTCCTCAGCGCCGTCGTGCTGTTGCCAGTGGTGCTGTTCCTGTTGTCGAAGGGTGGTTTCTACACCGCGGGTCTGCTCGGCGCGGCGGCGGCGGCGTGCACCTACGAGTACCTGTCGATCACCCTCAAGAAGCTCGTGCCGGTCAGCTGGGGTGCGGTGGCTGTGTCAGCCGCGATGCCGTTCGTGATCGCCTGGCGACCGTTCGACGCGACGGCCATCATCGCCGGGGCGATCGGCCTCGTGGTGTTCTCGGCGTGGACGTGGCACCTCCTCAACGGCCCCCTCGAGGACGGCGTGGTGCGCACCGCGCACGTGTTGATGGCGTTCATCTACGGCCATGGAGGGCTCACCGCGCTCATGGCGATTCGTCAGCTCGACGAGGGCGGGTGGTGGACGGTGGCCGCGCTCGTCATCACCTGGGGCAATGACACGGCGGCGTATTTCTTCGGGCGCTTCCTCGGCAAGAACAAGCTGTACCCCGAGGTGAGCCCGTCGAAGTCCTGGGAGGGCTTCTTCGGCGGCTTCGTCGGCGCCATCGGCTTCATGTTCGTGCAGCGGCAGTTCTTCTCGCCGTTCCTCACCATCACCGACTGCGTCTTCCTCGGCCTTTGCGGGAGCTTGTTGGGGCCGGCGGGCGACCTCTGCGAGTCGATGCTCAAGCGGGCGTATGGCGTGAAGGACTCGGGCTCGATCATTCCCGGGCACGGCGGCATGCTCGATCGCGTCGACGCGCTCATCTTCAACGCGCCGATGGTGCTCCTGTACGTGCAGTTCCTGCGTCCGAACCTGGGCTGAAAACGCCCGCTTGTCGCGACCTGCGCCGGGCATGTCAGCCCTGTATGGTACGCCTATGCGCATGGAAGCGGCCGAGAGCCTGATCGTGAAGAACCGCGCTCGATGGACGCGGGAGAGATTCGACCGACTGGTGGAGTTGGGGGCGTTCGACGGCGGCGAGCGGGTGGAGTTGGTGCGGGGGGAGTTGGTCGCCATGTCGAAGCAGGGTGTGCCTCACGGAAACGTGATCGAGACGTTGACTGAATTGCTGGTTCCCCGACTCGTGGGTCGGGCGCGGGTGCGGGTGCAGCTCCCCTTCATCATCGACGACGAATCCGAGCTGATTCCCGATCTCGCCATCGTCGACAAAGCCTTGCCCCGCTCAGAGCACCCGGCGTCTGCATTCCTCATCATCGAAGTCGCCGACAGCTCGCTTCGCTACGACCGCATCGTGAAGGCGCCGCTCTACGCCTCTGCGGGCGTCCCCGAGTACTGGCTGGTCGACACCACCCGCGAGCACATCGAGCTCTTCAGCGCCCTCAAGCGGGGCACCTACGGCCGGACGGCCAAGGTGGCGGGCGGATCGTTGCCGATTCCCGGCTTCCCCGGCGTCGAGATCCGGGTCGCCGACCTGTTCGCCTGACGGGCAGGGTGCGCCCCGGCGCAGCGTTGGTTAACCTCGCCAATCCCCATGTCCGGCCCCCAACAGCTCATCGTCTTCGTCGTCTTCCTCGGGGTGCTCGTCACCGTGCACGAGCTGGGGCACTTCCTGGCGGCGAAGTGGGCGGGCGTGAAGGTGGTGAAGTTCTCGGTGGGCTTCGGCCCGCGCATCTTCGGCTTCCGTCGCGGTGAGACCGAGTACCAGGTCGCATGGGTCCCGCTGGGCGGGTACGTCAAGATGCACGGCGACTACCCCGGTGAGGAGCACGATCTCGACGATCCGGAGCGGCACCGCGGTCTCTACGCCGCGCCCTGGTGGAAGCGTGTGATCATCATGGCGGCCGGGCCTGCCTTCAATCTCATCTTCCCGGTGTTCGCGTACTTCGTCGCCTTCCTCGGAGAGACGACGATCGTCGTGCCCCGCGTCGGCTGGGTGGCGGCCGACATGCCGGCGGCCATCGCGGGCATCAAGCCGGGCGATCTCATCCTCAAGGTCAACGGCGAGCCGATCACCCGGTTCGGCTCCGGTGGCGAGCCGCCCATCGGGAACACCATCGGTGAGGCGGTCGCGGGCGCGACCTCGGCCATCCCCATCACCGTCCTTCGGGGTGACAAGGAGCTCACGTTCCAGGTCAACCCGGTGCTCTCCATCGACGACACCAACGTGATTCAAAAGGGCCAGCGTGGATGGCTGGGAATTCAGGGTGGCGGCTCAGCGCCGGTGGTCGGCGTTCGAGTCGGCTCGGTCGCGGAGAAGTCGGGTCTTCGAACGTTCGATCGCATCCTCTCCATCAATGGGGAGTCCGTGCCGGACGAGGCGGCGTTGTTGCGGATCACCGAGAAGCTCCAGGGCGACCTCAAGGTCGACGTGGCGCGCGTCTCGGCCCAGCCCGTCGGTGGCGCTGACATCATGATCCCACAGGTCGTCTCGTTGTCGCTGCCGCGTCAGCCCGGAGAGCTCTACGAGGCCCTCGGCGCGGAAGGCAGCGACCTCTACGTCGCCGGCGTTCTACCGGGCACACCCGCCGCGCGCGCGGGGATCAAGCCGGGCGATCGACTCGAAGCGGTCAACGATCAGCCCGTGAAGTCGTTCCACCTGTTCGAGCTGAAGCTCAAGGCGCAGGAGGAACGGAAGTTCAAGATCACCTGGCGCAGCGGCGCCGAGACGAAGTCGGCCGAGACCGCGCGCACCCCCGAGACCGTCTACGACGACTACAAGAACGCCCGAAAAGTGCTGATCTTCGGCACCTCGCGCTTCAACGCCGTCACCGCCGAGGGCACGCCGCCCGAGACGCGCACCCTCGTCATCGGCCCGAGGGAGGCCGCGGTGATGGCCGTGAAAGAGGTCCCCCGCGCCATCAAGCTCATCGGCCTCGTCATCGCCAAGCTCTTCACGGGCGGGGTGCCGCTCGATGCCGTCGGCGGTCCCATCTCGGTGTTCCAGGTCGCCACCAAGAGCGCCGAGGCGGGTCTCGACACGTACCTCATGAACATGGGCATCGTGTCGGTGAACCTGGGCCTGGTGAACCTGCTGCCGATTCCGATCTTCGATGGCTTTGCGCTCCTCGCCGCCTTCTGGGAAGGCATTCGCCGCCGGCCCATACCGATCCGCGTGCGCGAGTACGCGAACATGTTCGGCCTGGTGGTGATCGGCATGTTGCTGGTGCTGGTGTTCAAGAACGACATCACCAAGCTGTTCCGCTAAGGCGGCTCTCGATGTGGTTGGCCCTCGACACCTCGTGTCTGACGTTGTCGCTCGCGCTCGTGCGGCCGGGTGGGGACGTCGTCGAGGCGCTCCTGGTGCCGCCGCCCGCGAAGCAGAGTGACGTGCTCCCGGGCGTCATCGGCGAGCTGCTCACCCGTCACGGCCGCACCCCGAAGGACTTGACCGGGCTCATCAGCGGACTGGGCCCCGGGTCCTTCACCGGTCTGCGCATCGGCCTGTCGTGCCTCAAGGGGCTGGCCTGGTCGCTGCGGATTCCCCTCGTCGGCGTCTCGTCGCTCGAGGCGCTCGCGCTCGAGGGGCCTGAAGGCGTCGAGTTGTTCTGCGCGTCGGTCGTGAAGAAGAACGAGCTGTACCTCGGCCGCTCCGTGCGGCGCGGGGAGGACGTTCAGGCCCTCGAGGCCGAGACGTGGTTGTCGATCGAGGCGTTCGCCCAGCGCCTGGTGGCAGATCCGTCAGCGCGCATGCTGGGGCCTGCTGTCCCGGAGTATCGCCAGGCGCTGCTGGACCGCGGCGTTCGGCCTGAACAGATGGCGCACGGTCCCTTCGTGCCCTCCGCCGTCGCGCTGGCGCGTCTGGCCGAGTGGCCGCGCGCCTTCGATCTGCAGGCCCTCTACGCGCTCGAACCCCACTACCTGCGCGGCAGCGGCGCCGAAGAGAACCCGAAGTTTCCCCCCTTGCCGGGCGTTCAGTCGAAGGCCCGGTTGCTCCAGCCCCCGTGAAGGATTCATGAGCGAGCCCAGTATCAGCGTCATCGGCGCCAGCGGCGTCGTCGGCCGGCAGGTCGTCCAGGCCCTCTTTCTGCGCGACCACCCCGCGGAGGCTGTCCAGGCGTACGCCAGCGAGCGCGGCGCCGGAGAGGAGCTCGACTACGGCGACGACTCGTTCGTCATCGAGAAGCTCGGCGCCGACGCCTTCAAGGAGACGCAGGTGGTGGTGCTCGCGGTCCCGCCCGACGTCGCGCGACCGCTGGCCGAGCAGGCGCAGCTCGCCGGCGTGTGGGTGGTGGACTGCTCCGGCGCGTTCCGCCTCGACGAGAAGGTGCCCCTGGTCGTGCCCGGCGTGAACGACGGGGTGCTCGATCGGCCGTTCTCGGGCCGCATCGTCAGCCTCGCGCAGGCCGCGACCCAGGGCTTCACCCGCGCGCTCGAGCCGTTGCGCGCGCAGTTCGGGCTCTCCTTCGCCGACGCCACCGTGTTGTGCGGCGCGGCGGTGCACGGGAGCGCGGGCGTGGCGCAGCTGTCGAAGCAGACCGGCGAGCTGATGAACGGCAAGGAGCCCGAGCTCGAGGTCTTCCCGCACCGGCTCGCGTTCAACGTCATTCCCGCCGTGGGCTCGATCGTGAACGGGCTGGCGGCGCACGAGCGGGCGATGCTGATCGAGGCGGCCCGCGTGTGGGGTGGCGAGAAGCTGCCCGCGCTCACCGCGACCTCCGTGCTGGTGCCGACGTACCACGGCCTCACCCTCATGCTCTCGGCGCACCTGGGCCGGCGGGTCGACGCGGACGGTGTGCGCGCGTGCCTCAAGGCCGACACCGGCCTCAAGCTGCTCGACTCTCCCGAGGAGAACATCTTCCCCATGCCGATGCTCACCACCGACGACGGCGCAGTGCATGTCGGCCGGGTGCGGGCCCTGGGCGAGCGCGTTCAGCTCGTCGCCTGCGTCGACAATGCCTTCCGCGTCGCCGAGTCCGCCCTCGACATCGCCTTCGAGTTGGCTGACCGGGACTGACAAAATGTCAGCGCCACGCTCGTTCCAGCTGCGAAGAGGTCAATTCTTTCAGGTGGATGAGTTGACTGGTCGGGTGGCCGCGAGGTTGCTACGACGAGGGTTGTCCATGCGCCTCCTCCTTGCCCTCGCCGTCACCATCGCGCCGCTCGCGTGGGCCCAGATGATCAACCCGACGCAGAACCTGGTGGCGTTTGGCGTTCGTGAAACGCCCACAGCCACCACTGACATCATCACCGTCGGCCCGGCGGACTGCGGCAGCAGTCGCATCGTGTACTGGTTGTGGAACCAGATCGGGACGCAGCCCTGCAACAACATGCGGCTGTGGGCCACGTCGGGCGACACCTGCGGCACCGAGCCCAAGAGCGGCGACAAGGAGTTCGACTCGGTCAACGCGCTCCTCATCTCGTCGCTGCGCCAGGGCACCATCACGCTCAACATCAACGAGCTGCCGGCCTTCACCGCAGGCTCCGCGACGCCGTGCGGAGGCGCCACCTCGAAGAACATCGAGCACCGCGTCTGCGCGGCCGTGCCGGCGTCGCTCCAGTGCTTTGGCCTGCAGAACCCGCAGGTTCAGTCGGCCTCTCCGCTGCGAATCATCTACGACGTCGAAGCCCCCAACGCGCCCATCCTCGGAGAGGTGCGCAGCATCGACAAAGGCCTGCGGATCGGCGTCTCGGCCAGCAGCGACACCGTCCAGGTGATTCCGTTCGTCAGGGAGCAGGGCGCCATGGAGTTCTCGCAGCGCTCCCGAGCGACGCTGGGCGGCTCGAAGGAGCTGCAGCTCGAAGGCCTGCTCAACGACACCACCTATGACGTCAAGCTCCAGGCGGTCGACGGTGCTGGCAACGTCAGCGCCGACAGCGGCCTGGTCTCTGGCACCCCCCGGCGGGTCGTCGGCTTCTGGGCGGCCTACCGCGATGCTGGCGGCACCGACATGGGCGGCTGTCATTCCACTCCGGGTCTGCTGGCGCCGCTGCTGGCCCTGCTCGCCCTCTCGAGGAGACGTCGTTCATGATGGTCGCTGCTTTGTCGCTCATGCTCCTGGCGCAGACGCCGGGGCAGGTCTCGACCTCTGGTGGCCCGCTGCTCGAGTCTCCGCGGACCTTCGTGGTCGAGCTCAAGCTGGGCTCGTACACGCCGCTGGTGAACGAGACCCGGCTCCCCGGCCTCGGCCCGAATGACCCCGGGCTCTACACGCGGTTCTTCAACAACGAGCCCATGCTGATGGGCGAGCTGGGCCTCGAGTACATGCTGTGGAAAGGCTTCGGGACCCTCACGGCCGGCGCGTCGGTCGCCTACGCCGAGAAGTTCAAGCGAGGCGTCGTCGAAGCGACCGGAGAGCTCGCGGCGCAGTCGACCGGTCTGCGAGTCCTCACCGTTCGTCCCACCGTGGCGTACCGCTTCGACTGGGCCGCGCTGAAGCACAACGTGCCCCTCGTGCCGTACCTCAAGGCCCAGTTCGTGGTGATGCCGTGGTGGTTCATCGACGGAAACAAGCTCGCCATCGCCGATGGCGTGCCAGGCCAGGGCGTCTCGTACGGGGCCGCAGGGACGGTTGGCGTGTCGTTCCTCCTCGACTTCCTCGACCAGCGGCTCGCCCGGGACTTCGACTCGAGCATCGGCGTGAACCACACGTACCTGTTCGCCGAGTTCACCTTCCAGGAGATCTTCCGGCCCAACCCCTCGTCGCTGAACTTCTCCAGCCGCCACTGGCTGTTCGGCCTCGCCTTCGACCTCTGACGGCGACCGTTTCGTGAGACAGTCGCCCGTCTTGCGGCGTCTCCTGCTTCTCCTCGTGCTGTGCTGTGGCTGCGTGCGGGCCGTGCGTGAGGAGCGCCGCGAACAGGCCATCGACACCGGCCTCGTCACCACCTTCCGCGCCGAGGGCGTGCGCCGGTGGGACTTCGGCGACGGGCAGGCCGCGACTGGCGCCGAGGCCTCCCACGCCTTCGCGCGCGCGGGCCGGTACGAGGTGAAGGCCTTCGACGACGACCGGCTCACCGATCGCGTCACCGTGCTGGTCCAGCCCAGGGATCCCTTCCGCGCCATCGCGCCCTCGGCCGAGGCGGTGCTGGTGTTCCGCTCGCTCGACGAGCTGGCGCCCACGGTCGACTTCCTGGAGCGCATCGCCTCTCCCGCCACCGTCGAACGGGCCCTCGAGCGCACGCCGGTCTTTGCCTTCGCGCTCGACCCGGGTCCGAAGGGAAGCGCGGCGCTCGATCGGTTGGAAGGTGCGGGGCTGTACCTGCCCGCGGGCCTCAACGCGGCGGTCGCCTTCGTCGGCGTGCAAGACGGCCCGGCTGCCACCGAGGCCTTCTCTCAATGGCTCCTCGATCACCAGTACCGCGCCGACGCCGACACCCCCGGACGGTTCTCGGTCGATGGCGATCTCGCCGAGCTCTTCGTCGATCGCGGCACGCTCTTCCTGGTGACCGGGTCGGACTGGAAGGTGCTCGCGAAGGCCAGCCGGCTCGTGAAGGAGGCGCCGGCCCGCGGCCTCGAGACCGATCCCATCGCGGCGGCTGGCGTATCGGCCCTGGCCAGTGGTGGCGTCGCGATGCTGGTGACACCGAAGGCTGCGCAGCGCGCGAGGAAGCAGCTGTCTGGCGCACGCTGGTCGATCGCGCTGGCGGCGCTGAAGTTCTCGAAGGACCAGGCCCGCCTCGCGGGACGGATCCTCGCCGGCACGCCGCTGTGGACCTCGCCGCCCCCGTCCCGTCCCCAGCGACTGTTGAGCCACGCGCCCGATGGACCCGTGGCGCTTTTCTCGGCCGACGTGCCCGTCAGCCAGGTGCTCGAGACGTTCGGGGTGGGGCTCGACGATGACGACGGTGACGATGATGGCCCCGAGGTGCGAGCGGGCTTGTCGGTGCTGAGCCGCCGAATCGACCTCGCGCTCTACTTCGACGTCGAGCTCTTCCTGGCCGCCACCCTGGCCGCCAGAGGCCGTCCAACGCCGCGGGTGACGCTGCTGGGCGAGTCCTCCGTGCCCGATCGCGAGGCCGTCGCGGGCGTGCTCGGACAGCTCCTCAAGCGCCGTCGGGAGCCCTTCGAGTCGGCCTCGGAGAAGGGCACCACCATCTGGCGCACCCGCGTGCTCGACGATCAGCCGCTCGAGCTCGCCCTCGATCCCGACACCCTGTACGCGCGCCTGGGCCGGGCGTTGGCAGGCCACACGCCGACCGACTTCGTGACGCAGCTCGGCGCGCGGTCGGAGGGCGCCTGCGGCCCCGGTCACCTCACCGCGTTCGTCGACCTGGGGCAGCTCAACCGAGAGCTCCTCGAGCCCCGCATGGTGCCAGGCCTCGACCCGCGCCGGGTGGTGATGACCCAGGCGCTCACCTCGACGTTCCTCTCGCAGCTCACCGCCGTCGACACGGTGCTCCTCGACGTGGCCCCCGCGCCCACCGGAGCCACCGTGCTGCTCGAGGTGACCCTCAACCGCCGAGAAGCCACCGACGCCAAATGACCCACCTCACCATCACCGTTCGGTACTTCGCCGCGGCCCGGGAGAAGGCCGGCGTGTCTTCCGAGGCCTTCCAGCTGCCTCCAGCGGCCACCGTGCAGACCCTGCTGGACGCCGTGTTCGCCAAACGACCGGCCCTCCAGGGGCTCGCCAGGCACCTTCGCGTGGCCGTGGACGAGGAATTCGCGCCGCCGACCCTCCCGCTGACGGACGGCGCCGAAGTCGCCCTCATCCCGCCTGTCGCGGGCGGCACCTCCGGGCTCTTTCGGGTGGTCGACCGGCCGCTGACGCTCTCCGAGGTGGTCGACGCCGTCAGCGGGCCCGGGCAGGGCGGCCTGGTCACCTTCAGCGGGGCGGTGCGGGCGGTCTCCCACGGGAAAGACGTATCCCACCTCGAGTACGAGGCCTTTCCCCCCATGGCCCAGAAGCAGATGGCGCGCATCGCCGAAGAAGCCCGGGCCCACTGGCCCGGAGTTCAGCTCGCCATCCTCCACCGCGTCGGGCGGTTGGTGCCCGGAGAGCTGGCCGTCGTCATCGCCGCCTCAGCCCCGCACCGGAAGGAGGCCTTCCTCGCCTGCGAGTGGGCCATCGACCGCCTCAAGCAGGACGTGCCCATCTGGAAGAAGGAAACCACCAGCGACGGTGCAGTGTGGGTAGGCCTCGGGCCCTGAAGTCTGCTACGCCTCAGGGCGTTTTTCAGGGCCGACGTTCGTCCGAAGAAGAGGAAACGGGACATGCGAGTCGAGACACGGGTGGCGCTGCTGGGCGCCTTGATGGGGTTCTTCATGGCGCTGGTGCCGGCCTGTACGCGGCCCTGCGCGGAAACGTGCAAGGCGGGGTGCTGTGACACCGCCGGCAAGTGCCAGGCTGGCAACGAGGTCGGCGCCTGCGGCACAGGCGGCGCGATGTGCAGCAGCTGCCCGGAAGGCAACACCTGCACCGACAACGTCTGCGTGGCGCCGATGATGGTGGTCGACGCGGGCCCCATGCCCTGCACCACCAACGCCAACTGCGCGAACGATCCGCGCGGCCCCCTCTGCGACACGGCTACGGGCAACTGCATTCCCCGGTGCAAGAATGACCTCGAGTGCGCCCGCAACATGAACGGCAGCATCTGCAACCAGATGGAAGGCACCTGCGCGCCGGCGCGAGTCGGCACTCGCCTCGGCGGGGCCTGCAACGACGACACCGAGTGCGGAGAGCCGACCGACTCCGACGATCCCTGTTTCCGCAGCGGCCCGGGCTGCATCTGCAGCAAGGGTGACGCGCCCGC
>JBILEB010000196.1:0-12333 GCA_044352295.1 Myxococcaceae bacterium
CCCACCTCGGCGCACTCGGGCGCGGGCTTCGGGTCGACCGCGAGGAGCCGACAGCCAAAGCCCTTCATGATGCGCGCGAAGCACAGGCCGATGCGCCCGGTGCCGATGAGCCCCACCGTGCGGCCATGGAGGTCGAACCCCATCAACCCGTCGAGCGCGAAGTTGCCTTCCCGCACCCGGGCGTGCGCGCGGTGGGTCTTGCGGTTGAGCGTCAGCAGGAGCGCCACGGTGTGCTCCGCCACCGCGTACGGCGAGTACTCGGGCACGCGCGCGATGGTGACACCCAGGTTCTGCGCCGCCTCGAGGTCGACGTTGTTGAACCCCGCGCACCGCAACGCGACGAGGCGAACGCCCTGCTCCGACAGGCGCGCGAGGACCGTCGCGTCGAGCACGTCGTTGACGAAGGTCGATACGGCCGGGTGTCCCTTCGCGAGCGCGGCGGTGGTGGCGTCGAGTC
Organism: Myxococcaceae bacterium; assembly: GCA_044352295.1. Lineage (GTDB taxonomy): Bacteria > Myxococcota > Myxococcia > Myxococcales > Myxococcaceae > Xiheimicrobium. Next base: position 458 of record JBILEB010000196.1, read on the forward strand.
GTGACTCGAGGAAGGTGAGCTGGTGCCGCCCGTCGCGGTTCTGCGCGGTGAGGAACTGCCGGTCCCACGCGCGGGTGCTGAAGACGAGGAGGTTCATCATCTCGACACCAGAGCTCACCCGGACTCCCAACGGAAGCCGGAGCCGGCCGTCCTCCGATCGGGAAGCAGCCGGCTTACGGCGCGCGTGGATCGGCGTAGATCTCATCGACCGACAGCGTGGCGTCGATGGAGGCGAGTGACACGTTCGCGCCCGCTTCGAAGATGGTGAGCAGCCACGAGGCACCTTGTCGCCGGAACACCTCGATCCGCGGACCGTCTTGCGAGACCAGCACGTACTCCTGCAACGAGGGCAGCCGTTGGTAGTGAGCGAACTTGTCTCCGCGGTCGGCGCGTTCCGTGGTGGGCGAGAGGACCTCGACGATGACGACCGGGTTGGTGATGGCGTCGGGGTCATCGGAGGCGCGCTCGTCCTGGCCGCAGACGACGGACAGATCCGGGTACGTCGATCGATCGGTGCTCAGAATGCGAATTCGAACATCGGAGCTGTAAACGACACACGGCCGCGAGCCCAGAGCCGCTTGAAGCGCAGACGCCATCCGCAGTGCGAGTCGGCCGTGCTCCGGGGTGCCGCCCGCCATCGCCCACACGTCGCCACGCAGGAACTCGTGCTTCTCGGCGCTCGTGCGCTCGCGAGCGATGTACTCGGCGTAGGTGACGAGAGGGTTCTTCACACAACGGACAGTACATCGAGCAGATTGGCCCCGCACGTCGGCCGCCGACCACCGTCGCCGCAAGCATGCCTCGCTCGTCTGGAAGGGCGACTCAAGGACTCAACTTCGCTGCTTCATGGTCCCGACAGCGAGCCCACCACCAACACCAGGCCCGCGACGACGAGCAACGCCGCCACCGCCACCCGAAACGTCTTCTCGGCGAGCGCCGCGTGAAGGCGCTCACCCACCACCGTCCCCGCCGCCAACGGCACCAGCAGCCACGCGCTCGTCACGAGGGTTGACCCGGTCACCGCGCCCGCCTGCACCAGCCGCGGCACCACCAGCGCGTTCATCACCACCCACAGCGCCGACAGCGTCGCGCGGAAGGCGTGCTTGTCGGACAGCTCGCGCGCCGAGACGAAGACGGCGAGCGGCCCTCCCGTCGCGAAGACGCCGTGCACCACGCCCGCGCCGAGGAGCCCAAGCACCCGGCCCGCCTCGGGCAAGGGACGCGACGACTCGACCGACAGCGCCGCGCGAAGTTGCCAGCCCGCCACCAGCACCACGAATGCGCCGAACGCCGGCTTCGCCACCTGCGCGTCCACCACCTGGGTGAGGACCGTCCCCACGACGAGGCCCACCGTCATCAGCGGCACCACCCGCCGACCGAGAAACCGCCAGTCGACGTGTCGCCACCCGCGCGCCACGAGATAGACGGACAACGCCAGGTTCACCGGCACCAACAGGCCCAGCAGCGTGTCCACCGGCGCGAAGAGGGCGCCCACGGTGAGCGCCACCACCATGCTGCCGAAGCCCGCCGCCGCTTCGACGAGGAAGCTCACCAGCACCAGCGCCGCCAGCCCCGCAGGCGTCACACGCGCTCGAAGAGGCCGTCGAGGAAGTCGAGGAGGAACTCGTTCACCTGGGAACGATCTCCGATGGAGCCCACCATGCCGTACATCGCGGCGCTGCCCTCGGGCGCCGGGTGGCCCGCCGTCAACGCCCCCGCGCACTCGGTGAGGTCCTTCACGAACACGTCTTTCACCGCGGCGTGCGCCGGCGTCACCATGCAGTGCAGCGCGGGTGGGTCCATCTGCCGATCGAGCTTCCAGCCGCGCGCGTCCATCGCGTCGCCCAACTCGTAGACGTTGAGCGACTCGGAGCCGAAGGCGAACACGCCCACGTGCGGCTCGCCCAACACGCGCAGGCCGGGGATGGCGTTGATGGCCTGCTTCATCGCGTCCGTCGTCGCGAGGATGGAGCGCGCCCGCTCGAGGTAGCCCGCTTCGCCGAGGTGGTGCATCACCGCCCAGGCCGCCGCGATGGCTCCGCCTGGACGGGTCCCACAGAACGAGGGCGAGGCGTAGAGGCCGCCATTCCAGCCACCCCAGGTGAAGAACTGGTGCCGACGGAAGCCGGCGTTCCGGTACAGCACCACCGAGGCGCCCTTCGCTGCGTAGCCGTACTTGTGCAGGTCGGCGGAGATGCTGACGACGCCTGGCACCCGGAAGTCCCACGGCGGGAGCGGCCGGCCGAGCTTCTCCGCGAACGGCAGGAAGAAGCCGCCCAGGCAGGCGTCGACGTGCATCCACACGCCGTGCTTCGTCGCCAGCGCCGCGAGCTCGGTGATGGGGTCGATGGCTCCATGCGGGTACGGCGGCGCGCTGCCGACGACCATGATGGTGTTCGCGGTGAGGCGCGCCTCGACGTCGGCGAGGTCGACGCGGAAGTCGGGCCCCAGCTTCGCGTGGATGATTTTCACCCCGAAGTAGTGCGCCGCCTTGTCGAAGGCCGGGTGAATGGAGGCGGGGACGAGCAGCTCCGGCGCCGTGATGCCGCGCTCCTTGCGGCCGAAGTCCCGCGCGGCCTTCACCGCCATCATGATGGACTCCGTGCCACCGCTCGTCATCGTGCCCGCGACGTCGGCATCGCCGTGCATGAGGCCCGCGGCCATCGAGACGACTTCACACTCCATGCGGCGCAGCGAGGGGAACGCCACGGGTGACAGCCCGTTCTCGGCGATGAACTCGCCGTACGCGTCTTTCAGCAACTGCGAGACCTCGTCACCGGCGTTGTAGACGAGGGAAAACGTTCGCCCGTCTTTCCACCTCGCGTCGTCGGCGTGGAGCGCCTTGAGCTGCGAGAGCACCGCGCTCGAGGGAGTACCGGTGAGGGGGAGCGTCTTGGCCATGGTGTGGGTCTCCAGAAGCATCGAGGCACGGCGCCTCGTTCATCGCGTTCTACGGCGCGGTTTCCCTTCGGTCGCCGAGGTTTGCTCGAAAAACCAGTCGACTCGGGATGGTCACCGCGCGAACCCGGCGAGGAAGTTCGCCAGCGCGCGGGTGCGGGCGAGCAGCGTGTCGAACTCGATCTGCTCGTCGGGCGTGTGAAAACCCTTCCCGCGGGGGCCCAGCCCATCGATGGTGGGGATGCCCATGGCTGCGGCGGTGTTCCCGTCACTCCCACCGCCCTGCCGGGGGGCCTCCTCATCTGACAGGCCCACGGCGCGCGCACACTTCCCGTAGCGACGGCGCAGCTCGTCCACGCCCGCGGCCTTGTTCATCGGCGGCCGCATCGGGCCTGGCTCGACCTCGACCTTTGCGCCAGGCACCGCGGCGGCGGCCTTCGTCGCCACCTCCCGCAAGCTCGAGACGAGCCGTTCACCATCGGGCGGCGTCTGAAAGCGCAAGTCCACGCCCGCGCTGGCCTCGGCCGGAACGGTGTTCTTCGAGGTGCCGCCACTGATGGTGCCGACATTGACGATGGTGCCGCTCTTCCGGTCGCTCAGACCCTCCGCAGCGTCGACGAACTTCGAGAGCGCACGAATGGCGCTCACGCCGTCCCAGTAGGCGTTGCCCGAGTGCGCCGCCTTCCCGTGCGCGCGACAGACGATGGAGCCCGTGCCCTGCCGCTCGGTGACGATGGCGTCGTTGCTGCGGCCCGGCTCGAAGACGAGGCAGGCCTGCGCGCCGCCGATGAACGCCCGGATGAGCGGCGCGCCCTCGGGAGACCCTACCTCTTCGTCGCTCACGATGACGACCCGCAGCGGTGGAAGCGCGTCGAGCCCCTTCGACTCAGCCAACGCCTCGAGCGCGAACGCGATGCTGACGAGCCCGCCCTTCATGTCGAGGACGCCGGGGCCGCGGCGCAGGGCTCCGTCGACGCGGTAGCCCTCGAAGACACCCGGAGGAAAGACGGTGTCGGCGTGGCCCAGCAGCGCGAGGGGCGCCTCACCGCGCTGGCCCTTCGTGCGGAAGATGACGTGGTCGGCGAACCGGCCCGAGGGCATGCGCTGCGCGGTGAGACCGGGGATGGCGAAGAGCTCGACGAGGCGCGTGACGAGCGTGTTGCCGCCGGCCTGGTTGCCAGAGAACGAGTTCACCTCGACGAGCGCCGCCAGGGCGTCATCGATGGCCTGCGCGCGTTCCGAGATCCACGAGTCGAGCGACATGAACCTGCTTTACCACCGGGCTCCGGCGAGAATTGGAGTGTCATGAGTCTCCTCCCCTTCAGTTCGACCGGGATCGCTGGAGGCGGCGCGCGCAGCGGTAGGGAGGCTTGTCAGTCCGCCCCAACCGGAGTCTCGTCGCTCCCCGTGGCGACGCTGCGAATCACCGACGGGCGGGTCGAGCTGGAATCCCGCCTCACGCCGCTGGGCCGTCTGCTGATCGGGGCGCTCGCGTTGGTGCCGTGGCTCGCGCCGTATGAGTTGCTCTTCAAGCCGAGGTGGCTCTCTCCCGCCTCGCCGATGTTTGTCTTCGCGCTCGTCATCTCGCTCGGAGCCCTTGGCGTCTCGGCGACGTTCCTGATGGCCGCGTTGCTGGGACGAAGCCGCCGAATCATCATCGAGCGCGGGTCCCAGGAAATCCTCGAAGTGACCGACACCGCGCTGCGCCGACGACATGTACGCCGGGTTCCACTGCGGAAGGTGCGAGGCGCGAGCGTGATGACGCAGTCGTCCTCTGACGGGCCGGACGCCTACTTCCTCCGGCTCGAGCTCGACGGTGGCGACGTGCTGGACACGCCAACGTGCGCCGAGAAGCCCTCGCTCGAACAGGTCGCACAGCTCGTCACGACGTGGCGCGACCTGCGGCTCAGCGGCTCACTGCCACCGACGTCGCCGGGTTGACGTCGTCACGCGGGTCGATGAGCACGCCCGCACGGGCCTCCACGCGCTCCGCCGGCGCCTCGGCGTCGAGACAGAGGTGCACGTAGTTGTCCTGGTCGTTCAAGTCTCCCAGCGCGAAGGGCATCACCGGCCCGGCGCTCGTCACCACCGTGTACGCCTGACGGTGTGTCTCCTGGTCGGCCCCCGCCACTGGCCGCACACCGCCGGCCCACACCACCATCACCACCTGGCGCGTGGAGGCGGGACAGTCGGTGTCGAGGTCCGATGGGCGATACCCAATCGCCAGCACCAGGGTCGGCCCGGCTTCGAGCGGCGTGACGCTGACCGAAGCGCCCTCGCCCGAGACGCCGCCCTCGAAGCGCAGCGGCTCGACGACGGACACGGTGGCCGGTGGATCCTCAGCTGAGCCGAGGTCGCCCAGCAGGAGCACCGTGTGGTTCTCGCTCCGCTCATTCGCCGGCGCGGTGGTGGCGCACAGCGGCGTCTTCTCCAGCCCGCTGCGGGTCGTCACCCGGAACGCGCGCGGACTCGGTTGGCCCGACAGGCGCTGGGAGAAGGTCACCGGCATGCCATCTCGCCCCGGCGCGTCGAGGCACAGGCCGGCGGCATTGCCAGGAATGGCGTCGTCGAGCCCGAAGAACGCGTTGAGCAGGACGACGGGCTGCGCATCGAGCGCGGTCCGAGGCGGGACCCGTGCGCACGACAGCCCGAGCATCAACGACACCAGCCATGCCTTCTTCGTCATGGAGCCGCACGTTACCGCGGCGATGTTGAGCCTTCGTGGAATCATGCCCGATGGCCCGTCACGGAATGAGCGGCAGGCCCAGCTGCTGGAGGAACTCGTTCACCGCCTTGTTCGCCATGCGACGCGGAATCAACATCACGAAGCCGTCGGTGCCGATGTTCGTCTCGGCGGGGATGAGGAAGAACGCGAACAGCCGGGCGATGAACGTGGGCTGCACCCACCCCTGCACCGTGAGCGTGGGGCCCGACAGCGACACCACCAGCATCATCGGCGCGACGAGAAGACCGGAGCCCTTCTGGTACGTGCGCGTCGACGTGCCCGCGCCGGCCTTGAGTGCGTAGCCGTGCTTCGGCGCCCAGCCCTCGACGGCCGCCCACGGGTCGCCCGACACGGGTCCACTGACGGTGGAGCGCTTCTTCACATCGGACGCAACCAGGCTCATGGGGTGTCTCCCAAAGGTTCAGCGGAGTCGAAACCGCAGCGTGAAGCCTTCCATGGGCTCGAGCACGTCCCCATCACGCAGGTGCGCGTGGAGCTGCTCCCGCCCATTGACGCGCAGCGCGGGCGCCAACGCGTTCCGGCCGCGCGTGAGGCCCGCGATGTCTTCGATGAACCAGCGGTGCCCTTCGGCTTCGACGCGCAGGGCGAGCCGCGCGGCCTCGTGCTCGGCCTCGCAGGTGACGAACACCGCGCACTCGTCGAGCTGTCCGATGAAGTTGGGGTGCAGGTTCGACAGGCCGATGCTGCGTCCGGGCGCGGGCCGCAACGACACACCCGCCGGCGCGCGCACCACCTCGAGCGTGGCCTGGCTCGCTGAGAAGAAGACCCGCTCCAGAGGCGTGGTGAGGCGCGGGTAGCGGGCCTGCACGTCGCTCCACGTCGCCTGGACGGACTCCGGCAACGACGCGAGGTTCATGGGACCGACCCGCACCGTCTCCAGCGGCGCGAGCGCGGGCATCGTCGCGAGCAGGGACACCACCCGCAGCGTCTCCTCCGTCGCCTGGAGCCCAGTACCAAAGCTCGCGGGGTCGACCTCGAGGTGCCGCAGAAACCGACACGCGGGCTCCGTCACCACCCGCGCGACCAACCGCGTGGGCGTCTCCACCAGCGGCAACACGGGCGCGGGCCCTCGCACGACGACACGCCGGGGGAAGCCATGGTGAAAGTCGACGTCGAGCCAGCCGTCATGCCACGCGCTGCCCAGACTTCCCAACGCCCGCGCATCGTCTTCGGCGTCCGTCGGCTCCCCCAGCACGCGCTGGCCAACGGGGTTGCCGTGCTCGAGGAGCCAGTCGCCCCACACCAACCATCGCTCGTCGTCGTCGAGGTCCTCGAGCAGCCTGCGTTCGAGCTCGACGTTCTCGTCGGGCGGTGCCCTCAGCCAGACCCGCAGCGCCAGCCCGTTCGGCAGTTCCACCACGTCGCCCTGCTGCACCTCGGCGTCCCGCATGCGCACGCCGTTCTTGCGGGTGCCATTCGTCGAGCCGCGGTCGAACACCCACCAGCGCTGATGCTTGAACTCGAAGTGGGCGTGCCGGGGCGCGAGCGTTCCGGCGAGGACCTGCAGCCCGCTGTCGGGGTGGCGGCCGATGGAGAACCCGTCGACCAACGCCAGACGGTCCCCTCGCCGCACGGCCGCGCCGTCGGACACCGGGCTCACCACTTCGAGGCAGGGGAACGTGTCCACGAGCGCTTCAAAGCCTCGCACACCTTCTCCCGTCGTCGCGGTGGTGTAAGCAGCGCGCCATGTGGCCATTCGTCCTGGCGCGGTGGGGCACGCTCGACACCCGCACGCTGGGCCTCTTCCGAATCGGCTTCGGGCTGCTCCTCATCGGCAACCTGCTCGACCGCACCGGCTTCTTCGGCGACGACCTCGTCAGCTTCTATTCGAACGACGGCATCTGGCCGAACCACTACGCCCTCTTCCTCCCGCCGACGCCGGGGTACTGGTCGCTCCTGTCGGGGTTCTCGACGCCCACCGAGGTGCGGCTCGCGATGGCCGTCATCCTCGTCATCTACGTCGCCTACACGCTGGGGCTGTGGACGCGGGTGATGCAGGTGCTCGCGTTGCTGGCGCTCGAGTCGGTGAACTTCCGCTTCCTGTTGCCCCAACACGGCGGCACGGTGGTGATGAACATCATCGCGCTGTGGACGGTGTTCATCCCGCTCGGAGACCGCTTCTCGCTCGACGCGCTCCTGAAGAGCCTCTCGCACCATGACGAGCGCACCGGTGAGGCCCTTGCCCGACGCGGGTGGCTGGAGGGCCTGCCGAAGACACGCTCCGGGCTCGCGGTGTTCGGCATCTTCTTCAACTTCGCCGCCATCTACTTCTTCAACACCGTGCACAAGGTGGGCGACTCGTGGCGCGACGGGAGCGCGGTGCACTACCTGCTCTGGCAGAACCGCATGGCCACCTCGCTCGCCGAGGTGGTTCGGCTGCATGAGCCCGGCTTCCTCAGCCCCGCCCTCACGTACGGAACGCTCGTCCTCGAGGGCAGCCTCGTGGTGCTGCTGCTGTCGCCCTTCGCGCAGGAGAAGCTGCGACCGCTCGCGCTCGCCTGCATCTGGGGCCTTCACGGTGGCATCGCGATGATGACGACGCTCGGCCCGTTCTCGTACTCGATGATGACGTTCGGTCTGCTGACGGTGACGCCCGGGCTGTGGGACTGGCTCGAGCAGCGGTGGCGCCGCGAGCCGGTCACCACGGTTCGCTACGACCCGGCGAGCGCCCTGCATCGATTCGGCGTACGACTCGCGGCGCGGCTCGACCTAGCCCAGCGCCTGACGTTCGAGGCGGTGCCGGGGACCCGCCTCGGCCCGGCCGAGGTGACCGTCATCGCGAAGGCGCTCCCGGGCTGGCGGTGGTTCGCGTTCCTCGTGACGCCGCTCTTCCCGGCGCTCCACTGGGTGCTCGTCACGCTCGACGCCCAGCTCGTCCACCGGCCACCGCGACCGCCCGCGCCGGCGTTCATCCAGCAGCTCGGCGGTGCGGTGCGGTTCCTTGGGCCCGCCCTCATCCTCATCGCGGTCATCAGCCAGCTCCTCATGGAGAACTGGGCCGTGCCACCCGCGCTCAAGCCTGCCATCCGCCCGCAATGGATGACGGACATCATCCTGTATTGGCAGGTGCCGCAGGGGTGGTCGATGTTCGCGCCCGACGTGCCGAAGCAGGATACCCGCCTGGTGGTGGACGCGACGCTCGCCGATGGCACCCACGTCGACCCGCTCACGGGCCAGCCGCCGGACTTCGAGGCCCTCGCGCACGGGCCCTGGTTCATGAACCAGCACTGGTGCGAGGTGCACTCGCGCATGCCGGGATGGAAGCACCACTGGCGCAACCTCCGCGACTACCTCTACCGCCGCCCCGCCGCGCTCGGCTGGCCCGCGGAGAAGAACATCGTCGCCCTCGAGGTGTACCGGGTCTTCGGGGACATGCCTGCGCCGGGTTCGACGACGCCGACCAACGTGCGCCGTGAACGGCTGTTCGGCGACGGGCCGCTGTAAACCAGTCGACCGCGAGACTCAGGCCTCGAAGTCCACCACGACAGGACTTTGACAAACCTGAAAGCGTCGACCCGCAACGAGCGAATTCTACTCGTGTAGTTGATTCAACATTCCCAGGACTCCTCTGCATCCCTTCTTCGTTCGTTCCAGAATCGAACAAGTCCGGGACCTGGCATTGAGTTGAAGCACCTCACCGTCGGCTGAACGGACTGGACTCGACGGAGGCGCACCGGCCGACTACCGGCGCTTCATGGGCGCGAGCAGCCCATCGAGGAGCGCCCGCACCACCTGCGCCCACCCGTCCGCGGCCGAGGCGTCGGTCTCGACCACCGGCGCCGGCCCCACCCGCCACGACACCTCGGGCCTCGCTCGCTCGAGGCTCACCCACGCGTCCGGCTGGTTCGTCTCGTCGAGGCCCGTGGGGAAGCGCGTTCCGAACACCAGCACCCGGGCGCGCTGGTTCCACGTCTCGCGCGCCTCGCGGCAGGCCTGCGCGGCGGTCTCGGCTTCCTTGAACTCCACCTGGCCACGCTCACGAAACTCGCGCAGCACCAGCGTGGTGACGCCGAGCTCTTCCGTCAGAGGGGCCTCGCGGCCGCGGACGAACACGAGCTCGAAGGTGAGCGCCTCGCTGTCGAACCAGTCGGCCATCTTTCGCACCAGCGCCGTCAGCGCGCCCAGCAGCCACACCAGCCGCTGGAAGGCGCCCTTCACGTCGAGCACCCGCGCCTCGGCGAGCGAGGCGTCGAGCACCAGCACCACGCGCCGACGACGACGCACCGCCACCGACTCGTCGCGCGCGTAGTAGAGGAGCTCACCCTCGACGAAGCGCACGTCGAAGAGGTCGGGCCGCGCCGCGCCGTCGTCGTCCATGTAGATGAGCTCGGAGGTGACGAGGTTTTCGAGCGTGCCCGAGGTGGCGATGCTGGAGAAGCCACCCACGGGAAACGCGCTGTCCTCTTCGAGCGAGGTGGGCGCGTCGCCGTCTTCGAAGACGTGGCCCTTGAGGCGGCTGGGGAGCCGCTCCTCGACCTGCTGGGCGGCCGTCGCGAGCTGCGTGAGGGCCACGCGCGCGCCCAGCGACCGCAGCGCGGTGACGTTCTCGACGAGGAACACCTCGGCGTCCGAGAGCAGCTCCCGCGAGCGACGGGCGGCGCGCGCCAGCACCTGAAAGCCCTCGGCGACCCGCGCGGCCAACGCAGGCACCGTCAGCGCCGCGCGGCCGGCCTCCAGCACGTCCGACACGGGCTGCGTGGACAGCCGGCGCACGACGGCCTGGCTCATGCCAGTGCCACCCTCGGCGCCGAGCCGCTGCACCACCTGCGTCACCACCAGCGCGATGGCGACGGCGCGGAACTCCTTCGGCGCGGCCACCACGCCTTCGGCGACGCGCGTCCATCGACGGTCGGCCGTCAGCCGCGCCAGCACGTGGTCTTCGTAGGCCCGCAGCGCGTCCCGCACGGACTGCGGCGCCTCGACCTCGATGGGGGACAACCGCTCGCCCTGGAGCAGCACCGTCAAGTCCAGCACCAGCGTGGGCGCGTAGAGGAACGGACGCTCGGCGTACGCGGCCTCGAGCGCCTCGAGGGCGGGCTGGGTCCACGTCAGCGCGTGCACCGGCGCGCGGGCCAGCGCCACGCACGCGCTCAAGAAAGGCGCCGCTTGCGATGGGTCGAGCCGGTCGTCACTCACGGGAGAGCGGACTCTGGCACGACGCCACCGCGGCTCGAAGACGAACGTCTCGCCGGGGCGGGCGAGCGTTGCCGCCTCACGCCCTCGCGCACTACGGTTTGGAGCGTGGAACACCGGATTCCAGCCGACGCGATGACGCTCGAGCAGGCAGCTCGTCTCGACCCCGACGCTCAGTCTGGCGAACTCGTGGCAGGAAAGTGGATTCCAGCAACACGCCATACGTGGAACCACGGCGAGCTCGCCGGGAACGTGTATGCCCTCCTGCGAGCCTGGGCGAAGCAACACCCGGGCTGGAGTCTCTCCATCAACGACCCGGGGTCGAAGTTGAGCCTCTCGCCCGCCACGCTCCGCGGGCCACGGGTGGATCTCCCCCGCCTCGCAGGCCAGAATACCGAGAGGTGAGCGGCTTTTCTCCCCAGGTGCAGGCAGCGTACGAGCGCCACAAGGCGGCCGTGTATCGTCGGTGCCTGAGCCTGCTCAAAGACCCGGCTGCTGCCGAGGACGCGACCCAGGACGTGTTCCTCAAGCTCGCCGCGCACGAGCAGCGCCTCACCCACCCGCAGGCGCTGCTCGGGTGGCTGCTCCAGACGGCCACCAACCACTGCCTGTCGCTGCTTCGGGGCTCCAAGCGCACCGAATCGCTCGACGCCGAGCCCGAAGAGGGCAAGGCAGCGCCGCCCGACCCCTCGCACCGGCTGACGGCCCAATACGAGGCACGGGAGTTCTCCAAGAAGCTGATGAACGAGCTGGGCACCGTCTCGCGCGACATCGCGTTGTCGGTGCTGGCCGGTGACGAGGAGCGGCAGGAGGCTGCGGCGCGGCTCTCGGTCTCCCGCAAGACGGTGACACGCAAGCTGCAGTCCATCTCCGACCGGGCGAAGAAGCTCGTCGGCCGCAAGCGCCATGACTGACAGCAAGGGACCGCGCCCACGCGCGCTGGGCACCTGCCCCACCTGCGGGCAGGCCTTCGAGCTGTCGCTGCGGGTCTGCCCGACGCACCGGGTCGCCTTGCAGGACCTGGCGCCTCGTCCCACCGAGCCGGCGTCGCTCTTCGACGAGAGCGACGTTCGCACTGACCTCGACCGAACGATGCTCG
>JBILEB010000197.1:0-12327 GCA_044352295.1 Myxococcaceae bacterium
ACCTTCCTCTTCGCGGTGTACCGACCGCGCTCTTCCTTCGCTCGCTTCCCCATCAATCACCTCCAAGGCGATCTTCACCCCAATGAGGTGTCTCAAGAAACCGTCACGCGCCAGAGTCGCAGCAACCGCCGCGCGGGACTTCTTGACGGCGCTGGCCAGCGGCGAAAGCTACCGCCCATGACGCCCCCTCCCGAAGCCCTCGCCCCCTTGATGCGCCTTGCAGAACTCGCGCGGCGGCCGGTCGATCGCTTCCTCCAGGTCCAGGCAGCCAGCGGGCTGGTGCTCCTGGGGTGCGCGGCCGTGGCGATGGTGGCCGCGAACTCGCCCTGGCGCGACGCGTGGTTCTCGTTCTGGAACGCGCCCCTCGGCGTTCGCGTGGGCCCGTTCGCGTTCGAGCGGAGCCTGCTGTGGGTCGTCAATGACGGCCTGATGGTCATCTTCTTCTTCGTGGTGGGGCTCGAGATTCGACGGGAGGTGCATCAGGGAGAGCTCTCGACGATGCGCCGAGCGGCCCTCCCGGCCTTCGCGGCGTTGGGTGGCATGGTGGTGCCGGCAGCCCTTTACCTCACGGTCGCCGGGGCCCCGGAAAGTCGAGCCGGCTGGGGCGTGCCGATGGCCACCGACATCGCGTTCGCCGTCGGGATTCTGGCCCTGCTTGGCCCTCGAGCCCCCCCGGCGCTCCGCGTGTTGCTGCTGGCGCTCGCCGTCATCGACGACCTGGGCGCCATCGTCGTCATCGCGCTGTTCTACACGAGCGAGCTGTCCTGGAGTGCCGCGCTGGTCGGCGCTGTGGGCTTCGGAGCGATTCTCCTCCTCCAGGGCTTCGGCGTTCGCTCCAAGTGGGCCTACGTGCCACCGGCCATCGTCGCGTGGGCGGGCGTCTACGGGTTTGGGGTTCATCCCACCATCGCAGGCGTGCTGGTGGGGCTGATGACCCCAGTCCGTGCGTGGCTTGGACCTGCAGGATTCGTCGAGCAGGTTCAGCAGCAGCTCTCGGTCGTCACCGGCGCCGCGTCGGCGCTCTCCGCGCACGACCTCGCTGGCCACCTGGTCCTCGTCGACCGGGCCCGACGCGAGGCCATGTCGCCCGCAGAGAGCCTCATCGAGAAGCTCCACCCGGTGGTGGCGTGGGCCATCATGCCGGTCTTCGCGCTGGCCAACTCGGGCGTCTCGCTGGACGCTGGCCCCACCTCGGCCACCTCGCTGCAGGTCACGACGGCCGTGGTGGTCGGCCTGGTGCTGGGAAAGCCGCTGGGCATCATCCTGGCCTCGTGGCTCGCGACGCGCCTGGGCCTGGGGTCGCTCCCGTCTGGCCTCGGGCCACGTCACCTCCTGGTCCTCGGGCTGGTCGCTGGGGTGGGCTTCACCATGTCGCTCTTCATCGCCCAGCTGGCCTTCGTCGACCCGTCCTTGCTGGCCGCAGCGAAGGTGGGCGTCCTTCTGGCCAGCCTGCTCGCCGCCGTGGCGAGCGTGGCCGCGGGGTTCCTGCTGCTCCCCAGGACGATGGCGCCGGGCGCGGCGACCACGGCGCACGAGGCCGAAACGTCCACGACGCGTTGAGCCCCGGCCATCGGCCACGCCAGCCACCCGCCGGCGCTCGTCAGGCCTGGGCCGACGCGTCCCCCGGGGACTCCACCGACGCCGGCACTGCATCGAGCGGCATCGTCGACTCGGGCCGCCAGCTCCGCAGGGTCAGCATCAAGATGCCGGGAAACACCACCAGCATCAGCACGGTGGCGCCGACGATGCCGAAGATGACGACGGTGGCCAGCGGCCGCTGCACCTCGCTGCCCGCGCCCGTCGACAAGGCCATCGGCGCAAAGCCCAACGCCGCCACGGCCGCCGTCGTCAGCACGGCCCGCAACGTGTGCGCCGCGCCCTTCACCACCGCGTCCTCCAGGCGCAGGCCCTCGATGACCAGCTTGCGCACGTCGGTGGCCATCACGATGCCGTTGAGCACCGCCACGCCCGCCAGCGCGATGAAGCCCACCGCCGCGGGGAGGCTGAACGTCATGCCGCGCGCCACCAGCCCCACCACGCCACCGATGAGGGCCAGCGGCACCAGCGAGAAGACGGCCATCGCCAGCCGAACCGAGCCGAAGGTGAGCACCAGCATCGAGAAGATGATGAGGAGCGCCAGCGGCACCACGATGGCGAGGCGCTTCTGTGCGCGCTCGAAGTTCTCGAACTGGCCGCCCCACGTGACGGTGTAGCCACTCGGCAACGGCAGGCTCTTCTCCACCAGCGCCTGCGCTTCGCTCACCCACGACACGAGGTCCCGCCCGCGCAGGTTCACCTCGACCCGAACCGTGCGCGAGAAGTTCTCCCGCCGCACCGTCGCCGGGCCTTCGGTGTCTTCCAGCTTGCCGAGCTCGTGGAGCGTCACCAGCTGCCCATTCTGGGTCTCCACGAAGAGATCGCCGTAGCCCTCGGTGGTGGCCTCGACCGGCGGCGCCGTCAGTCGCAGGTCGAACTTGCGCGGGCCCTCGTAGATGACGCCCACCCGCTCACCCACCCGCGCGTCCTCGAGCGTCTCGAAGACGTCCGCCACCTCCACCCCGTAGCGGGCCAGACGCTCGCGGTCAGGCGTGAAGACGAGGTTCGGCATGCCGAGCAGCCGCTCGATGCGCACGTCTCCGGTGCCAGGCACGGTGCGCATCAGCTCGCCCAGCGTGTTGGACTTGTCGACGAGCACCTCGAGCTCGGGCCCGAAGATTTGAATCGCCACGTCGGCGCGGCTGCCCGAGATGAGCTCGTTGGTGCGGTCTTCGATGGGCTGGCTCACCGAGACGAAGGTGTTGGGCACCTCCCGCTCGATGGCGGTCTTGAAGGCCTCCGACAACCCGTCGAGGTCCTTCGCCGTCTTCCAGTCTTTCCTCGGCTTGAGCCGCACGAGGACGTCGGTGTTGTCATTGCCCACCGGGTCGAAGGCGAGCTCTGCGCGGCCCGTGAAGGCCAGCGTGGTGACGACCTCGGGGAAGCGCTTCATCACCTTCTCGACGTCGAGGTCGAGCCGCCGGGCCTCGGTGAGCGCGATGGAGGGCGCGCGCCGAATCGTCAGCACGGCGTCGCCCTCGTCGATGCGGGGGACGAAGTCGGCGCCCTGCTGCCCCATCACCCACATCGAGGTGACGAAGAGCACCACCATGCCGGCCAGCAACGGCACGCGGTAGGCGAGCATCGTCGGCAGCGCGGCCTCGTACCGTCGTCGAAGCGCCTCGAGCCACCGCGGGCCGTGGTCGACCTCGCCCAGCAGCAGGGCCAGCACGCCCGGGAAGATGACGACGGAATAGAAGAGCGCGCCGAACAGCGCACAGGCCATCACCGTCGCCATGGGGCGGAACATCTTCCCTTCGACGCCCTGGAGCGCGAGCAGCGGCAGGTAGACGAGCATGATGATGGCCACCGAGAACGCCACCGGCCGTGCGACCGGCGCCGCGGCCGCGACGAAGCCCCGCAGGCGCTCCTGCTGCGTCTTGAGCTCCCGCCCCGCCAGCGCCGCCATGATGGCCTCGAGCAAGACGATGGGCCCGTCGACGAGGAAGCCGAAGTCGATGGCGCCCAGGGACATGAGGTCGCCCGTCACGCCAAAGACGTGCATGCCGAAGAGCGCCAGGCTCATCGAAGCGGGGATGCCCAGGACGACCGCGATGGCGCCGCGCAAGCTGCCGAGGAACAACGCCAGCACCACCAGCACCACCACCGCGCCCTCGATGAGGTTCTTCAAGACGGTGTCCAGCGTGCGGCCCACGAAGTCCGACCGGTCGTACACCGCCTCGATGCGCACGCCCGGCGGGAGGTCGGCCTGCACCTCGCTCACGCGCGCCTTCACCAGCTTCGTCACCTCGCGGCTGTTCGCGCCCAGCAGCATCATCACCGTGCCCGTCACCACCTCGCCCTCGCCGTCGCGCGTGGTGACGCCGTAGCGCAGCGCCGAGCGCACCTTCACCTCGCCCACGTGCCGCACCAGCACGCGCTGGTCGCCGCCGCGCACCACCACGTTGGCGATGTCTTCTTCGCTGTTGAGCAGCCCGTTGCCGCGCACGAGGTGCACCTCGCCGCCGCGCTCGATGTAGCCGCCGCCCACCGACGAGGTGGCGTTGCGCAAGGCCTCCCGCATCTCGTGGAGGGACACGCGGTAGGCCTTGAGCCGGTTCACGTCGGCCACCACCTGGAACTGCTTGAGCTCGCCGCCCATCGGGTTGACCTCGATGACGCCGGGCACCGAGCGGATGCGGGGGACGATCTCCCAGTCGAGCAGGGTGCGCAGCTGCATGGCCGAGTGGTCGCCCGTCTCGCTGCGCACGACGAAGGTGAAGATCTCTCCCAGGCCCGTCGACACCGGCGCGAGCTGCGGCGGCGGCACGAAGTCCGGCAGCTCGGCCACCACCTCGCGCAGCCGCTCGCTCACCAATTGCCGCGCGAACCACACGTCCATGCCGTCTTCGAACACCACCGTCACCGCCGACAGGCCCGGGCGCGAGACGCTGCGCAGCTCGACCAGGCGCGGCACCCCGTTGAGCGCGAGTTCCATCGGCACCGTCACCATGCGCTCGACCTCGATGGGCGAGAGCCCCGGCGCCTCGGTCATGATGGTGACCTGCACCGTCGAGACGTCGGGGAGCGCGTCGATGGGCAGCGTGCGCGCCGCGAAGAGCCCGCCCGCCAGCAGCGCGATGAGCCCGCCCGTCACGGCGAAGCGGTACTGCACGGAGAGGCGGACGATGGTGGAAAGCATTGATATCAAACTTTCTGCGGCGCCCACCGGAGTACCGCACGAGAAGAGCCGGGGCGGGTTTCGGCTACACTGCTGGTCCTACATGATTCCTGCACCCTCCAGCGACCCGCTCTTCAATGCCGAGGCCCTCAAGCTGCTCCTCCAGGTGGCCTGGGCCGACGACACCCTCGACCCGCAGGAGCGCGCCTTCGTGGCGAACCTGGGGCCGGCCTGGCACGTCCCCGACGCGGTGATGCAGGTGCTGCTCGACCACCTCGACCGGGGCAAGCCGCTCCCGCAGCCCAACCTGCAGCTCCTTCGCACCCGCCCCGACGCCGTCATCGCCGCCGGCGAGGCGCTCATCGCCGCCGACGGCGTCATGGACGGCGAGGAGCTCGACTTCATGGACCAGGTTCGTCAGCTCCTGGGGCGCTAGGCGGCTGGAGCCACCCGTCGAGGTGAGCGTGCACGGCGAGCGCCGGGAAGCGCGCCACCGTGCTCTTCGGCGTCGACTTCGCCGGCAGCGCCTCGGGCCGCGCGCGCCAGGCCTCGGCCACGTCCGAATCCAGCAGGTGCGTGGGGCGGACGTTGCCCAGCGCGCCCAGCATGGATTCGCGCACCCTCGGGTTGAGCGCCTCGAGCTGGGTGAGGAGCTGGTTCATCGCCTCGCGCTTGAGGTCCGGCTGCGAGCCGCACAACGTACACGGGAGAATCGGGAAGCCCTCGAGCGCGGCGAACCGGGCGATGTCCGCCTCGGCGCATGCGATGAGCGGGCGGATGACGCGGAAGCGCCCGTCGTCGGTGACGTAGCTGGCGGGCATCGCCTGGAGCTTGCCGGTGTAGACGAGGTTGAGCAGCAAGGTCTCGAGCGTGTCTTCGCGGTGGTGCCCCAGCGCGATGGCGGTGCACCCCAGCCGCGCGGCCGCCGTGTAGAGGATGCCGCGACGCAGCCGGCTGCAGGTCGCGCACGGCGTCTGTCCCTCGTCCAGCCGCGCCTTGACCACCTCGTAGGTGTCCTCCGACAGAACCTCGAAGCGGTGCCCCTTCGCTTCGAGCCAGCGGACCAGCGGCGTGCCGTCGTAGCCGGGCTGACGTTGGTCGAGGTGCACCGCCACCCACTGCACCTGGAACGGCAGCGTGCGCACGAGCCGGTCGACGAGGTGCAGCATCGTGTAGCTGTCCTTGCCGCCCGACAGGCACACCATCACGCGGTCGCCGTCGCGGAGCAGCCCGTGGCCGTGCACCGTCTTCGTCATCTTCGCGAGCAACCGGCGCTCGAGCGCGTCCTTCTCGTCGGCCACGGCGTCACTCCACCTGGACGACAAAGACGGTGACGCGGGCAGCGCTCGAGGCGCGGCCCCGGGTCACCCGCAACGACGTGGGCGTCGGCAGCTCGAACGAGAACGCTCCCTCGGCGGGGCGACTGGCGAGGGGGCTGAGCGTCTCGCCGAGGCCCTGCCCCAGAATGCTCTGGTTGCTCGACAGGACGAACGTTCGGCTGGTGTCGACCGGCGAGGGGATGACCTCGGTGCGCTGCGTCTCGTTCGGGCCCATCGTGACTTGAAAGGTCTGCACCGTCGCCCGGGTTCCGAAGTCGATTCGTTCGAACGTCACCCGCTCGAGCGGCGTCGCCGGGCAGCCGGCGTCTCTCAGCGCGCGGCTGATGGTCAGCTCCGACGGGCCAGGCATCGCGCCCCGCGCCAGCAGGCCACAGGTGACGGAGTTCGCGTTCGTCGAGGTGCCCGCCTGCAACGACAGCACGCGGTTGTTCCCGGCCGGTGGAAGCCCCAGGAGCGTCGCGCTGGTGACGCCCGGGGCGAACCCGCCGTCGAGGATGCCTCGGGCCACCGAGACGCCGTCCCACTCGACGATCTGCACGTCGAGCCCGCCACACATGGTGCCGGGCGACGTCACGAGCGAACCGCTGGCCAGCGTGTACGGCAGCGTCTCGGCCTCATCGAGTTCTCCATCGGAGCCCGCCATCAGCGTCTTCAAGACGAACGAGCGCGCGGGGTCGACCGACTGGAAGGGGACGATGGCGCTCGGACACGTCGAGAACGACTGCGCCTGCACCCGCAGCCCGGCGCCGAGCTCGACGACCTGCCATTGGACGTCGACCGCCGCCACGCCCTGCCGCCGAGTACAACCGACCAGGCTGGTGCTCTGGAGCCGGCACCGGGTCATCACGTCACGGTGATCGGCATCCTGCGTCGTCGTCACCTGTACCAGGAGCATCGCGTTCGCCGTCGTCGCCACTGCTGGGGCGAACCCGCAGGAGCGCGAGAGCGACTGACTGAAGCCTGCGTCGATGGTGCCGCCGTCGGGATCCGTGCCACCGTCGATGGGGACCTGGGCGAAGAACGGACACGTGCCGCGGCGGACGATGGGCGGCGCGGTGAAGGACTCGGTGTCGCTCCCGAACGGGGCAGTGGCGGTGATGATTCCCGATGTCGACAAGACCCGGATGAACACGTCGTCCGTGCTCTCGCCCGCAGCGAGGGTCTTCGTGGTGATGGGCATCGTGCAGCCGAAGTCCGAATAGAACCGGACGGTCGAGGTCGCGCTGAAGGCGATGGTGATGTTCTGCGTCACCATGAACGGCATGAACGCCCGACGGGCCTGGTAGGTGAGCCCGACGCACTGCCCGCCCCGCAGACCCACCGGCAAGGTCGTGATGAAGTCGAGCGAGTCGGGGCCCTGGATGAAGGTCGTCGACTGCGAGGCCGCCGTGAGCGGTGGGGAGGACGCGGTGAGCGTGAACGTCCCCGCGACCGTTCCGCGGACGTAGACCGTCGCCGTCGGGCTCCCCATCGTCAGGTTCACCGAGGTGGCGACGCTCCCTGCGGTGCAGCTCGATGAGGTGAAGAACGTGACGGCGCTGCCAGCGGTGGCGGTGAGCGCCACCATGAGGGGCGTCGACGGCGTCACCGGCATGTTGGCGGCGTTCCGCGCCTCGAGGGTGAGCGCCGCCGAGCAGACCGAGGTCGATTGGGTGCGAGCTGGGGTGGTGAACGCCAGCTGCGTCGGCGTCGTCCCAGCGCCGCCACCGGCCCCTCCTCCGCCCATGCCACCACCACTGCCGCCCGCCGAGCCGCCGGCGCGCCCGCCGGAGGCACCACCTGCGCTGCCACCAGCCGAGCCTCCGGCACTCCCGCCAGCCGAACCGCCCGCGCGACCGCCAGAAGTCCCACCCGCCGCGCCACCCGCGCTGCCTCCGGACGTTCCGCCCGCGCTGCCGCCAGCGTCTCCGCCTGCGCTGCCGCCGGCGTCCCCACCTGCGCTGCCCCCAGCGTCCCCACCTGCGCTGCCGCCGGCGTCCCCACCTGCGCTGCCGCCGGCGTCCCCACCCGCGGTTCCACCGGCGTCGCCTCCGGCCGCTCCACCCGAACGTCCTCCGGCATTCCCTCCAGCGGCGCCCGCATCACCGGCGACACATTCCCGGCCGCTGCCCCGGTCGAGACACACGGCTCCAGCGCCGCAGTCGTCATCCGTCGTACAGGCGAAGCGCTTGTCGTCGAGCCCCACCGGCCCGCACTGGCAGGCGACGACGGCCGACGACACCGCCCAGAGGGCCACCACCCTGGCTCGCATCATCGAAACGCCCCCGTGACGAACACACCCGCGGGCGACACCGACACGCTGACGGCGGAGCGCTCGACCGGCGCCCCGAGGAGGAACAACACCACGCCCGTGCCCGCAAGCACGGCGGCGCTCACGAACAACACGTTGGCGATGACGGCCTGCTGGTTCGCCATGGCTTCCTGAGCGAGCGCTTGACGCTGGCTGAGCCCCTCGATGAGGCCGCGCTCGTTCGGCATCAACTGCGAGAGGGACTGCCGGGTGCTGGATGAGCTGACCCCGAGCGCGATGCCCACGCCTGCCGCAACGGCCGCCGCACCGCCAAGCCCGAAGCTGACCGGCCGCATCCAGCCATTGGGGGCCGCCGTCGCAGCGGCTGGTGCCTGGACCGCTCCCGGCGGTGGCGGCTCCGGCGTGGGGACAACCGGGGGGACCTCGGGCTTCGGCGCCGACGCCACTGGAGTGCCCGTCGTCGGAAATGGCCCCTTCTCGAGCAGCACGGCATCCTTCGCGCCCAACAGCTCCACGCGCCATGAGGTGACCGGCGCTTCGACGGAGGCCCGCGCCGCGCTGTTCTCGACCACGGCCTCCTGTGGAGCCTCCGCCCCGACCAGGAAGCGCACCTTCTTCACCAGCCGCAAGGTGTCCCGCCGCACCGTCACCACCAGCTCGGTGCCCTTCCCCAGCGGTCCCGCCACTGCCTCGAGCTGCAGGGGCTCGTTCTGCGCGACCCACTCCTTCGCCTCGTAGAACGGCGTGCGCACCCGCGGCGGCTGGTCGCCCGTCAGCTTCGCGTCGGGGTCGAGAATGACCAGCTTCCGAAACGCGTCGCGAACCTTCGCGTCCTTGTTCATCGTGCCGAAGACGATGCCCTGCAGGGTGAGGATCTCGAGCGTCTGGCCGCGGTCGTTCCCCGGCTGCGACTCGGCGGCCGCGAGCGCGCGCGCGGCCTTCTCGAGCTCGAGGTCCTCGAGGAACTTCCTCGCCTCGGCGAGCTTCGGGTTGGGAGCGGCCAGGGCTGCCACGGGCAGCAGCGCCACGAGGCACAGAAATCGACGCATCACCCACATCGTAGATCGACCCGGCTCCGCGCCCAGCGCTGATCGCCGGCCATCGCGGCCGATGACCGAAATTGACTGTCACACACGGTCCCACCACACTCCTTCGCAGTGCCCGACTCCAACGGCGCCGCTCGACCTGGCCTGTGGGAACCGGGGTCGATGATCGGCCAGTACCTGCTGATGACGCCGCTCGCCCAGGGCGGGATGGCGGAGATCTGGCTTGCCCGGCAGTCGGGACCCAAGGGCTTCGAGCGGCTCGTCGTCATCAAGCGCATGATCGACGCGCTCGAGTCGGACCCGGAACACATCGAGATGTTCCTCACCGAGGCGCGGCTGGCGGCACAGCTCAACCACCCGCACGTCATTCAGATCTTCGACCTCGGGGAGGTCGAGCAGTCGATGTACCTCGTGATGGAGTACCTCGACGGTGAGAACCTGTCGGTGGTGCGGCGCATGGGGCTCAAGCACCAGCTCCCGCTGCTCGACCAGCACGCGGTGCGGCTGATGTCCTGGGCCGCCGACGGCCTGCACTGCGCGCACACCCGCATCGGCATCGACGGCCGGCCGTTGGGCATCGTGCACCGCGACATCTCGCCGCAGAACCTGTTCGCCACCTTCGACGGCGGCCTCAAGGTGCTCGACTTCGGCGTGGCGAAGATCGCCAGCCAGCACACCCAGTCGGGCAAGCTCAAAGGGAAGCTTGGGTACATGTCGCCGGAGCAGGCGCGCGGTGAGCCCATCGACGCCCGCAGCGACGTCTTCGCGCTCGGCATCGTGCTCTTCGAGCAGCTGACCCGCTCGCGGCTGTTCCCCAACCTCGACGAGACGCAGATCCTCGGGGCCATCGCGCACGGCACCCTGCCCCGCCCCACCGAGCGCCGCGCGGACCTTGACCCCGACCTCGACCGCATCCTCCTCAAGACGCTCGCGCCCCGGC
Source organism: Myxococcaceae bacterium (assembly GCA_044352295.1). Classification (GTDB taxonomy): domain Bacteria; phylum Myxococcota; class Myxococcia; order Myxococcales; family Myxococcaceae; genus Xiheimicrobium. Next base: position 10,295 of record JBILEB010000197.1, read on the forward strand.
GGGAAGAGCGCTTCCAGAGCGCGCGGGAGCTGCAGGAGGCGCTGGAGGGGTGGCTGCAGAAGAACGCGCACGTCGTCACCACGAGCGATCTCGCCGACTACCTGCGTACGCTCTTCGCGCGACGCATCCATGACCGACGCCAGCTCATCGAGGCCGCCATGCGCGCCGATATGACGCCCAGCAGCGTGCGCAACGTCCAGCGGCTCGCCGCCCGCACCGCCACCACCTCGGCCATCACCTCGAAGAGCGGCGCGAACCCCGCCCTGGCCCCTTCTGCCCCGCCGCCGGCGCGCTCGTGGATTCCGCTCATCCTCGGCACGGCCCTGGCCGCGATCACCGTCGCTGGCATCACCGTGGGCCTGCTGTCGAAGACCCAAAAGCCCGTCACCCCCGTCGTCGTCGTGCGCCCGCCTCCACCCGCGGCGCCCATCCTCGTCATCGGCAGCAACCCGCCCGGCGCCAGCATCAGCATCGACGGAAAAACCTCGGGCACCGCGCCCGCCACCGTCGAGACGCTCCAGGTCGGCGAGCACGAGGTCGAGGCCACGCTCGAGGGGCATCAGCCGGTCAAGCGCATGGTGGTGCTGCCCCGGCCGGGAGAGCGCGTGCTGCTCGAGCTCGCCCTGTTGCCCCTCGTCCCCGACAAGGTCGAGCCGGCGTCCACGCCCGAGGCCGTACGGCCCAGACCCAGGCCTGCCGCGATGGGGAAGCTGACGCTCAAGACGACGCCCTGGACCCAGGTCTACCTGGCGGGGAAGAAGCTCGGCGACACGCCGCTCGTCGGCCTGCCCGTGCCCGCCGGGACCCACGTGCTCAAGCTCGTCAACCCCGACTCCAACCTCGAGAGCACCATCGAGGTCGAGGTGAAGTCAGGCCAGACGACCACCAAGAAGCTGCGGCTCTAAAGGGCCCTCACTGCGCGAAGGTGAGGTACGTCATGCACATCTCGTCGAAGCTGCCCTCGCCCCAGGCGACGTTCCGAGGCGGCTGCTGCACGCCCCCGACGAGCGGCTGGTTGGCGGCGCTGTTGTCATAGGTGCAGGTGATGCGCAGCCTGTCGCCCGTCACGAGCTGCACCGGCGCGGTGAGCGTGTAGTCACGCTGCCAGTTGAAGTCCCACTTCGGGTTGTCCAGCACGCACGCGGTCGAGCCGTTGGGCTTGATGACCTCGAGTTTGATCTGCGTCGCCAGCTGATGCGCGTGGGCCATCGCCCGGTACACCGTCGCACCGCGGAACGCGGCCGGGAGCGCCACCTCGAGGGTCTGCACCGAGTTCGCGTCGCCCGCGGCGATGGAGAGGTTCGGCTTGAGCATCGGGAGGATCTGCCCGCGCCGGTACATGCCCATCGGTGCGGTCTCGAGCGCCAGCCGCGTCCGGTCGAGGGGTGAGACCGATGGATTGCTCAGCGCGGCGAGGTTGTAGTGAATCTGCACCACGATGCGGCTGCCTCCGGGGAGCAGCAGCGCCGTGTCCGCCGGCATGCGCGAAGGGTACTGCCCGGGCACCCAGCCGGCGATCTGGTTGCGGTTCGCGCCGGTGATGCCGACGCCGCCGGTCTGGCAGCGGTAGCCCAGCTTCGGGTCCTGCGCGTCGAGGGCCTCGAGCTGCGCGCGCTGGTCGGGCGGCACGACGTAGGCGAGCACGTGGTGGACGACGGCGAGGTTGCCGGGAATCACCTCGTAGCCGCGCACCATCACGTCGGCGGCGTTGCCTGGGTCCATCACGAAGCACTGGTAGTTGTCGGAGTCGTTCATCGCGCGCACGTCGAAGTCGCCGCCAATGGAAAGGTCGATGTCGTGGCGCACCACCGGCAACTGCGGCGTCGGCGCGTGCCGGGCCTCGGCGGGATCTCCCAGGGGCGCGCCCTCGGCGAGCCAGGTCTTGAAGAGCGCCTTCTCGGCGGCGGTCAGGCGAACGTCGCCCTCGTAGGTGTTGCACGAGGTCGCCGCGAAGAAGGGCGGCATGCGGCCGGAGTCGATGGCGCTCCACAGCGCAGGCCCCAGCGCCACCACCTGCTCGGGCGTGTCGAGGG
>JBILEB010000061.1:0-37573 GCA_044352295.1 Myxococcaceae bacterium
AGCTGACCCTGTCGCGCGGCCGCTTCGAGACGTTCACCGGCGCCGATGGCCGCAGCTACTTCCACCTGCTGGCCGGCAATGGCGAGAAGGTGCTCGCCTCGCAGGGCTACGCGTCGGCCTCGTCGGCCGCGGCCGGCATTGCCTCGGTGAAGGCGAACGGTACGACGGCGGCGGGCTACGAAGTGCGTGAGGCGCAGGACGGCTCTTCGTACTTCGTGCTCAAGGCCGGCAACGGCAGCATCATCGGCGTCTCCGAGATGTACGTCTCGAAGGCCAACGCCGAGCGCGCCATCACCTCGGTGGTGCGGGTCGTCACCGCCACCACGCTCGAGACGCCGGCGCCGCGCACCGAGGGCCGCTTCGAGGTGTTCCGCGGGCTGGACGGCAAGTCGTACTTCCACCTCCGCGCGAAGAACGGAGAGATCGTGCTGCAGTCGCAGGGCTACTCGTCGCGCGCCAGGGCCACCGCGGGCGTCAAGTCGGTGCAGACCAACGGCGTCCTCGCCTCGCGCTACACGGTGCTGCCCGCCGTCGATGGCCGCTTCTACTTCCTCGTGAAGGCGGCCAACGGCCAGACGATTGCCCGCAGCCAGCTGTACGCCACGAAGTCGAACGCCGACCGCGGCGTCGAGACGGTGATGGCGCTGGTGAAGCCGGTCGACGGCGCGCAGTAAGCCGACTCGAGAAGGGAAAGCGCGTGGGCCCGGCATCCTTCAGGGGATGGCCGGGCCTTCGTCGTTCTGGGCCCACACCCATGGCTGGGCAGCCGGGGCCGGGTCGTGACAGAAGACGGTCGGGGGTGCGCGGTGAAAGAGACGGGCGAACAGGCTGAAGTCGACGCTGCGCCAACAGCTCCCGCGCGTCCCGCCATCGTGGGCGTGGTGCTGTCATTGCTGGCAATTCAATTCCTCACCGCTGTCGGTGGCGGCTTCATCGGCGCTTTCTTCGCGGTCGACCTGATTCGTCAGGGCGTGGCACTCCTCGAGCTCAGCCAGCGGCTGATGGCGGACCGCGGCTTCCTGCTCGCGGCGCTCATCGTCTCGCAGGGCGCGATGGTGCTGGTGGTGCGCGTCATCTCACCGCGACTCGAGCAGCTGCCTGAGGGGGCGATGCGGGCGCGCGTGGGGTGGGACGTCGGCCGCTTCAGGCTGCTCCACGCGCTCCTCCTCCTGGCCGGCAGCGTCAGTCTGGGCACGATGCTCATCGGCACGCTTCGCCTCGTCGCGGGGGAGGACCTCGGCGTGCTGGTGCAGTTCGAGCGAATGTCCTCCGAGGCCACGGGCTTCGAGTTCGGGCTCCTCCTCCTCGTGGGCGCGCTCCTCGCGGGCATCACCGAGGAGGTCCTCTTCCGCGGCTTCGTCCAACGGCGCTTCGTGGAGCGCTGGGGCCCCCTCAAAGGCGTCGTCATCACCTCGGTGCTGTTCGGCGTCTGGCACATCGACGTGCGGCAGGGGCTCTTCGCGATGGCGGTCGGCCTCTGGTTCGGGCTTGGCGCGCAGCGCACCGGCACCATCGTGACCGGCGCCATCGCCCACATCCTCAACAACGTGGCCTCCTTCGTCCTGTCGCGCGCGTTCCCCGGCGAGGAGGACCTCACCCAGCTCCCGCTCTCCATCGGGGTCGCGACCGTCGTCTTCTTCGGGTGTCTGGCGGCGCTGCTCGCCACGACGCGAACACCGCCGCCGTCAGCTGCGCCGTCGTGAGGTTGCTGCGCGCGGCTCGTCAGGAGCCGGAGCCATCTCCAGGTCGTGGAGCGGGTCCGTCTTCTTCGCTACTTCGGCGCGGCGCGGTTGTACTCGAAGCCGAACAGCACCTTCTTCTGGGGCTTGTTGTAGTACTGACACACCACGTTCACGCCCTGGTACTCCTTGGGGTCGCTCGACTGGGCGCGGTACCCACAGACGCTCAGCATTTCCTGGTTCTTCGCGTCGAGCCGCTTGCGGAACTCGCCTCCGCGCATGGAGTGGCTGCCATCCAGACACTCGAGCTTGCCCTGGTCATGCCCGCACTTGATGAGCATGTCCTTCTCCTTGACCACCTGCATTCCAGGCGGACGGTAGTCCTGGTTGAGCATGCCCTTCTCAGGCGCATCGGCCAGCACACACTGGAGCTCCCAGTCGTTGCTGTTGGTCAGGTCGAGGCCCTTGGGCTTGGTGTAGATGAAGACCGCGCACTGGTCGGGCTCGAGGTTTGGCAAGATGCAGCCCTCGAGCTTGCCGGTCTTTCGGTCGAGAAAGCCGTCCATTTCTTTGACACTCATCCCCTCGGCGACCTTGTATGATTTGAGGTACCCCAGCTCGACGCTGGCTGGCTTGATGTTCATGCATTGCATGCCCTTCTTGACGGCAGCTCCATCGGCAAAGACGGTCACTGCAGAGCAGGCGGTGACGAGAGCAAAGAAGCGGGCGGTGAGTGGCAGGGTCATGCGGCTGTCCTTTGGTGCAACGAGGAGGTCGAGGAAGTACCCGTGGCCCGCCCTTCACACATCTCTCCTGAACCTCACCGAGGCGAAGCGGGCGAGTGGACGGGGCCTTTGGACGCGCGCCGTCAGCGGCTCGACACCGCACCGCCGGTGGACGCCAGCACCCGGACGAGCGCCGCCGAATCCACCCGCGCGTCGAGCAATGACTTCTCGAGCGAGGAGAGGGCTTCGGCGTCGCCCGACTGCCCGCTGCGCAACGAGCGGACGAGGAGCAGGTGCAGCTTCTCGAGGGGCTCGGCGGTGGCGGCGAGCTGGGCATCGAACTCGGCAGCCGCGAGCGCCGGGGCCTGCGCCGCCGCCTCGCCGAGGAGCCGGGCGCACTCGGCGGTCAACGCGGCTTCGAGCTCGGCCGGAGTCGGGGTCGGGTCGGTTCGGCCCTGGAGCCCCACCTTGCCGTTCCCCGCGTACACGAGCGACGAGCGCTCGACCTTCGCCGTCCCGTTCACCTTCGACGGCGCGTTCGCGTAGCGGCTCGTCATCGTCACACCCAGCGGCGCCTTCGCGAGGAACACGGTCTTGTCACCTGTATAGGAATAGACCGACGTCACGTCTTTGCGAATGGTGGGCTTCTCGTTGGCCAACGAGCGTCGATCTCGGGCCGCGTGCTCGTCTTCCCGCCTCGCGTTGTCCTGCGCGCTGATGCGCGGCTTGCAGGGCCCACTGCCCGTGCAGCGAATCGACTGCACCTTGCCCCGCCAATAGGCGGCTTCCTTGTCATGGTAGGCGATGTCCTTTCGAAGGGTCTCGAGTCTGGGGTTGGGGACCAGCTTCGTGTCCGACACGTAGCTGTGCTCGAGGCTGACGCTCTCGGTGGCCTTCTCCTGGGCGAAGGCACCGACCGAGAGCTGCACCTGCACCGAGGCCTGCTCCGGCGCGTCGACGAGGCGAAGGGTGGGCCGCGTGAGCGCCGCGGTGCCGAGCACCTGCGCGAGCAGCGCCGGCGAGACACCCTCGGTCGCGGCCGGCTTCACCGACACCGGCACGGCGACGCTGGTGCGCGCGAGCGGGGTCAGCCGGGACACCGCCTCGTCGCGGCGGGCCTTCATCGCCTCGTCGAGCGGTTCGACCGACAGCCAGGAGGCGAGCGCAGCCAGGGGCCACCCCTTGCTCTCAGCGAGCGTGGCCGCGTCGATGCGCCGGGTCTGGCGGGCGAGCTTCTCAGCGGCGCGGCGGTCGAACTCTGCAATGCGGCCCGCGAGTTCGGCCCGAAGGGCGGGCAGCTCGCCCTTTCCTGGAACCGGGGGGTTCGCCCTGTCGTTCCCGTCGGCGCTGAGTTCGGCGAGCGGCAGGCTGCTGACGAGGTCGATGCGGTCGACGAAGCGCTGCAGCTTCTCGCGCTCGGTTCCCGGGAGTCTCTTCAGGTCGAGCAGCCCCCAGAACAGACAGTCGTCATAGGCCTCTTCGAGCTCCGACGCGTACCAGGTCTGGTCCTCTTTGATGTAATCCTTGAGCGGCAGCTTGTCGCGCGCGGCCATGAGGCCTGGAATCCAGCGATTGCAGTCCTTCTTCTCCCTGGCTTCGGCGACCTCGGGACCCAGCACCTTCTTGCTGGCCTCGATCTTCTGCTTCGTATCGCCCATGACGAGGATGTATTTGAGACAGCCCGTCGACGGCAGGACGACGGCGGTGAGCACAACGGTGCGAAGCAGGACCATCGGCACGTCGTAGGGCGGCGACGCACCCGACACATCTCACCCGAACCTCTCCACCTCATGGCCGGAACCGGTTGACTCCCCACGCGACAGGACCCAGCGTGGGCCCTCGATGTTGGCTTCCGTGCAGCTGCGACTCCCCGATGGCGCAACCGTGACGGTCGGGCCGGGCGCCGTCGTGGGCCGGGCCTTCACCGCTGACGTGCGAATCGACGATGGGCGCGTCTCGGAGGCCCACGCGATGGTCAGCCTGCGGGGCGGCGAGCTGGTGCTGTTCGCCTTGCGGGGCCGCGTCCGGGTCGACGGTCGGGACATGACCCGGGTGACGTTGACGGCCGGGCTGGTGGTCGAGCTCGCTCCGGGGGTGCTGCTCTCCATCGCGCACGTCGAGCTGCCCGACGCGGTGCTCGCGCTCGAAGGGCCCGGCGTTCCACGCCAGATGCTGGTGGGGACGACGTCGGTGTTGCTCGCACCCACCCTCCACCTCGTGACTGGCGTCGACGAGCAGGCCGCGGCGGTCGTCTGGAGCGACGGGGTTCGCTGGCGCGTGCGCGTGGGCGAAGGGCCCGTGCGAACGTTGGCAGTCGGCGACGAAGTGACGGTCGCGGGCCTGGCACTGCGGGCGGTGGAAGAGCCGGTCGCGCGCCTTGGAGTGCCCGACACGGCACCGCGTTCGACGCTGGGCGGCCGGCTGCGCATCATCTCGTTGTTCGACAGCGTGCAACTGTGGAGAGAGGGTGAGCCTGCGCCGTGTCTCCTCAAAGGCCAGCAGGCGCGGCTGTTCGCCGAGCTGTTGAGTGTCGGCGGCCCCATGCGGTGGGAAGCGCTGGCCGGGCAACTGTGGCCCTCGGACACCGACGTCGAGCTGCTGCGCCACCGGCTCGACGTGACGCTCTCGAAACTCAGACAGCGCCTCGCCGCCGTGGGGATTCGACGAGACCTCGTCACCTCGCACCGCAACGGCCAGCTCGAGGTGCTGCTCTACCCGGGCGACCAGGCCGAGGACCGCAGCTGACGGCGGGCCCGGCACGTCCGCTCCCATCCGCACCCGTCGTCGCCCTGGAGTAGGGTCCCCCACCCGATGTCGCTCGAGTCAGACCCGCCAGATGCCGACGCGCGGCCCCTCGTCTCGAGCTTCAACGGCGAGCGGAGCGACGTCGTCAGCGCGCCCGGCGCCAGCCTGCCCGCGTCCGGAGAACCCCCGGCCCCGCGCGGGCGGTACGTCGAGGGTGGCGAGCTCGGCCGGGGCGGCATGGGTCGCGTTCGCGCGGCCTACGACGCGGTGCTGGGCCGGACGCTGGCGCTCAAGCGCGTGAAGGACACGAGCCGGGTGGCCGAGGCGCGGCTGCTCGACGAGGCCCGCATCACCGCCTCGCTCGACCACCCTGGCATCATCACCGTCCTCGACGTGGGGCGCGGTGAGGACGGCTCGCTGTATTACGTCATGCGCGTCGTCGAGGGCGCCAGCTTCCGCGAGGTCGTCCGCGAGCCTCGCCCTGCGTCCGAGCGCGTTCGGCTGGTGCTCAGCGTCGCGCAGGCGATGGCCCATGCGCATGAGCGCGGCGTGGTGCACCGAGACCTCTCGGCGGGGAACGTGCGCGTCGGGAAACATGGCGAAGTCGTCGTGATGGACTGGGGCCTCGCCGCGCCCCTCACCGACGCGGCGCGCGGAGGTACCCGCTGTGGAACACCGGGCTTCACGGCGCCCGAGCTTGTGGAAGGCGCACCCTCGGGGCCACCCGCCGACGTCTTCTCGCTCGGCGTCCTCCTGCACCTTGGGCTCACCCAGGTCATCCCCACCGAGCGGCCGACACGGCCTTCGACGGTGCCAGCCGAGCTCTGGTCCATCATCGCCAGGTGCCTCGCCCCAGACCCGACTCGCCGGTACCCGACGGCGCAGGGGCTCGAGCGCGACCTGCGTGCGTGGCTCGACGGAGCGCCGGTGCTCGCACATCGCGACCACGCGTGGACCCCGCTGGTTCGGCTCTCCCGCCGACACCCGGCGACGCTGGTGGTGGGCTCGGCGGCGGCGCTCCTGCTCGCGGTGGTGACGACGACGCTCGGCCTCGGCGCAGCCCAGTCGCGGCGCACCGCGGAGGCCGCGACGAGTGACCTGCTCTCGCATGGCATCGACGCGGCGCTGCTCGAGGACGACCTCGACGCGGCGACGACCTCGGCTCGCGCGCTCGCCACCTTGAAGCCACGCTCGCCCATCGTCGCCGGTGCGCTGGCGGCCCTCGCGCGCAAGCCCTCGGTGTCGAGCCGCCCCTGGCAGCCGGACTGCGAGCTGCTCGACGTGCTCGACGGCCAGACGCTCTGTCGCCGGGACCTTCCCCAGGGCATCGAGCACGCCCGGCTGTTGGCCTCGGGCACGCGCGTGCTGTTTGGAGAGCACGGGGTGTCGCTCGGCGCACCGACGGGTGTCGTCACGGGCGTGACGCCGCTCGAGGGTGGCCTGCAGACGGTCGCGCGCTCGGCGGACGGCCGCTTCGTGGTGGCCACGCTGGTGACGACGGTGGTGTTCGCCGACGACGACGGCGTGCGGGTGGTCGAAGCCTGTCCCGCATCGAGCCCCGGCCGCTTCGCGATTCCCGGGCCCTCGGTCGGACACGCGCTCGTGATGTGCGCAGACACGCCCACGGTGCTGACGCCAGGTGGCGAGGCGCGCTCGCTCCCACGCGGAACGAGAGGGGCCTTCCGGGGCGCGGCGCTCGACGACTCGACGTTCGTGGTGGGCACGGTGCAGGGAGAGCTCGCGGTGATGGACCGCTCCACGGGAACGGTGAAGCGCACGGCGCGCTCCATCGTGGGCCCGGTGCGAGACCTCGTCGCGCTGAACGAGACGGTGGTGGCGGTGTGGGGGCGCGGGGGGCTGGGCTTCTGGCGCAGCGACCTCGATGACTGGCTTTCCGTGGAGCCGTCTCCGCCCCTCGAGCTGCGACGCTTCGGCGACCGGGTCCTCAGTCGTGACGCCAGCGGGTGGCGCGGGTGGACGGTCGAGGGCTCCTCGTTTCATCGGGCGCGCTTCGAGACGGGGCTCACCTCGGTCGCGATGGACGCGTCGGGCCAGCGCGTCGCCGTCGGAGGGGCCGACAGCGTCGTGCGGGTGCTGCACCTGGGAACAGGGGCGCTGCGGGAGCTTCGTCGCGACCAGCAGGGCGTGGTGAGCCACGTGGTCTTCTCACCATCGGGCCGTCGGCTCGCGTTCGGCACGGCCGGGCCGTTCGGCGTCGACGTCGTCGACCTCGAGACAGCTGCGCGGCTCGAGGGCACCTGGCGCCAGGAAGCGCACCGCACCCGGCTCGTCGGTTTCGTCGGAGACGACGAGCTGATGACGGTGGACTACGGGCTGGGGGTGCGACGCTTCTCCCTCGCCACGGGCGCACAGGTCGGCGCGGGCGTGCAGCTCCCCGCGTCGAACTCGGTGAGCCTCGCGTTCGCGAAGGGGCGGCTGGTGGTGTTGATGAAGGACGGCGCGGTGCTCGAGGTCGCCGGCGACGCGGTCAACCACCTCGCGTCAGCGCCGGGAGCGACCGCCATGGCCCTCGACGACGCTGGAGCGCTCCTGCTCGCTTTTCCCACCCACCTCGAGCGGCGCTCCACCGATGGGATCGAGCGACGCGAGCTGCCGGGCAGCCCCGTGACCGCCATCGCGAGCTCAGGTGGGCGGTGGGCCGTGACGCGGGTCGACGGTCGACTCGAGGTCACCACCCCCGCGGGGCTGTCGCTGTCGGTCCTCGCGCACCACACCAGGGCCGCGGCGCTGTCATTCGAGGCGAACACGCTGGTGACGGCCGGTTGGGACGGCGTCGTGCGGGTGTTCGACGTTCCGCGCGAGGAATGACCGGGGCCCCAGGGCTCGTCGTGTCGATGCGGTGTCGCGGCCTCTGGCTGAAGTGGCCGTTCGCGGTCCGGCGCGTGTCGAGTTCGGGATGATGTGCACACAGGCCGTCTCGCAAGAGAGCGCGCACAGAGCATGGGACGGTGTCGCCGGCCGCCGTCCTTCGCGGAACTCGTCGATGCGTTGCCGGCCCCAGACGCAAAGCCGCTTTGCACCTGCGACGAACGGCGGAAAGCCTCGTCGTTGTGGTGAGCGTCCCACCCACCCGCCGTTCACGGAGACACCCCATGCCCCGCATCGCCAAGTCCGACGTCAACGCCGCCCTCGCTCGTGCCGCCACCACCATCTCCCGCGCCGGGGGCCCCGACGGACGCACCAGCCGCGCCGAGCTCAAAGCGGCCCTGACGTCTCTCTCGGGAACCGAGCGGGCGCTGACCGAGGTCTTCTTCCGGTTCGTCGACCACCGCGACTTCCGGGCCGGCGCGCAGGTGACGAAGACCGACATCGATCGCGCCGTGAGCTACGCGAAGGAGAAGCTCGTCGCGAAGTACGACCTCAACCGCAACGGCTTGTCGGCCGCCGAGGTGAAGTCGATGAGCCTGACCGGGAAGCTCGCCGTCGACCTCGCCCGGGAGCTCAAGGCCGCGGCCGCCACCGAGCCCATCGACAAGAGCGCTTTCCTCGAGCAGGTGAAGTTCACCTCGGACCGCACGCTCACCAGCGCCGACCTCGCGTCCGTCAGCCCCGCGTTGGCCAGGCAGATCATCGCCGCCTGTCACGACGCCTCGTACACGGACGTGAAGACCCTCGCCGACGCGTTCAAGGCGGTCGACCACGGAGAGCTCTTCGTTCGTGAGGGCACGGACCGGAAGACCGGCGCGGCCTACGTCTCCGTCGACTTCGGCGCCGGCGGCAACGTCGCGGGCGCCATCTTCAAGGGCGGGAGCAGCCGGGTGGCCATTTCGATTCAGGACGGTGAGTTCTTCCCGGCGTGAGGCGCTGTGGCAGGCAGAGCGTCTGCCTCGCGGGTGGTCAGCGCCGCAGCGTTCGGGACGGGGACCAGCAGCCCCATCACCTGCCACACAGCGACAGCGCGCCTTCAGGCGAACAGCACCACCGCCCCGAAGACGATGGTGGTGATGAGCGCGCCGAGCACCACCAGGTCCCACCGCAGCTCCTTTGGTGGGGGCCGCACCCTGGCGATCTGCGCCGTTCGTGTCGGCTTCTTCACCGGCCGTGGCGGCACCATGGGCGCGTCGGACATGGTGGGCATGAACGCCATCAGTGACTTCTCGACGATGACGCTCATTCCGTTGCTCGGCGTGGGGTGCGGCGCCGAGAGCGAACGCGTGGCCGGCACGAGGATGTCGACCTCTTCGGCGGTGATGGGCCGCGCGTCTTCGATGGCGGTGGCTGCGGCGTCGTCGGCGCGAATGACGGTGGGCGCCAGGGCCAACACGAGGGACGCGTCGGACAGGCGCGGTGACGAGGGCGCGGGCGCGAGCTCCCGCGCGGTGGCGGCGACGTCGGGCACTGGCGGGCTCGGCTTCGGCGGGCGCGGCGGGCTCTGGCGGGGCGTTCCCACCGGCGTCGGCGTGCGTGCGGCCTTCGTCACCGGCGGCGTCGGGCGGCGCGCGGGCAGCTCGTTCGTCAGCAGGTCGTCGCGCACCTCGGCCGTCACCGCCGGCAGGGAGCCGCACGCTCGCTCGAAGGCACCGATGAAGGCGTCGATGGACTCGTAGCGGTCTTGCGCGCGCTTGCGCATCGCCTTGAGCAACACGTCCGAGGCCTCGCGCGGCACCAGCGGGTTCGACAGGTGCGCGGCTTCGGGTTCGTGCTCGACGTGCTGCACCAGCATCGTCATCGTCGAGCGCTGCGCGTACGGGAGCCGCCCCGTCAGCAACAGGTTGCACAACAACGCGAGGGAGTACTGGTCTGACCGCGCGTCGAGCGGCCGCGCCATCACCTGCTCGGGTGACATGAATTGCGGGCTGCCCAGCACGACGCCCGGCTGGGTCAACGTGCTCGCGATGGTGCGGGTGAGCCCGTAGTCGAGCAGCGTCACGTGGCCGGTGGCGGTCACCATGATGTTGCCGGGCTTGAGGTCGCGGTGGACGAAGCCGCAGCGGTGGAGCTCCGAGAGCGCCGCCCCGACCTGCCGCACGACGGGCAACACCTCGCCGATGGCCCAACCGCCCGTGCGCTTCGTCACCAGGCGCGCGAGCGTGCGGCCGCGCACCACCTTCATCACCAGGAAGGGCACCTGCTTGTCGAGCTCGACCGCGAGCAGCGTGCAGAGGTTGGGGTGTTCGAGCCTGGCCATCACGCGGGCCTCGCGCTCGAAGCGCTCCCGGTGCTCGGGCACTGCGGCCAGCCGCGGGTGCAACACCTTGACGGCGACTTCGCGCTGCAGGCGCACCTCGATGGCGAGGTACACGCTGCCCATGCCGCCGCCGCCGAGGCGTCGCTCGAGCCGCCACTGGTTGGCGAGCATGCGGCCCACGTTCGGGTCGAAGGTGAGCGGCGTCGAACACAGAGGACACGGCTCGACGATGACGTCCGACAGGCCACCCTGCGCGGGCGGCGGCGGCACGCGAACCTCGGTGCACCCACCGCAGGAGCACCGCAGCACCTCTTTCGTGCACACCGCGTCATGCGCCTCGGTCGACGCGTCGCGCGGGTCGAGGCTGAGCAACGAGTCGAGGATGTCGCCAGCCATTCGGGTCATCGGTTTCACCCCTTCGCGGGAGGCTTGAGCATGGCGGGTGCCACCGAAGAGCCGAGGAACGGCGAGGGGTTATGTGGGCTTTCGCCAGCCGGGAGTCGCGCCACCCGGCTCCACTGTCGCCTGCGGGGCCACACTCGCGCGTCGTCGCCACACCAGCGCGCGAGCCGCTGAAGTCACTCCCTGGATTGCGCACGAGCGCGAGGAGCCAAGCAAGGAGCCGATTCAACTTCCGGTTCCAAGGGACGGGAACAGCTCAAGTACCCGTGCACGGTGCTCCGCAACGAGGCCAGCCCAGCCTGCCGAGTGTCGGACCTCATCAGCGACGGCAACGTCCACCCGGAGGTGCTCGCAGTGCCCCCGGACGGCGTAGATGTGTCGTGCCCAGTCCTCGGAGAAGATGTCCTTCACGTCGTTGAAGACGCCATCGAACATCATCCAAGCAAGCTCTGAACCCTCTTGGCAGACAGCCATGGTTAGCTGCCGGCAAGTGGCCTCAATATCTTCTGGCCAGACGTCGAACTCGACGTCGAACACACCGACCTTGCAGGGCCAACCCTGATCAGTGGCGACGAACAACGACACCTCGGAGCCGGGCACGGCCTTGGACAACGCAAGCGATGCCCTCTCCATCGATGGGAGCGGCTCCTCTCTGGCCTTCCAGATACCGTAGACGATGAAGCTGAGCTGGCCTGGACCCCGCCAGCCGATTGCCTCATTGAACTCGCTCATGTCCCAGTCCCCAAAGCACAGGCGAGCAGTTGAGAATCAGCGGTTGCAACCCAGGAACGTTTAAGGCTCAAATCCTCATACCGGTCATTTCGCGACCCAGTCTGGCGCGGACGGCAGGCCGTCTCTGATCTGCAGATCAACCGAGGAATCGCCCTTGGCGCTCCGGAGCGAAACCCGAACACAGTCATCTACCAAGGCAGGTTCACCAGAAATCCACCTGTGTTGCTCGTTGGTCAGGCATCCCCATACCCACCGAATAGCTCCGTTTCCGTCGACGCACCAAACTCGCCGCTCCGTAGCAAGAACGAGTAACCGGCTTCCCTCAATCTCCGTGTGCCACGGCAAAGCGATGGTCTCTCCCTCTTCGTACTCAAGGCCCAGAGACGACAGCAACGTGAGATTCGATGCGCCGACGGCCACCACCGCCTGTGCTCCGCAGATGAGGAAGCAGTGGCCTGTCCTGAACTCAATCACGCTGTACTCATCACCGATCCAGGGATCCAACCTGACCAGGCCTTCGACGGCCTCATAGGTTTCCTGATCCTCCAGCCTCAGCGAGAGCAGGCCCGGACCTCCCGTGCCTGGACGGTAGTCGGTCTCGATCAGCACGCGACCCGACGAAAGCAACGCAGTTCCATGAGTCTTGAGCATCATTGTCCTCAGAAATCCCCAGAACCCGAATGCGGTGATCGAACTGCCCCCGGTCCCGGGAATAACGCTCGTTCCCACGGAGGCACGTAGAATCTGCCGGTCGGCGTGGGGAGCGGAGTGAACAAGGCAGGTCACGTCGGCGACGGCTTGTACTCCTCGAAGACCACGAGCTCCACGGACGTCGACTCGCCAAGGGCGACGAGCACCGATCTGACGTCCTGCCACGCAAGGCCGCCGAGCCCTGCACCGATTCGGGGCAAGCCGACTCGTCTCATGCCCGCCTGCTCCGCGAGCTCAATCATTGCCTCGAGCGCTGCCGTGACGGCTCTCAGGTCCGCCTTCGTGCGCCAGGTCTTCTGCGTTCCGAGGTTGAACACGGTGATGCGTTCGTCGGTCCATGCGAACACATCGCCGAGATCGAATCGGCCGCGCGCGCATCGATCCTTGTACTCGGCGTACATCTCGGGGAATCGCTTCCGGAACTCGACGGCTATGCCCTTGCCCATCGCTCCGGCGCAGTTGCAGCCATGAGCGAGAGCATCGAGGCCGCTCACTCCAAACAGGTCGCCCTTCACGAACGCAGTCGGCATCGCTCGAGAGCTTCGCTCCACACACGCTCGAATTCAGCCGACAAGATCTCGTACTTCTCACCGAGATCGAGAACATCCAGGGGTGCGTGCCGGCCTTGCCCGCGTGAAGGCCACGGGGCGCAGGCGCAGTGGCAGGACCATCGGCGGCCCGGGCGGGCCGTTGACCTCGAGGCCGTCGAGGAGCTGCGGGTGCCGGCCGGTGCTGGCGGGAGAAGGCCATCGCGCTCAAGGCGCCGACCCGGCCACTGCACCGGGCGTGGCAGAAACCTGGCCCCGTTCAGGTGATGAGCCCCTCGGGGCAGCGGGGTGTGGCGGAAGGAACAGGTTGTGGCCTCAGGGTGTATCTTCAACGCTGACCACCGTTCCCGCTCCGATCGTCTTGCCCTCCCAAAGCGAAAAACTGACGCCTGGTTTCATGTGGGGCATCACTTCATCCGCCGAGAGGAATGTCAGAGGGACACCTTCGACCGAGTCACCAGGATCGACCGTGCTTCCGAGCTCGGCCAAGAGCATTCGACAATCGTAGCCGTGTTCTTGAAGCTCCGGGACGTTCTCAAAGAAGACTGCGCAACCGTAGGTTGTGGCCAATATCGATTGTCGTCGTCCGCCTTCTTCAGTCGTCCTGAGACGAATGTTCGCGATCACCCGCCTCATGGCGACCCCCGTGGTACAGGCGAGTCGTTGAGAATCTGCGGCTGCAACCCGGGCAACACTTCGTTCGGCAGCATGTAGGCGGGGATACCTCGATCAACGGTTGCGCTGCGCAGCCGGTCGACGCGGGAGGAGGCGCCAGGCTCACGGCTCGACGCTCACGGGCTCGGCACCGGGGCGGCCCCCAGGGTGAGCACGGACAGGAGCAGGTACCGGCACCGCGGGTACTCCCGGCAGTCCTCGGCGTAGAGCGCGCGGACACCGCACCCCTGCACCACGAAGCGCGCATGCGCCGAGTTCGCGTACTCCCGGGAGAAGTCGAGGATGACGGCAGGATTGGAGCAGGACAGGTCCTTCCTCGCGGTCGCGAGCACGGTGGCAGCGCGGGACTCCTCGCTGTCGTCCTCCGAGGCCTGGGCCCCCTGAAGCACCGGGTGCGCCGCGGGTGGAGCGAACAGACAGCCGGCGGTTGCTCCGCAGATGACGAGCCAGACGAGCGCGCGCGAGGCGACCATGCCTGTCCTCTGACGCCCAGCCTCCTGCCCGTCAAGCCTGCCTCGAGGGCCGGTGGACTGGAGCGGCGCACGGCCAGTGAGGACCGCCACCCTACACCCGGCCCGCCAGACCCCCGACTTCACGATCGGCCTGGCCCGGCATTGCAGTTGCTCTGAGGTGGTTCGACCCCGAACTTCCTCGGGCCCCCACTTGGAGACGAAACCATGTCGATCAACATCCTCCGCGGTCTGACCAGCGCCCTCTCGAACGTCCTCAACGCCCGCCCCACGGCTGGCGCGGGGCGCACCGCGGGCGGCGCGCAGGGCAACACCATTCGTGACGGCTTCCAGGCCGGCCGCAACGCGCCCATGAACCTCGGTGGTGGAGCGCCCCAGGCCGCGGGCTTCGACGGCGGCGCGCCGGATCCGCAGAACTACAAGATGGACTCGCCGGACGGCGCGGCGGCCTTCCAGAAGGACATGGCCGCGTACCAGCAGGCGATGAACAACATCAACCTGTACTTCACGACGCTCACCAACGTGATCAAGTCGCAGTCCGACACCGCGCAGGCGACCGCTCGCAACATCCGCTAAGGGATCATCGACATGTCGCAGGACGAACGGGAGGCTCCTCGCAAGGGGGGCCTCCCGAGTCGTTTTTCAGGCTCGATTCCGGCCTGCGCTCTCCCGGCTCGCGGGCAGGGCACGAGGTCACTTCAGGTCCCGCTCGCCTTCGTTCGCTTCGGCCTTCATCTCGCGGGCTTGCCTGCTCGATTCCGGCCTCCGCTCTCCCGGCGCGCGGGTCGTTCACGAGGTCGCTTCAGATCTTCAGCTCGCGGGCGATCCACCTCCACCACTCGCCGAACCCGATGGACTGGAGCCGCGCGCGTCCACTGCGGCCCTGGGCACTACACCCACCGCGCAAGGTGCCCGGTTTCTCACCACGCGCGGTTCGGCATCACAGTTGCTCTGTCTCCCTGCATCCCCGAGCTCGTTCGGGACCCACACGGAGACCGACCATGATGGACATCCTTCGCAGCTTCGCAGGCCCTCTGATCAACACCGCCCTCCAGGGCCTCGGAAAGGACGCCGCTCCGGCCCAGGCGCCGGCCCAGGCCGCTCCGAACCGCGGGCTCCAGGTGCAGGATGGCTTCGACGCCGAGCCCCAGGTCGCCCGCGGCCCGCAGACCGCTCGCGCGGCGCAGGTCGGCAACACGAACGCGCTCGACCGGCTCGCGGGCAACGACGCCGCTGACCCCGCCGCGGGCGCCGCCGAGCAGGGCCAGGACGCGATGGCCCAGAACCCCATCATGCAGCTCGTCACCCTCTTCACCGACTTCATCAAGAGCGTCATGTCGACCTTCTTCGGTGGCGGGCAGCCGGGCCTCGAGGCGGGCGCGGACGGCGCGGGCCAGGGCACGGGCGCTCAGTCTGGTGTGGACGCTGCGGGAGCGCTCGCGGGCAACGGCCGGGTGAACGTGAAGTTCAGCGCGAGCCTCGAGATCGACGGCCAGCAGGTCGCTGCGGTGAACTCCGACGACGCGGCGCCGGGGGCGGTGAATGCCTCGAGTTCACCCACCCCCTCCAGTGGCGCGGACAGCGGCGCGCCGAACGTCGACTCCTCGGCCAGCACTGCCCAGCCCTCCCCGGTCGAGAGCGGCGGCGGCGGCGGCGGTGACGGCAGCGGCGGTGATGGGGGTGGCGGCGGTGACGGCAGCGGCGGTGATGGGGGTGGCGGCGGCGATGACCCGATCACCATCGACACGACCGGCCGTGGCATTCGCACCCTGAACCGCCGCGTGGGCTTCGACATCGACGCCGACGGAAAGAAGGACAGCCTGGCTGAAGTCAGCGGCGGCATGCTCGCCATCCGCGGCGGCAAGGACGGGCGCGACCTCATCGGCAACCACACCGACTTCGACGGCGACGGCAAGGCCGACGGGTTCGCCGACGGCTTCGACGCCCTCGAGCACCTCGCGAAGAAGGAGGGCCTGGTCAACGAGCGCCGCGGCGATACCACGCTCGACCGTCGCGACCTCTCGGTCCTCGAGCGCAAGTACGGCCTGGGCATCAAGGACGGCTACGGCGGCGCGAAGAAGTCGCTGGCGTCGGCGGGCGTGCGCTCCATCGAGCTGTCGAAGGCGAAGCGTGAAGAGACGCGGCTGGACGCCGAAGGCAACCGCCTCGTCACCCGCCAGGGCGCCACCGCCAACGTGAACGGGCAGACCCGCACCTACGGCGACGTCTGGTCCATGAAGGGCTGAGGCGACGAGCCCCGCCTCACCCCCGGCGGCCGGTGGACCAACGAGCGTCCACCGGTCGCCTTCTTCGTTCGGGCCGACTGTGGAGACCCGGTCTCCACACCCCTGATGTCTGTGTTGTCAAAACACGCCCGAATCCCTGCTCACCCGCACACGACCATTTCAGCAACCTTCACACGGAGACACGCATGGCCCTCGATGGCATTGGTTCCGGTGGCTTTCCCCCCAGCAACTTCCCTTCTGACATCGGCAGCGTGCAGGCCCCGCCTCCGCCGCCGCCGATGCCTGACGTCGGCGCCGACGACGTCTCAGGCCCCGCAGGAAACCTCGGGTTCTCGGGCGACAGCAGCTTCGACGCGGGCGGCCGGGTCGACCCGTCGTCGATGCTGGCCTCGCAGGGCCGGGTGCAGCAGGCCGCGTTGACGCCGAACGCGGTCGAGGGCACGCGCGAGTCCCCTGCGCTCTCCGCCCTCTCGGGCCGCAGTGCCTTCGAGCCGTCCCCAGCGAGCGCCGCGCGTGAGGCCGCGACGCAGGCACGCCCCCCAGCCGCCGAGCGCGAGAACCTGGAGCGTGGGTCGCGTGGCGCCGAGGTTCGCCAGATGCAGGAGCAGCTCAAGCGCGCCGGCTTCAACCCCGGCCCCCTCGACGGCAAGTTCGGCCCGCTCACCGAGCGCGCGGTGAGGAACTTCCAGCAGGCCCGCAACCTCGAGACCGACGGCGTCGCCGGGCCGAAGACGATGGGCGCACTCGAGCAAGCACGTGCCGCCGCGACGAGGCCGGAGGCGAACGGGCGTCCCCACACCGCGGCGCGGCCCCAGGCGGCAGCCGAAGGTCCGACACCCGTGGGCGACCCCGCCGCAGCGCGCCGTCAGGGCGTCAACGGAGAGGCCCGCATCGACCGCCAGCCCCGAGGCCCGGGCCTGGCGACCGGCAACATCACGGTCAATGGCAATACCTATCGCTTCAACTCGGGCAGCTCGCGGCTGTTCTCCACGCCGACGGGGGAGTTCCGCGTGACGGCGCACCGCAACTCCCGCAACGACGCGGGCTTCGTGCGTGACGGCGTCGGCTATTCGTTCCGCATGGAGGACCCGCGCCGCCCCGGCTCGGACCGCTTCTACGATCCACGCGCTGGCCGCGACCGCACGCACCTGCGCATCCACCCCGATGGCGGCGCCACGGGCACCGCGGGCTGCATCGGCATCGTGGGTGACGCCGCCACCCAGCGGCGCTTCCGCAACGACCTCAACGCCGAGCTCGCGCGCAACAACGGCGTCTACCGGCTCCGCGTTCGCTGAACGCCAGGACGTCTGGTCAGTGAAGGCCGGTGGACCCGAAAGACGTCCACCGGCCTTTCGTCGTTTCTGACCCTGACGAAACCCTGCGGAGACGGGGTCTCCTCGCCTGGTGAATGTGTTGTCAAAAACAGCCCGACACCAGAAACCACACACGTCGAGAATTTCCATGCAGGCCCTCGCCTTCTTTTCGTGGAGATGAACATGTCCATCGATTGCATCGGCGGTTCGCGCGGTATCCTTCCCAGCAGCTTCCCGTCCGACCTCGGTGGCGTCGGCGGGGTGGAGTCTCCGCCGCCCATGCCGGACGTGGGGGGTGTCGATGACGTCGGCAGCCCAGCGGGTGACTTCGGGTTCTCGGGCGAGAGCGGGTTCGACGCCGGCAAGGTCGACCCGTCCTCGATGCTCGCCTCGCAGGGCGCCTTTCAGCAGCGGCTGACGCCGAACGCGGTCGACGCCACGAGGGAGCCCTCGGCGCTGTCGGCGCTCAGGGGGCACAGCGACTTCGAGCCGAGCTCCACCCGCGATTCCCAGCGCCAGCTGACGGGGACTGACACGGCCTCGGCGACCCAGGCGGCCCGCCAGACCCGAGACGCCGAGGCGACGACGCAGACGCGCGAACCCACCAGCGGCGCGAGCAACGACACCCCGAACCTGGCGCGGGGGTCGCGTGGAGAAGACGTGCGCCGCATGCAGGAGCAGCTGCGCCGCGCCGGGTTCGACCCGGGCCCGCTCGATGGCAAGTTTGGCCCGCTCACCGAAGCCGCGCTCAAGCGGTTCCAGCAGGCGCGGGGGCTCGAGACCGACGGCATCGCTGGCCCCCTGACGAAGGGCGCGCTCGGCACGACCCGGCCTGACGCCACCACGCCGAACCGCCCCAACGGCCCCGGAGAGCGGCCCGCGCGCCCCGGCGCCCAGACGCCCGGCCAGCCCGGCGCGACGACGCGCCCGCAGGCGGCGAACGGCACTCCGGCGCCCGGCGGCACCGGCCGCACCCAGGAGTTCCTGCGCCAGGCGCTCTCACAGAACGGGACACCGTATGTGTTTGGCGCCGAGGCCAACCCCAACAACCCCAACCCGCGGGCGCTCGATTGCTCCGAGCTGGTCGAATGGGCCGCGGCCCGGGCAGGCGTGCGGTTCCCAGATGGGTCCGCCGCGCAGATCGCCGCCGCGCGGCCGATGTCGGTGGAGCAGGCGCTCCGCACGCCCGGCGCGCTCTTGTACCGGCCGGGCCACATCGCCATCAGCCTGGGTGACGGCCGCACCATCGAGGCGCGCGGCCGGGCCCATGGCACCGGCATCTTCAACGCGAACGGCCGCGGGTGGACGCGCGCGGGCACGATTCCCGGCATGTGAGTGAAGGGGGCGAGTCGATCCGGGCGGTGCGGATGACGGCCGCCCGGGGGACTCGTGCCGTGTCAGACGAGGCGCCGTCGCGGTCGTGGTGTGCTGAGCCCGGTCCGCGCTAAATCTGAGGCGGTGACGAAGCCGATTCACGAGTGGATCGACCGGATGCGTGCGGCCCATGAGCGCGCCGATGCGGCCGAGGCTGCGCGTCTGCGAGCGATGACGCAGGCCGAGCGGGTGGAGGCGCTCCGGGCGGCGTGTGTCACCGCGCAGAAGGTGCTGGACGCCATGACGCCCGAAGCGCGCGCGAAGGCGCTTGCGCACCGGGACCCGCTCCCGGCGTCCTCGGTGGCAGCGCTGCGTCGTCTTCGCGAAGAGGCGGCCCGTCGTGCAGAGCATCTCGAACGGGTCAGGCTTCACCCTGACTGAACGACAGGCAGGCGCATGCGAATCGGCCTCACGCGCCTCTCCCCTGACCGCCATCGCTTCGAGGTGCTCCGCGGCGACGGTTCGCGGGACGTCGCCGACCTCGAAACGCGCAGCTCTCTGGTGCACGACCTCACGCACTTCACCGTCGAGAAGGTGTTGGGGCTGCAGCACGCGTTCTTCGGCTCGCTCGCGAACGGCACCACCCTGGCCGAGCTGAACGATCGCAGTCGCCCATGGCCCGAGGGCTCCGAGCTCGCCCGTGCCGAGTCCATCGTCGGCCCGATGCAGAGCCACCTGTCCGGCAGAGCCGTGACGCTCCCGCCGTGGCCGTTCGTGCCCGAGGTCGAGCAGCGGTGGCGCTCGGTGTACGGCCAGTGGAAGGCCACGCCGTTCCACACGACGTGCTGGTTCGTCTGGTGACGCGGTGAGTGGCCCGAGTTGGTTCTCCGCCTCGAGTTCGCTCGCCCACGTCCTCGACTGGCCGGAGTTGCCGCGGGCGCTTCGACGCGCGCTCGAGCGCACCGGAGTCGACCTCGGCCACGTCACCTTCGCGCAGAGTGTTCAGCGACACGACGCGCGCCTCCTCGAGTGGCAGGTCGCGCTCCTCGCGCTCGACATCGGGGTCGAGGTCGACGGTCGGTGGACCAACCTCATCGGGCTGTTCTCCGATGGAAGCCTCCGCACCGCGGCCGTGACGGGCTTCCACCTTCCCGCAGTGCTCGAGGGGCAAGTGTTCGGCGCCGCCGCTCACGGAGCCACCGCAGCAGCCGCTTTCCTGTATCTCGACGCGCAGGCCCGAATCCGCTCGTGGTTCGTGTTCATCGGTGACTCGGCCACGGGCCACGTCGAACAGCTCGACCTTCCGGGCCTCGACGGCGTTCCGTTCGAACGGCTGTACGTCGCCGCCGCGATCGAGCAACGCTCCGCTGAACTCCACGCGGAGCAGGATGCGCACCTCGTCGGCACCGTGCGGGAAGCCTTGCTCGACTGCGTGACGGCCTGACGCACGGCGCGCGAGGTGGGTGCATCACCTCCATGAGCTGCCGACATGGTCTTCATTCCGTTCGACGCCCCGTGATGCGCCATGGACTCGGGCCCGTCGCGCCGCGTGACGCTCGTCGGGTTCGCGCTCCTGCAGCCCTTCCCAGCCCGCCGGGGACGACGCCCGCGTCGCATCATCATTGACGGCACCGCCGTCACTCGCGTGGAGTCATCACGCGTGGTGGACTCTCTGGCCCGGCGCTGTCCCTGTGGAGCCTCCGTGCGTCCACCGAGTGCTCGGCCCGAGCTCCCCGCGCATGGCCTCGCGCCCGCCGAGCTCGCCACCTGCGCCAGTTGCGGCCGCGTCCTCGTCGTCGCCGACCCGAACGTGGGCCGTGTGTTCCTCGACAAGTGGCGCATCCTGCGGCGCCTCGGCCAGGGCGGCATGGGCACGGTGTACCTGGCCGAGGACCAGCGCGTGGGGCGCGAGGTGGCGCTCAAGTTCCTCGACGGCACGCTGGCGCAGCGGGAGGAATACCGCTCCCGCTTCGTGCGTGAGGCGAAGGTGATGGCGCAGGTGGAGCACCCGAACGTCGCCTCGCTCTATGGCGTCGAGCAGGACGGCGACGCGCCTTTCCTCGTCATGCGCTTCGTACGCGGCGCGCCGCTCTCCCGCGTGATGGCGCGCGGGCCGCTCTCGCTCGACCAGGCGCTCCCCGTCGTCGCCCAGCTCACCTCGGGCCTCACCGCGCTGCACACGCGTGGCTTCGTGCACCGCGACTTGAAGCCCGGCAACGTCATGCTGTCCGACGACGGCCACGTCACGCTGCTCGACTTCGGGCTGACGCGCGGCTCCGAGTCGTCGCTGACGCGGCCGGGCATTGCGCTCGGCAGTCCCCAGTACATGTCGCCAGAGCAGGTGCTCGGCGGCTCCCTCGACCTGCGCACCGACGTCTACGCCCTCGCCCTCATCACCAGCGAGCTCCTCACCGGACGACGGCCCTACCCGCAGGCCGGTGGAGGCGAGGCGATGCAGGCGCACCTCTTCGCCGAGCCCGAGCGCGCCGACGTCGCCAACCCGGACGTGCCGCGCGCCGTCGCCGAGGTGCTGCTCACCGCGCTCGCCAAGCGGCCCGCCGAGCGCTTCCCCACGGTGCTCGCGTTCTTCGAGGCCCTCCTGAACGCGACGCGGCCCGGCGGCGTGGCCCGGCTCACGCCCCGCGAAGAGGCCCCCGCCGTCATCGCCTCGCTCGCCCAGAGCGTGCCGCACCTTCCCGAGGTGGCCGAGGTCATCGCGTCGGACACCGTCTCGGTTCCGCCGCAGCCCACGGTGGTTGCGAGGCCCGCGAAGCCCACCAGCTCGACCGAACCCGACCTCTCACCGGCACCCGACGGACCCATTCCCCAGGCGCTCGCGGCGGCGCCGACCCGACTGCATGCCGGCGCTCGCGTGGGCCCGGTGCCCAAAGATGTCCATCCTCAGGCCTCCACCGTCGCCGAGCCGCGGGCCACCCTGGTGTCGACGTCGCTGCAGAACCTCGCCGCTGCACCGACGAACCCGCATCGGCCCGCGCCGTTCGAACGACGCTGGACACCCCTCGTCCTCGGGCTGGGCGGTGTCGGGCTGCTGTTGGGCTTCGCCGCCTGGCGCTGGTTGTAGGTGGGCCTTCTTCGCCGCACGGAGCGCTCCGGCACGCCGTTGCCCCAAACGACAGGTCGGCCAACGGCCGTGCGCGCACCCGACCTCGTCGGCCTTCAAAACAATTCTCGAAAAAATCGGCTTTTCGACGGGTTTTCCGAGAACTGTTTCGCCGGCCTGAGCGGCGTGCGGGGCCTCCGCTCACCGCCCGCCCACCGCCGGCATGGGGCCCTTCGGCATCGAAAAGACCGTGAATTCATGGGGTTCGGATGGTTCCGACGCGATGCAGGCTGCCTCCCGGGCTGACCTTTGGCTGGCGCGTCGAGTTGTAGACCGCAGGTCCTCACTGGAGCCGCGCAGCGCGCTTCCGCGGGTGTCGTGGCGCCGCGCAACTGGCTGATCGCACTTCAGACAGCCGTTGGTCCCGACCTTGAAATGGAGGCTCCGCACAACCCGCAGCCCCCGGAGCCCCCCATGCGCATCGCCAACCTGCCCCAGACCCAACGCAACCCCGCCACCGCCACCCCGCCGCAGGGCACGACGCCGCCGAGGACGCCCGACGCGCCGGCCGTCGCCAACCCGCCCGCCGTCAACGTCACCCGGGAGACCACCGCTGCCGGCGGCGTGCGCGCGAAGATGAGCTTCGAGTTCTCGATGAGCTTCGACCTCAACTCGCTCAACGGGCTCGACGGCAAGGCGACGCACTCCAAGCCGGGCAGCGGCGTGCTGTCGGACCCGACCAAGCCTGCGACGGACAGCTCGTCGGCCACGGGCGGCCTGGTGAAGGACCCGGCGGGCTTCCCGGCCGGCTCCGTGCGCACGCCGGGCGGCCACACCGTCGTTCCCCGCGGCAAGGACGCGCAGTGGGACATCTACAAGCCGGGCCAGAAGGCCGACGAGAAGCCCATGACGAAGGTGTGGGGCGACCCGCACGTCGACGAGGGTGACGGCACCCGCTGGGACTTCACCAAGACGTCCACGTTCCGCCTGCCCGACGGCACCGCCATCGGCGTCAACACCACCAGTGAGACCGGCCAGTCGGTCAGCCGCAAGCTCGACATCGTCAACGGCGACGACCACGTCTCCATCGACGGCATCAACACGGCGAGCCCGACCACCAGCAACGTGACGCCCGGCGGTGAGCGGATGATGGAGGAGTTGAGCGCCCGCAACGACCAGTTCGTCCTCGGCAACGGCGACGCGCAGGAAGACGTTCGCTGGCTGCGCGCGCGCAACGGCGAGATCGAAGGCCTCATCACCGGCGCCACCCAGGACGCCGAGAAGACCTACGACCAGACCATCGCGAAGTCCGAGGAGACCGGCGCGCCGTTCCAGGTCGACCAGAACGGCCTTCAGGGCGAGCCGGGCAGCGACCAGTTCTCGCAGCAGCTGATGCAGATGCTCACCCAGCTGTTCCAGGGCCTCTTCGGCAACCTGCTGGGCGGTGCGGCGAATGACGCGCCGGCAGCGGAGCAGACGGTCGACGCGGCGCCGGGCGCCAACGCCACCCGGGGCACCAACGCGCTGGCCGGGGCCGATGACGTCAACGCCGCCACCGACGTGACCCAGGGCGGCGACGCCATGCAGCAGCCGGACGTCAACACCGACATGATGGGCACCATCGAGGGCCTGCAGCAGATGCTCGACGTGGTGAAGCGCCTGTTCCAGCTCTTCAGCCAGCTGGGCAGCCTCTCGCAGGGCGGCCGTCGCAACACGCTGGCGGCCTGAGTTTTCGCAACCCATCGCTCTGCCGCGAGGCTTTGGACTTCGCGGCGGAGCCCCCTCTCTCACCCACTTTTCCCTCGGAGCCTTCCATGTCGACCGCCACGCCCGCCCCCATCGTCGTCCCGTTCCACCCCGTTCAGCTCGCCGAGTTCGTGAAGGGTGACCGCACGCTGGCCGAGCTCATCAAGATGCCGCGCGCGAAGCTCAAGGCGCTGGCGGCCCAGGGCTACCAGCTGCTCGCCGCCGACCAGGTGGACCGCGCGGTCGACTTCTTTCGCGGGCTCGTCGCGCTCGACCCCTACAGCGCGTGGAACCACACGGCGCTCGGCGTGGCCCTGCTGCGCAGCGACGCCAAGGCCGACGCGGAGAAGCACCTGCGCCGCGCCCTCGTCATCAACCCCCGCGCCCTCGACACCCGCGTCACGCTGGCGGAGCTGCTGCTGGGCCAGAAGGGCCGTGAGGCCGAGGGCGTCGTCGAGCTCGAGCGCGTGGTGCGCGAACACATCGGCTCCAATGACTCGCTCGTGGTGCGGGCCCGGATGTTGCTCTCCGCCCGCAAGTAACCCGCCGCCAACCCGAACCTCGAACCGACGCCATGCGCCTCTTGACCCTCACCACCGCCCTGCTGACGACGACGGCCCTGGCCGCCCCGACGCTGGGCGTGCGGGGGCAGGTGGGCGCGGCGCTCTCGCTCTCCAAGCCACAAGCCGAGGCGTTCGGTGGGGGCGTCGACCTCTGGGCCACGCCGTTCCTCGAGCTGCTGCCGATGCTCGACGTGCACGCGACGCTGGGCCTGGTGGCGCTGTCCGCGGGTCCGATGCGGGCCGATGCGAAGGCTGGCGGCCTGTTCACAGCGCTGGTCGGCGCACGGGTGAAGGGCCCGATGAAGGAGAAGCTCGTCTCTCCGTGGTTCGACCTCTCGATGGGCCCTGGCTACTCCGGCCCGGCGCACTTCGTGGTGTCGGGCGCGGTGGGCGTGTCGATGCGCGGCGACGAGGCCTGGCCGCTGTGGCTCGGCGTGCACGCGCGTGTGCAGTACCTCACCCGCTCCGTCGAGGTGCCCAACTTCCAGAGCCTCGACCTGGCGCTCTTGTCCCTGGGCATCAGCGTGGAGTTCTTCCCCGGCTCCGTCGAGCTCGACCACGACCATGACGGCGTGCCCGACGCCTCGGACGCCTGCCCGCGGGAGTACGCCCAGACGACCGATGGGTGCCCCGAGAAGCCGGTGGTGGAAGCGCCCGCGCCGAAGCCCCAGCCCGTCACCTGTGACGGCCAGCTCGACGCCGATGGCCGCTGCGTGCCGCATGTGCGCGTGACGAAGGAGCGCCTGGAGCTCGACGAGAAAATCCTCTTCGCCTTCGGCACCACGCAGATTCTCCCGCGCTCGGAGCCGCTCCTCGAGGCGGTGGCGCGCACGCTGGAAGGCCGCGCGGAGCTCATCGTGCGCATCGAGGGCCACGCCGACGCCAGGGGCACTGAGGCCTTCAACCTGCAGCTCTCCGAAGGCCGCGCCCGCGCCGTGAAGGACTTCCTGGTGAAGCAGGGCATCGACGAGAGCCGGCTCTCCACCAAGGGCTACGGCGCGCAGCTGCCCCGTGATGACAACCGCTCGGCCGATGGGCGCGACCACAACCGCCGCGTCGAGTTCGTCCTGGTGGATGAGGGAGGTGCCCGATGAACCGCCTCGCGCTCGTGTCCGTCGTCGTCCTGTCGGGCTGCCTCGACTCGCTCACGCTGCTGCCCTCGCCGGAGCCCTTGGTGGAGCCGCGCCGCGAAGAGCGTCCCTCGGTCGCGCTGGACGCCTCGGTGGCCCTGTCGGACGTCGACGCCGGCTTCTTCACCTTCGACGCGGGCGTCTTCGAAGACCTCGACGCCGGCGCGGAGATTGAGCAGCCGGTGATGGTGGTGGACGCGGGCGTGATGCCGATGGACGCGGGCTCCACGCCCGATGCGGGCTGCAGCTGCCCCGCGGTCGCGAACGCGCAGTCCATCTGTAGCCTGGGAGTCTGCACTCGCGGCCCCTGCGAGAATGGCTTCTTCGACCTCGACCCGGCCGTCCCTGGCTGTGAGTCCACCTGCGCCGGCGCCATCTGCACGGGGCCTTCCGGTGTCATAACGCTGACTTCGCCGCCTGTCCCGGAGCGCGCGCACGGCGTCTTCTCGACGACCGGCCTGCGCACCGACTCGAGCCGCGGCGACCTCGGCATGGGCGGTGCACTCGCCACGCCACACCGACCCTTCCTGCACTGATTGCAGCACCGGAGAACACCATGTCGACCCGCGCCATCCTCCTCACCAGCCTCCTCGCCGCGACGGCCTTCGCTGGCGTGCCCTCGACGCTTGCCTACTCGGGCCGCGTGATGCGGGCCACCGGCACGCCAGAGACGGGCGTCGTGCAGCTCCGCTTCGCCCTCTTCGCCAACGCCACGGGCGGCGCCGCGCTGTGGAGCGAGACGCAGACGCTCGCGCTCAACGCCGACGGCCTGTACCAGACGAAGCTGGGCGCGGTGACGCCGCTGCCCGAGACGCTGGTGGCGGCGAACGACCGCCTCTTCCTCGAGCTTCAGGTGGGCACTGGCGCGCCGCTGACACCGCGGCAGGAGCTCTCCTCGGTCGCCACCGCGCTCGTCGCGAAGTCGGTGCAGGGCGGCGAGGTGGACGCCTCGAGCCTCAAGGTGAACGGCGTGGCGGTGACGCCGGGCTTCGCGCAGGTGCGGGGCTTCTCGGCGAACGGAACGCTGACGCTGCCGGCCGGGGTGACGCGCGTGTACGTGAAGGCCTGGGGCGGTGGCGGCGCGGGCGGCACGACGTGGCAGAACAACGGCACGGTGGTGCCCGGCGGTGGTGGTGGCGCCGGCGGCTACGCAGAGGACGTCCTCACCGTTCCTTCGGGCGCGACGCTCTCCATCCTCGTCGGTGGCGCGGGCAGCTCGCTCCTCAACTGCTCGGCGACGGGTGGCGGAGACAGTGTGGTTCGGTTGAACGGCCTCTCCCTCGTCGAGGCGCGCGGCGGTGGCGCGGGTGGCCACGCGTCGAACTGCTGCCCCGGCCAGGCGACGACGGCGGGCGCGGGTGGCGCGGCGACGGGCGCGGTGGCGGTGCGCGGCGAGGCGGGCCTGTCGGGTGGCAACGGCGGCGACGGCGGAAAGAACGCGATGAGCCCCGTCTTCGGGCGCGGCGCGAGCGCGGTGTTGCGGAACGCCACCTGCAGCATTGGTGACGGCGGCGGGCCCGGCTTCGTCTGGCTCGCCTGGTAACGCACCCCGAAGCCCTCGGAGCGATGTCATGGCCACGGCCCACCAGCAGCAGTCGCAGCAGCACTCGCCGCAGCGGCAGCCGCAGCCGAGCCAGTCGCCCACGGTGTTGATGCCGGCGGTGGCGGCGCCTCCCAGGGCCGCGCCCCAGCCTCAACGCGCGCGCTTGCCGCAGGCCCGGCCCGTGGCGAGGCCTGCTCCGGCGCGGCCCGCCCAGCGCACCGCCGGACCCATCACCATTCCGCGCGTCGACCGGGCGTTCGCCGAGCGCGCGAAGGTGCAGCTCGCCGGCATCGCCGAGAAGCCGCAACCCATCCACCGCCGCCCCACCCCGCAGGAGCTCGAGGCGGTGGTGAAGACGTGGACGGGTGAGATTCCCAAGCCCGAGGCGACGATGACGGGCAGCCGGATGAGCCCGCTCAACACCGTGATGACGTGTCGACGTGGCGAGCGCAGCGGACTGGCCCTCAAGGCGGTGCTGAACCAGTTCGCGCCGGCGGTGAACCCCCGCTACTCGAAGGGCGAGCGCGGGCAGCTCTTCGTGTGGGACGTGGCGACGGCGATGGAGTGCGTGGTGCCGCGCTTTGCCCGTCACGGCGAGCGCACGCTGCACGAGGTGGCCTCGTGGTTCCGCACGGCGAGCCTGTCGGAGCAGTGGATGCGCATCTCGACCGAGCGCGCGCAGGAGCTCGCCGACCGCGGCAACCTCGTCGTCGCGCTGCCGAAGACGCGCGCGTGGGAGGCCCTGGCCATCGTGCAGCCCGGCGCCGGCCTGAAAGTCGCGAGCGCCTGTCAGCGCAAGCGCGGCATGCACCTGGACCTCCGCGACGCGCTGGGCGTGGGCATCGCCGACTTCTTCTTCCACGAGTGACTCGACGGGAGCCCCCGCCATGCACCTCGCTGAACCGCTCTTTCTCCGCAGCCCGCTGTGGCACACTTCACCTTCCATGACGTCGTCCACCACGGGCACGCGGCCCATGTCCGCGGAGTACGCGAAGCTCCCCACCACCATTCGCCTCGTCGCGCGCGCCGATGGCCTCACGCTGGCGCGGCACGAGTTCACCCGCGGCCGCCTCGTCATCGGCAGCGCGGAGGGCAACGACATCGTCCTCAAGCACGAGACGGTGTCGCGCAAGCACGTCGAGCTGCACGCCGACGGTGAGACGCTCTACGTGAAGGACCTGCAGTCGAAGAACGGCACCCGCCTGGCGGGCTCCCGCATCGGCGAGGCGTTCCTCTCGGTGGGCCACGTGCTGGTGCTGGGCGGCGTCGAGCTGCGCATCGAGAACGGCGACGAGCCCGAGGCGGCGAAGCTGGCCCAGCTCGAGGCGGTGTCGAAGTCGATGCGGTCGGCCATCGAGGCGCTGCGCAAGGTGGCTCCGTCGGAGGCGACGGTGCTGCTCGAGGCCGAGACGGGCTCCGGGAAGGACGTGACGGCGCGCGCGATTCACCTGGCGAGCCCCCGGGCCGAGAAGCCGTTCGAGACGCTCGACTGCAGCGCGCTGCCGAAGGACCTGGCCGCGGCGCAGCTGTTCGGCCACGTGAAGGGGGCGTTCACCAGCGCCGACAAGGACCGCGCGGGCGCGTTCGAGCGGGCCAACGGCGGCACGTTGTTCCTCGACGAGATTGGGGAGCTGCCGCTCGAGCTGCAGCCGTTGCTCCTGCGCGCGCTCGAGAGCCGCGAGGTGCGGCGCGTTGGAGACGAGAAGACGGTGAAGGTCGACGTGCGCGTCATCGCGGCAACGAACCGCGACCTGGACGCCGAGGTGGCCGCCGGGCGGTTCCGCAAGGACCTGCTGCACCGACTCGCGGTGGTGCGCGTGCGCATTCCACCACTGCGGGAGCGGCTCGAGGACCTGCCGATTCTGGTGCGCACCATCCTCGACCAGTTGGGGCCGCGCGCGCGGGGCTTCACGTTGTCGCCGACGGCGCTCAAACGGCTGGGCGAGCACCACTGGCCGGGCAACGTGCGCGAGCTGCGCAACTTCATCGAGCGGGCCCTGGCGCTGGGCACCGCGATGCCGGGTGAGACGCTCACCGACGAGGCCGACCAGGAGCCCGAGTCCGGGCCGACGATTGACTACAAGGTGGCGCGCGAAGAGGCGCTGGCGTCGTTCGAGAAGGAGTTCGTCGCGCACCTGCTGCGCGTGTTCGATGGCAACGTGTCACGCGCCTCGCGCGAGGCCGGGCTCGACCGGGCGTACCTGCACCGGTTGATCAAGAAGCACGGGGTGGAGACGAAGTAGGCGCAGCCGGTATCATTCGGCTCCATGGCGACACGCACCGAGGACGAGCAGAGCTCGAACACGAAGGAGCTCGAGTTCGAGCGGTTTCGAGTCCTGATTGAGGAGGGCCTCTCGTCTGGCGAAGGTCCGTCGTGGACCGACCTCCGCGTCGAGTTGTCCGCGAAGCGCTCTGGTGGGCGTGCTGCGCGGGGGAGCTCGAAGAAGAGCGGTCCTTGAGCACGCCCCGGTGGGTGGGGCCAACTCCGGGCCAGAGAGAGCTGATTCGCGCTGCGATTCGTCGTGACGCCGTTGACCTGGCGGCGGCGCGGCCGATCGCGACTGACACGGACGCTGCCGCGGCCTGGGGCATGATCCTGGGAGACGTGTTCCAGCACGTGGTCGATGCGACGAGCAGCCACACACGACTCGAGCGCCAAGCGCTTGCAGATCAACTGCTCGCGGCGCTGGTTGCCATCAAACGCAGAGCCCACGTTGGCGCGCTCGAAAGCGTTCCGTTCGGCCACTCGCTCCCGGGGCTCCGAAGCGGGGCCCTTGAGGTGGTTCGCGCTGGAACGGATGGCGATCAGCTGGAGCTCACGCTGTTCGGCGGGTGGAACTGGTCGCAAGGGACGTTGGGCCAGTGGGCGCACCTCTTGTACGATCTGACCCACGCTGCGGCGCAGCTCGAGGGGCTGCCGGTCGGGGCGTTGCGGGCGTCGCTGCTTGGCGAGATCCACGAGCCCACCACCGCGCGAAGTGGTTGCTTCGTCGAACGGGCGCGTCTCAAATCCTGAATCATTCTCAGAGCTTCAGGCCGACCCATACCAGATGCCCGGCCAGAAGGCGTACGTCTCGCAGAAGGGCGTCGTCGGCTACGACTGCTCCGGACTCATGGTGACGATGCTGAAGAAGGCGGGCATCGACATCAGCCGCTACGGGAGCAGCCGCGCGATGAAGGTGCCCAAGGACCAGCTGCGGCCGGGCGACCTGCTGGTGAAGAACGGCCACGTCGCGATGTACCTCGGTGACGGGAAGATGATCGAGTCGGTGCCGAGCGGCGTGCGCGTCACCTCGGCGAGCACGTACATCAACGACCCGGCCTACTCGGGACACCGGCCCGGGGAGTTGACCCCCGACCGCGGGATGTACCAACCTTTGGTACATGCGACGGAACACCAGCATCAGCCTTGGGGAGCACTTTCAGGCCTTCATCGAGGAGCAGGTCGAGAGCGGACGCTTCGGGACCGCGAGTGAGGTCGTCCGGGCCGGGCTTCGCCTGCTCGAAGAGGACGAGGCTCGGCTCGCGGCGCTGCGAACTGCGCTCGAGCGTGGTGAGCGCAGCGGGTTCTCCGAGAACTACTCCATCGACCGCGTTCTCGCCGGCGTGAAGCGGAAGGCCCGCTGAGCCCGTGAGGCGGCTTCGCGCTCTCGCCAGGCGCAGCAGGACCTGGTCGAGATCGGCTCGTTCACCCCGGAGACCTTCGGCGAACTCGACCGACGAATGCGTCAGCTCGTCAGGAGGCCCGAGTCAGGCCGACCCTGTGACGCCATCCGGAGCGGGTACTGGCGGGCAAGCGAGGGCCGCCACGTCATCTTCTACGTCTTCTCGAAGCAGTCGCTCGATGTCATCCGCGTGCTCCATGAGCGCATGCTCCCGGAACGTCACCTGTGAACGACGTTGCTGAGCTCCGGTAAACGCCCGCGGCCGTCGGGCTACAAGCCCCCCGTGATGCGCACACTGCTCCTCGTCACCCTCCTCTCCCAGGCCGTGCTCGCCGCGCCGCCGACGCTGGCCATCGGCTACTTCGACAACAACTCCAGCGACCCGAGCCTCGACCCGCTCTCCCGCGGGCTCGCCGACATGCTCATCACCGACCTGTCGAACGTGCAGGCGTTGCAGCTCGTCGAGCGCGAGAAGCTCAACCTCGCCCTCGATGAGCTCAAGCTGTCGAAGTCGAAGTTCATCGACCCGAAGACGGCGCTCAAGCTCGGCAAGGGGCTCTCGGCGCGCTACCTCCTGGTCGGCGGCTACACCGTCCTGCAGGACACCATGCGCCTCGACGCGCGCTTCTTCGACGTTCAGAAAGGCTCGGTGCTCTTCAGCGAAGCCGTCTCGGGGAAGAAGGACGAGTTCTTCGCCCTCGAGAAGGAGCTGGTCGACCTCATCCTCAAGGCGCTCGAGCTGAAGGTCTCCATCGCCGAGAAGTCGAAGCTGCGCAGCAACCCCACCGAGCGCTTCGACGCGTTCACCGCCTATGCCGAGGGCCTCGTCGCCAAGGACGCTGGAGACGAAGCCAAGGCGAGGGAGCGGTTCGAGGCCGCGCTCGCGAAGGACCCGAACTACCGCGCCGCGAAGACCGCCACCGAGCGCCTCACCGTCATCTTCCAACGCGAAGACGCCGCCCGCTCGAAGCAGTTCTCCGAGCTGCGCAAGACGCTCGACCCGAAGGCGACGGACTTTCCCCAGAAGGTGGCGACCCTGTTGACGCAGCTCCAGGAGGGGAAGGTCGAGGAGCAGGCGTTGAAACTCGAGGTCCTCACCTGGCTCGCCGAGAACGACCTCACCCCGCCGGGGCCGTACGGACTTCCCACCGTTGCCGTGGCGGGGCTCGGCATCGCGTACCGGCACACCGAGGACCCCACGCAATGGGAGAACATTCCCCGCGCGTGTGAGTACTTCATCGCGCGCTACCCGGCTGACGAGTACCCGAAGACGTACTGCCGCGGCCTGCTCCAGTCGCTCAAGTACGAGAAGACGCGCGACCGCGCCGAAGCCCAGCGCGAGTGGGACGAGGAGCGCGAGTCCGACCTCAAGAAGCTCGACCCCGACGACTGGCGCATCTCGTTGCACAAGAACGAAGCGGCGATGCGCAAGCTGATTGCCCTGTATGCCTCCAAGGTGAAGCCATGACACGACTGTCGATGCTGGGCGCGCTACTCCTCGCGGGCCTCGCGCACGCCGCGCCGCCGACGGTGGCCATCTTCTATTTCGACTACGACGCGAAGGACGAGACGCTCGCGCCGCTGCGCAAGGGCCTCACGCAGATGCTCATCACCGACCTCGCCGGGCGCGACGCGTACACGCTCGTCGAACGGGAGCGCCTCAACGCCGCCCTCGACGAGCTCAAGCTCTCGGCGACGAACCAGGTCGACCCGGCCTCGGCGCTCAAGGCCGGCCGGTTGCTCAACGCGAAGTACATCGTCATCGGCGGCTACTTCCCGATGCTGGGACAGCTCACCATCAACGCGCGCGTCTTCGAGGCCGAGACCTCGAAGCTGCTCAAAGGCGTGACGGCGCGCGGCAAAGTGGATGACTTCTTCGCGCTCGAGCAGAAGCTCGCCGAAGACCTCGACGCGCTCTTCACCACGCTGCTCACGCCCTCGAAAGAAACGCCCGCTTCGTCTGGCAAACGTGCGCTGGCGAAGTCGGCGAAGGGGAAGGTGCCGATGAGCGCCGTCGTCGCCTACGGCAAGGCCCTCGAGGCGAAGGACGCGAAGAAGCCCGACGAGGCGAAGGCACAGCTCGAAGCGGTGGTGAAGGCGAACCCCGAGTTCCTCCTCGCGCGCGTCGACCTCGCCGACTTGACGCGCTGACCCTTCAGCGGAGCCGCAGGTACACGCCCCCACGTCGTAGCGTCTCACCGACACACTTCAGCGTGTTCTCGCGCCACGGCACGGTAGGGTTCGGCCGCTCCATCACCGCCGGGGGAAGACACGATGCCGATTCCAGATGCCGTGGGCGTTCGGGTGCTCGAGGCGATGCGCGGTGACGTGACGCGCCTGTCGAACGGGGCCGTCGAGGCCTTCGCCTTCAGCACCACGCAGGTCATCGACTCACTCAACGCCTTCGTGGCCGGGCCTCGGCATGTCTGTCGCGTGTCGGGCGGCACGGTGCAGTGGAAAGACGGGCTGTTCCCGCGGCGTTTCTCCATCACCGGTGGAACCATCGAGTTCTTCCGGCCCACCACGCCGAGCCGGCGCGAGAAGCAGTTCGAGTTCAACCTCGACTTCACCGGCCCAGGCGGCACGCCGCACCGGCTGACGGGCTTCAAGCAACTGCGGGCCGACGGCGCGGTGCAGGTGCTCGACGCGATGGGAGACCTCTCCACGCTGCACGACGTCTCCATCGTCGACCTGGTGCGAGCCGAGGTGGTGGCGAGCGGTACCCTGCGCGTGGGCCTGGAGGAGCTGACCGACCAACTCGGCTCTCTCGACTTCCCCGGCGCGGCCAATGGTGCCGAGCGCGCGCTTGCGCAGCAGAACTTCCTCGCCTTCATGAACGCGCAGCTCGCCGAGGTGTACTCGGTGGTGCCGCTGTTCTTCTCCCAGAGCAAGAGCCTGCTGTGGCACCAGCACCTGCTGGTGGGGCTGTTGCTCGACGTCTTCATTCCCGGGCAGAAGTCGGCGACGCCCGCGCAGGTCATCGAGCAGCTCGAGCGCTACCTCGCCAACGCCAGCATCGACTTGCCGCAGCTGTTGCGCGGGGTGGTCAACCTCCTCTCAAGCGCGGCCCCGCAGCTCGAGCCGCACGTCCTGCGGCAGGCGGTTCGCGCGGTGCTCGACAAGCCCGTCTCCAACGCGCTGGAGGCTTCTATTCGGGACGCTGTGCAGACGCTGCACACGCTGCTCGTCGCCGCCTACTACGCGTGCCCCTCGGTGGATGGCGCCATCGGGTACCGGCGCGCGCCGCCGTCACCGGGGCCGGGGTCTCCCCGGTTGACGGTGTTGCAGCAGCCGGTGGGCCGGTACGACGTCGTCATCGCGGGCTCGGGCGTCGCGGGGAGTCTCCTCGCGCACCGCCTCGCGAAGGCGGGCAAGCGGGTGTGTCTGCTGGAGGCCGGCCGCTACCACCACGAGACGAGCTTCTCGTCGGCCGAGCTGGACGCGGTGGCACGCACCTACGCGATGGGCGGACGGCAGACGGCGCTCGACGCGGGGCGGCCGAAGGTGGAGGCCCATCGACAGCGGCAGCTGACGGTGCTGCAGGCGCGTGGCGTCGGCGGCGGCGGCCTCATCAACAACGCGGTGTGCTTCCGGCTGCCGAAGCCCACCTTTCAGCGCTGGGCGAATGTCGGATTTCCGGTGCCCGAGGCCGAGTTGAACCGGGCGTACGACGCGGTGGCGGCCGAGCTGGGAATCATTCCCGCGAGTGAGGCGCTCGCGCCTGGAGCCCGCCTCAATCCGGCGCTCTCGGCGGTCGAGGGTGCGTGGGGCCCGGCGGCGAAACATCCCGTCGGGTTGCCGAACGTTCCGGGGCTCTACGAATGCAACGTGAACCTCGGCAAGGGGCAGTGTCGCGGCTGCGGCTACTGCAACCTGGGTTGCAGCTACGAGGCCAAGCGCAACAGCCTGCAGGTGCACCTGCCCGAGGGCGTGGCGACGGGCAACCTCGACATCGTCGAGCTGGCGCGGCTGCACAGCGTGAAGGTGTCGGGCACGAAGGTGACGGCGGCCCGGGTGCTGCTGGCCGAGGGACGGGAGGTCGAAGTCGTCGGCAAGGAGTTCATCGTCTCCTGCGGGCCCATTCAGTCCTCCGCCGCGCTCAAGCGCTCGGGCCTGGCGCATCGCCTCATCGGCGCGCGGCTGTCGGCCAACATCGGAGCCCCCGTCTTCGCGGTGATGCAGAAGCCCATCGCGTCGTTCAATTCGTTGCAGATTTCGCACTTCTACTGGCCGGACGAGCCGGGCCCGCGCTTCGTCATCGAGTCCTGGTTCAACCCGCCGGCCGCGCAGGCGATGGTGCTGCCGGGGTTCCTCGAGGTGCATCAGGCGCGTATGGCGCACTACGGCCAGCTCGCCGTGTTGGCCCCGCTGGTGGGCACGCTCGCCTCGGGCACGGTGGACGCGGACGGGAAGGTGCGGCTGGACCTGGGCCTCGATGACCTCTCCCGGGTGCATGCGGGCCACGTCGCGATTGGCCGGGCGCTGTTCGATACACGCGCGGGCGTGTCGCTCGACCACCTCGTGATGCCGACGCGCCATGGGTGGGAGGTCACCACCACCGGCGAGCTGCGCGGCTACGAGACCCAGCTGTCAGACCTGCGCGAGCTGGTGGTGGGCACGGGGCATCCGCAAGGGGGCAATGGCATGAGTGACGACGACGCCATTGGCCCGGTGGGGAAGGACTTCCGCGTGCGCGGTATGGAGAACCTCTTCGTGTGCGACGGCTCGCTGTTCCCCGACTGCGCCGGCATCAACCCGCAGTGGACCATCATGGCGCTCGCGCACCTGTGTGGAGAGCAGCTGACCGCTTGAGAAACGTTCGACCGCCACGCCGGGCGGTGGGCGGCGGCGCACGACGAGAAGTCTGGCGACGACGGAGTGCGTGGGTCACCGCGTGGCTGGGCGCACGGGCTTCGTCGCCTGCAAGCCGTCGTTGCCTTCCAGGTGCTTGAGCCGCGCGCCGAGCCGCTGACTGGCGAAGTTGCTGTCGAGCTCGAGCCAGCGCGGCCGGTGGTCCGACAGCTGAAACGTGCGCCACTGCGCGAAGTACTTCGCCTTCGATTCGTCCGTCGCGCCGCCCTTCCCCTTCGGGAAGAAGCGCGCGTACGTCTTCCAGTCCGACACGTGCTTCGTGTGGCGATAGAGCACGTCGAAGAAGCGCACCACGCCGCCGTTCGCCTTCGCCGCGCGCTTCACCGTCTGCGGGCCGTAGGTGAGCGAGAGCAAGGCGAGCTGGTCGTAGCGCATGCGCGACTCTCCGGCTTCGAGGTCGGCCACCTGGGGCGGCAGATAGAAGCCCGCCTCGCGCAGCCGCGCCGCCGTCTGGTCGGAGAGCTTGAAGATGTTGAAATCGCCCACCAACACCACCGTCGGCGCCCACGCGTGTGTGTGCAGGTGGTGCCGCAGCCCGGTCGCGAGTGCTTCGATTTCATCCACCCGGCGCGCGAGGTTGGGCTCCTTCGTGCCGTAGTAGATGTGTGCGGTACACACCGTGAAGCGGAAGTCGCCGCTGCGAAACCCGGCGAGGAACGGCGCGCGTGAGAGCTGCCGGCCCAGCTTCAGCGTCTTGCCTCCGACCTTCATCTCTTCGGGCACCGTCACCTGGCCGGCGAAGCCCTCGAAGTGCACCTTGCGGCGGTCGTAGACGAAGGCGGCGCGCTCCCCGTTCCCGGCGCGGCCCG
Source organism: Myxococcaceae bacterium (assembly GCA_044352295.1). Classification (GTDB taxonomy): domain Bacteria; phylum Myxococcota; class Myxococcia; order Myxococcales; family Myxococcaceae; genus Xiheimicrobium. The sequence goes on from JBILEB010000061.1 coordinate 36,099, forward strand.
GCGCGACGTCGGTGATGAGGTAGCCCCAGTCGGGACCCAGCAGGCGCATCACCGTCATGAAGTCCGAGAGGTCTTCCCGAACCTCCTGCACCGCGACGAGGTCGAAGCTCGAGAGGATCTCCGCGATGTAGTGCAGCGCCTCCGGCGTCCGCCGGCCCTCCTTGGGTGAGGGATTGCCGAATTCGCGCACGTTCCAGGTGGCCACCAGCAGCTTGTCGTCGAGCGTTCGGGTGGGGACGCCGGTGTTGACGCTCTTTCGCGCGGGCCCCGTCTTGCGCCGCAGCAGATTTCGCAGCGAGAGGAGGCGGCGAATCACCCGACGCTCCTCCGCGGGGCCGAGCGCCTCGAGTCCACGATGGTCTGGCATGCCTCACTGTCGCAGGGCGCGCCGCCGCTCACCACGTCGATGGCGCCGGGGCCGATGCGTGTGGAGTGGAAGGACCCACCGTCGAGGCGCCAGAACCCATCGACTGGGAGTTGCCGAGCGCAGGCTGGCACACTGCGCGGGTGGCCGAGTCCGACGAACAGCTCCTCGCTCGCTGGCGCGAAACGCTCACGACGTTGCGCGGCTTCGACGGCCAGGTGCTCGACCCCGTCGACCGCCAGACCCAGCGCGAGCTGCACACCCAACTCGAACGCGCCGAGGCCGAGCTCGACCGCCGGGGACTCCGCGCGGGAGCTCCAGTTCAGCCCGGACCCTGGCAACCGCTCCCGCTTCATGACCGGCCCGCCGCGGTGGCAACCGCCGCGACGGTCCGGCCAACCTGGGAGCCGCCCGATGAACTCGAGCCGGTCTCTCTGGTTCGGTTCATCGCCGACCTGCCAGACGACCTCCCTCTCGACGGTGAACCAGCGTCGGCCCGCCTCGAGTGGCAGCGCGAATTGGAGCAGCCCCGCACCGTGCGCCCCACTTCGCTGCCATTGCGTCATCGCCGGCAACCACCCTTCATTCCCGACCTCGATGATGGCCTCACGAGCGAACAGCGCCTTGTCATCGAACGGCTGGCACGAGGTCCACTCCCCGCGACCCACGTCACCGCCGCCCCACCCTACGGGCTCGCCGAAGCGCTGGAGCAGCTTCGTCGGCCTCGCCGCTATCCCCTCCTGGTCGAGCGCGACGGCCAGTTCGAGCTGACCGAGCTCGCGCGCGCCATGACGAGCCTCGACGGTGACCGCGCCCGCGTGCACGGCGGCTTCTTCCCGAACCTCCTGGCCAACGGCGTCGCGACTCGCCGCCCTCATCGACGCGGCGGCCTCGAAGGACGAAGCCGTCTGGGCGCTCACCCATCTCGACAGCACCGAACTGGCCATGCACCAAAGGCTCGGTCCGTTCTCCCGTCGCGCCGAGCCGTTCACCGGAGCGCAGGCCCGCGCCGTCGTCGGAACCGTCGGCCTCCACCTCAAGCGGCAGATGTTGGCGCTGGAGCGTGACGCCCTCGTCAAGGAGGTGTCCGAGCGCCTCGCGCCCGACCGGC
>JBILEB010000007.1:0-95771 GCA_044352295.1 Myxococcaceae bacterium
CGCCGGCGTCGGAGGCGCTTCAGTCAGGCGCGCCGTCGACGAGCCGGACGACGCATCGGGGGCCGGAGCCATCGAAACGGCGCCGCGCATGCGACAGACACGCGCCACGCACCGCAGCGAACCGTCCGCGGAGCAGTCTGACGTCGCTTCGCACGCCTGGCCTTCTTTGGTCTGGGCGACGGGCGCGGCGCACTGGGCGTTGACGCAGCGCAGGCCGCTCCGGCAGTCGGAGCGGGCGCGGCACGACTCGCCGACGTCGCCGAGGGCCGAGTCAGGGGTCTGGGACAGGAGAACAGCGATGAGGTGAACGGTGAGCATGTGGAGCCTTTGGGGGGTGAAGGGGTGGCGCCCCGTCGTGCAAGGCCCGCTCAGACCGAAGTCCCTGATTCTTCAGGCTCGACGATGGTGGGGGTCCCACACCCGAGATGGCCGGGCGCGCTCAGCCCAGCCGATCGATGGCGCGCTCCTGACGTCCCGTCCGGCCGCTCCCTTTCGGATGCTGGTTCACAACCCCAGCGCCTGCTTCACCGCGCCCACGCTGCGCCGGCTCACCCTGGCCCGTTGCCCATCGGCGAGCTGCACCTCGTGGAAGCCGTCCTCCGTCGTCAGCGCCCTCACGGCGTCGAGGCGGATCAGCTCCGCGCGGTGCACCCGCAAGAACCCATGCGGCGCCAATCGCTGCTCCAGCGTCGACAAGGACTCCTCGGTGAGCTGCTCCTCTCCATCGGCGAGGAACACCGTGTACTTGTCCGAGGCCCACAGCCGCGTGAGCGCTTTGGCGTCGAAGAAGCGCACCTCGCCGCGGGTGCTCGACACGATGCGGGTCCCCTGCACCGGCGCCACGGCCTGCAGCGCCTTCGCCACTCGCTCGCTCGACGCCGCCTGCTTGCGGCGCACCTTCTCGATGGCGGCGACGAGTCGCTCCGGCCGCACGGGCTTGAGCAGGTAGTCGACCGCGTTCACCTCGAACGCCTTCACCGCGAACTCGTCGAACGCCGTGCAGAAGATGATGGGCGGGAGGTCGAGGTGTTGCTGGGCCAGCGTCATGCCGTCGACGCCGGGCATGCGGATGTCGAGGAACATCACGTCGGGAGACACCGTGCGCGCGCGCTGGAGCGCCTCTTCGCCGTCCTCCGCCTCGCCCACCACCTCGACGCCACCCACCTCGGCCAGCATGCGCACCAACCGGCGCCGAGCGGGCACTTCATCGTCGACGACGAGCACTCGCAAGGTCATCGCCACACTGCTCTTTCAGGCCACGGGGAGCGCCAGGCGCGCCAGACAGCCGCCACCGGGCGCTGCCTCGAGCGCGAACCGGCCCTGCTCGCCGAAGGCCAGCTTCACCCGCTCGCCGAGGTCCTTCACGCTCGTCTGGGTACCCCGATGGGTCGACGCGCCGGGCCCCGGTCCATCGTCACGCACCTCGATGACGATTCGGTCTCCGTCCCGCCGCGCCGAGACGTCCACGCGTCCCCGCTTGCGGTCCGAGAGCCCGTGCAGAATCGCGTTCTCCACCAACGGCTGCAGCATGAGCGGAGGCACCTCGAATGAGGCCACCGCCGGGTCCAGGGTCACGCTCGTCTGCAAGCGGCTCCCGAAGCGCGCGGTCTGAATCGCCAGGTAGTCCGTCACCATCTCGAACTCGCGCGACAACGGCACCGCGCGCGTCTTGTTCGAATCCAGCGCGTAGCGGAACAAGTCGGCCAGCCGCTCCAGCGTGCGCTCGGCCAGCGCCGGGTCGTCCTGAATGAGGCTCGCTACCGTGTTGATGGAGTTGAAGAAGAAGTGAGGATTCGTGCGCGCCTGCAGCGCATCGAGCTGCGCCCGCAAGGCCGCCTGCCGCTGGGCCTGGGCCAGTCGCTCCACCGCCTGCGTCCGGTTTCGCTGCGCCTGAATCAGCATCGACGGGAAGATGAGCGCGCTCGAGATGATGACGCCCGACAGCGCAAAAGGGAGCGCCTGAAGGTCCTTTCCACAGACCTGGTTGTGAAAGGGACGAATCAACAGACTGATTCCCGCGGAGCCACCCACCACCAGCAGCAGATGCAGCGCCCCTCGCTGCCACCTTTGTCTCACGCGCGCCAGCAGCGACGGCATGACGAACTGGTAGAGCGGATGCAGCGTCCCGGCGAGCGCGAATGAAGGAATGAAGGTCGACAAGAACTTCCGCAGCTGGGTGCCGGGGTCCATGTCGAAGAAGTCATCGATGAAGAGCGCCGTGGTGATGAGTGGCAAGGCTGGGTACAGCCACACCAGCTCTCTGGGCAGCAGCGGGCCGGCCCCCGGGGCGGGAACGTCGATGCGGCTGGAGCCTCCGGTCGTCATGCCCTCATCCTACGCGCCGCGACGCCAATGGGAGGCTCGCTGACGACGAGCGGGCGGGCCGGCCCGATGAGCGGTTAGAGTGAAAGGGGGGCGCGCCAGGCGCTGGTCCTCGGTTCGGGGCTCGCCGCGCGCTACCCGCAGCCGTTTCTGGTCTGGGAGCCGGGCAGCCGCGTGGAGCCCGCGCCCTCGCCGGTCCCCGTCACCACCGTGGTGCCGCTGGAGGCCAACCGTCCCAAAGGGCCGCTGGAAGGTGACCCGCTCTGTTTCCCGCTCGAGCTCCAGCCCCCCTCCACGCGCCTGCAGGTGGGGCGCTCCCTCGACAACGACGTCATCCTCGACGACCTCACCATCTCGCGCGTGCACTTCTTCCTCTCCACCCGTGGCGGCGGCGAGTGGGTGCTGTGGGTGCACCCCGACGCCCACGCCACCACGCTGGTGCGGCGCATGTCGATGCAGCCTGGCGAAGAGATTGTGCTGGTCGACCTGTGCACCATCTCCGCGGGCGGCATTCACCTCACCTTCTACGCACCGGGCCGCCTCATCCCGCGCATCCTGGACAAGGCCGAGCACCTCAAGCGCTGAAGGCCGGCCAGAACCGCGCGAATTGTGGGCGGTGGCCGACAAACCCGTGAAATTCGTCAGCGGGGCGGCTACTCGACGCGCGACATGAAAGCCCTCATCGTTGGCGCCGGTCCCGGCGGTCTCTCAGCGGCCATCAACCTCGCGGGCCTCGGGCTCGACGTGACCGTCGTCGAAAAAGAGGCGATTCCCGGCGGCCGCATGCGGGGCCTGAAGATGGGCGCCTACGAGGTCGACACCGGCCCCAGCATCATGCAGTTGCCGCAGATCCTCGAGGGCATCTTCCGCCGCGCCGGCAAGCGCATCGAGGACTACGTCACGCTCAGGCGGCTGCCCGAGAACACCCGCCTGCACTTCTGGGACGGCAGCCGGCTCGACACGCACTGGGACCAGGAGAAGATGAAGGCCGAGCTCGGCCGCCTCGACCCGAAGCTGGTGCCCGCCTACGAGAAGTGGATGGCGCTCTCGCGCGACAAGTACTTCGTCGCGTACGAGAAGTTCCTCGCCCACCCGGCCAACGACCTCTCGTACTTCAACCCCATTCGCATGCTGCCCACGGTGCGCTTCAAGCCCTGGCAGACGCTGTACGACCACCTCGACGAGTTCTTCCACGACGACCGCGTCTCCTACGCCTTCAGCTACCCGTCGAAGTACCTCGGGCTGCATCCAACGACGTGCTCCTCGGTGTTCGGCGTCATTCCCTACATCGAGCTCGCCTTCGGCGTGTGGCACGTGATGGGCGGTTTCCGGGAGCTGGCGAAGGGCATGATGCGCTGCGCGCAGGACCTCGGCGCGACGTTCAAGATGTCGAGCCCGGTCGATGAGGTGCTCGTCGAGAACGGTGTGGCGAAGGGCGTGCGCCTGTCCTCCGGAGAGACGCTCACCGCCGACCTCGTCGTGGTGAACGCCGACCTGCCCTACGCCGCGCAGCGGCTGGTGCCCGAGAAGTGGCGGGACAACACGCGCCTGTCGAGCCCGTCGCTCAACCGCGCGAAGTACAGCTGCTCGACGTTCATGCTCTACCTGGGCCTGGACAAGAAATACGACGAGCTTCCGCACCACCTCATCTACCTCTCGAACGCGGCGCGGAAGACCGACCGCGCCACGCTCAATGACAAGCACCCGGACCTCGAGGACCCGCCGTTCTACGCGGTGAACCCCACGGTGACCGACCCGGTGGGTGCGCCGAAGGGCCACTCGACGATGTACGTGCTGGTGCCGACGCCCAACACCGGTGAGCCGCAGGACTGGAAGCGCATCGAGGCCGAGCTGACGAAGAAGGTGCCCGAGTGGCTCGCCAAGGTGGGCGCGAAGGACGTGGCGAAGCACATCGTCGAGCAGCGGGCCTTCACCGCCGAGACATGGCGCGACGAGTTCAACGTCTTCCGCGGCGCGGTCTTCAACCTCTCGCACACCTGGCTGCAGCTGGGGCCGCTGCGTCCGCGCGTGAAGTCACCGCACGTGAACAACCTGTACTGGGTGGGCGGCGGGACGCACCCGGGCTCGGGCCTCCTCACCATCATGGAGAGCGCCAACATCGTCGGGCACCACATCGCGCCGCTGGTGGGTAAGCAGTTCACCAACTGGCCCCACGTGCCGGCCATCGGCTCGCTTCCAACGAGCGAAGGCATGGTGGGCGTCGGGCGCAAGGCCGCCTGACGTCTACAGTCCCTGCACGCCCGGCGCCGTCGAGACGTCGTACGCAAAGCGCACCTGCGCCTGGCTGTGCGGTGGGAGCTCGACCTGCCAGGTGAGGAAGCCGTTGGCGTCCACCTCGGGCTTCGGGTTGCACTTCCTGGCGGCCAGCTCGATCTTCACCTGCTCGAGCTCGGACACCGGCATGCGCTCCTTCACCTCGACGGTGCGCGCCTCGTCGCCGACGTTGGACAGGTAGAGCCACACCGACTGCGTCGTCGTCTTCCACGTGTCGACGTGCGACTCGGCCTCCTTGTCGCGCTCGGCCCGCGCCACCCGCAGCGCCTCGTCCGGCCCGAAGGAGAGCTGGAACGTCTCACCCGGCGCCACGAAGAGCACCTTCGTCCAGCCCACGAAGCCGTTCTGGAGCAGCAGCTCCACCGGGCCCGCCAGCAGCGGGAAGCGCCCCGCGTTCGTCGCCGTCGCCGTGAGGAACACCTTGAGCTCGAGCTCCGGGAGCGCGACGTGGCGCGAGGACGCAGGGGCCGAGAAGTCGAACAGGGGCACGATGGTGGGCCGCCCGTCGGACGGCACCGTGCACGGCCCCTTCGCCTCCAGGGTTCTCGTCTCGCCGCCGTCATCGACACCCGGCAGCTCCACCGAGGCGGGCGTCGAGGGAGCCCCACCTCCACCGCGCCCACCCACGGCGGCCTTCTGAATCGCCACCTGGCGAGCCTGCACCACCAGCTTCTCTTGCTTCTTCTGCGCGGCCAGCAGGTCGTCCGACAGCAGCGGCGGCTCGATGCCCAGGGACGAGCGCGCCGTGGAGAACACCAGCCGCGCGTCCACCCAGTCCTCACCCGTGCGCTGCCACACGCACGCCCGGCTCTCGACGAAGAGCGTCCCATTCGCCAGCCGCGCCGAGTGCATCGGCCGCCAGAGCGCGTTCGGCACCGTGTATTCGAAGGTGAGCGTCACCGGCCCCGCGGCGGACACCACCACGTCGGCCTCGAGCCACGCCGAGAAGTGGGTGTCTGGCCGGTCGAAGGCCTGGCGCTGGGTGATGAGCCGGGTTCGTTCGAGGTCCTTCTCGCGGAGCTGCTGGCCGAGCGTCACCGAGCCGTCGCTCAGCGTGCGGAGCTTCTCGTACAGCCCCTCGAGCGTCTCCTTCCACTGCGGCGCCGACAGGCCCCACGAGATGTCTTCGGGGAGCTCCGAGAGGCCGCGCTCCAGAATCGCCTCGAGCCGCTGGCGGCGTTGCTGCACGAGCGCCTGGTCCTCCGAGAGCACGCGCATCGCCTCGGTGAGCGCCTCGATGTCCCGCTCCAGCGCCCGGGCGACCTCGGGCTTTTCGTCCGTCGTCACCAGGAGCGCGCGCCGCACCCGCACGTCGATGAGGGAGGCGCCGGCGCTGCCTTCTCCGCGCAGCGAGAGGTCCTGCAGCACCGGCGCGACGTCCTTCACCACCACGGTGTGCTGGCCGGGTGGCAACGTCACCGTGCCGCTGCGCCGCACCTGCGCGCGGTCCTCCAGCAGCGTCACCTGCGTCACCGGCGCGTTCACCGACGTGCCCTTCGGCTCGAGTCCCAGCGTCACGTCACACCTCCCGGCGGTTGCCGCCGACGAGCTCGTTGTTGGCGTACAGCTTCACGCGGTACTGGGCCTTGAGCGTCTGGGTCTCGTGTGGCTTCACCGTCAGCACCCAGCGGCGCCCGCCCTCGAGCACCTGGCCGCGCTCTTCCTGCGAGTAGGCCTCCCACTTCGGCGTCACCTTGCCCTCGTCGACCACCACCTCGGCGTCGGGCGCCGGCTGTGGAATGCGTTCGCGCACCTCGAAGGTGGCGTCGCGGTCGAGGTGGCTCACCAGCTCGATGACCAGCTCGTGGAGCAGCTCGGTGGTGGCCACCACCTTGTCGCCGGAGCGCTCTTCCCGGTACGTCGTGTTACGCGCCACTTTCACGGCCTGCTCGACGCCGAGGGAGAGCTTGAAGTCTCCGCCCGGTGGCACCGAGGGCAGCGCGGTGGTGAGCACGTATTCTCCGGCCACGTAGACCTCGACGGGCCCCGGCAAGAGGGGCGACTGGAGCGGGTTGCGCACCATCGCGAGGCGGTACACCTGCGGGTCCTCGCGCGGCACCGTCACGTAGCGCACGTCTCCGGTGGCGGTGCGGGTGTTGACCGGCACCGAGTGGAAGGTGCCATCGCTCGGCACGTCGACGGCGGCGTCGGTCGCGTAGACGTAGTCGTACCAGCCCGCTTCGCTTCGCACGTCTGCCGTGCCGCTCGGCGCAGACATCGTCAACACGTCCTGGCCCGCGCGCTCGGCCGCCTCCACCAGCGCCAACACGTCGAACGGCGCGCTCAGCCGCTGCTGGGTGAGGGACTCGAGGTAGGCGCGGCGACGGTCGACCGGCACCAACTGGCCGCGGGTGGACTCGTTCGCGCCGGACAGCCGAAGCGACGCGTAGCGCACGACGTCGAGCGGGCTCTCGGCGGCGCCTTCGGAGGGACTGTCGTCATCCGACTCGTCCCGCAGCATGGCGGCCTTCTCGGACATCACCATCGCGCGTCGGGACTGTGGCGCCGCGGCCATCGGGGCCGGAGGCGCCATCAGACGCGCGGGAGCCATCTTCTTCCTGGCCTCCTTCGCCGGCGCCTCTTCCCGCAGCACGGCTTGCTCGAGCTCCGCGCCGTCGTCGAAGTCGGCGGCGGACTCCATCGCGGCGGCGCCGAGCGGGCCTCCGGTTGAGGGCAGGTGGAGGGGCTCCCGAGGGGGTGGCTGCCAGGGACTCGGGCTGGGCCGCCGTGCGCGCGCGCTGGCCAGGCCGCGGTCGTGGTCGGCGAACAGCGAGGCGGCGCCCTGGGGCGGTGGCCGGAACCCTCGTTGGCCCGGTCCTGGTGGCTGCGCGCGCCCGATGCGAATGGCCGACAGCTCTGGTAACTCGGTCCAGCTCACCGGCGAGGCGGTCGAGAGCTTGAGCCTCACGCCGCGCCAGTCCTCTCCCGTCTGCTGGGCCACCAGCCCCCGCAGCTGCAGGTCGGCAGAGCGGCAGTCCCTCGACATGCGGCACTGGTATGCCGGGGCCCACCGCGCGCCGACGACGAAGTACTCGAGCACGAGGGTACCAGCCTTCGCCGTGGCGCCGCGCACCACCTGCACCGTGACGGACTTCGTCAGCTCATCGGGTCGGATCTGCGTGGCCGTCGAGGCGAGCTCGAGCTTCCGCCGCAGGGTGGCCTCTTCGTCGGAAAGACGCTTCTCCTCGTCGCGCAACGTCCGCAGGCGCGCCATGCGGCTGGTGGTGGACTCCTCCAACATCGCCTCGAGGGTCGCGCGCGCGAACATCGGTGACGGCGTCGGCGGCTTGCCCTCTTCGGGTGAGGGCCGTGGGTTGACGGAGAGCTGGGAGAGCTGGGCGAGCTCGCGCTCGAGGTGGGTGCGCCGCTCCCGGGTCAGCTCGAGCTTCGCGCGCACCCCTTCGAGCGCCTTCTGGTCGGGCGGCGTCTCGGGCGTGCCGCGGGGAGGCGCCGACACGCCCACGCGCACCAGGCTGGTGACGACGCTGCCGCCCTCCGCGTCGACGCGCGCCCGCACCGTGTGGTCGAGCAGGGACAACGGCAGGCCGGTGACGACGAAGGCCGACGGCACGCCGGCGGTGAAGTCGAGGCGGGCGGTACGTCGGACGGTGGCGCCGCGGTGGTAGAGCGTCACCGACTCGATGCGGGTCTCGATGGGCTGCATGGCAGGTCCCCTCCGGCGTGGAACCAAACCACGCGCGCGGTGAGACGTCTGCCGCGATGTCGAGGGTTCCTTCAGTGCCGCCGGTGCTCGTGCAGCAGCCGCGCGAGGTCTTCGACGGTGACCGTGCGCGTCAACGCGTCGAACGGGAGCAACACCCCGGTGACGTCTTCGAGCTCCAGCGCGATGACGGCGAGCCCGAGGAGTCCCAGGGAGAGGTCCGCGTGGAGCCGGTCCATCGGGACGATGTCGTGGGCGCTCCGCTCGAGCCGGTGGGCGAGCAGGTGGCGGACGACCTGGAGCTCAGGGGCCAGGTCAGGGGAGTCGTTCAGGTGCGCAGCGTCGTGCATCGGGACCTTCGAAGAGGGCGGCCTCGACGATTGCAATGCGCGACCCACCGCTCGTATTCCGGAGCATCACCACGGTGCTCCGTCGGGAGTCCGAGCTGCCATCTTCACCTCGAGGTGAGTCGCGTCCGAGTCACCGCCAGACCGGGTCGTGCCGGTCGTTGCGAGGGCCAGCACACAGGGCTTGCTCAGGCCGATCCGAGGTGGCCTCCTCGGTCCATGGTTTCGGCTCGCAGCCGTGCGCGACAGAGGGGCGCCCTCGCGATGGGCGGTGTACTCATCGCAGCGTGCGTGGGCCTGGTGCTCGACCACGTCTGGCTGCGGCTCGACGAGCTGCCCTGGCTGTGGCGCGATCTCTCGAGTCGAACGGCCTGGGAGCCCGGCGCCGTCGCGACCGACGCTGATGTCGCGGCCCTGGAAGAGGGCATGGCGGTGGCGTTCGAGCTGGCGCCGGCGCTCTTTCCGCTCGGCCTCGATGGCATCGACGTGGCGCTCTACGACCGCGACCAGCTGCTGGTGTGGACGCGTCGCCCGGTCTTCGGCGGGACGCCGCACGGCACCTGGCGGGACTTCAGTCGCATCGCGACGCCGGTGTGGGCCCGTCCCACGGAGCGTTCGATGCGGACGTGCCGGGAGAGCGAGGGGTTCGCCAACTGGTCGCGGGTTCGAGCGGTGACGCGCTCCGAGCGGTTCTTCATGTGCGCGCCGCAGTCCACCTTCATGGCCCTCCAGCGGGGCCGTGGCATCTACGACACGAAGGAAAGCTACCTCGCCACCGTCGTGCATGAGGTTGCCCACCAGTACCTGGCCCTGCATCCAGCGGCGCATCCGGCGGCGAAGCTCTCCGCGAGCCTGGCAACCATGCCAGCAGGCGTCGACCGACAGGACGTGCTCGGTGAAGCCTTCGCCACCTGGGCGGAGCTGCGGGCCTCCCAGGCGCGCTTTCCGGAGCACGTCGAGCGGCTCCGAGGCGAGTTCCGAGCGAGCTGTGAGAGGAACGCAGAGGACGTGCACTGCCTCGGCCTGCGGGGAGCGCTCGAGGTCTTCGACGCCGAAGCGCTCCGCTGACCTGCCTGCCCCGTCAGTACGGCAACGACGACGAGCCGCCCGGAATGAACGCGAACGCGCCCAGGTCCGCCCGCTGGCCCTTGAGCCGTGGCCTTCCCAACACGTCCTTCGCGCCGGCCTCGAACGCCGACGCGTCGCCACGGCCCACCGCCACGGAGGCCTCCGACAGCTGGTACGGCTCGGCGCCCGACATCGTGAAGCCCGCCGCCGCGTAGAGACAGTCGGTGCCGAGCCCTTTGGCCCACTCCGGGAGCAGCGACCGCGTGAGGCTCAGCGTGCCCGGGTGCTTCGGCCAGTTGGCGATGAGGGCAGGCCCTCTGGCGCGCTCCGAGAGGACGCAGTGAGACATCGTCAGCGTCGGCGCGCGCGTGGTGGTGCCGGCGAGGCTGACCGCGCCGCCCGAGGCCTCGTCGCCCACCACCTTGTTGTCGGCCAGCGTGCACGCGAAGACGTCGACCTTCGCGCCCTCCTTGACCCGCAACCCGCCGCCCTCGACCGCCGCGTTCTGCACCAGCGTCGAGTGCTCCAGCCGCAGCACGCCTTCGTCATCGACGAGAATCCCGCCGCCCTGCCGGCCCGTGTTGGCCTCGAAGCGACAGCGCGTGACGAGCGCCTGCGCCGTCCCCGCGACGAAGAGCCCGCCGCCGCCGTACGCCGGGGCCTTGTTGAAGCGCACCACCGAGTCGGACAGCTCGAGCTTCCCGGACTTGAGCTCGATGCCGCCGCCCGCCTCGCGCGCGTTCCCTCCGACCACCGTGCAGCCCGAGATGCGCACCAGCCCGTCGGTCGCGATGGTGAGCACCGGGCCGGCGTGCTGGGCGTCGAGCACCACCTGCCCGCGCGCGAGAATGGTGAGCGGCTTGTCGATGAGGAACGTGCCGGTGTACCGGCCCCCCGGCAGCTGCAGGGTGTCGTTCGGCTTCGCGTCTTTGAGGGCCAGCGCCAGGTCCATGGGCGCAGGCTTCTAGCAGGGGCGCGCCGCTTCAGTACCCGACGTTCACGCCCTGGTAGAGCTTGCCGAAGTCTTCCAGCTTCATCTTGAAGATGCCGTCGTCCTTGCCGTCGCTGCCGTGCTCGGAGCGGCCCCAGGGGTTGCGCAGCTGGATGTACTTGGTGCCGTTCTCTTCCGAGGCGCCCATCACCGTGTACATGTGCCACGCGTAGACGCCGGTGCCGGTGTAGTCGACGCCCGAGTCCTTGCCGAAGGTGGGCGCCGCCATGGGCTTGTTCGACTGCGCGCCGCGCTGCACCTGCGTGTAGAGGGCGTCGAGGTTGGCCCTCGTCGAGCTCCAGCCGGTGCCGCGCCCGGTGAGCGCCGTCATCACCGCGCTCGCGTGCCCGCCGTTGCCGATGGCCTCGAAGCCGCCCTTCCACTGCGCATAGGCCTTCTCGACGACGCCGACCCAGAGCTCCTTCGAGTCACGCGACTTGCCGTACCGCGCCGAGCCCGAGGGGCCCGTGGCCTGGTCGCCGTCGACCGTGATCTTCACCTCACGGCTGCCCTCGAAGAAGCGCACCGTGAAGGTGTTGTCGCCGTTGTCCTTGATGGCGTTCTTGATGATGTCGGGGTTGGCGTGCGCGAGCGACGACAGCGCGGCCACGAGGTAGCAGTTGCCGATGCTGCCCTGGAGCACGTCGTCGGCGCTGATGCCGTCGACGAAGAGCTTGCCGTCCTGCACCGGCTTCCAGGTGGTGTCGGTGGTGTGCTTGGTCAGCACCGTCGGGTCGGCGAGGTCGCGCGGGCCCGGCGGCGGCGGCGGCGGCTGCGGCGAGGGCGGGGTGATGACGTTGGTGGTACCGAGGAACCGCTGCAGGTCCTGCTTGCCGCCGTTGGAGAACTTGTCGCCGTGCGTCTGCAGCAGCGTCTGGAGCTCCGCCTTCACCTCGGGCGTGAGGTTCCGGCGCGCCTCGCTGATGAGCGAGTTCACCTCGGAGTTGCTGATGCGCGTGTCGCGCAGTGCGCGGGTGATGGAGTTCGTGATGGGCGTGGGCATGGTGACTCGGAGGAAAGCGGTGAACGGTCAACCCTTCTACCGTGACCGAAGTGCAGGTGGCGATGAACGTCGTGCTCACATTGTCGCACCCTGGCTCCTCGGAGTTGCGGACGTTTCCGAACGAAGCCTCCACCAGGATTCAGGGACCTGGCGCGGGCAGATCGACTTCCACCGTCGACCGTTCAAGGAGGCATGGTCGCCACCTTCGCCGCCCTCGTCCTCGCCTGTCGCCCCGTGCCGGTCTCGCCGCCGCAGTCGTTCGCGCGCTGTGAGGGGCCCGATCTCGTCACCCGCGACCACGATCACCGCGAAGTCCGCCGGAGGGTGAACGCGTGCGTGTCGTGGGTGTGCGAAGGCCCGGACCTCGTCTCCCGCGACTCGAGCCGGGTGGAGTTCCAGCGCCAGCGGTTCGCTCCGGCGTGCGTGCGCACCCGGTGTGAGGGCACGGACCTGGTTCGAGTGGACTTTCGCGGCGTGGAGCTGTCGCGGCAGCCGTTCTCGGCGGCCTGTGTCGCCAGCCGCTGTGAAGGGACTGACTTCGTCACCCGCGACGGCAATGGCTTCGAGCGGCGGCGCATCGCTTTCGATGGACGGTGTGGGCCCGCGCCGGTTCGGCTGACCGCGAATGACGGCTGGCGCTACGGGCTGTCTTCTCGCTGACGGTCAGTACACCGACTTCACGTCGAGCGACCGCACCCACGCCACCACCTCGCGGTCCTCGGTCAGCCCGGTCTCGAGCAGCTTCTCGAATGCCGCCCGGGTCGCCGCCATCGAACGCTGCTCATCCCTGAGCGCCCGCACGAAGTGCGAGAAGAGAATGGGACCGAAGCGCTGGTACAGCTCGAGCGACCGGGTGGTCGGCGTCGCCTCGGGCGTGAGCGTGCGCTTCACCTTCTTGATCAACACCGTCAGTTCGTTGGGTTGCATACCGGGCTCCTGCGAGATGACGGGTTGTCGCGGACGTAAAAGATAAAAGACGACAGAATATCGGACAGCTCACGTCAGGTCCGAATGCCAGGAAGATGAAGAGGTTGCGTGGGCTTTTGGGGTGCGCACGCGCGGGTGCTGCGCCCGGTTGAAACGGACCAGGCCCCAGTCGAACCTCAGCGCAGCTTGCTGTCGTAGCCGATGCTGTTGGGCCCGACGTCGACGCGCAGGAGCGTCGCCTCGAGGTGCCCGGCGCGCAGGTACGTCACCAGGCCCGCGCCGAGGCAGTGGCCCATGGTGAGCGTCGCGGCCGGAAACCCGGTGAGGGGCGCCTCGAGCACCTGCCCGGTTCGGCGCGTGGCCGGAAGCGCAGCCGTCAGCGAGGAGGGAAGACCTCTCGGGTGGATGGTCAGGGCCGACCGGGGCGTTGTTCGGTACACGAGCCATCGGCGCTCGACCAGAGGTCGAGGTCATCGAGGTCGATGACGGTCCCCGGGGTGGCGGAGAAGTCGGTCACCTCGACGAACAGCTCATCGCCCGACTGAACCGCCACATCGAGCTTCACGTTCGGGGGCACCTTCGTCCACACCGTCAGCGGGCCGGGCATCGTGAACATGTTGCCCCTCGCTTGACCCGGGGGCGCGCCGTACAGCCGCAGCACCGTCGCGGTCGAGGTGCTCTTCATCCACGCCGTCAGGCAATAGGTACCGGCCCGCGTCGCGGTCACCTTCCAGGTGCTGCCAAACCGGCTGCCGAAGACTCCCGCGCTCGTGGTGAAGCGCAGCGCCTTCCCCGTTCGTCCGTCGACGACCGCGATGGTCGCGACCGTGTCCGCCGTCGTGAAGGAACCCAGCGCATCAGGGCCGTCGAAGCTCGAGCTGACCGCGAGGTTGGGTGCCAGCATCGGGCCCGACCCGGCGTCCGGCGCGACGGAGATCATCGGTCCACACCCCACCACCAGCACCGCAGAAACGAGGCACGCTGTCCGCATTCGGCGCGTTGTGCCCGAGCCGCTGGGCCGAGGCAACCCTCAGGCGCTCTTCCTCATGCGCTGCTCACCGACGATCGAAGCCCGGGCTTCCTCGACCGTGCCGATGTCCTGGTTCGTCAGCTTGCCGGCGACCTTCGACATGATGTTGCCGACGCTCATCTTCATGATGGCGCGCGGGCCACGCATCGGGAGAACGTCGCGTCCGATGCGTGGCGCAACCCTCCTGGCGGTGGTGGTGGCGGCGAGCAGCTTCGCGCAGGAGCCCTCGGCGCCACCGTTGCCAACTCCGGCGCCTCCGACTGCCGCCGCGCCGGCTCCCACCCCGGTTCCAGTCGAGCCCTCGTTCATGCAGCAGTGCTTCGGCTTTCCGTCTGGCGCCTTTCTGTTGCCCATTCCTCGCGTAGGTGGCGTGGCGGCCCCGGTGACGTCGGCCGGCGCGCCCGCAGGCCCCTCGAGCTCCGGTGGTGGCCTGGGCAGCCTCGGCAGCGGTGACGGCAAGGCGCTGCTGGTGGTGGCGGTGCTTGTCGCCATCGCGATGCCGGTGGTGGTGTACGCGCTCGACTCCGACGCGCCGCGCATCGTGGAGCAGCGCTTCTTCTGCCCCTCGTTCCAGCTCGAGCTGCAGGGTGGCGCCGTGACGGGGCGGGAGCTGCCGGGCGCTCGCGCGATGGGCGCTGGCCGCGTCTCGTTCGGCGTGGGTCACTTCGGGCTCGACGCACAGTTCGACGTGGCGCCGGCCGCGGTGAACACCTTCGCCTCGCACCTGTTGCTGCGCCTCACGCCCCGCCAGCACCTCGAAGGGGCGCTGGCCGTCGGCTACCGCCAGTTGATGGTGGGTCGAGACGTGCGGCCAGGGTTCGAACTCGGGCTGCCGCACCGCTACGTCTTCTGGCGCGACGACCTACGCACCTTCGGGCTCGACGTGCGGCCGGCGCTGCAGTTCGGCCCGCGGGGCATCGACGCGGCGCTCGAGGCCGCGGTGGTGATTCCGCTCCTCGAGGTGCTGCACCTGACCGTGGGTGGGCGGGTGTTCAGCTTCGGCGAGGCGATCGTCTCCGGCGGCTCCGCCGGGCTCGTGTTCGGGATCTGAGTGAGCTGATTCAGTCCTTGTCCTTCTTCTTCTTTTTCTTGTCCTTCTTCTGCTCGCGATCGTCGTCCTCGTCGCCGTCACGCTCGTCGTCGTGGTCCTCGTCGTCGACGGGCTCGCCCCGGTCGTGCCGGTCGGTGGCCGCCACGTCACGGAGCATCTTGCGGACCTCGAGGCCGTGCATCTCCTCCTGAGCGATCTGCGTGCGGGCAAACTCCTCAAGGTAGACGCTGCGGTTTTCCACCTCGTCCAGGAACTCGCGGTACAGGTCCAGGGCGTCGCGCTCGTGGGCCAGCGACTCCTCGAGGATGTCCTTCACCGAGTGCTTGTAGGTCTCGGGAATGGGCGCGATCTGCAGGGTGGGGTGGCCGTTGAGCCCGGTGAGGATCTCGCCCGCCTGCTGCGCGTGCAGGAGCGACTCGCTCGCCTGCGCCTTCATGAACGCCACGATGGGGATGCGGTTGGGCCCCGCCACCATGAGCGAGTAGTGCGTGTACCGGACGACGCCGGCGAGCTCGAACTCCATGATGCGCGAGAGCAGCTTCTGCGCCTTCTTCACGTTGAGATCCCGCATCGGCATGACGGTGGCTCCAAAAGAGAGGGAAAATCGGAACGCGGACTTAACGCTGCGTCACGCCCTCGACCAGCATGTTTCCAGGCGACCCATCGAGTGCGTTGAACGCTGTGTGTCACCTTCCCACGTCGAAATGGTCACCGGCGGTTGACGATGGGGGGCGACCCGTATCAATTGACGCTGTCGCCGTCTGGCCGGACTTTCGACCTTTCCTGGAGCACGCCGATGAACCGCTCATTCCGTTCCGCCGTCGCCTTCGCGGCGCTCACCCTCGTGGTGGGCTGTGAAGGCTGCCGTACCCAGAACCAGACGCAGGCCGTCGGAGAGCCGCGCTACACCGTCGAGGTCGACGGCGTGAACGTCGAGGCCTCCGAGGTCGACTTCGGGATCGTCCCGATGACCAAGCGGGTCGAGAAGGTGGTGGTCGTCACCAACATCGGCCGCGGCGCGCTCCAGCTCGACAGCTTCACGAAGGAGGGTGAGGGCCCCGCGATTCAGATCGGCACCTCGGTGGTCGAGCCCAACGCGGTGTTCGGCGTCGACCTCGAGGCGACCGAGATTCCGCCCGGCGAGTCGAAGGAACTCAAGTTCTTCTTCCTCCCGCCCGAAGACGCCTCCCGGCCCGTGGTCGACCACGAGGTGACGCTCAAGACGTCGGCGCGCAACGTCTCGACCGAGGCGCCGGCGGTGCAGCTCAAGCTGAAGGGCCGCGCGATTCGCGGCGAGTGCGAGTTCCCCACCCGTATCGACTTCGGCGCCGTGTCGCGCGGCGACACCTTCGAGATCTCCGAGCTGCTCAAGAACCGCCGCATGGTCGACAGCTTCCCGCGCGTCGGCGACATCCAGAGCGCGCAAGGCGCCGAGGTCTTCACGCTGACGGCGGACTCTCCGCGCGGCGACTTCACCCTGGCGCCGGGGCGCGAGCGCGCCGTGAAGTTCGTCTTCACCCCGACCGAGGTGCGTGACTACACCGCGACCCTCAAGGTGCTGCCGGCCGACGGCTGTCCCGAGGTGACGACCCGCCTCGTCGGCACCGGCGTCGACAACGTGCTCCTCTGGCAGCCGGGCATCCTCGACTTCGGCTACGTGCAGCCCGGCGTCACGGTGACCGCCGAGCTCACGTTCCTCAACCGCGGCTTCAAGCCCGTGCAACTCAGCGGCCTGGCGACGCGCGAGGGGAGCAACCCCTCGAACATCTACCGCGTGGTGGCCGCCAACATGGGCGACGCGACGCGCCTGACGGTCCCGGTGGGCCGCCGCGACATGGCGACGAACGACATCATCCCTGGTGAGGCGAAGGTGACAGTGAGCTTCCGCCCGGCGGTGCTCGGGCCCCGCAACGGCACGCTCGTGGCCACGACCGACCTGCGCAGCCAGGCCTCCGTCACCGTCCCTCTGCGTGGCTTCGGTGGCGGTCCCGATATCGACGTGATTCCGGCGCAGACGCTCAACTTCGGTCGCATCGCCTACTTCGCGGGCTCCACCTCGGCGGCGACGCGCAAGCTCACCGTTCGCAACGTGGGCACTGCGCCGGCCATGCCTGACCCGCGCGCCAACCTGCGCCTGGGCGCGATGGGCGCGGGCCGCCCGTACTTCACGGTGACGCCGAAGAACGCCGAGTCGGCGGCCGATGAGATCTGCGTGGGGGCCTATGACCCGATGGCAGCCGTTCCCTGCACTGGCGAGCTGCCGACGTCGGGCCCAGGCGCCTACAACCCGGCGGTGGGCCTGGTCGCGTCGGGCGCCGCCGCGACGCTCGACATTCCCGTGCGCGTGCAGCCGAAGAACCTCACCGTCAACGCGACCAGCGGAAACAAGGAGTGGGAGATTGCCATCTTCTCCAACGACCCCGACGAGCCCGAGGTGCGCCTGAGCGTCACGGCTCGGCCGGTGATGTTGCCGCCCTGCGAGTACACGCTGACGCCCGCGTCCTTGAACTACGGCGTGGTGTCTCCGCCCAACAACAAGGACCTCACCTTCCAGGTCTGCAACGTGGCGCCCGCGACGGCGACGGGCAACATCTGCCTCATCTCGAACCTCGACATGGGCGTGGGCAGCGACCCGATGTACAGCCTCCCCGCCGGGGCCGTGGCCGAGAAGGAACTGGCGCCGCAGCAGTGCGAGACGATTCGGGTCCGGGCCTGGCCGATGGGCGCCTTGCCCGCGACGCCCACGACCGCAACTGGCAGCGTGGCGTTCAACATCTCGACCGATGACCCGGCGCGCGCAAACCCGCGGGTGATGCTGACGGCCACGCTGGCGCCGTCGTGCCTCGTCATCTCGCCTTCGTCGCTCGACTTCGGCACCGTGCAGCAGGGCTGCAACAGCCCCGACCGCACGTTCCAGGTCTACAACGCGTGCCCGCAGCCGGTTCGCTGGGTGAGCGCGTCGATGATCGCCAGCGGAGACACCGCCATGCCTGGCACGATGAACTGCTCCGGCAGCGCGGCGTGCACCGAGTTCAACGTGGTGACGAACCCGTCGACGGCGAGCCTGCCGACCTGTTCGGTGGGTGGCGCGAGCGGCCCCTGCATCAACCAGGGCGGCTCGCCGCTGACGTTCCAGCTCAAGTACCGGCCGGTCAACACCAACACCGACTCGGGCGCGTACCGGATTCAGGTGGTCCAGGGGAACCAGCAGGTCGACTACGTGGTGACGCTCACCGGGCGTGGCGACACCATGGGCTTCAACACCGACACCTTCAGCCAGGACGCGCGGCCCAAGGCCGACATCCTCATCGTCATCGACAACTCGGGTTCCATGTCCGACGAGCAGATGGCGCTGGGCGCGAACTTCAACTCGTTCATCCAGTACGCGGTGACCAGCCAGGTCGACTTTCAGATCGCCGTCACCACCACCGACGCTGATGACGAGGCCAGCTGCCCCAACTGCGAGGCTGGTGACTTCTGCCGCGCCGGTGGCGCCACCGGCGGGTCCTCCATCTGCGCGAACGGGACGGGCCCGAAGATCATCACCCCCAACACCCCAAACCTGCAGCCGACTTTCGCAGCGCTGGTCAACGTCGGCACCAACGGGTCGCCGACGGAGACGTGCGTGGCCCCGGCGGTGCGCGCGCTGACGGCGCCGAAGATCACCGACCCGGCGAAGAACGCAGGCTTCCTGCGGCCCGACGCGGTGCTCGCCGTCGTCTGTGTCTCGGACGAGTCGGAGCAGGCGAACCAGCCGATGAGTTTCTACATCAACCAGCTGCTCAACATCAAAGGCGTGCAGCGCGGCAACCTCTTCTCGTACAACGTCATCGGCGCCTTCACCGCGCTCGGGCCCGGCTGCTTCGCGGACGACCAGGGCGGCCGCCACGCCCAGATCGTCGCCGCCACCAACGGCCTGCGGGAAGAGATCTGCACGCCGAACTGGGCGACGGCGCTCGAGAACATCGGCAAGGGCGCGTTCGGCTTCCGCACCACGTTCTTCCTCAACGGGGTGCCGGCCATGGGCAACCAGGTCGAAGTGGCGATCGACGGGCAGATGCTGCCGCCGCTCGACGGGCGTGGCGCGCGGGTGTGGCGCTACGACTCGGCCATCAACGCGGTCATCTTCGAGCCCCTCTACGTGCCGGAGCCGGGCAAGACGCTCACCATCAGCTACCGCGTTGCCTGCTTGTGACCGAAGCCGAGAGGTCTTGAAGTTCCGGTAGGTTGGACCAAGAAAAGGCCGTCAACCAACGACTGCGCGTCAGCCACGAAACCGGTGGGTTGACGCGCGGTGCCATGACCGTGTCAAGTATGGCTCCTGGCCGGTTTTTCGTCGTCCTGTCGTGCCCCGACTGGAGCTCCTCAGATGATCGTTTCGCCTCGCGCATTCCTTGCGCTTGCCGTCGTTGTTTCCACCGTTGGCTGTGAATGCACGATTCGGCCACTCCCGAACGCGGCGGTTGGTGAGCCCCGGTTCACGATCGAGGTCGACGGGGTCAACGTCGAGGCCACCGAGGTCGACTTCGGCGTCGTACCGATGACCAAGCGGGTCGAGAAGGTGGTGGTCGTCACCAACATCGGCCGCGGCTCGCTGCTGCTCGACGGCTTCACGAGAGAGGGCGAGGGGCCGGCGATTCAGGTCGGCACGTCGGTGGTCGAGCCCAACGCCGTCTTCGGCCTCGACCTCGAGCCCCTCGAGCTGGCCGTCGGTGAATCGAAGGAGCTCAAGTTCTTCTTCCTTCCCCCTGAAGACCGCAGCCGGCCGGTCGTGGACCACGCGGTCACGCTCAAGACCTCGGCGCGCAATGTGTCGACCGAGGCGCCGGCGGTGCAGATCAAGCTGAAGGGCCGCGCGATTCAGGGCGAGTGTGACTTCCCGGTGCGCATCGACTTCGGCGCCGTGTCTCGCGGCGACACCTTCGAGGTCTCGGAGTTGCTCAAGAACCGTCGCATGGTCGACAGCTTCCCGCGCATCGGAACCATCATGAGCGCTCAGGGCGCCGAGGTGTTCACCCTGACGGCGGACTCTCCGCGCGGCGAACTCACCCTCGCGCCGGGCCGCGAGCGCGCGGTCAAGTTCGTCTTCGCTCCCACCGAGGTGCGCGACTACACCGCGACCATCGTGGTGCTGCCGGCCGACGGTTGCCCGGAAGTCACCACGCGGCTGGTGGGCAGCGGCGTCGACAACGTGCTGACGTGGATGCCGGGCACGCTCGACTTCGGCTACGCGCAGCCGGGCATCACGGTGACGGGCGACCTGACGTTCCTCAACCGCAGCTTCAAGCCGGTGCAGCTCAGCGCGCTCGCCACCCGCGAGGGCAGCAACCCGTCGAACATCTACCGCGTGGTGGCCGCCAACATGGGCGACGTGACGCGCCTGACAGTTCCCGCCGGGAGCCGCGACACCACCACCAATGACATCGTCCCTGGCACCGCGAAGGTCACGGTGAGCTTCCGCCCGGCCGTGCTCGGGCCCCGCAATGGCACCCTGGTGACGACGACGGACGTGCGGAACCAGCCCAGCCTCACCATCCCGCTGCGTGGCTTCGGTGGCGGCCCCGACATCGACGTGCTGCCCGCGCAGACGCTCAACTTCGGCCGCATCGCGTTCTTCCCGGGCTCCACCTCGGCGGCGACGCGCAAGCTCACCGTTCGCAACGTGGGCACCGCGCCGGCCATGCCTGACCCGCGCGCCAACCTGCGCCTGGGCGCGATGGGCGCGGGGCGCCCCTACTGGACGGTGACGCCGAAGAACGCGCAGTCGGCGGCTGACGAAATCTGCGTGGGGACGTTCGACGCGATGGCGGGCACCTGCAGCAACGACCTGCCGACGACGGGCGCTGGTGCCTACAATCCATCGGTCGGGCTGGTGGCCGCGGGCGCTGCGGCGATCCTCGACATCCCGGTTCGTGTTCAGCCGAAGGACACGCAGGTCGACGCGACCACCGGCAACAAGGAGTGGGAAATCGCCATCTTCTCGAACGACCCCGACGAGCCCGAGGTTCGTCTGACGGTGACCGCGCGCCCGGTGACGTTGCCGCCGTGCGAGTACTCCTTGACGCCGGCATCCTTGAACTACGGCGTGGTGTCTCCGCCCAACAACAAGGACCTCACCTTCCAGGTGTGCAACGCGGCGCCCTCGACGGCCACGGGCAACATCTGCCTCATCTCGAACCTCGACATGGGCGTGGGCAGCGACCCGATGTTCAGCCTGCCGGCGGGAGCGGTGGCCGAGAAGGAGCTGGCCCCGCAGCAGTGCGAGACGATTCGGGTGCGCGCGTGGCCGATGGGCGCGTTGCCGTCGACACCAACGAACGTGACGGGCAGCGTGGCCTTCAACATCTCGACGGACGTGCCTGCGCGCGCCAACCCCCGGGTGCTGCTGACCGCCACCCTGGCGCCGTCGTGCCTCGTCATCTCGCCTTCGTCGCTCGACTTCGGCACCGTGCAGCAGGGCTGCAACAGCCCCGACCGCACGTTCCAGGTCTACAACGCCTGTCCGCAGCCGGTGCGCTGGGTGGGCGCGTCGATGATCGCCAGCGGCGACTCCGCGATGCCCGGCAGCATGAACTGCTCCGGCAGCACGACGTGCACCGAGTTCAACGTGGTGACGAACCCGTCGACGGCGAGCCTGCCGCCCTGTTCGGTGGGTGGCGCGAGCGGCCCCTGCATCAACCAGGGCGGCTCGCCGCTGACGTTCCAGCTCAAGTACCGGCCGGTCAACACCAACACCGACTCGGGCGCGTACCGGATTCAGGTGGTCCAGGGGAACCAGCAGGTCGACTACGTGGTGACGCTCACCGGGCGTGGCGACACCATGGGCTTCAACACCGACACCTTCAGCCAGGATGCGCGGCCCAAGGCCGACATCCTCCTCGTCATCGACAACTCGTGCTCGATGTCAGAGGAGCAGACGGCCCTCTCGCAGAACTTCAACTCGTTCATCCAGTACGCCGTCACCAGCCAGGTCGACTTCCAGATCGCCGTCACCAGCACCGACGCCGATGACGATGCGATGTGCCCCAGCTGCGAGACGGGCGACTTCTGTCGCGCCGGTGGCGCCACCGGAGGCTCCTCCATCTGCGGGAACGGGACGGGCCCGAAGATCATCACGCCCAACACGCCGAACCTGCAGCAGACGTTCGCGAGCCTCGTGAACCTCGGCATCAACGGCTCTGGCCTCGAGACGTGCGTGGCCCCGGCGGTGCGCGCGCTGACGGCGCCGAAGATCACCGACCCGGCGAAGAACGCAGGCTTCCTGCGGCCTGACGCGGTGCTCGCCGTCGTCTGCGTCACCGACGCGCTCGACCAGGCCAACCAGCCGGTCAGCTTCTATTTGAACCAGCTCGTCAACATCAAAGGCGCGCAGCGCACCAACCTGTTCTCGTACAACGTCATCGGCCCGTTCACGCAGCTCGGCGCCGGGTGCTCCGTCGAGGGCATCGACGACGGGCGTCACAACACGCTCGTGACGAGCACCAACGGTCTGCGTGAAGAGATCTGCACGCCGAACTGGGCGACGGCGCTCGAGAACATCGGCAAGGGCGCGTTCGGCTTCCGCACCACGTTCTTCCTCAACGGGGTGCCGTCCATGGGCAACCAGGTCGAGGTGGCCATCGACGGGCAGATGTTGCCGCCGCTCGACGGGCGTGGCGCGCGGGTGTGGCGCTATGACTCGGCGATCAACGCGGTCATCTTCGAGCCCCTCTACGTGCCGGAGCCGGGCAAGACGCTCACCATCAGCTACCGCGTCGCCTGTCTCTGACCAAGGCGTGAGCTGACGTGAAGCGCCTCGGCGCTGGTGGGGCCCGGGATGGGCTTCGCCGGCGCCGAGTCGTTCGAGGCGAGGAAAAGACGGAGGCCGCGGCTGGGTCCGTCAGGGGCTCCGTCGACGCCGGGTCATCGTCAGCAGCCGAGGTTCTCCTCGACCGCCGCACCCGCCCATCGACCAGCGCCGCCACGAGTGGACGTCGCGTCGTCGCGGTGGAGTTCCCGGGCGCAGAGGACGCCCCTGGAGCCCATGCGCCCGCGCGCGTGCGAACCACCCGGTCGGTACCGCCGGTCGAGTCGTCGAGGTTGGTCCGGCGACGAGGTCGCCGCGTGTGCCGAACTCCCTGGTTGGTGCACCTGTGGCGCTCGAGGGAGGACCTGCGACCGTCTCGCGCGCGTTTGCGTTCCACGCCGTTGATGGCGTGCTTCGTTCGAGCGCTCCACCCTGGCCTTGGGGACGAGCCCCAGCGTTGGGCCAGGCGCTGCCCGGGTGGGTCGTCGAGTTGCAGGCGTGGGCGAACGCCCCGACACTCGGGCCCGTGACACCAGCTTCCCTCGAGCCGCCGACGCACGGGCCACGAGCCGGTGAGGCCCCAGGCCGTCCACCGCGCCATGCCTTCTGGTGGACCGTCATCGTGTTCGTGTCGTGTGCGACGCCGTTGGGGCAGGGCTCCTGTCCCGCGCCGGCGGGCGGCTCGTGCGAGCCGCGCAAACAGAACTGCCCCGACGGCTACTACTGCCCGCTGGCCGAGGTGTGTACCCGCACCTGTGAGCAGACGAGCGACTGCTGGGTGCGCGTCGAGAAGGGTTGCCGCAGCGACGCGGTGCCGTACATGCGCTTGCCCGACGGGGGCACCTTCACCGAGACGCAGGACGAAGGCTTCTGTCCCGAGACGCGACGCATGGTGTGCCTCGACGGCTACTGCCAGAAGGACACCTGTGCGCTCGAAGCGGGTGGGTGCGAGTACGACCTGTACGGGCCCTCGCCGTTCAAGGGCAACCGAAGCGTGGGGCCGCCCGAATGAAGCGCCTGCTTGTCCTCCTCCTGCTGGGTCACACCGCGTGCCCGGGGGCTCCGACGGGGACCCGCTGCGCGCAGCATCAAGACTGTCGGGGCATGCCCGAGGGCTACTGTGCGCGCGCCGAGGTGTGCACGCGGGTGTGCGAGGCCGCGCCCTGTCCTGAAGGCTACCGCTGCGCCACCGAAGGGCGCCGACGCGTCTGCCTGGCGGCCTGCGAGACCGACATGAACTGCTTCGAGGGGTTCGTGTGTCGCCCCACGGCGGAGGGCGCCGTGTGCCGTCTGGCGGAGCCGCTCAAGCAGCTCCCGGCGATGTGACCCCGCGGTCGGCTGAGGTGTCGTGTCGGTGATGGCGACGAGAGGACATGGCGCCGCGCGCCTGCCATTCCCGGCTGACGCCTGATCAGCTCCGCTCGCCCTCCGGCTGGGTGCACCGGCCCCTCACGGCGCGTTGAGCGTGAAGCGCAGCACGAGCCCGGGCAGGGGCTCGACCTCGTCTCCGGACTTCAGCACCGCACGCCGCAGCGGCCGCCCATTCACACGCAGGCTCGAGGTCTTCGCTTCGCCATCCACCGCGTCCGACAGGACCAGCCAGCCCTCGGCGCGCTTGACGAAGCGGCAGAGGAACCGGGGCAGTGTGTCATTGCGCAGCTGGAGCTGCACCGAGCGGTCCGAGCCCACGTGAAACTCGCGTGACAGCGTGAAGATCGAGCCGGGCGACGCGGGGGCGAGCAGCCCGGCCTCGGGCACCGACACCACGGTCACCTGCGCCCTGGTGGGCGTGGAGACGAAGGGGCGCTCGCTGAGCCGGGGAAAGGCCGTCGTCCAGGTGGTCGGCGAGGGGAGCGGCGACTCCACGGCGCCGACGCCGAACGACAGGGTACGCAGGGGCTTCGCGAAGCCGGCCTGCGAGAGCCGCTGAAGGGCATGGGTGATGACGACGTCGGGGCCGGGCGCCTTTGGCCAGGCCGAGACACCTCGCGGCGCGAGGATGGACGTCGCAGGCGTCCCGACGACGAGCTCGATCGTGAGGTGCTGGAGCAGCCGCGCCACCGGGAGCGTCGCGAGGAGCTCGAGGTGCCAGAAGAGGCCGGGCGGGCCCACCAGGGCATGGCGCGAGAGGGTCACCTCGGAGAGGAAGCCACGGCCGTCGAAGGTCGGCTGCAACGCCTGGGTCCGTGCGCTCTCGGAGAGCGGGCCCAGGACGAAGAACCGCTCGGCCTCGACGTCCCGATGCGCCGAGGTGAGCCAGCGATGAAGCGGGTCGCCACGCTCTTCGAGGAAGTCGAGGTAGACGGCCAGCGCGCTCGCGTCGTCCGGAGCGTCGACGAGGCCCAGCTCGAGCCGCTCGTCCCGGGCGACGACCCGCGGTTGCTCCCGCACGGCGAGCACCAGGCCGGTGGCGAACACGAGGTGGTCTCCATCGACGAGCGCGTAGGCGATGTCCTGGTCGACGGTGCGGCCGCTCAACGAGCAGGGAATCGGCAGGCCGCCCTCCGTCCACGCGTGGGGCGCGCCGTGACGGATGCCAAGGAGCAGGTCCTGACCGGCGGGTACATCGACCTGCAGCCTGGAGCGCGTCGAGCGGCCGACGCGGAGCGGGGTCTCTTCGCGCAGGGTGAAGCGCGCGCCCACCCGCATGGTGTCCGACGCGAGCGGCGGGAGCGCGACGACTTCGGCGAACATGGCCCGAGGGTAGCCGCCTTCACGCAGCCGTGCGGCCCTGCGGCGCTGGAGCAGCGTGCGGCACCGGGCCTCTCGCAGGACGAACCCCGGCATCGACGACCACCGAAGGCATGGCCTGGCGCGACGAACGGTGCCCTCGAAGCTGAAGAGGAGCGGAGTCGCCAGCCGATCGAGCAGGCGCCTTTGCGCTTCGTCGGTGAAGTCCGCGATGTCGGTGATGGGCTCGTCCGAGGCCCGCGCCCCGTGCAGAGGACTCCACCTCGGGCACCGTTGGGTTTCGCCGCGCGAGGTTCGCGGCATGGCTCGGCCCGTCACCAGGACCGAGGAGGGTTCGAGAGATGGCGCTCGGCGGCAGGCTCCGAGTCAGTCCCCAGGCCGCTCGAGGCGCCCGCGCGGGACGAGCTGGCCGAGGCCCTCCTCCGCTCCCTCGCCGACTTGCGGGGAGGCGTTTGATTCGTTAAACAGGTTCAATGAACTTGGTCGACGAACAGCCCGGCGTCCGCGCGACGCAGAAGGCGCGGACGCGCGAGGCGGTGCTGGCGGCGGCGCGGGACGAGTTCGAGGCGGTGGGCTTCGAGGCGGCGAACGTGCGCTCCATCGCGCGGCGCGCCGGGGTGTCGGCCGGCACGGTGCTGCACCACTTCCACGAGAAGCGCGACCTGCTGCACGCGGCGCTCTTCGACGATCTCGAGGCGACGCTCGACCGCGCGTTGTCACGGGTCGGGAAGGGCTCGCTCGTGAAGGAGGCCTCGGCCCTCGGCGCAGCCGTGTTCGGATTCTACCAGAAGCGCCCCGCGCTCTCTCGAGCGGCCCTCCGGGAGGCGCTGTTCGCCGAAGGGCCGTGGGCGCAGGCCTTCCTCGCGCAGGTGCAACGGGTACATCAGGCGCTGGCGGTGCTGGCCCGTCGGGACGTCGACGCGGGCCGGCTGGTACGAACGGTGTCCCCCGAGGTGCTCGGCGCGGCGTGGCTGTCGTTCTTCTACTTTGCGCTCATCGGGTGGGTGCAGGGCGGCGTTCCCGCGCCGCTGCCCCTCCTGGAGACCCTCTTCGCCCAGCACCTCGCCGGGCTGTCACCTGGGAGTTCGCGATGACGCTCTTCACGTCGCCCGAGGGCAAGCAGGCGCTGCTCGACTGGTATGAACGGTTCCACGCGCGCATCACCGCGCCCACCGAGCGGCGTGTCGTCGCCACCCGGTTCGGAGACAGCCACGTGCTCGTCGGAGGCCCCGTCGGAGCGCCCAACGTCGTCATCCTGCACGGCGCCCTGGCGAGCTCGGCGCATCTGATGGGGGAACTCCAGGGCCTCTTGCAGCGCTTCCGCGTGCACGCGGTGGACGTGGTGGGGCAGTCGGCGAAGAGCGCCGAGGTGCAGCCGTCGGTGAAGAACGACGACTACGGCCACTGGCTGGGTGACGTGATGAACGGCCTTGGGCTGGACACCGCCCACGTGCTGGGCGTCTCGTGGGGGGGCTTCGTCTCGCTGCGCTTCGCGGCGGTGTCACCGCGCCGGGTGCAGCGCCTGGCGCTGCTCGTCCCCGCGGGGATGGTGACGGGCCCGCTCTGGGCCGGCTTCTCCAAAGTCTTCTGGCCCATGCTGCGCTACCGCCAGCGGCCCACGCCGGAGCGCCTGGTGGCAGCGACGCGCAACCTGCTCACCACGCTCGACGACGACTGGGCGCCGTACCTCGGCACCGCGATGACGGCCTTCACCTCGAAGATGAGCGTGCCGAAGCTGGCCCGCCCCGAGGAGTTCGCTGGCTTTTCGGCCCCGGTCCTGGTCATCGGCGCCGACAGGGACTGGAGCTTTCCCGGCGAGCAGTTGGTCCGGCGCGCGAAGGCCCTCTTCACGGGCCCCGTCGAGACCGAGCTGCTCCACGACACCAACCACAGCCCGCCCACCACCGACGCCTTTCGCGGATGGATGGCCGCACGCCTCGAACGGTTCTTCCTGGCCAGCTGAGCCCCAGGCGTCTTTCTGACCCGTTCAGGGCACGACGGGTGCGGCGCCGGGCGCGACCGGCGGCACGAGGGCTGGCGCCACCACGACGGGAGCCGGCTTCTGGTCGTCGGCGAGCTGTGCCGCCATCACGTCGTGCACCGCCTGCGCGTGCTCCGCGGCCGTCTCTTCCTTCCAGCCCTTCGTGTCGATGGGCGGGAGCACGTCGACGTGCATCGTCATCGGCTTGAAGCCCAGGAAGGTGCCCTTCTCCCAGTTCTTGTGCGCGCCGTGCACCACCACCGGCACCACCGGAAAGCCCGTGGCGATGGCCATGTGCACGAAGCCCTTCTTGAAGGGCAACAACCGGCCATCGCGGCTCCGCGTCCCCTCGGGGAAGATCCAGATGCCGAGGCGATGCTTGTTCATGAACTTCGCCATGTCCTTGAGCGTCTCGACCGCCTTGCCGGTGTTGCTCCGGTCGATGAGGAGGTGCCCCGACATCCACGCGAGCTGGCCGTAGAACGGCACCTTGACGATCTCCTTCTTGAAGACGCCGCAGCCGCCGTACGGGCACATCCAGATGCCGGAGAAGGCGTCGAGCGTGCTGGTGTGGTTCATCACGAAGATGGCGGGCATCGAGCCCTTGAGGCGCTCCCAGCCGTTCACCTTCGGCGTGACGCCGGCGAGGAACACGATGGTGCGGCCCACCACATGTCCCCACCAGTTGCAGATGTGGATGCGCGCCACCCGGAAGGGCAGCATCACCGTCACCGCCACCATCACGATGAGCGTCATCACCATGATGAAGAGGAACCCGGCGATGAAGCGGAAGAGGTTCACGACACGATTCATGCGGGGCACTGTCCTCGCTCATCGTCATGGACGCGTCACGGATTGTCGGCGGCGGGTTTTGCTCAGGGCGTCATGACCGTGAGACGAAGGCGTGAGCGAACCCGCGGCACGGTGGGCCCAGCCTTCGCCCTCGTCACCGGAAGCCCAACGTCACCGGGGTGAGCGAAGCCGGAGTCGAACCGGGAACGTGTTTGGGCGGGGTCGCGGAGGCCGGAGGTGGCGTAGGGTAGGACGACCCTTTCAGGAGAACACCATGCGCATCGGCATCATCGGCTCGGGAATGATGGGCTCGACCCTCGGCACGCTGTGGGCGAAGGCTGGCCACGAAGTCCGCTTTTCGTCGCGGCACCCCGAGCAGCTCGATGCGCTCGTGCAGAAGGTGGGCGCGCACGCGAGCCGCGGCACGGTCGACGAGACGGCGAGCTGGTGCGAGGTGGCCTTCCTTGGTGTGCCCCTCTCGGCGATGCCGGAGCTGGTGAAGACCCTCACCCAGCCGCTCGCCGGGAAGGTGGTGCTCGACGCCAACAACGTCATTCCCACACGGGACGGCGCGCTCGCCGACGAGGTGAAGCAGCTCGGGCACGGCTCAGGCGGGTGGACTCAGGCGAAGCTGCCGAAGTCGTCCGTCGTCAAGGCGTTCAACACGGTGCACTTCAAGAACCTCGCCGACGCCGCGCATCGCGAAGAGGGCCGCCTCGGCATTCCGCTCGCCGGCAACGACGCACGGGCGATGAAGAAGGCCGAGGGGCTGGTGCTCGACGGTGGCTTCGAGCCCCTCTTCATCGGAGACATCGCCGCTTCGGCGCGCTTCGACTTCGGCACGAAGGTGTGGAACTCGAACATGACCGGAACGCAGGTTCGCGAGGCGCTGGGGCTGTAGGTCCTCGCATCGGGGCATGGAGGGAAAAGGTGTCTCCACGGCGGTCCGACCACCCGGGCCGGAGGCTGGCGTGACGTGCGCCACGACGACACACTCCTCGTCGTGAAGCCGAAAGCGACCGGTGGGACAAGGACTGACCCGAAAGGGCGTCGACGCCAATTCGGTGAGCCGCTTTGCATTCATGCGCTTGCATCGGGAGCCTTGCCTCGCACCGGCCTCCTCGACGGGAGCTGCCGGCCGCCATGCAAGGCTGCTATCTGGCCGGGCCCATGACGACGCCCGTGGCGCCACTGGCCTTCGCCGCAGCCTGGACCTCCGACTCTGCCGAAGCCGATCTGCGTCGCTTCGGTGAGTTCATCGCGGCGCAGGGGGTCGCCTGGGCTCCCAGCGAGAAGGAGCGCGAGTTCGTCCGCCAGGTCGTCACGACGGGCAGCGCCGAGGCGGGCCGCATGGTCGAGATCCGCCTCACCGCGCTGGTGCAGGCCGCGCTGAAGCAGGCGAACGATCCGCGGCGGCTGGTCCAGGAGTCATCGTCGCGGGCCTGGTCCCTCCTCACCCCCGACCAGGTCACGACGCTGCGTGCGCAAGGCCGCTCGTTCGAGAAGCCGTTCTCTCCAGTGGCGAGCCTCGCGACCATTCCCATCACGCTGGGCGCGTACTTCGGTGCAACCGCGGCATGCGATGCGGCGGGACTTCCCCGCGAGCTGTCGTGGGCGGTGGCGTTGGTGGCCTACGTCGTCACGCATCGCCTGGTCCGGGGACGCTGGCCCCTGCAGACCCGGCGGTGATGCTCACTCGCCCAGGTACGCGGTGCGAATCGCTTCGCTGGCCAGCAATTCGGCGCCAGTGCCCTGCATGACGAGGGTGCCGGTCTCGAGCACGTAGGCCCAGTGCGCCAGCCCCAGCGCGAGGTGTGCGTTCTGCTCGACCAGCAGAATCGACATGCCCTTCGCGTTCACGTCTCGAAGGATGCGGAAGATGGTCTGCGTCACCTGCGGCGCGAGGCCTAAGGATGGCTCGTCGAGGAGCAGCAGCTTCGGTCGCGACATGAGGGCGCGCGAGATGGCCAGCATCTGCTGCTCGCCGCCCGAGAGCGTACCGGCGAGCTGATCGCGGCGCTCCTCGAGCCGGGGGAAGAGGCCAAAGCACTGCTCGAGGTCGGTGGCGATGGCGGCGGAGTCCTTGCGCAGCCACGCGCCGAGGTCGAGGTTCTCCTGCACGGTGAGGTTGGGGAAGATGCCGCGACCTTCCGGCGCGTGGGCCAGGCCCTTCGCCACCACCAGGTTCGCCTTGAGGCCCGTGAGGGGCTCGCCACCGAGCGACACCGAGCCCTTCGTCGGCTTCACCAGGCCGCTCACCGCGCGCAGGGTGGACGTCTTGCCGGCGCCGTTGGCCCCGATGAGCGCCACCACTTCGCCTTCGCCGACCGACAGCGTCACGCCCTTGAGTGCGGCGATGGGGCCGTAGCTCACGAAGAGGTCGTTCACCTCGAGCAGCGCCTTGCGGGGCGGCCGTTTGCCAAGGGCCTCAGGCGACATGGGCGGGCGCCTCTCCGAGGTAGGCCTCGATGACCTTCGCGTCCTTGCGCACCAACGCGGGGTCACCCGAGGCGATGGTCTCGCCGTGGTCGAGCACGGTGAGGTGCTCGCAGATGCCCATCACCAGCTTCATGTCGTGCTCGATGACGAGGATGCCCACCTGGAACTGGTCGCGCAGCTGGCGGATGAGCACCATGAGGTCGGCCTTCTCGCGGGTGTTCATGCCCGCGGCGGGCTCGTCGAGCAGAAGCACGTTCGGCCGGGTGCCCAGCGCGCGGGCCACCTCGAGCCGGCGCTGTTCTCCGTACGGGAGCGAGGCCGCCAGCTCGTCCCGGCGGTGGGCGAGGCCCATGACCGAGAGCAGCTCCTCGGCCTTCGCGGTGACCTGCGCCTCTTCCTTCAGGAAGCCCGAGGTGCGCAGGAACGCGCGCCACCAGTCGCGGTAGTTGTCGGTCGCGTCCATCGCCGCGCCCAGCGCCCGCTGTGCCGCGCCGCCCCGCTTGAGCGCCTGCACCCGGGCCGCGTCGAACCAACGCGTCGTTTCGGGAAGGATCGCGATGCGCACGTTGTCGAGCGCGGTGAGCTGCTTGAAGAGGCGAATGTTCTGAAACGTGCGCGCGACACCGAGGCGGTTGATCTGAAACGGCCGCTTGCCGTTGACGCGCTCGCCGGCGACCTGCACCTCGCCCTCGGTCGGCGCGTACACGCCGGTGAGCACGTTGAAGGCCGTCGTCTTGCCAGCGCCGTTGGGGCCGATGAGGCCCTTCAAGTCACCGCGCGAGATGGTGAGCGAGAAGTCGCTGAGGGCCTTGAGGCCTCCGAACCGGATGGAGACCTGCTTCGCCTCGAGCAGGGGCGCGCTCATGCCGCCACCTTCGCCTTGCGCCGCCGCCACAGGTCCCACGCCTCGTGCGTGCCGAAGATGCCCTGGGAGCGCGTGAGCATGATGACCACCAGCAGCACGCCGTAGATGGGCATGCGCACCTGGTCGACCTTCTGCGCGAGCGAGGCGTCTCCGCCGCCGAGCTGGAGGAACAGCGACCGCAGCCCCTCGGGGAGCAGCGTGAGGAAGACCGCCGCGACGATGGCGCCGGTGGTGCTGCCCAGGCCGCCGGCGACGATCATCACCACCACCTCCATCGACTTCACGAAGGTGAAGCTGCCCGGGTTGATGACGGGCACGAAGTGGGCGAACAGCCCGCCCGCGATGCCGGCGAAGAAGCTCGACACGACGAAGGCGCGCACCTTGTAGCTGGTGGTGTCGACGCCCATGGCCTCGGCCGCCACCTCGTCTTCACGAATCGCCTTGAGCCACCGGCCGTGGGAGGAGTCTGCCAGCCGCTTGGCGAGCAGTACGAGCACGAAGACCCAGAACCACACCATGAAGAACGTGGAGCGCTGGGGCACGCCCGACACGCCGAGCGCGCCGCCGAACTTGCCGACGAAGGCGCCGACGAGTGAGAGGAGCGGGATGCCCGCGAAGGCCTTCGAGATGCCGTCGGAGTTCTGGATGACGACGCGGAGGATCTCTCCGAAGCCCAGCGTGACGATGGCCAGGTAGTCGCCGCGCAGGCGCAGGCTCGGCAGGCCCACCAGGAAGCCGAAGAGCCCGGCCGTCACGCCACCGAGCAGCAGCGCGACCAGGAGGAAGAGCTGATCCGACACCGCCGGCGGCAGGAAGGAGAGCTGATCCTCCTTGAGGAGGAGCGACGTGGTGCCGGCCACGTAGGCGCCGACGGCCATGAAGCCCGCGTGCCCGATGCTGAACTGCCCGGTCATGCCGTTGATGATGTTGAGCGAGACGGCCAGCACCACGTTCACGCCGACGAGCGACGCGAGGTAGACGAAGTACTCCGAGGTGCCCAGCGTCAGCTGCAGCACCGCGAGCACCACCGTGGCGGCGAGGACCGGCAGGAAGGACTTCACGGACCGCGGCCTCTACACCAGCGCGCCCATGACGCCAGCCGGGAAAGGTCCGACGCAGCGGGCCACGAAAGGCCGCGAAAATGCAGGGCCTCGACGAAAAAGGCAGGGGGTGGCTGTTGCGTCGGCCCGAATCCGTGTAGGTGGGGGTCGCGCAGATCAATCCGCGCACCGGCGCAACTGAATGCGCCGGGAACACTGAAAGCAGACGATGGCGACTGGTACCGTGAAGTGGTTCAATGATGCGAAGGGCTTTGGATTCATCGCGCAGGACGGCGGCGGAGATGACGTGTTCTGCCACCACACCGCGATTCAGGTTCAGGGCTTCCGCACCCTGCAGGAAGGCCAGAAGGTTGAGTTCGATGTGGCGAAGGGCCCGAAGGGCCTGCAGGCGCAGAACGTTCGCCCGGTCTAATCCCGGCTGACTGCTTTGCGACTCACGACGGCTCGTCATCCCAAAGGGTGGCGGGCCGTTTCCTTTGGGTCGAATCCTTTGAAATCATTGGGTTTTGAGTGAGATGGGAAGGGTCGAGCGCGGTGGCGGCATCAGGGTCGTGCGCTCCTTTCTGCTTCCGCTGAGTGTCGTGCTCTTCGCCTTCCCTGCTTTCGCGACGGGGGAGCGGGTCGTTCTCACCTCGGCCGCCGAGGCGCTCCGCGAGTCGGTGTGCGTCGCGATGACCTGCGTGCCGTCTGGCGCGCGCGACGCGGTGGTGTCGGCGAGGCCGGTGAAGAATGGCCTGGAGTTCACGGTGCGCAGCGCGTCCGGTGCGGTGAAGCTCGTGCACGCGGCGCCCGTTCGTGACGGCGCGCTCTCGGCGACCGACCTCATGCGGGTGAGCGCGCTCGTCGTTCGCGCGATCGAGCGACCGGTCCGACCGTGACCAACTCGATGGACTTCGTCACCACTGCGGCCTCTTCGCTCCAGGGCTGATAGCCCGCGAGCTGGAGGCCGGAGCGAACGAGGGCGCGCGAAACCTCGATGACTTCGTGAACTGCGACTCCGCGCGCCGGGTGAGCCCAGGCCGGAATCGAGCTGAACAGCCTCAGCGAGGTCAGCGGCCGCGCTGCCGTCGCCGGGTGATCAACGCCAGGGCCGCGAGCGCCAGCACCTCCGACCCGCTCTGGCAGCCACACCCGCTCGGTGCTCGCGGAGCCGTCACGCCCGCGTCCGTCGTCACCGAAGGTCCACCAGCGGAGCCTCCGCCCGCTCCAGCATCGCCGGGGACGCCTCCATCGGAGGGCGTGGCCTCGTCGAAGAAAGCGTCACACGCCGG
The DNA here is from genome assembly GCA_044352295.1 of Myxococcaceae bacterium. Taxonomy (GTDB): domain Bacteria; phylum Myxococcota; class Myxococcia; order Myxococcales; family Myxococcaceae; genus Xiheimicrobium. The sequence continues at coordinate 33,582 of JBILEB010000007.1, forward strand.
GTCGATGGCGCTGCCCGCCCGGTGCTTCAGGGCGAGCACCCAGGCCCCCGCGCCGAAGCCAACCATCGGCGCGTTGAACTTCCAGGCCCCACTCGACTCGTCGAAGGTCTCGGGGATCAGATCGGCGTTCGCCACGGCGTGCCCGCCGATCCACCGCAGGAGTTGGTCCGCCCGAGACGTCTGACCCTGGGCACGCTGCACCATGGCGCCCCGCAAGTCGGTGATGACCCATTCGGCGGAGTCGTACTCGCTCCCCCACGGCGAGAGGTCCATTCGGCCTTGATGGTCACGGCGGTCATCATTGCGGGACCAGCCGGGGCCGGCGGTCACGCGGAGGCGGTCGAGCCCCGTCGTCGTCGCCCGTCCGATGCGGCCGGCGGGGTCGAACAGGCCCAGCGCGAGCGCATCGAGCACCGCCGCGTCGAAGTAGTCCGCGCCCGATTGGAGCTCTTCGCGGTTCGACGCGAGCGCGCCGTTGGAGTCGGTCAAGTGCTGCGCGATGGCGCGCCGAAGGGCGAGCGCGGCGTTGCGATACTGCGTGGCCCGGGTGCCGTCTTGTTTGCGCTGCGCGATGGCCGCGGCGTCGCAGAGGCCCCGCGCGGCGGTGAGGCTCGTGTACGTCCACGCGCGCTCCCGGCCGTTCCAGTGCGTCTCCCAGATGGAGGAGTCCTTCCGCACGAGCCCGGTGGCCGGGTCGATGAGCGCAACGAGGGGGTCGGCCACCTTCGTCGCGATCTCCTCCCATCGCGCATCGGTGAGCGAGGTGTCCTGCGTCTCGACCTCGTGACGGCGCAGGGCCCAGAGGAAGAGCCCGAAGCCGTCGAACTCGAGGTTGGGGCCGAAGTCGTTGAAGTCGGTCTCCTCGACGCCGAAGCCGACGTAGCGGGTGAGCGAGATGACGTACGGCGGCAGGTTGTAGGTCGACAGCTCGGTCCAGTCCTTGAAACGACCGCCCTCCGCGTCCAGGTAGAAGCGCAGCGCGTCGCGAGACTGTTCGGTGAGCCCGAGCGAGGCCATTGCCGCCACCGCGTAGGCGCCGTCGCGAATCCACGAGTAGGTCCATTCCCCGGGGGGAAGACTCGCCAGCACGGCGCCGTGACCGCGATGACGAATGGTGCCCGGGAGCGCGCCACCGTCGACCGTCGAGAAGCGCGAGCGCCGGAGCTCTCCGTCGCGGGTGAGCGCCTCGCGGAGGAAGGCGTCTCGGTCCTTCACCTGCGCCATGTCGAGCACCACCGCCGATTGGCGCAGCACCGCCTCGTCATCGGTGGACAACCCGGTGGGAACGCGCAGCGACTGCTGGAAGGTCGACCACTCGGCGCGTTCGGCGTCGACGAGCTGCCGGGCCGTGCGCGAGCCGACGGAGCCGTCGAGCCAGCCCTGGACGATGGATGCGGCGAAGGGATCTCCATGGTGGGCGACGACGACGGCCACCCACCGCTCCTCTCCGGGCCCCACGTCGCCGAGGTCGAACTGAAAGGCCGAGGCCCAGTCGTCACCGACGCCGAGATCGCCCGTGCGGTTGAGGAGGTCTCCCGACGTCTGCGCCACGACGCGGAAGCCGTTGTCGGCCGGCGCCGAGGCGGCGTTCCAAGCGGCGACCCGAGGTGCGGGGCCGAGCGGGCGCGCCACCACCACCCCTGCGAAGGCGCGCTCTTCGACATCGCGGTTGGCCCTCACAGAGATCGTCTCGCCGGTCGTCCCGAGCTCCTGCATCACGCCGGGCCGCCCGAACCCGAGATGGAAGTTGTGCAGTGAGAACGCGCTCACCCCGGGGACGGCGGTGGTTCCCGCGTTGCGAACCCGCAGCGCCATCACGAAGGACGCGTGGGGCAGCGAGCGTGGCGCGAAGACGAAGGTGGTGGTGTCGAGGCCGAGGACGCCGGGCTGCTCCCAGGTGACGATTCCGGAGCCCGACCGCGGCGAGGGTGACGCGGTGACGTAGCCGCTCGAGGTGGGCGTGGAGGTGAGCCACCGCTGTTGTCCGCTGGCGCGCAGCCCGAAGTAGGCGTCGAACAGGACATCTCGCGTCTTCACCATCTGCGGCTGGTTTCCCACCCACACCTCGCGGCCCATGGCGTCGAGCTGGGGCTCCTCGGTGGCGGGCAGGTGCTCGCGGAAGTGCACCACCTTCGCGGCGCGGGCGTCGACCATCACTGCGCCATGGCCGTTGGAGGAGGGCAGCGAGAAGAACGTGCGCGGTGGAATGGCCTGGGCGAGGGCGACCGCGGGGAGGAGCGTCGAGAGGAGGAGCGACACGGTCGGCGTTGTACACAACTCCGCGCGGTGCGAGCGGGTCGCCAGACCGGTGGGCTCGAGGGCTTGGATTGAAGGAGGTGCCACCGGAACCCGACTCAGCAGGTTTGCCAGTCGGCGACGGTGACTCCCGGGGCGCGAGCGAGCCCACAGTTCTGGGCGTACAGCAACTGCACGGTGAGCGCGCCGCGGTTGGTCAAGGTGAGGGCCCGCTCGAACAGGCGCTTCGCCTCGGCCAGCTCCGCTTCGGGAGAACGGGCGTGGTACGCGCCCAGCGCCGCGAGCGCGGTGCCGTACGCGATGCCTTCGTCGAGCTCGACGGCGCGCTCCAGCAACGCGACCCCGACGAAGCGACCGGCCCCCACCGCGGGCTTGTCCGACGCCACGGAGCCGCGCGACAGGCAGCCGGCGCCCACCCAGAGCAGCGACTCCGCGTCGGCCTTCGCCGTGAAGTCAGCCAGAGAGGTCTTGATCGTGTCGGCGTTGCGTTGCGCGGCCGCGAAGCGCGGTCGCTTCTGCTCCAGCGGCAGCGTGCCGAACCTCAGCGAACGCTCGTACGCATCGCGCGCGCGCCGGGCGTGCGCCGCTGAGGCGTCATCGGCTCCACGGTCGATGGCCGCTTCCCACTCGTCCTCGATGAAGGCGCCTTCGTCAGGCGTGGTCGGCTCGAAGCCGCACGACGCGCACGGGGCGAGCGCACCGACCTTGCTGGCGCCGCACTTCAGGCAGATGGCGATGGTCACCGCGCCAACCTCCTCGGCAGCGCTAGCCGCGCTGAAGCTGCTTGCGGGCAATCATCGTCGCCACCGTCATCACCGTGATCTGCGGATTCACCCCCAGTGACGTCGGGAACACGCTCGCGTCGGCGATGACGAGGTTCTTCACGTCCCAGCTCTCACCGTCGGGCTTCACCACCGACCACGACATGTCGGCGCCCATCGCGCAGCTCGACATCGGGTGTGACGCGTAGATGTTCAGCTGATCCCACGGCCGCGGCTCGGCGAGGAGCGCGTCGAGCTCGGCGAGGCTCTTCTGCGGCCCCGACCGCGCGAAGCCCGTGTGCACCTCGGTCGCGCCCGCGGCGAAGTAGATCTCCGCGATCTGCCGTGCGCCCTTCTTGATGATGGCCACGTCGGCGGCGTTGGTGTCGTAGGTGACCGAGGTGCGCGGCTCGTGCGGCCCGGGCTCCACGCGGCCCTCGGCGGTGTCGGCGATCATCACGCCGCAGCCGGCGATGTGTCGCAGCTGCTCCATCGGCTTCGCATACACCTCGTACTGCACCGAGAAGATGTCTGGTGAGGCGCTGAAGGTCTCGAGCATCGCGCGCGCTCCGGGGAGCGGCACGTAATAGCCCTGCACGGCGCCGTGCCATGCGTCGACGCGCTCCTCGAACTTCGCCACCACGCCGAGCGCGGTGTGCACGTGCAGGTTCTTTCCGACGCGCCCGTTCGAGTTCGCGAGCTTCTGGCGCAACAGGAACGCCGGCGTCGAGATGGCGCCGCCCGACAGGAAGACCTTCGATGCGCGCACCTCGAGGCGGCGCCGGCGCTCCTCGGTCACCGGGTCGACGCCGAACGCCTCGACCCCCACCGCCGCGCCGTTCTCGACGAGCACGCGCGTGGCCCGTGCGGACGACAGCACCACCGCGCCCGCCGCCTGCGCGCGGGGAATCAGGTTGCGGTCGACACTCCCCTTGCCACCGACGGGACAGCCCACCTGACAGAGGCCACAGCCTACGCAGCCGGGCGCGTTGCGAATCATCGTCGAGTGGCCCGGGAGGTTCAGCGCGAGGCAGCCCTGCCGGAACAGCTCGTTGTGCCGCTTCCAGACGCCCTCACTCGTCGGCACGGCGCCCACGGCCGCTTCAATTTCGGCGAACGTCGACGCCAGCGCCTTCGGGTCGGCCCACTCGATGCCGTACCGTTCGCGCCAGGTGTCGAGCAGTGCGTCGGGCGTGCGGAAGCAGATGCCCGAGTTGATGAGCGTGCTGCCACCAACCGCCTTCCCGCGGGGCATGGGGATGATGATGTTCCCCATCGACACCGACGTGCCGCGCTCCGCGTAGATGTTCCGCACGGCCCACGACTGCTTCGTCGACAGCTCGTGCGCTTCGAACTTGCGGCCCTCTTCGAGGAAGACGACCGACAGCCCGGCCTCGGCGAGCTGCACGCCCGCTGCGGCGCCTCCAGCACCCGTGCCGATGACGACGACGTCGCAGGTGAGCGTCTCGTCCCGGGGGAACGTGTCGGCGCGCAAGAGCTGGCCTTTGGGGAGCTCCATCAGACCCGCCCCTCGCCGCGCACCATGCTCCAGAGGTCGGGTCGATTTGGCGTGGCGGACAGGTCGCACCCGCGCGTGAAGCCCGCCGCGGCGCGAACCCGGTCGTCCTCGAAGTAACCGAGGTTCATCGCGAAGGTGAGTGACTGGTAGCCCGCGCGGCGCAGGTGAAGGCTGCTGTCACCCCACGCCTTCCACGCGGCGAGGCGCGCGTCGGTGGGGAGCGTGCGCATGGTGGCGCCGTGGGTCGGCAGCGTCGAGACGTTCACCGCGCGCAGCAACGTCCGGAAGAGCCCCTGGGTGTCGCTGTAGAGCTGGGAGACGTAGAGATCGACGAACGCGGTGACGTTCACCTCGTCGGCCGACAGCGGCCAGCCGGGCGGCCCGGGGAAAGAGGCGCGTGCGAGCTGGGTGACGACGTCGGCCTCGAGCTCGTCCAGCACGAAGAGGCCCTTCGCCGGAGGCCCAAAGCCACGGAGCGTCCGGTACAGGGTGCCCGCGCCCGCGAGGAAGAGCCCGCCGACGCCCGCGATCTTGAGCAGCGTGCGCCGGTCGAGGCCCGGGGCGAGGAGCGCAGGCGTGGTGGGTGGAGGCGGGCGAAGCATGTGCGACGTGTAGTCACAAGCGGCCAAAGCCAACAACCCGGCCACGGGAGCCAGGCCTCACCGCTCATGCGTTCCATCATCGCGACGCACGCGCTCCGGGTACACTTTCGACCGGAGGTCGTCCCCATGGGTCGCGTGGTGTCCCTGCTGCTCGTCGTCTCGTCTCTCGCGTTGGCGCAACCGGCTCCGCCTCGGGGTGCGCTGGTCGTCGGCGTGGTGGCGGCCCAGAACCCCGAGGCCGCGAAGGCCCAGGCCGCCGCGCTGTCAGGCTTCGTCGGCAACGCGCTCACACAGACCGCCGTGTCCCGAGTCTTCCCCGACCAGGAGGCGCTCGCGCTCGCCGTGGCGAAGGGTGACGTCGACTTCGCGGTGATGGGTCCGCTCGCCTACCTGCGCATCGACCCGAAGGCCGGCACGCAGCTCGTCTTCCGCACCATCCGCAACGGGAAGTCGACGTACCGCTCGGTGCTCTTCGCCCCCGCCGCGAAGAAGCTGACGCTCGAAGGGGTGCGCAAGGCCGTGGGCCTCAAGGTCGCGTGGGTCGAGCCCTCGAGCGCGTCAGGCTATCTGCTCCCGAAGGCCCACCTCCTGCGCGCGGGCATCAACCCGGCCCAGGTCTTCACCGTGCAGGACTTCCTCGGCTCGCACGACGCGGTCTGCAGGGCGGTGTCGGCGGGGAAGTACGACGTGGGCGCCACCTACTCCGACCCGACGCCCAACTCGACGCGCATCTCAGGCTGCGAAGGGGTGCTGGGTAAAGAGGTCGCGAAGCTGTCGCTCGTCACGGTGACCGACGAGGTGCCAAACGACGTGCTGGTGGCCGCGCCAGACGTGAAGCGCGAGAAGGTCGAGCTCTTGCGCGCCGCCGGCAAGACGGCGCCGAACTCCGAGGCCGGGAAGGACCTGCTCAAGGCGGCGCTGCTCGCTGACGGCGTGGCCGAGGTCGGAGACTCCGACTTCGACCCGATTCGCAAAGCCCTCGACGCGTTCGCGCGCTGAGGCGTCAGACGGCCGCGTCGAAGCGGTCGAGGTAGTAGCTGGCGACGAGGATGTCGCTCTTGCGGCCCTGCGTGGTGAGGCGGCCGAAGTTGTCGAGGGAGAGGCGCTCAGACGCCTTCGCCTTGCCTGCGCCCCGCGTGAGCTCGAGCGTGAAGGCCGAGTCCGTTCCGGCCGACACCTTCCACGTGGTGTCCTTCTGCTTCGCGCTGGCCGGCAGCAGCCACGCCGCGCCCGACAGCAGCCGCTGCGCGTCCTGCGGCGTCTTGCACTCGGCGCCAGCGAGCTTGCCGTCCTGGCCGACGAGCACCGCGCGCTTCTGCGTCTGGGCGCCCTTCGTCAGCCCCAGCTGGAACAGCGAGCCCTCGGGCAGCTTCACGGCCTTCTCGGGCAACTTCGCCGTCGCGCCCTCGGTGTCGGCGAAGATCGCGGGCAGGGTGTCGCCGAAGGGAATCACCTTCCACGGGTTGCCGGTGATCTCGAGGTCGGTCGAGCCTCCGAAGAGGGCCTGCGTGCTGGCCTGGGCGCGGGCAATGGCGGCGGCCTCGGCGCTGGTGGGCGTCGCCTGGAGCGCCTGCTGCACCGCGTTCACCTGCTTGACGGCGAAGCCATCGGGCACGCGCGCGGGCTGCTGTTGCGCGGCCTGGGCCTGCCCTGACTGCTGCGCCTGACGAACCGGCTGGGGCTGGTGGAGCGGACTGGCCTCGGCGCCGCGCTGCATCTCCTGGATGAGACGGACGCGGTCGGCCGGAGACTTCGGGGTGTCCTGACCGAGGGGGGCGATCTTCTGCTCGTTCTGGTTCATGGGCCCAGGGACTCTGGACGGAAACGGTTCGGCTGTGAAGACCGGTATCGGTTTCGCGCGCGGTCGTGTCACGCCGCGGCGTCACTTCCGCAGGGCACCTCGCTTCCCCTCACGGCCCTGCCTGTGTCATCCCGCGCGGCCATGAAGCGCTTCGTCCTGCTGGGAGCCGTCATGCTGGCCAAAGCCTGTGGGCAGAACACGCCGGTGGTGACGCCACCGGTCGACGCAGGCGTGTTCACGCCGACCCAGGACGCGGGCCTCGACGCGTCCGTCTCGATGTCCGACGCGGGGACGTCCGATGCGGGAACGACGGTGATGGACGCGGGCGCTCCCGATGCGGGCTCCACGGACGGAGGGCGCGACCCGCTCGTGGTGATGCGGCCCTTCGACGTGACGGTGCCGGTGGGCTACCGCGCGGGAACGCCTGTGCCCCTGGTGGTGGTGCTGCACGGGTACACGGCGACCGCGCAGTTGCAGGACATGTACTTCGGCCTCTCGCGGCTCGCGCAGCAGCGGGGCTTCCTGGTGGCGCTGCCCAATGGCCTGCGTGATGGGCGGGCCCAGCAGTACTGGAACGCGACGAACGCGTGCTGTGCGTTTGGCCGCATGAATGACGACGTGGCCTACCTCACCGCCGTCATCCGCGACGTGCAGGCGCGCTACAGCGTCGACGCCAAGCGCATCTTCCTGGTGGGCCACTCGAACGGTGGCTTCATGTCGCACCGGCTCGCGTGTGACCGTTCGGGCCTCATCGCCGGCATCGTCTCGCTCGCCGGCGCCACCTGGGAGGACGCTTCCTTGTGCACGCCCACCCAGCCCGTCGCAGTGCTCCAGGTGCACGGCACCCTCGACGCGGTCATCAACTACAACGGCGGCGCGAACGTGGGCCAGATGTACCCGTCGGCGCAGCAGACGGTGCGCACGTGGGGCATGAAGAACGGCTGTGCCAGCACGGGACTCACTCCCATCGGTGGTGACTTGAACCTGGTGTCGACGCTGCTCGGCGATGAGACCGAGCGCTCGCAGGTGACGGGGTGTCCCGGTGCTTCCGCCGCGGAGCTGTGGACGATTCGCGGAGGCTCACATCTGCCTACCCTCAACGACGACTTCGCGGACACGATTTATACGTGGCTGTTGGCGCACCCGAAGCCGTGACCGGGCCCGGCCGCCCGACGCGGAGGTCTCATGTCCCTTTGCCTTTCCTGCGGGCTCTGCTGCGACGGCACGATGTTCCGCGAAGTCCCGGTGACGGCGAGCGAGGTGACGGCGCTGGGACGACGTGCCCTCTTCAACCGGACCCGCACGCGCATGAAGCAGCCGTGTCGCGCGCTCGAGGACCGCTGCTGTCAGGTCTACGCCGACCGGCCGGCGAAGTGCCGCGAGTTCAACTGCCTGGTGCTGCAGGGCCTGCTCAAGGGTGAGGTGTCCGAGGCCGAGGCGCATGAGTCCATCGCAGACGTCCTGGCCCGCCGGGCCCGCGTCGCGTCGTTGCTCGACATGGAGGACGATCCAGTCGGCGCCGTGGAGCAGGCGCGGGCCCTCGTGGCGAAGGGCCGCGCGTCGCGCGAGGTGCAGGACGCGGCGGAGCGGCTCGAGCGGGCGCTGCTGTTGATGAAGGCCGACGCTGACATGTTCGGCTGAAGCGCACGTCGTCCGAGGTTGCGCCGCCCTCGCGTTCCGACCAGCCTCTTGGCCCATGAACGGGAAGGTCATCGCGGCACTGGTGGTGGTGGGCCTGGTCGTCACGTGTTTCATCGGCTCCCTGATGGCTGCGGGGCTCTACGTCTTCACGAAGGGCGTCGAAGCGAACCGCGCCGCGGACACCACGGACCCGGTGGCCTCGCGCAAGGGCAGCTCGCGCGTCACACCGCCGACCGATCCCCTCGAAGACTCGCAGCCCGGCACTACGCCCGGGGACACCGGCTTCACCGCTCCGGACTTCGCGGTCGCCGAGCTGGCCGTGTTTCACCTCCCGACGCCGAAGGGCTCGGTGAAGCGAGCGCTCACCGCCGCGCTCAAGGGCACCCACTACACGCTGTCAGCCACCGACGAGGTGGAGGACGGCGCCGAGCGCAGCGTGGCGCTCCAGGAGCGCACCACCGCCGACTACGAGGTGCTGCAGGGCTCGCTCTTCGACACTGCGCGGGGCCTCTCGGACGCCGACAAGCGCCACCTCACCGAGAGCAAGGCGGTCTCCGTCCTTCGCTTCCGGGCGCCAGCCGGCACCATCGCGGCACGGGAGTTCGCCTCCATCACCGCGGGCTTCGCGAAGGCGACCGGTGGCGTCATCTGGGACGAGGAGGTGCGCGAGTACCTCTCGCTGGCCGAGCTGAAGACCCGCCGCATCGACAAGTGGGAAGGCGACGTGCCGCACGCGGGCATGAACATCACCGTCCTCATGGCCGACGAGGAGGACGGCCTCACGCGCCTCACCACGACGGGCCTTCGTCACTTCGGTCTGCCGGAGCTGCAGCTCAATTCGATTCCTCATTCGTCGGTCAACGGCGCCGGGAACCTGATGAACGCGCTCTCCCAGCGGCTCGTCGAAGCGCCGACGCTCGCCCGGCCGGGCGCTGGACGTCTGGAGCTGGGCTCGCTCAAGCACGAAGGCCATCGGAGCTTCCTCGAGAGCGGCTGTCTCGAAGGCGCCGAGAGGGCGACGGACTACGAGTTGGCGGATGCCGCGCTCGAAGAGGGGCCCATCACCCTGCGCGTGGACTTCCCCGGAGACGGCGCCCCCTCGGAGCGCGTCGATGCCGCGGTGCAGGGCCTGTTCGGCAGCCACGACGAGGTGAGCCAGGTCGAGCACGACGATGAACTCAAGGCCTTGTCCGCGAAGCAGATGGCGGTGTTCGACAAGGTGTGGGTCAAGCGCTTCAAGAAGGGGCTCAAGCCGAACGAGGTGCTGCTGGTGAAGGCGCCGTTCACCACCACCGCGGGCGGCAACGAGTGGATGTGGGTCGAGGTGAGCCGCATGAAGGCGAACGGCACCATCGATGGCATGTTGAGCAACGACCCCGCCGACGTGCCCGAGCTGCACAGCGGCTCGCCGGTGACGGTGAAGCGCGCCGACCTCTTCGACTGGTCCTTCCTCGGTGCTGCTGGCGAGCGCGAGGGGAATGAGACCGGGAAGGTGATGATGCGCCGGCAGGGCAAGGAGCCCGACTGGTAACCGTCAACCGAGGAAGCCGGCCACCGCGTCGGCGATGCAGCGCTCCTCGTTCGTCGGCACGACCAGCACCGGCACGCGCGATGACGCCCCCGAGATGACCGTCGCGTTCCGGTCGTTCGCGTCCGCGTCGATGGAGAGCCCCAACCACGCGAGCTGCTCAACGATGCGCCGCCGAATCACCGGCGAGCGCTCCCCGATGCCGGCCGTGAAGACGAGGCCATCGAGCCCGCCCAGGGCCGTGGCGAGCGACGCCACCTCTCGCGCACACCGACTGACGAAGTAGTCCACCGCCAGCACCGCATCGGGCGCATCACTCGCCAGCAGCGTGCGCATGTCGTTCGACACGCCCGAGAGGCCCTTGAGTCCGGACTCCTTGTAGAGGAGCGCCTCCACCTGCGGCACCGTCATGCCCTTCTGGCCCAGCAGGTAGAGCACCACGCCCGCGTCGAGCGTTCCCGGCCGCGTCCCCATCGGAACCCCATCGAGCGTCGAGAAGCCCATGCTGGTGGCGACGCTCTTCCCTTCACGAACGGCGCACATCGAGGCCCCGCTCCCGAGGTGCGCGATGACGACGCGGCCCATCGCCAGCGCGGGCATCACCTCGAGGAGTCGGCTCGCGATGAACTGGTACGACAACCCATGAAAGCCGAACCGCCGCACACCCTCGCCGAACAACGCGCGGGGCAGGGCGTACGTCTCCTCGACGCGGGCGCGGGTGCGGTGAAACGCGGTGTCGAAGCAGGCCACCTGCACCGCGTCAGGGAACGCCGCCCGCGCGGCCCGAATGCCCGTGACGTTGTGCGGTTGGTGGAGCGGCGCGAGCGGAACGAAGCCCTCGAGCGCCGTCAGCACTGCGTCATCGATGCGCGCCGGCGCCGAGAACTGGACGCCGCCATGCACGACGCGATGCCCCACGCCCACGACCGACACGCCCTGGGCGCGACAGATAGCCAGCGCCTCGTCCATGGCGGCGGCCCCCGTCTTCTCCAGCGTTCCACGGGTCCGCTCGGCCCGCGTCACCGCGTCGAAGAGCGCGTACTTCACCGTCGAGCTGCCCGCGTTCAACGTCAGGATGGCGCGCGTCATCGTCACTCTCGCACGGGCGTGGGCGGCACGGCCGACGTCCCCGTCCTCCGGAAGTGCGCCTCGAGCACGGCCACCGCGCAGCTCGCCAGCCGCGTGCTGTCATCATCGGCCCGGCTCGTCAGCATGATGGGCACCTTCGCGCCCACCACGAGGCCCGGCCCTTCCGCGTGCGCGACGAAGGCGAGCTCCTTCGCCAGCATGTTGCCGGCCTCGATGTTCGGCACCATCAACACGTTGGCGCGGCCCGCGACGAGCGAGGTGATGCCCTTGGTGCGCGCGGCCTTCAGTGACAGCGCGTTGTCCATCGCGAGCGGTCCGTCGACGATGCCGCCGGTAATCTGCCCGCGCTCGGCCATCTTCGACAGAATCGCCGCGTCGAGCGTCGAGGGCATGGCGGGGTTCACCACCTCGACCGCCGACAGCACCCCCACCTTCGGCTGCGCGTAGCCCAGCGCCTGCGCGAGGAAGATGGCGTTCTGCACGATGTCGACCTTCTCCTCGAGCGTCGGCGCGATGTTGATGGCCGCGTCGGTGACGAGGAGCAGCTCTGGCAGGCCCGGCACGTCCATCACGAAGACGTGGCTGATGCGGCGCACCCCGCGCAGCCCGCCGTCGCGACGCACGATGGGCTTGAGCAGCTCATCGGTGTGCAGCTTGCCCTTCATGATGGCCTGCACGGCGCCCTGGAGCGCGAGCTGCACCGCCTTCTCGGAGGCCGCCGCCGCGCCGCTCGCGTCGATGAGCTCGAGCCCGTCCAGCGAGGCGCCCAGCGTCTTCGCCACCGCGCGAATCTTCTCCACGTTGCCGATGAGGACGGGGCGGATGAGCTTGTGCTTGAGGCCCAGCAGCGCGCCGCCCAACGAGGCGTCGTCCTCGGGACACACCACCGCGGTGGCGAGCGGCTCGAGCGGCTCACACGCCTTCATCAACCGCTCGATGTGGTGGTGCCGTGCCAGCGTCAGCGCAGGCAGCTCGTCGTCCGACAGCTCGATGCGGGTGGTGGGCGCGAACACCTCGGCGTCACCTTCCGCGACGACGTTGCCGTTGGCGGTCGTCACCTTCGTCGCGAGCGTCACCCGGCCGTCGCCCAGCTTCGCCTTCACCGTCACCTGCGCCGTGAGGGTGTCTCCGATGACCGCGCGCTCGGGGAAGCGGAAGGCCTGCGAGATGTAGCGCGTGCCCGGCCCCGGCAGCTTCGTGCCCAACACGGCCGAGACGAGGGCGCCGGCCCACAGCGGCGGCGCCACGGCGTCACTCTTCCCGTCCCCGTTCGGGTCGAAGCTGGGCAGCACCAGCGGGTTCACGTTGCCGCTCGCGTGCGCGAAGACCCAGAGGTCGTTCGCTGTCACCGCTCGCTGCAGCGAGGCCGTCTGTCCAACCGTCAACTCATCGTAGAGCGTGTTCCTGGCCATGGTGGTCGAGTCCCGTCGAGTACGGGGGAAGGGTCGAGCTGGTGGAGAGCGGTGGAGCGCCTTTAGAAGTCGAAGCTGAAACCCGCGCCGCCACCCTGCGGCGTCAGCCAGGCGCTGGCCTTCGGGCCCCGGTACGATTGGTAGCGGTTGGGGTCTTCACCCACGAGGAAGAGCACCGTGGCGGTGACGGCGGAAGCCAGGCCGATGCCCACGGCGACGTACGAGATGGCGAGCTGCGTTTGGATCCTCGAGGCGAGGTCCTCGGTCTTCTTGCGGTTGGCTTCAGTCTCTTCCGCGATGAGCGCGTTGCGGGCCGACAGGAAGGTGTTCATCTCTCCGAGGCTGCCCGTACCGTACGCGTCGCGCGCCTGCCCCTGCATGATGCCGAAGGTGGCGAAGCCCGCGACGGCGAGCCCCAGCGCCGCGAAGGCCCCGATGCGCAGCGTCCACTGCTTGCGCTCGTACGCGTCGATGAAGTCGGGGCTCGGCATGAGACGAATCGACTCCTCCGTCACCTCATCGGGCTTCACCTTCACCTGCTTCTGCACGGCCGTGAAGCCCTCCTTCTCGACGCGGATGACGTGGGGCCCGCCGGGCACCTGGAGCCGCTGCGTCATGGGCGTGGTGCCCAGCTGCGTGCCGTTCACCTTCACCACCGAGCCGTCCTCCGAGGCGATGACGACGAGGAAGCCCTGACGACCGGTGAGCAGCGGCGCGATGAGGGCGGCGACGTTCTCCTGGAGGCGGCCGACGAGCTCGGCCTCGGTGACCGCCTTGATCTCCCGCGACGAGACGCGCTTGCCCGACTTCGTGTCGATGATGACGAGGTCGAGCGTGAGCCCGGTGGTGGCCTTCTTCGCTGCGTCGGTGAGCCGGGTGAGGCGGCCATTGACGATGTAGTCGACGCCGAGCGCTTCGGCCGCGACGTTGCTGGAGCAGGAATCGTCGGTGCACCCAAGCAACTGCCGCTGCCGCTCGAGCGACAGCAGCGCCCGCACCTGGTCGGAGGTGGTGATGGCGAAGAGCTCGGTGCGAGAGATCTCCGTCGCCACCGAGCCCGCCATCATCGCGGCCAGCGCCTCGTTCCCGGGCGTCGTCTGGAAGTCAGGCACCGCCATCTTCGGGTTCTTGTCGCCATCGGCCGCGCGGGCCAGGTCGGCGATGGTGGGCGTGGCCTGCGAGAGGAGTGAGGTCAGCGAGAGCGCGAGGAGCATCATGAGGAACCCCCAGAATCAGAATCTCGGGCAAGCCTACTCAACGGGCTGGTCGAAGGGCCGGAAAAGAAAACGCCCCGGGGTCCCGAAGGAGCCCCGAGGCGCGTTCGTGTCACCGGGTGTTGGTCAGTTCGTGGGGTACGCCGTCCAGCCGGCGGTCCAGTCCGTCGCGCCAACGGCGCCCACGAAGGTGGCGGTGTTGTCGAAGAACATGTCGCTCGGCGGCACGGCGGCCTGGGCGCTGATGAGCGCGGGCGAGGTGGCGACCGGCTTGAAGTTCGGCGTCGCCTCGCTGAGCGGAGCGGTCAGCTCGGGGAAGAGGACGCGGTTCTTGAGCACCTGGCTCTCGAGCGCGGCCTTCTCATCGAACATGTTGTCGCACATGGTGTTCAGCGGGTTCCCGACGCCAGCGTCGGTCGAGCAGCGCCAGTCGCGGAAGCCCGCGTCGGCCGCGCGGTTGTCCCACCAGAGGGAGTTCGACACGAAGAGCGAGCCGTTGGTGGGGTTGGTGACGTCCCACAGCGCCGCCGTTTCCGTGTGATCGACGCGCAGGCCGTCGTCCGTGTGGTTCATGACGATGAAGTTGTAGAGCTTCGCGCCCGTGCCTTCGCGGAGGATCATGCCGCGCGACGGGCCCTCGGAGGGCGCGGTGCTCGGACGACGACCGATGATGGTCACGTTGTAGAGCACCGGGAGCGACCGGGGCATCGCGTTGCGGGAGCTGCGGTTGTTGTCGGCCTCGATGCCGTGGTTTCCGCGGTCGCCGGTGGCCTGGATGACGATGAACTGGCCCTTGCCCGTCCAACCCTTGTCCCAGTCGAGGCCGTCGTCGTCGAAGCCCGTCAGCACGATGTGCTTGATGTTGACGCTGCCGCCGAAGATCTCCAGCGCGTCGTCGACGCCCCGGTGGACCTGCACGTAGTCGAGCGTCGTCGCGCTGCCGCACGCGTTGAGGGTGATGCCGTTGAGCTCGTTGTCCTGCGAGAGCGGCTTGCCGGCGAACTCGACGCGCACGTACTTGAGCGTGCCGCAGTTGTGCGCGTTGTCCGGCGAGGTGCCACCGCCGTACTTGTTGCGGGCCTCGTCAGGCAGACCCTCGGCGTTCGCGATGCCGCCCATGTCGTTGATGGCCGCGTTGCCCAGGAACACCAGGCCGCCCCAGTCACCGCTGCTCGAGCCGCGCATGCCGTTCGGCGCGTTGCTCGTGAAGACGATTGGCTGCATCGCCGTGCCCACGGCCTCGAGCCGGCTGGTCTTCGCAACCACCAACGCGCCACGTGGGTCTGCCTTCACCGTGACGCCAGGCTCGATCGTCAGGACCGCGCCAGTGACGTAGGTGAGGTCCTTCAGGATGTACGTGTTGCCCGTCTTGAAGGTGTAGTTCGAGGTGATGTCGCCCGTGACGTCACACGTCGTCCCCGTGCAGGCGACGAACGACACGCCAGCGTCGGTGCCAGTCCCAGCGTCTGGCTGGGGCGTGGGCGTGGGACAGCCGAGCGTCAACGCACCCAGAACGACACACACTGCAGCCAATAGATTCTGTCTCATGATTCACTGCCTTTCGTAGTTCCACGAAATCGTGGCGTTGAACTGAACTCCAGGTAAGAACGTGAACACCGTGCGCTCGTTTTGAGCGATGCGGATGCGCTGGTTGAGAATGTTGGCAGCCGCCAGCTTGAGCTGGAAGTTGCCGCCGAGCCTCTGGGTCCAGGCGAAGTCCAGCCGGTGGAACGGTTGTTCGTAGAAGTCCGGTAGGCCGTTGGTGCCGACCTCGGTGATGCGGGGACCGTAGACGTTGTAGAAAAGACCGAGCTCGGTGCCCCACTCTTTTTTCTCCCACGAGATGTTGGCGTTGGCCACGTAGGGTGACTGGCCCTGGAGCGGCCGGCGGTCATTCGTATACAGGCCCGGAACCAGGGTGATTTGTGATTGAATCAGCGACACGTTGCCGCCGATGCGCAGTGGCTGCAGCGCGGGGGTAATCCGGCCGAGCGTGGTCCGGGCCTCGAGTTCGACGCCCAGGAGCGTGGCGCCTGGTGCGTTGCGGAACCCGAAGTCGGGCAGCGACGAAACCGAGGTCACCACGCGCTCGATGGGTCCATCCTTACAACCGGGGAGCGCCGGGTCGCAGTTCATGTCGGTGTTGCCGCTGCCGAACTGCTTGACGAAGCCCGTCGCCGCCAACACCTCGGTGTCGCTGGGGAACCACTCGACACGCAGGTCGCCGTGGTGAATGCGCGTCCGGTTGAGGTCGGCGTTCCCCGACACGTTCGCGCGCCGAATGAAGTCGAAGAAGAGAAAGGGTCCGATCTCGCGGAACGATGGGCGCGCCAGCGTGTAGGCATAGGCCGCGCGGATGTTCACCTTGCTGTGTGGGCTGAAGGTGAGGTTCACCGTGGGGATGAAGTCATTGAAGCGCTTCTCTGCCGAGACGCCGCGAGGGCCAGCGGTCGCGAAGTCGACCTCGCCCATCTGCACGCCACTGCGGACGACCTGGGTGCTCTGCTCGAAGCGCAGACCAGCCATCGCTCGGAACCAGTCGGTCGGCTTCAACTCGACTTGCGCGAAGGCGCCCGCCACCAGCACCGCCGCGGTGTAGCGGTCGAACGTGAAGGTCGTCTCTTCGAGCGCGGTGACGAACGGATCGGCCTGCGGCCCGATGAGGCCCGGGGAGAAGATCTCTTCCGGCGACTTTGCCGTGTAGAGCCCCTCGTCCACGCCGCGCTCCAGGACGTGGCGGAAGCGGCGACCCCGGAAGTCGCGCACCGAGTACTGCCCCTGCCCGCCGACCTTGAAACGCCACGCCCGGTACGGGAGCGTGATGGAGGCCGTGCCACCACCCGAGTCCTCGCCGAGGTTGAAGAAGAAGCGCTCGCCAGAGTTGGGCTGGAACCGCAGGGTGCTTCCAGCGGCGGTCTCGTCGCGCCGCGTGTCTCGAATGTCGGGCTCGAGGCGGTTGACGCGTGAATAGTTGAGCTGCCACTCGACCTCACTGTCGAGCAGGAACCCGAGCCGGTGGAAGCCGCGCACCTGGTTGAAGAAGAGCTGGCGCTGCGTGAAGAGCAGCCGCGTGGTGGTGAAGTTCGTGCTGTCGGTGTTCGAGAAGCCGAAGGCGTCGTTGGCCTGCGCTTCGGCGTTCACGAGGTACAGGCCGAGCACTGAGATTTCGTTCTCGCGGTTGAGCTGGAGTCCGACGTTCGCGAGCAGGCTCGAGGCGCCGTTCGCGCGACCGGTGACGATGGTGCTGTTGTCGACGGTGGTGAGCTGGTTGTCCTGGCCCACCGCGAGGCGAGTGTTCTCGTAGACGAGGCGCTGCTCCTTGCGGCTGAGCTGGCCGGCGACGAGCCAGCCAAGGCGCGACTCCTTGCCGAACTTCACCGAGTCGCCGGCCTGCACACCCAGGGTCATGTTGGGCAGACCAATCAGCGACTGCGGCGTCCACTGATTGCGGAACGCCTCGCCGGCGGCTTCACGCACCGGTCCTGGCGTCCGGGTGCGCGAGATGGCGCTGTCGGTCGGAATCGCGCTCGGCAGGTCGCGCGAGGGGTCACGGAAGCCAAGGTTCTCCACCCCGCCGAGGGTGTCGCCAGGGCGGCTCTGGAAGGTGGTGATGGTGTCTCCGCCGAACTGCAGCTTGGTCTTGAACTCGAACTTCGTCGGGAAGGTCGAGGTGTCGATGGTGAGCGAACCACCGCCGAAGGCCGCGGGCAGGTCTGGGGAGTACGTCTTCACCACGTTGAGGTTCGAGAGGAGCGCGACGGGAAACAGGTCGAGGGGCACCGACGGCTCGTCAGGCTCCGGGCTCGGGAGGAACGTGCCGTTCAGCAAGGTCGTGACGTACCGGCCGCCGAGTCCTCGGATGTACGGGAAGCGTCCCTCGACGAGCGTGACGCCGACGACCCGCTTGACGGCATCGCCGGCGTTGCTGTCGGGCGTGCGGGCGATCTCCTGCGCGCCGATGCTGTCCTGCACCACCGCCGCCTTCTTGCGCTCCATCAGCAGCGCCGACTCGTTGCGCTTGTCGGCCTTCGCCTCGACGACGACCTCCTTGATGGCGGTGGACTTCGCTTCGAGGCGCACGTCGAGCCGGGTCACCTCACCGGCCTTCACCTCGACGTTCTGCACGCGGCGCCCCTCGTAGAGGGCGTAGAAGATGCGCAAGTCGTACGTGCCCGGCGGGAGCTTGAGCCGGTACTCGCCGTCCACGTCGGTGAGCGCGCTCTTCTTCCCGCCAGCGATCACCTTCACGGTGGCCTCGATGAGGCCTTCGCCCGAGAGCGAGTCGGTGACGACGCCGACGATGCCGGTGAAGCCCTTGGGCAGCGGCTTCTTCTTCTTCGCCGTCTCCGCCATCGGGTCGACGGCCACCGGCGTCACGGAGGGGTCGACCACGCCGGCGTCGACCGTCGCAGGGACGACCTCGCCACCCACGCCCGCGTCCATCACCTCGGCGATGGGTGGAGCCGCGTCGAGCGCGCCGGCATCGAACGAGGGGACAGGCTCCACACCACCGTCGACCTCACCGGGGCCCTGCGCCACCGCGACGGTCGATCCGCCCACCACCAGGAGCCACACCACCACCGCGCCGAGCCGCACCGTCGTCATCGCGGGCGGCGATCTCGCTGTGCGTCATGGCGTGGTGCGCACGCACGGGTGACTTGATTGCAAGCAGCCCGTCACGCCTGACTCTCGTTCGTGTCACGACCTGGTGTCGCGACAGGAGCGTGACCGAACGGCTGTCAGCGTCGGAGGTGTGACCGAGCCGTGGCCCTTCGGCCCCATCTAGCCAACGGGTCGCGGCTCGACCGGCACCGGCACGCCGGCGTCGGCGCCCGTTTCGTCCTCGGCCTTCGCCGGGCCCGGCTGGTAGCCCTTGAGCATCATCATCAAGATGCCGGGGAACACCACCAGCATCAGCACCGTGGCGCCGACGATGCCGAAGATGACGACGGTGGCCAGCGGCCGCTGCACCTCGGAGCCCGCGCCCGACGAGATGGCCATCGGCGCGAAGCCCAGGGCCGCCACCGCCGCCGTCGTCAGCACCGCCCGCAGCGTGTGCGCCGCGCCGTGCACCACCGCGCTCACCAGCGGCACCCCCGCGGCCAGCGCCTTGCGCACGTCGGTCGTCATCACCACGCCGTTGAGCACCGCCACGCCCGCCAGCGCGATGAAGCCCACCGCGCCAGGAATCGAGAAGTTCATGCCTCGCGCGAGCAGCCCCACCGCGCCGCCGATGAGCGCGAGCGGCACCAGGGTGAAGACGGCGCCGGCCAGCCGCACCGAGCCGAAGGTGAGCACCAGCATCGAGAAGATGATGAGCAACGCGAGCGGCACCACGATGGCGAGCCGGGCCTGCGCGCGCTCGAAGTTCTCGAACTGCCCGCCCCACGTCATCGTGTAGCCGGTGGGCATCGGCACCTCCGTCGCCACCTTCGCGCGGGCCTCTTCCACCCATGACACCAGGTCGCGGCCGCGCAGGTTCACCTCGACGCGCACCAGCCGCTCGAAGTTCTCGTGGCGCACGTTCACGGCGCCCTCCGTCTCCTCGATGGCGCCCAGCTCGCCCAGCTTCACCAGCTCGCCGTCGTTGGTCTCGACGAACATGTCGGCGATGCCCTCCTTCGAGACGACCGACGGCGGCACCAGCACCCGCAGGTCGTGCCGCCGCGGCCCGTCGTAGATGGTGCCCACCTTCGCGCCCACGCGCGCGGCCTCGATGACCTCGAAGGCCTCGTCGAGGTCGACGTGGTACCGCGCCAGGCGCTCACGGTCTGGGGTGAACGAGAGGGCCGGCAGGCCCATGATGCGCTCGACGCGCAAGTCGCCCGTGCCGCGCACCTCCTTCACCACCTCGCCCACCTTGTTCGACAGCTTCACCAGGGTGTCGAGGTCGGGCCCGAGGATCTTCACCGCCACGTCGGCGCGGCTGCCCGAGATGAGCTCGTTGGTGCGGTCCTCGATGGGCTGGCTGATGGACACGAAGGTGTTGGGCACCTCGTCCTCGATGGCGCGCTTGAAGGCGAGGGCGAGCTCGTCGAGGTCCTGGCCGGTCTTCCACTCGGTCTTCGGCACCAGGTGCACCAGCATGTCGGTGGCCTCGAAGCCGCGCGGGTCGAACGCCAGCTCGGCGCGGCCGGTGAAGCCCACCGCCGTCACCACCTCGGGGAACTTCTTCAGAATGCGCTCGGCGTCGAGGTCGAGCCGGCGGGACTCGGACAGCGCGACGGACGGCGCGCGGCGAATGGTCACCACCAGGTCTCCCTCGTCGATGCGGGGCACGAAGTCGGCGCCCTGCGCCAGCAGCGTGCGCATCGAGACGACGAGCAGCACCACCATCGCCACCACCAGCGGCAGCCGGTACGCGAGCAGCTTCGGCAGCACGGCCTCGTAGTGGTGCTTGAGCCAGGTGAGCCAACGCGGGCCGTCGTCCTTCGGCGGCGGCATCACCAGCGCGAGGATGCCGGGGAAGAAGATGACCGAATACACGAGGGCGCCGAACAACGCGCACGCCATCACCGTGGCCATCGGGCGGAACATCTTCCCTTCCACGCCCTGCAGCGCCAGCAGCGGCAGGTACACCAGCATGATGATGGCCACCGAGAAGGCCACCGGGCGCGCCACCGACGAGGCCGAGGCGGTGAAAGCGGCGATCTCGTCTTTCTTCTTCAGGAACACCTTGCCCGCCATCGCCGCCATGATGGCCTCGAGGATGACGATGGGCCCGTCGACGAGGAAGCCGAAGTCGATGGCGCCCAGGGACATCAGGTCGCCGGTGACGCCGAAGAGGTGCATGCCGAAGAGCGCCACCGACATCGAGGCCGGAATGCCGAGCACCACCGCGATGGCGCCGCGCAGGCTGCCGAGGAAGAGGGCCAGCACGATGAGCACCACCAGCGCGCCCTCGAGCAGGTTCTTCACCACCGTCGCCACCACGCGGTTGACGAAGTCGGCGCGGTCGTAGATCGCCTCGAGCATCACGCCCGGCGGCAGGCCCTTCTCCACCACCTCGACGCGCTCCTTGACGCGCTTGACCACGTCGCGGCTGTTGGCCCCCAGGAGCATCATCACCGTGCCGGACACGACTTCGCCCTGGCCGTCGCGCGTCGCCACGCCGTAGCGCAGCGCCGGCGCGACCTTCACGTCGGCCACCTGCTTCACCAGCACGCGCTCCTCGCCGCCGCGCACCACCACGTTGCCGATGTCTTCTTCCGAGGTGAGCAGGCCGTTGCCGCGCAGCAGCAGCGACTCGCCGGTGCGCTCGACGTAGCCGCCGCCCACCGACGAGGTCGACACCTCGAGCGAGTTCTTCAGCGCCGACAACGTCACGCCGTAGGACTTGAGGCGCTCCGGCGAGGTCACGACCTGGAACTGCTTGAGCTCGCCGCCGATGCCCACCACCTCGATGACGCCCGGCACCGCGCGCAGCTTGGGAATGACCTCCCATTCCAGCAGCGTGCGCAGCTGCATCGCCGAGTGGTCGCCGGTGGTGGACTTGAGGGTGAAGGTGAAGATTTCACCGAGGCTCGTCGACACGGGAGACAGCTGCGGCGGTGGCACGAAGGCCGGCAGGTCGACCGTCACCTCGCGCAGGCGCTCCGCCACCAGCTGCCGGGCGAACCACACGTCCATGCCGTCTTCGAAGACGATGGTGATGAGCGAGAGGCCGGGCTTCGATTGGCTGCGCAGGTCGACCAGACGGGGGAGGCCGTTGAAGGCCAGCTCCACCGGCGCCGTCACCATGCGCTCCACCTCGACGGGTGAGAGGCCAGGGGCTTCGGCGAGCACCGTCACCTGCACCGTCGACACGTCAGGCAGCGCGTCGATGGGCAACGAGCGCATCGCGAAGAACCCGCCGAGCAGCAACGCGGCCAGCGCGCCGGCCACCGCGACGCGGTACCGGATGGACATCGACACCAGTGCTTCGAGCATGGGCGGCGTCGTGTCGACGAGGCGCCTGTGGAGCGACCGCCTTTTTCGAAGAAACGGTTCGACTTAGCGGAAGACTTCGGCCTTCAGCGCCAGCACGCCGCCGGTGACGACCTGGTCGCCAGCGTCGAGGCCCTTCACGATGGCCACCCTGTCGGTGTCTTCGGGGCCGAGCTCGACGGCCCGCGGCTCCACCACGCCTTCGCTCACCTGCACGAAGACGGTTGGCTTTCCATCGATGCGCGTGATGGCCGGACGCGGCACCACCAGGCGCGACTCGCGAGGGCCCGAGGCGTGAATGACGCCGAGGACCGAGAGGCCGGGCCGCAGCAGCTTGGCGCTGTTCTCGACCTCGACGCGCACATGGGCGCTGCGGGTCTCGGTGTCGATGACCTCGCTGACGTGGGCGATCTTGCCCTTGATGGACACCTGCCGTGCCGACGGCAGCCGAATCTCGACCTCGTCGCCCTCGCGAACCGCAGGCAGGTCGCGCTCGAAGACCGACAGCTCGACCCACACCTTCGAGAGGTCGGCGACGACGAAGAGGGTGTCTGACGGCTCCACCGTCTCGCCGCGCTTCACCTTCGACTCGACGATGCGGCCGGTGAGTGGCGCGCGCAGGCGCAGCACGCCCAGCTCCCCGTCGACGGAGCCACCGAGCGCCTCGACCGCCTTCTCTGCGGCCACGCGCTCCGCGGTCAACGCCTCGGCGTTTGCCTTGGCGAACTGGGCATCGCGCTCCGGAGACACCCGGGCATCCGCCAGGCGCCGCTCACGCTCCTCGTCGAGCTTGGCCACCTTCTCGCGGGCGCGCACCTTCATCACCTCGGCCTGGGCCTTGCCGAGCTCGACCGATTCCAGCTCGGCCATGGGCTCGCCGGCCTTCACGTCTTCGCCTTCGACCTTCGAGAGCGTGCGAATGCGGCCGTCGATGCGGGCGCCGATGGCCGCGACGCGGCGGGCGTCATAGGTGACCGCCCCCGTCACCTGCAGGGCCGGGGTGAGGAGCTCCTCGCTCGCGGGCGCGAAGGTGATGTGCTCGCGGGTGGCGAAGTCCTTCGAGAACCGAATCGACTCGCCGTCGAGGTAGGGCGTGCCGCGCGTGGGGGTCTCGCCGGCGCCCGCAGCCGCTCCGCTCTCGGCCCCGGGGCGCAGCACCGCGACGGCCACCACGAGGGCCAACAGGCCGCCGCCGATGAGGAGGGGCCACTTCTTCATCTGCGGCACGTTGGTGGGCGGGGGCAGGGTGTCGGTGCTCATGGGGTCAGTCCTCCGGAGGCGCGCTGGAGCTCGATGGCGTCGGTCCAGGCGGCGAGCAGCGTTTCGAGGCGCTGTCGGCGAATGCGGTTCAACTCACGGGTGGCAGAAGTGAGGCGGAAGATGTCGAAGCGGCCGGCCTTCCAGCCCTCTTCGACGAGGCTCTCGTTGCGTTCGGCGGCGGGCACGGCGTCGCGCGTCAGCGTCGCCAGTTGGGAGAGCCGGGACAACAGGCTCTGCCGTGCCGCCGAGACGTCGCGGCGGACCTTGCGGAGCTCGGTCTCCAGGCGCACCCGCTCGGTCTCGGTCTGCGCGCGGGCCACGGCGCGGGGGCCCTGGTTGCGCTGCACCGGCAGCTCGAGCCCGAGGCCGGCGTAGCCGAAGACGGGAGACGCCGGCGCCGCGTCGAAGCCGAGGTTGTACGAGAGCCGGGGAAAGCCCTCGCGCGTCAGCCGGGTCTCGACCGTCTCGAGCAACGCCAGGCGGGCCTTCACCGAGGCGAGCTCAGGCCGGCGGTCGATGGCGCGCTGCACGAGGGTCGTTTCATCGGCGGCCTCGGCCGGGTCCGAGAGCGCGGCCTCGAGCTCGATGGGCTCGTCGGCGGGGAGGTCGAGCACCTGCCGAAGGGACGCACGGGCGAGCTGCTCGAGGCGACGGGACTCCTCGAGGCCCACGCGCACGCTGGCGACCTCGAGCGCGGCGGCGGCTACGTCAGGCTCTCCCGCCACGCCGTTCTTCAGGCGCTCCCGCGACGCGCTCTCGACCCGCTGGGCGATGAAGAGCGCGCCCTCTTCGATGCGCACGCGCTCGAACGCCGCCTGCAGCTCCACGAACGCGCCCCAGGCCCGCACCCGCGCGAAGGTCTGCGCGAGGGACAGCTCGGTGCGCGCGAGCTCCACGCGGCGGTCGGCCTCGGCCACGCGGGAGAAGCCCGCGCCGCTCACCTCGAGGGTGCCGTCGATGCCCAGGTTGTAGCCGTTGAGCGGATCCATCGGTGGGCTGAAGGACAGCCGCCGGTAGTCCATGAAGAGCCGGGGGTTGGTGGGGAGGAAGATGCCGGCCCCGACGCGCGTGGCCTCGGCCTCGTCCAGCACCCGCGCGGCGACCTGCACCTCGGGGGCGTTCGACGCCGCGCGCTCGAGCGCCTGTTGGAGCGTCAGCGGGCTCGCCGCTGCCACGCCGCTCACCATCACCGCCAGGGTTACTGCACGCGCGCTCATGGTTCTTTCTTCGGAAATCAATCACTTATGCGTCGATGACGCAGCTGGACTCGTTCAGTAACGACGAGGCTGGGTTGATCAACCACGGTTTTCTCGAACCATCCACCTCCCGGCCGGGGAGTCAGCCCAACCGGGCGAGCTGTCGAAGGGCCAGGCCTGCCGCGCCCGCCAGCACGCGTGCCTGACGACCGGAGACGACAGGGCGGTCCCATTCCATGGATATCAAACCATCGGTCAGGCCCTGCGTCACACAGCCTTCCAGGCTGAACAGGTAGACCTCTTTGGCCCAGCGCGCGGCGATGACGAGGTCGCGCTCCAGCTCGGGCCGGGTGAGCTTGGGAAAGGGGTCGATGCCGCCGCCGGTGGAGCCGACCCCCAGGGCGCGCGTGTGCGGGGCGTAGCGTGCGAGGAGCCCCGGACCGGCCGCGCCCATGAGGCTCGTGTAGAGCATGAACACCTGGCGGTCGGCCTCGACGTCGAGCACGCCCAGGGTGCGTTGCCAGAAGCGGGTGCCCGCGAGGCGGTCATCGAGGACGAGGGGGAACTGGTAGGTCTCGACGACGAAGCCCTCGGCCTGCATGCGGCGCACGAGCGCGCGGTAGGCCCCGAGCGCTGCCTCCAGGGCGCGGCCGCGGGTCCGCGAGGTGAGCCATCGGCCCAGGGTGCGGACCGGAGACCCCATCAACACGTCGAGGTCACGCACGTCGGGCTCGAAGTCGAGGCCCACCGTCTTCATCGACAGCTGGTGCCGCGCGCGCCAGGCGAGGAAGGCGTCGTAGGCGCGCTCCACGGCCGGGGCGTTGTGGTGGGTGGCGAAGTAGCCCTCGTCGCGGGGCACCAGCAGCCACGCATGCACGGGCACGCCGGCGGCCTCGAGCTGGCGCACGGTGGCGGCCCGCTCGTCCGACAGGTCCAGCAGGGCCATCGCCACGCCCGCGCGCAGTAGCCGCAGCTGGGTCACCACCGTCGGGGTGACGGTGGCCGCGAGGGCGCTGTCGGGCTGCTCGTTGAAGAAGACCAGCGACGGGCGGGGCATGCGCGGCACCGCAGAGCGTCGCACACCTTGACCGACACCGGCAGACGGACGTGAAGGACCATCAGAATCGGTGACAGCGGGGTCCGGGTCGAGTCTGATTCGCAAACGCATGGCGCGGACCGCGACGAAGAAGCCCTCCCGGAAGTCGAAGCCCACGAAGAAGCCGGCGGCGAGGAGGACGCCTGCCCCGAAGAAGAAGGCCCCGAAGGCGAAGGCCGCTCCACGGGCCGCCGTGAAGCCGAAGTCCGCGCCGAAGGCCAGAGCCGTGAAGGCCGCGCCGAAGCCGAAGCGCCGAGCTCCCCTGGCGGTCGACTCGCACCCCTCGTATCAGCGCCTCATCGAGACGTTGAAGCCGGGCCGGTACGCGCGCGGCCTCGTCTTCATCACCGAGCCGGGTACGCTCGACGAAGAGATGACGGACTGGCTCATGGGCCACGTCGACGGTCGGCGCTCGCTGGGCCGCACGGCGTTCGGTGAGATTCTGGTGTTCCGCGACCTGCGCGCGCGCGCCTCCGAGCTCGGCGTGGGCGACCCCGACCGCGAGTCCGACGTGGCGCTCATCGACATCCACTACAAGAAGATGCGGGTGCTCAGTCAGGACGTGGAGGGCTTCCTCGACGCGCTCGAGGACCCGGAGTTCCAGTCGACGTACCTGCGCAAGGAGCTCTACGAGGCGGTGCGCGCGAAGGTCGGCCCGCCGTCCGAGGGAGAGTGTTACGGCTTCGTGCCCGCGCTGGCGCTGGGCGGCAGCGAAGAGGTCGGCAGCGTGCAGCGGCTCGACTGGAAAGTGCACCAGGCGATTCTGATTCAGACGTGAGCGGCGCCAGCGTCGCCGTTATCCGGTGGCGCCATGGAATCGAAGACCTGCGTCGTCTGCGGGCGCACCATCGAGTGGCGCAAGAAGTGGGAGCGCTCGTGGAGCGAGGTGAAGTACTGCTCGGATGGGTGCCGTCGCCGCAAGCATCAGGCCGCCGACGAGACGCTCGAGCGGTCGATCCTCTCGCTCCTCGAGTCACGGGCCCGTGGCGCCACCATCTGCCCGTCGGAGGTCGCGCGCGCGGCAGCTCCGGACGACTGGCGGCCGTTGATGGAGCCAGTGCGAGAGGCCGCCCGCAGGCTCGTGGCGAAGGGCGTGCTCGACATCACGCAGCAGGGCCGGGTCGTCGATGGGTCGACGGCGAAGGGGCCGATTCGGCTGCGACGTCGGTGAGTCCAGCACCAGGTCGTGCTCGGCCCGCTCGTTCAACTCGCTCGCGACCGCGCTGGTCTCCATGGGTGGCGCGGACCAGCGAGCGGTCTCATGGTCCAACCCACAGACCCATGGACACGTCATCCAGGTAGTCGCCGGGCGCCAGCTTGATTCGGCGGACGAATCGGCCTTCCTCGACGAACCCCATCTTCCGGTAGAGGCCGATGGCGCGGGTGTTGGAAGCCCGCACGCGAAGCTCGACCTTCTCGACGTGAGGCGCTGCGCGGGCCCAGGACAGGAGCGCCCGGAGGAGGGTGGACCCGACGCCTTGACCCTGCCAGGGGCGGGCGACCGCGAGGGTGAGGGCAACCACATGCCGGGTGACTTCGAGAGTCAACGGCTCCAGCACGCCGTGCCCAACGAGGAGCCCCTCGGATTCGGCGACCAACCAACCACCCGCGTGCTCGTCGGCCCGCGCCGCGATGCGTGCCGCGACGACCTGTTCGATGACTTCGTGCGGTCTCGACGCCAGTCCTCCAGGCGTGCGGGCGAGGTCCTGCTCCAGGCGGGTGATGGGCCCGGCGTCCTGACGTCCGACGGGCCGAATGGTCGCGGTCATCGCGGCTCAGTGTGACAGGAGCGAGCAGGGTCCGTCGACGGGCGCTCCCGCTCAGCGCCACCAGTCCACCGGCACCGACTCCCGCCCTCGTCGGTCTTCGTCGTCTTCCGCGTAGTGCACCGGGTTCGTCAGCGACAGGGCGTCGACGCTCGAGCGCTTCGGGTCGAGCCCCGGCTGCAGCACGTTCATCAGCAGCACCACGCGCAGCTCGCTGCCGGTGTGACAGACCTGGTGCTCGAACGAGTCGTCGAACACGAGCACCTTCCCGTCCTCCCAGGTGCGAATCTGGGTGCCGACGCGCAGGTAGCAGCCCTTCGTGCCCGTGAGCGCGAGGTGCACGCGGAGCCGACCGTTGAAGGGCCCCTGGTGCGGCGGAATGATGCTCCCCGGCGCGAGGGCGGAGAAGAGGACGATCTCCCGTCGGCACAGGCCCGGCAGCGCCTCGAGCACCTGCGACGTCACCGGACAGCGCGCATGGTTCGCGTCGAAGCGCCCTTTCAGCGGGTGGTAGAAGAAGAACGCGTGCCAGGCGCTGCCTTCGGTGACGTCCGAGGCGTGCGCGAGCTCGTTCTCGGACCACCCGCGGTACGGCAGCCAGCCCTGCTCCCGCCGAAGTGCGTCCAGCTCGGCCTGAATGTCGGGCGCCGCGCGTTCGAGCTCGCGGTAGGCCCGGGGGAGTTCATCGAGCTGCCAGATGGGCTTCGCCTCGAGGTCCGGTCGCCAGAACGGTGCCTGCTGCAGGTAGGCGTCGAAGTCCGTGCCGCCGCTGGCCACGAAGCGCCGGTGCCGGAGCACATCCGCCTCCCAGTGCCAGGCACGCAGGTGCGGTGCGCCAAGTCGAGCCAATTCCGGGGATGGCCCCGTGGCCGCCTCGAGTTGGGCGAGGATGGGGGCGAAGAACGCGCTGAGGCGCTTGAGCCCGAACTCGTGGCTGCCGGCAAAGAGGTGCGTCATCGCTTCGGGAGACACGCGCGCGAGGGTGTCATTGATGGCGCGCTCGACGGCCTCCAACACCTCGGTGGGCACGTCATGCGTCAGGCGCTCCTTCACCTCGGCCTCCGCCGCCTTCGCGGGCGTGAGTCCTTCGTGGCGCATGCGCGCCAGCACCGCCTGCACCAGCCCCTTGGCCAGCAACAACCGTCGCTCATGGGCGTCCAGCATCGGTTCCTCCCGTCTTCATCAACTCGGCGACGACCCACCGTCGCAGTCGAGGCGCCTGCGGGCCGGACCAGCGGGCCTGCGCCGCGACGACCTCCTCCAGGCTCACCGGAATGCGGGCGCCATCGTCGAAGAGCACGAAGAGCGTCCGGCTCGGTCGGGCGCCTGCAATGCAACCCGCCCGGCCGTTCGGCGCGAACGTCACCGTGTCTTCCAGCGCGAGGTCGACCGTCTGCGCGAGGAGGCCTCCGTCGCGGTGGAGCGCAAACTGCACTTCACCGCCTCGGCTCGTGAGGTACGCCACCTGGGTGCCGTCGTCCGACAGCGCGAGCGACGTCGCGCGGGGCACGGTCGCCAGCGGCGTTCCGTCATGCACCACCGTGTCGCTCATCGCGCGAACGCCGATGAACGCGACGTGATGGCCCTGGGTCCGAAGGTTCTCCACGACGTCCCACGGGCCGCTCTCCCCAGAGGGGCCGAACACCGTCCACTGCGCGCCGCGCCGACCGACGACGACGGGGCGCACCGGGGACGTGAGCCACACCACGTCTTTCACCTCGTCGAACGACTCCGAGGACGTTTCGGTGCGAACGAGCTGCCCGCCGTCGTGCTCGATGATGGAGACGAGCGCCCCGTCAGCGCCCCGCACCGCACGGAACGGCCGCGCCTGGGTCGCCACCTCGGCGCCGTTCACCCGAAGCTGCCACCCGCCGTCGAGCGCCTGCGCCACCACGGGCTCCACCTGCCGGACCTGGCGGAACGGCCCTTCGCGGCGGCCTTCGGAGGACACGATGAACTGAACGTTCTGTTCGGTGACGACCCAGCGCAGCGTCTGGTCCATGGTCGTCAGCATCGACACGCGCCCCGAGCGCCCCAGGCCCCGGCCCTCCACCATCACCTCCTGCGCGTCGGCGACCCACACCCACTGGCCTGCGCGGTGCGCAAGCTGGCTCGGCGTCGGCGTGGAGACGGGCCGGCCCGCCATCACGACGAACCACCCACCGTCGCTCAGCGCGGTGAAGGCCACGCCGCCGTCGTCGCTGCGGGCGATGACGCCGAGGTGCTGCCAGCCCGGCCCGTGTGCCCCCTGCGCGAAGAAGGCCCACCCCTCGTCCACCATCGCTGCGTACGACGCGCGCCCCTCGCCATCGACGGCCAGCGAGTCGAGCGACACCCCGCGCGTCGAGGGGCCCTCCACGCCGTCGACCCGCACGGCCTGCCGGCCCAGGCGCTCCACCACCTCGATGGAATGATGTCGATCATCGCTCTTTCCCAACCACACCACCTGGGTGCAGCCCGCGACCCAGAGGACGATGAGCCCCAGCCGCTTCATGCAGGGCGGGTGGTGGGCAGGTGGAGCGCGCCGCGGGAGCTGGTGAGCGTTCCTTTCGCCACCAGCTTCCCATCGACGAACGCTTCGACGTCGAAGCGCTGCAGGTGCTCCACGACGCGGGACAGCGTCGTCGCGTACTCGAGCCGCTGCCCTGCGAACACGGGTTGGAGCAGCTTCACGTCGATGGCGCCCGCGAGGCCCCCGCGCGAAATCGGGTCCGGCGTCATGCCCAGCAGCGCCGCGTGGCGTGCCGTCAATTCCGGGCGGTAGCCGGCCTTGAGGCGGTAGCCGAGCTCGAGGTTCTTCAAGACCGAGAACACCTCGTCGTCCGGAAGCTGCTGCGCCTTCGCGGCCTCGCGCGCGACGTGAATGATGTGGAGCAGGTTGCTCGCCTGGAGCAGCCCCTCGATGGTGTACACGCCGGGCCAGAGGTGCAGCTCCGGGAAGTGGCCGTCGAAGACGGGCTCGTTCGAGCTGATGAAGCGCGACGCTCGCAGCGAGGGCGGCGGGCCGTCGAGGAAGGCCTCCACGCGGTCCACCATCACGAACGGGCGCCGGTGCGGCAACAGCCGCTGAATCACGTCCGGTCCCAGGTCCAGGTCGGTCTTCATCGGGTCTCCTCGAGACGTCTCACGCTGCGCTCCACGTCCGCCTCGGACTCGGTCGTCAGCACCACGACATCGGCCCCGAGGATGCGTCGCAGCACCCCGCGAAGGACGTGGCCCGGCCCGACGAGGAGCCAGCGGTTGGCCTTTGCGGCGTTCACCATGCTGACGAAGTCGACGGGCTGGGTGAGTCGCTCCGCGAGCTCGAGCGCGGTCGTCGGGCCCGAGGCGATGGGCACCGTGGAGCGGCGAGGGGCGAGGCGCTGGGCGTGGGCGTGGAGTGGCGCCACGGCGCTCGTCATCGCGCGGCTGTGCCAGGGGCCCGACACCGGCACGCGCCTGCCGCCAAACCGGGCGACGACCTGTCCGACGGCGGCTGCCGGGCCGGTGAGCACCACTTCGTCGGCTGCGTTGTGAAGGCCCAGCTCCAGTCCATCGATGGCCGCCATCGCCTGCGAGGCCGCCTCCATCGAACCGACGGCGACGAGCCCACCGGGCGTCAGGGTGGCGGCGCGCTCCATCGCGGCGCCGCGGGTGGCCGCGAGCTGCACCGCCTCTTCCGCCGACAGCGCGTTCGCCGCGGCGAGCGCCGAGACCTCTCCGAGCGAGTGTCCCAGGGCGACGTCGGGCGTGACGCCCAGCGCGCGAACGCGAGCGAGCACCGACAGACACGCCGCGACGAGGAACGGCTGCAGCACGCGCGTCGACTCGAGCAGCCGCGCGCCGTTCTTCATCACATCGTCGAACGCAACGTTCGTCGCCGCTTCCGCCACCCCGAGGAGCGCCCGTCCCGCTTCCGTCTCGTGTGCCCACGACACCGCCGTGGAGACGTCCCGCGCGCCCTGGCCCGGAAACACGAAGGCCAGCGTCACAGGCCCAGTCCTCCGTCGACGACGATGGCCTGGCCCACCACGTAGGCCGAGTCGTCCGAGGCGAGGAAGAGCACCACGCGCGCGACGTCGTCCGCCGTGCCGAGCCGCCCGAGCGGAATGTGCGCCTTCTTCGCGTCGATGACGCGGCGGTCGACGGCCTCTACCATGCCGACGCTGCACAGCCCGGGGACGACGGCGTTGACGCGTATGCCCTTTGGCGCGAGCTCGGCGGCCAGCGACGTCGTCAGCGCCAGCACGCCGCCCTTCGACGCCGCGTAGTTCACCTGGCCTTTGCTCGCGCGCTGGCCGGCGATGGAGCCGACGTTGACGATGGCGCCGCGCTTGTTCGCCATCATCGGGCGGGTGACGGCCCGGCAGACGTTGAAGGTGCCGTCGAGGTTGGTGCGCAGCACCTCGCTCCAGCTCTCGGGTTGCATCACCGCGAACAGCTCGTCTCGCGCGACGCCCGCGTTGTTCACCACCACGTCGATGCGGCCGCGGCGCTCCAGCACCCGCTGCACGGCGGCGTCGACGCTCGAGGCCTCGCGCACGTCGAACGTCTCCACCACGCCCTGAGCGCCGAGGGCTTCCACCTGCCGCAGCGTCTCGTCTGCGTCGCTCTTGCGGCTCCGGACGCCCACCACCACGAAGGCGCCTTCCCGGGCGAAAGCGAGCGCGATGCCGCGGCCGAGGCCTCGGGAGGCGCCGGTGATGAAGACCGTCGAGTCGACGAAGCGGCCCGTCATGGCGCGCGCACCGCGAGGGGATGCGGCGGAGGGCGGAGGCGGTCCGTCGGAGCCTGCGCACCGCTCTTCGAAACGAAGCGTCGGGCGCTCATGGCGACAGGAGCGGCGGAAAGCCAGCGAGCTCGCGGTCGGCCCAGGTGTGTCGCTGCGCCGAGACGGACAGGCTGCGGTTGGTGAGGATGGGCGGGGCCACGGTGCGTCCCGTCGTCGCGCCCACGGTGACGGGCACGCCGGGCACCGCCAGCGGGAGCGGCAGCAGCGCCGAGGCGACGTGCCGCTCGAGCAGCGGGTCGAAGGCGGTGAAGGCCACCGTCCCGAGGGACTCGCCGTCGAGGGTGATGGGCGCGCCGGGCGTCACCGCGCCGTCCGTCAACAGACAGGTGAGTCGACGGGTGAACCCGGAGCGTCGTCGTGTGTCGAGCGCCTCGCGGCCGATGAAGCCCTTGCCCGGCGCGCACCGCCATTGGAGTCCCAACTCCAGCGGCGTCAGGCCGAGCGTTCCTTCCCGGCGCATCGAGAAGAACCAGTTCTCGAATGCGCACAGGTCGAGCGCCTCGAGGCCGACCCGACGCAGCTCCAGCGCCGCGCCTTCCCGTTCGAGCGCGCCCACCAGCTCGCCCGTCACGGCCTTCGGCATCAGCAGTTCGTAGCCGTACTCGCCGGTCTTCCCGGCTCGGAAGCACACCACGCCCGAGGCGCTGCGCAGCATCGACAGGTAGGGCATGCCCATCACGTCGGGGCCCAGGCAGGTCGCGAGTACCTGCCACGCCCAGGGCCCATGCACCGAGACATGGTCGTGCGTGTCGTCGATGGCCTCGACGTGGAGGTCCGGCCCGGTCTGTTGCGTCCGCAGCCAGTCGGTGAGCTGAGCCGACGTGGGGCCTTCCGTCGTCAGCCAGTACGCCTCATCGTCGCGACCGACCAGCGCGTCGGCGAACACCGTGCCGTCCGGCCGCAAGAGGAGCGTCGTCTTCAGCTGCGCGTCCTGCAGGGTGAGCGCACCCGTGCACACCCGGTCGAGCGTCCCAAAGACGTCCGCGCCGGTGAGCCGCACACACACCGTGTGCTTCGACTCCGCGAGCGCGGTGGCGAGGCGAATGGCCGTCAGTTCGTCACGCAGTGGCATGCGGGCCTCCCAGCTTGCGCAGCGCGAGGTCGACGACGGTGTTGACGGTGCGCATCGACAGCCGCGCCGAGAGGTCGTCGTCGAGGCGGAACCCGAACTCGGCCTCGAGGCTGACGACGAGTTCCACCGCATCGACCGAGTCGAGCGACAGCCCGGTGCCGAAGAGCGGCGCGTCGGGGTCGATCTCCTCGGGCTCGCGGGGCACGTGCAACGACTCGATGAGCACCTTCTTCACCCGGCCCAGCACCTGGGCGCGGTGTTCGAGGTAGACGGCGAGGGCAGGCGTCATGCGGGGCTCCGGGTGAGGAGAACGGCGACGCTCGCGGCTTCGGAGTCGTCGACGATGAGGAACGAGTCGGCGCTCGTCGAGCCATGGAGCGCGCGGGTCAGCGAGAGGAGCGCGCCGGCCGCGAGCGCCTCAGGGTGCCGGTCCAGTCGGGTCGCTCGGTGACTCGCCAGGGCGCGCGCTGCGGCGTGGGAGACCTGCCCCGCGCCGGCGAGCCCAACGCCCGCGACCCGCCAGGCCGAAGGCGTGCTGGTGAGGACGACGGCCGCGGCGGCGTCGAGGCGCTCCGGGTTGCGCTCCAGGTCGGCCTCGTCGACGGCACCCACCACGAGCTGGTCGGCGTCCTGTCGCGTGGCGAGGTGCAGGACCCCCAGGACGAGCGCGACGAGCCCACTGCCCTGGCCCGTCGTCAGCGTGGTGGTGGGCCCCCGAAGGCCGAGCGCTCGGGAGGCGGCTCCGGCCGAGGCGTTGAGCACCAGGCGCGTGAACGCGAGCGACGACGCCTTCGCCAGGCCGCGCTCTCGAATGCTGCTGCGGAACTCCTGCCACGCCTTCGGAGAGGAGTTCGTGGTGCCGACGAAGAGCCCGGTACGCTCGCGCGTGGCGCCGCGCACCTGGAGCCCCGCCGACTTCAGCGCCAGCGCACACGCGGCCGTCAAGGCCTTCGACGAGGCGTCAAGGCCGCGCGTCTCGGCCGTCGGTACGATGGACTCGAGCGAGAACGGGGCCAGGCGCTCCGCTCCACCGGTCCATGACGAGAGCGCTTCGAGGCCGACGCCGAACGGCCCGACCGCGCCCACGCCCGAGAGGAAGACGTCGCGCCGTGGAGGCGTTCGCCGTGTGGGAATGCGTGAGACCACCACCGCCGCGTTGGCACCGCCGAACGCCGAGTTGGAGCAGAGCGCGTGCTGCACCACCTGGGGCCGGGGCATGGCCTGCGCGACCGGGTCGGTGGGCCCTCGCGGCCGCGCCTTCGTGAAGTGGAGCGTCGGCAACACGACGTCGTGCTGCATCGCCAGCAGCGTCGAGATGAGCTCGAGCACGCCGGCCGCGCCCTGGGCATGACCGAGAGAGCTCTTCGTCGAGCTCACCGGCGTGGTGGCCGCCTTCGGGCCCAGCGTCGCCGCGATGCCCTGCCACTCGGAGGCGTCGTTCGCTGGCGTCCCCGTGCCGTGGGCGTTGACGTAGTCGACGTGGTTCGCCGTCAGGCCTGCGTCTTCGAGCGCGCCCCGCAGCGCCCGCGCGACGCCTGCGCCGGAGGGGTCCGGTGACGTCGCGTGGTAGCCGTCGGCCGAGAGCGCGTAGCCCGACAGCCAGGAGACGACGTTCGCGCGGCGAGCCAGCGCGTCGGCCTCACGCTCGAGCACGAGGAAGCCCGCGCCTTCGCCGAGCGTGGTGCCCATCGACTCGCTGAAGGGCGCGCACTTCGTCGGGCTGAGCAACCCCAGCCCGTGGAAGCCGGTGAAGATTTCGGGCACCAGCACATCGGCGCCGCCCGCCAGCACCACGTCGGCGAGGCCCTGGTCGAGCAGCTCTTTCCCGGTGCCCAGCGCGTTGGTCGACGACGCGCACGCGGTGGAGAGGGTAATGACGGGTCCCTCGAGGCCGAGCGCCCGTGCCACTTCGGCGCTGGCCTCGTGGAGCCCGCCGAGGTGACTGCCCATGCTGGTGCCCAACACGAGCGCGACGCGGTGGGGCGCCGTCACGCGCACTCCTGAACGCGCCAGCGCTTCCCGCGCCGCCATCGTCGCGTAGCGAATGCAGAGGGCGCGCGAGCCGGCCGGGTCGTCGACGCCCACGCGCTCGGGCACCGGCACCATGCCGCCGAGGTGGACGGAGAAGGGCGAGGTGTCGAACCGCTCGATGGGGCCGATGCCGTCACGGCCCGACGCCAGCCCCCGCCACAGCGCGTCGAGGTCGAGCCCCAGCGCCGAGACGGCACCCAGCCCGGTGATGGCGATGGGGCTCACAGCGAGCTGAGGAACATGACGAGGCCGACGATGAGGGCCACCAGGCCCGTGACGCCGAGCAGCACGCCGATGGTCGCCCCAAAGACGTTCGAGGTGAACCCGCTGAAGATCGCGAGCGCCGTCAGGCCGAGCGCGACGCCCCCCACCGTCATGCTGATGATGCCCGTGGTGCGACGGCTGCGGGCCTGGCGCTGCTCGAGGGTCTCACCGACGGGTTGAACGCCCGCGTCGACGGCCTCCACCTCGGGGAGGGCCTCGACGGACGGCGGCGGTGGCGGCGGAGACAAGGGGGCAGCGCCACCGCTGGCGGGCTGCTCCGGCGACTGCTGGTCGAACAGCGCCATCGACAGCATCGACACGCCCAGGCGTCGCCGTGCCTCTTCGGCCACGCCGTGCCGCACCTCGAGCTTGCGCAGCTTCGTGGTGGTGTCGGTGATGTGGAGGTCGGGTGACTGGCGCAGCCGGCTCATCGTCGTCGCCGAGGCCGAGCGCAGCTTGAGCCGCCCCTCGGCGGACACACCGTATTCTCCTGCGCGCTCGTCGATGGCGCCCATGATGCGCATGCCGAGGTCGGGGTTCTTCCGCAGCTGTTCTCCGAGGGCGCGCTTGTCCCGGTCCGTCATGCCCTCGAGCATCGCCGTGACGCCCAGCATGCCTTCGTCGAGGTCGGCCATCGCCGCCTGCAGGCGCTCGACGGCGAGGGGCTGCTGCCACTGCTCGGCGGTCAGCGACTGAAACGTTCCTGCGACGAGGAAGGCCTTGAGCGTCTGCCGGGCCAGCCGGTCACCTTCCTGGAACCAGGGCGCGCGGTCCGCGGCGTCCTTGTTCGGTGCGTCGCCGAGCAACGAGGGGAGCAACGGTTCTCCCTCGAGCCGCCGGAGCTGGCCATCGAGCTTCGCGAAGAGCGCACCGAGCGAGTCGGGGACGACCGGCGCTTCGGCCGAGAGCACCGTCGCGCAGCCACTGGCGGTGCCGGCCACCGCGCCCAGCTTCAACACGTCACGTCGATTCATGCGTCCTCCCCAAAGGAACGTCGAAACGGTATCAAACGGCACTCGCGAACCCTCGCTTCATCACCGCGCCGATGACGCGCGGACCCAACACTGCGGCAGCAGTCAGTACTCCAGCAAAGGCTGCGCCACCCACGCCGGCCGTGATGACGTCGGCCCCGGTGAGGAGCAGCCCTCGCAGGCCGTTCTCGACGTGGAGCGGCAGCTCGAGGCGCTCCGGCACGCTGGCCAGGCCGTAGGTCTCGCCGCGCCGGTGGCCGGAGAAGTGCGCTGTCGACAGCGGCGTGGACAGCTCGGCGTGCACCACGTGGCCCTTGAGCTGCGGGAGCCGGTGCAGCAACGCCTCGAGGAGCCGTCGCGTGAAGTCGTCCTTGAAGGCCGTGTACGCCTCGGGGCGCCGGCCCCAGCGGGTGGAGGCCCAGGGCTCGAACCACGCCCACTGCGCCATCGTGATGACCTGCACCGTCGCTTTGCCGGGGAAGCGCCGTTGGAAGTCGGGATCCTTCGCCGACGGGAACGACACGTACAGCATCGGAAACGGCGCGGAGGGGTCGAGCGCGAAGCGGCGCACGTTTTCGTCGTGGTGGGCGTCGGGGTACAGCCAGAGGTTGGTGCCGGTGAGGCCCAGCGCGGCGTCGGACTGGTCGAGGCCCACGTAGAGGCAGAGGTAGGGCGAGGACGGCGGCACGCGCTGCAGCTGCTCGAGCACGTCGGGTGGCCGATGTGGAGGCGGGACGAGCTCCTCGAAGGTGCGTCGGGCGCCCGCGTTGCTGATGACGAGCGGCGCCCGCACCTCGGCGCCATCCGCCATGCGCACGCCCGTCACCGCGCCGCCCTCGACCAGCAGCGACGACACCTCGGCCGACACCGCAAGGTGCCCACCTGCGGCCTCGATGGCCGGCGAGAGGGTCGCGGCGAGGCGTGACGCGCCACCCACGGGATAGAAGCCGCCGTCGAGGTAGTGCTCCACCACCGCCGCGTGCAGGCCGAATGCCGAGAGGGCGGGCGGCATGCCGTAGTCGCCGTACTGGCCGGCCAGCACGCCCTGGAGCGTCTCGTTCGAGGTGAGCTCGCGCAGCACCTCGCCGGTCGTTCGCGTCGACACGTCGGGCTTGCGGACGAGGCGGTGGGGCACGCCGGAAGCGCCCAGGGTCTTCGGCCGCGACAGGCGAGACGCCCACTGGAGTTGGTTGCGCCGCGCGGTGCCGACGACGAGCTCGAGGTAGCGCGCGAGGGCGGGACGCTCCGTGGGAAACGCCGCGGCGAGCCGGTTGAGCAGCGCCGGCGCGCCCGCCTCGAACTCGAAGCGCTGCGCCCCCAACTCGATGGCGTCGTACACGGCCGGGAGCGGCGCCCAGTCGAGCGCGCCGTCGGTGAGGGAATCGAACAGCCCGCGCAAGGGACCTGAGGGGCCGACGCCGCCGACGTAGTGCACGCCGACGTCCCACTCGAAGCCGGGGCGGGTGAAGACGTGGGTGAAACCGCCGACGCGGTAGTGCTGCTCGAGCACCAGCACCTTGCGGCCGCCGTGGCGGGCGAGCGCGTTCGCGGCGACGAGGCCACCGAGGCCGGAGCCGATGACGATGACGTCGAAGGGGCCAGCAGGACGATGCTGCCGCCACGAGCGGCCCGGCGGTGCCATCGAGCGCGGACGGTACACGGAAACGAGACGACTGCACGCCCGGCGCCAACGGGCCCGCTCGAGGAGGCCGTGCAACGGACTGCACACGGTGTGCTGCGCAGGCGTGTCAGCCCTTGCACCGTGCGTGCGTGGGAGTGGCTCGACGGGCCGGTCCGTGGCTTGAAGTGCGGTCCCTCATGCGCCTGTTGCCGGTCCTCAAGGAGACGTTCGCCCGCGACCACTTCAAGGCGATGGCGGCTGACGCGCCCAGCTTCTTGCTGGACTGCACCCGCCAGGTGGGGCCCGACCTCTGGCTGGGCGTGGGGAACGTCACCATGACGGTGCTCTCATCGCCCGAGGCGCTGCAGCACGTGCTCCAGAAGCGGGCGTCGGTGTGGGGGCGCGGCTCGACGCTGGCCGAGACGCGGCCGCTGCTGGGAAGCGGCCTGGTGGTGAGCGATCCACCGCTGTGGCTGCGGCAACGACGCACGATGCAGCCCGCGTTTCATCAGGCCCAGGCCGCGCGCTGGCTCGAGCTGTCGGTGCAGGCGACCGACCGTGCCCTCGGCCGCCTCGTGCCGGATGACGTCTTTCACGTGCGGCACGCGCTCCTGCGCCTCACCCGCGAGACCATCGTCCAGGCGCTCTTCTCGGATTCGCTCGACGCCGACGCGGACGGCATCGCCGAGGCGTTCGAGGTCATCGAGGCGTTCATGGGCGCGCGCTCGACGCTGGTGACGAAGCTGCCGGTGACGGTTCCGACGCCGCAGACCCAGCGCTACCGCGAGGCCATCGCCTTCCTCGACGAGCGCCTGTTCGGCCTGGTGGCGCGGCGCCGCGCGATGACCCAGCCTCCGGCCGACCTCCTGACGCTGCTGCTGCGTGCGACCGATCCGGACACCGGCGAGGGCATGAGCGACCCCCAGTTGCGCGATGAACTGATGAACGTCTTCATCGCGGGCCACGAGACGACGGCGAACGTGGTGACGTGGGCGCTGGCGTTGCTCGCGCTGCACCCGCACGAGGCGGCGCTGGTGCAGGCGGAGGTGACGCGCGAGCTGGGCACCTCGACGCCGACGCTCGAGTCCGTGGCGCGGTTGACCCGGGTCGCCGCGGTGGTGCGCGAAACGATGCGGCTGTACCCGCCGGTCTGCCTGGTGGCGCGCGAGGCCCTCGAGGACGACGAGGTGCGCTCGGTGCGAATGCGGAAGGGCTCGGTGGTGCTGTTGCCGCTCTTCGTCACGCACCGCACGAGCGCCCTGTGGGACGAGCCTGAGCTGTTTCGGCCCGACCGGTTCCGCTCGGAGTCGTCCACCGACGCCACGGTGTGGAAGTTCCGCTACCTGCCGTTCGGTGCTGGCCCGCACGTCTGCATCGGCATGCGCCTGGCGCTGCTCGAGTGCGCCGTGGTGCTCGCACGGTTCTTCCAGCGTGGGCGCTTGACGCTCGAGGCCCCCCAGTCGGTGCGCCACGCGCTGGGCGCCACCCTCATGGTCGCCGACGGGCTCCCGGCGCGATTTCGGCCTCACGCCGCTGACTGAGCGCCTGTCGCTTCTTGCCTCACTGCACCGAGTCGATGGTGAGGTTGAAGCTCCCGGCCCGGAACCCGCGCACCATCAGGAACGCCTGGGTCCGGCCCGCCGGCACGGTGAGGGTGCACGTCTCGGTGGCGCCCGTCTGGAAGGGGCGACAGTCGAACGTCGTCAGGGTGGGCGCGGCGCCGAAGCGCACGTAGAGGTCGGGGTCTCCCGAGCCGGTCATCGTCACCACGAAGCGCGAGCCGGGCCGCACCGTCAACGGCAGCCACGTCGCCTCCTCATTCAGCGCGACCGTGCCCGAAGCGGTTCCACGCGACGGCGTCCCGGTGCTCGGGGCGGGCGTGCCGGTGGTGCCGGCCTGCACGAACTCGACGGTGAGCGCGAAGGTGGCCTGCGTGAAGCCCACCACGGTGATGAAGGCGCTGGTCGGCGTCGAGGGAGCCGTCAGCCGGCACTCCTCGCTCGAGTCCCCGAGGTAGGGGCGGCAGTCGTAGGCCGAGGCGGTGGGCGCGGTACCGAAGCGGACGTAGAGGTCCGCGTCGCCCGAGCCCGTCATCGTCGCGCGGAACACCGTGCCCGGCTGCACCGTGAAGGGCCCGAAGCTCTTCGTCGCGTTCGCCGCCACCGAGTCGTTGAACGAGCGCGTCGTGGTGCTGGACGGCGCCGGCGTGGGGGTCGGCGCCGGCGTGGGCGCGGTGACCGGCGCGCCGTAGAGGGCCTGCACGCCCTGAATGTCGAGCTGCGTGAGCGGGAGGTTCCAGGTGTTCGTCCCGTTGCACTGCGGGTAGTGCATGACCGACGCCGAGTCGTACGCCGTGACCGCGCGCCAGTTGTTGTCCTCGAAGCAGGTTCCGGCCTGCGGGCGCGTGTGCTCGTGGCGGAACCCGAGGATGTGGCCGAGCTCGTGGCGCAGCACGCCAGTCACCGACACGCCGCCGCCGAAGAGCGAGCCGTCGATGGCGAGCTCCCGCGAGCCGCGGCCATTGGAGGGGAAGAACGCCGACGCCAGGTACGAGCCGTTCGCGTTGATGGGGCGCACGTTGAAGAGCACCGCGTTGTTCGTACGCGTGCAGTTCCCGTCCTGCGCGGCGACGTAGACGAACTTGAGGTTCGCCACCGCCATCCACGACTGCGCCGCGGCCTGCATCGAGCTGATGACCGTGGCCTTGCGCGCGCCGAAGTCGTTCGACACGCAGTACGAGAGGTTCTGCCGGCGCTGCGCGTCCCAGAGGTCGTCGGAGGCGCCCACGCGGTTGACGATGAGCTGCCCCTCGCGCACGTTGAGCTCGTAGAACTCGCGCAGCGCCTTCTCGCTGAAGAAGGGCATGTGGCCGTCGGCGATCCACGCGCCGCGGTCGGCGTCGAAGTGGGCGTACTTCGCCTTGAACTCCTCCCAGGACAGCCGGCTCCCCGTGCGCGTCTCCACCGACTCCGGCCCCTCGAGCGTCGCCTCATTCGCTCCACAGCCGGTGACTGCAACGAGGACAACCGAGAGGACCAGCCGCGTCATGAAAGCTCCTGGGAGAAGACGAGCGCCCCCAAAGCAGCTTCCTTGCCACGCCGAACCTCATGTTCTTCTTGGGTGTGCGCCCAAGTGCCCGGAAAACCGCCCAATCCATGTAGTTGTATCTGAGCCTTACAGAGGGGTCCTCTCAAGGCCTAAGACCAACTTGAAATTCAAGGTCTTGGCGTCATGAACAGATGTCTTGGTACAAGACAGTCACGGAGTTGCGCGATGTCCTGATTCAGGTCGAGTTGAGCTCAACTGAACAGGAAGGAGACAGGCGCGCGCGGGGCTGATCCACCCACGTGGGCCTGCACCCGGATCTGAAAATGACGAACGGGTGCCGAACGCGAGCGCTGGCACCGGCTCATCCTCGTCGTTGGAGCGGCCCTCCTCCCGCGCATCGAGCACGGGAACCAGGACCTGTTCGCTGCGGGGCCGTGCCGAGGATGCGTTGCTGCACGCCCAACGACGCCTGCTCGACCTCGAGCTGGAAGCGCGGCAGTTGCTGCACGAGCGCGAAGTGCGCCAGCCGCTTGTCGTCGAACGCCTGCATGTCGCGGCCGAAGGCGAGCTCGGCGGCCCGCTGCTCCCGGCCCAGCTCATTTCGGGGTGGCCAGGCAGCCGCTGCTTTGTCCTGCCGCGCGTTTCACACCTGCTGTAGAGGCGAGGCGCTCTCGTCGCTCAGGAGTCACCCGCCATGCGCCACCTCGCCCCCGGTCTCGCCCTCGCGCTGTCCTTCGCCTGCGCCTCGACCCCCAAAGAAGAGCCAAAGCCGGCCGCTCCGTCTCCCGCGCCAGCCGCCACGAAGGCCCCGCCGCCACCACCAGCGCCGACGCTCAACCGCCTCTCGCGGCTCGACTTCAACCTCAGGGCCCAGGAGCGCTTCCTGCCCTTCTTCTGGCGTGAGGACGGCAACGGAAACGGCACGCTCGAGGTGTCCGAGCTGGCGCTGCTGTTTGGTCCGCACGAGACGCCGCGCACCGCCCTCGTCGATGGCAAGGGTCAGTTCACCCAGGCCTTCCTCGATGCCTACGAGACGATGGTGAAGGCGCCGGACGAGGCCTCGCAGTCTCCAGCCGAGCGCACGCGCCGGGAGCTGTTGCGGCTGGAGCTCTCCCAGGGCCGCCCGACGCTGGTGGAAACGAAGCTGGGGCAAGGCACCGACGAAGACCGCGCCATCGTGCGGCACGTCGCCGAGGCGGCGCGCGCGCTCGAGGTCATCTACGGCAAGCAGCTGGGCACGTACGCGCTGTGGGAGCAGGTGCCGGTGACCGACAAGCTCTCGCGCTCGCTCTTCCACCGCAACCAGGGGCCGTACTGTGTGGCGCCGAAGACCGAGAAGGACGAGGCCTGCACCGCGCTGGTGCCCCGGCCCGTTCGCCGCTCCGGCCTCTACCCGGCCGAGGTACAGGACGACCCGAAGTTCTGCGAGCGCTTGAACAAGGAGAAGAACGGCAAGGCGCTGATGGGCCACTTCAACGTGGTGGTGGCCGACGGGAAGGCGTTCAAGCCGGTGCCGTATTCCGAGTTCTACAAGGCCGACATGGAGCAGGTCGCCACCTCGCTCGAGGCCGCCGCCAGCGCCATCACCTCGGACGGCGAGAAGGCCTTCCAGACGTACCTGCGCGCGGCGGCGAAGGCGTTCCGCACCAACGACTGGGAGCCCGCCAACGAGGCGTGGGTGGCGATGGGGCCGACCAACTCGAAGTGGTACCTGCGCATCGGGCCCGACGAGGACTACTTCGAGCCGTGCGCGGTGAAGGCCGGCTTCGCGGTGAGCTTCGCGCGCATCAACCTCGACTCGCTGGCGTGGCAGCAGAAGCTCGAGCCGGTGAAGGGTGAAATGGAGAAGGCGCTGGCGACGCTGGCCGGCCCGCCGTACCGGGCGCGCGACGTGAAGTTCAAGCTGCCCGACTTCATCGACATCGTCCTCAACGCCGGAGACTCGCGGAACCCGCACGGCGCCACCATCGGCCAGTCGCTCCCCAACTGGGGCAAGGTGGCCGAGAAGGGCGGCCGTACGGTGGCGATGACGAACCTGTACACCGACGTCGACAGCCAGAAGTCGCTCGAGTCGCAGATGGCCTCGCTCTTCTGTCCCAGCGTGATGGCGAACGCGACGACGGCGCCCGGGCCCGCGGTGATGAGCGTCGTGCTGCACGAAGCCGCGCACAACCTGGGCCCCAGCCACGAGTACAAGGTCAACGGCAAGGACGACAACGCTGCCTTCGGAGGCCCGCTCGCTGCCACCATGGAGGAGCTCAAGGCGCAGACGGCCGCGCTCTATTTCTCCGAGTGGCTGGTGGACAAGAAGGTCATCACCGCCGACGAGGCCGCGAAGGCGCACGTGCGGGACGTGGCCTGGGCCTTCGGCCACATCAGCCGGGGCATGTACACGGCTGACGGCAAGCCGCGGAACTACAGCCAGCTGGCCTCCATTCAGTTGGGCACGTTGATGAAGGCGGGCGTGTTGACGTGGAAGGCCGACACGAAGGCCGCCAACGGACAGGACGTCGGCTGCTTCGAGCTCGAGCTTGGCACGTGGAAGCCAACCGTCGATGCGCTCGCCAGGCGGGTGCTGATGGCCAAGGGCAAGGGCGACAAGAAGGACGCCGAGGCCATGGTAGCCGCGTTCGTCGACGCGAAGGACGACTGGGCGAAGGCGCGTGAGGTCATCGCCGAGCGCTGGCTCCGCGCCCCGAAGGCGACGTTCGTCTACGCGCTGTCGCCGTGATTCCCTGTTGGAAAATTCGAACTGTGACGGTTGTCACTTCGTTCGTGGCACAGGCGCTGCTCGAGGCTCGTTCATGTTCGGCGAGCCAGAAGTGCCGCAACGGTTGGAACCGCAGCTGTCACGGCGCGAAGAACACGTCGAAGTGCGTGAACGAGCGCCGCCGCGCCTGCGAGGGCTGACGGTGGGCCCGCTCTTGAGTTTGGCCCTGTTTATGAACATGAGCTGATCCGTCGCGTCGAAGGCTCATCTCGAGCCACTCATTGCACGGGGTTGTGTTCATGCGTCTGGCCTTCCGGTGTGGCGTTCTGGTCGTGGTGCTCGCGCTGTCGAGCTGCTTCCTCGTGGGCGGCGGCGGAGGCGGCGGTGGGGGTGGCGGAACCGGCGGCGGCGCGGCGGGCTTCACCAGCGGCTACGCCACCGTGCGCAAGGAAGACCGAAACCTCTTCCTCACCGGCGAGGCCGACGTCAACGAGCGCACGCAGCTCACGCAGACCGGCGGCGTCGCCATGCCGTCGTTCTCGAAGGACGGCCGCCAGGTCGTCTTCTCCCGCCGCTCCGGGACCGACAGTGAAATCGCCGTCGTCTCCACCGCGGGCGGCACGCCCACCACGGTGGTTCGGTCGACGCCGACGCAGCAGAACCTCCGCACGCCGGTCTTCTCGCCCGACGGCCGCCGCATCGCCTTCGCCTACGACGAGAACTCGCTCAGCTCGAGCATCGGCGTGGTGAACGTCGACGGCTCCGACTTCCGCAAAGTCATCGGCGGGCAGGCGCTCGCGTACGGCTCGCCTTCGTGGTTCCCCGACGGCGAGTCGCTCCTCGTCTCGGCGGGCAACGCCGGCCTCATGCAGAACCAGGTGGAGCGCGTGAACGTCACCACCGGCCAGCCCACCAGCATCACCAACACGCTCGGCGTCGAGGCGCTCTCCATCGCCAGCCGCCTCGTCGTTTCGCCCGATGGCACCCGCGCCGTCTTCGATGGCCGCGTCTCGAGCGGCGTCACCCGCATCTTCGTCCTCGACCTCGCCACCCGCGGCGTCACAAGACAGCGCAGCCCGGCGGCGTCGGTCAATGACTCCGCGCCGTCGTGGCTCGGCGCCACCACGTTCCTCTTCTCGTCCGACGAGGGCGGCAACGACCAGGTCTACCGGCAGGCCGTCGGCGCCGTGGGCATCACGCTCGCGGTGCCGCTCGCCATCGAGCCCGCGTACGTCTCGCCGCCGCGGCTGGTGATCGATGGCGGGGTCGACGGTGGGACCTCCGACGG
The DNA here is from genome assembly GCA_044352295.1 of Myxococcaceae bacterium. Classification (GTDB taxonomy): domain Bacteria; phylum Myxococcota; class Myxococcia; order Myxococcales; family Myxococcaceae; genus Xiheimicrobium. Next base: position 78,425 of record JBILEB010000007.1, read on the forward strand.
AGGCATGTGAGATGACGCCGGACGCGCTGGGCCGGGCCTGGCTCGACGCCTTCAACGCCCACGACGTCGAGCGCCTCGTCTCGCTCTACGCCGACGACTGCACCCACACCTCGCCGAAGATCCGCACCCTCCACCCCGAGACCGGCGGGAAGCTGGTCGGCAAGGCCGCGCTGCGCGCCTGGTGGAGCGACGCCCTTCGTCGCCTCCCGGGCCTTCGCTACGAGCTGGTCTGTCTGACCGCGAACGCCGAGCGCGTGGTGCTCGAGTATCTGCGCCACGCACCGAACGAAGCGCCGATGCCGGTCGCCGAGGCCTTCGACGTCGCCCACGGCCGCATCGTGGCGAGTCGGGTGTTCCACGGATGAGGCGTCGGCGGCCGGTGGCGTCGCTCCCCGACGTCCGCGACGGACTCACCGAGCTCGAGCGCGTGGTGCTGGTGACGCTCGCCGAGTGTCAGGCCGAACGCCCCGGACGCGCGGTCCCGACGGCGCTGCTGTACGGAAGGGTGGTCGAGCACGTCGCGGTGACGCCCGACGAGCTGGTGGCGGTGATCGCACGGCTCTCGCGCCGCTGAGGCACCGCTGACGGCTGATCTGACTGGCACTCGGCGTGAAACAGCTCCCGCCGGCCGAGGGGGCCACGAGATGAAGACCGCGGAAACGTTGTCAGCGCTGGTGGGTCAAACGCTCGGTGGGGTCATCGACGACCTCTCGCGGGCGCAGGGGCTGGTGCGGGACGGGGTGCAAGGGCTGACGGCGAGCTTCCATGCCTTCCGGCAGCAACTGCAGACCCGGAACGACGAGCTTCGGGCGGTCTCGAAGCTGCTGCAGGGGAGCGGTGAGACCCAGGGCTTCATCGCCCACATGAACGCCACCGTCGGCCGTTTCGTGGAAGACCTCGTCCACGTCAGCGCCTCGAGCATGAAGCTCGTGATGCGCGTCGAAGAGATGGGGGGCGACATCGAGCAGGTGGTGCGCAACGTCGACCGCATCGAGTCGCTGGCGAACGAGACCCGCTTCATCGCCCTCAACGCCCGCATCGAGGCCCACCGCGCTGGAGAGTCGGGCCGGACCTTCCGCGTGGTGGCCGACGAGGTGAAGGCGCTCGCCGACGACGCCACCGGGTTCTCCTCACACATTCGCGAGCTCGTCGCGCGCACCCACGACCGCCTCGCCGAGGCCCGCAGCGCCGTCAGCCAGCTCGCCTCGCACGACATGAACGGCGCGCTCGACGCCCAGCAGCAGGTCCTCAAGGCGCTGGAGTCGCTCTCGTCCACCAACGACCGCGTGTCCGAGTCCCTCTCGCAGGTCGAGCACCACATCAGCCAGACCGTGCGGGCGATGCAGTTCGAAGACATGGTGTCGCAGATCCTCGACAGCGCGCGGAAGCGCCTCGAGGCCGTGCGCTCGCTGTGGCTCGAGTGGGCTGCGCGCGCGCCGCCCCAGCAGGCCGCCGAGCTGCAGCAGGTGACCGTCGCCCTCGAGGCAGCGCTCACCTCGACGACGACCGTGAAGCAGACCTCGATGGCCGCGGGCTCCGTGGAGCTCTTTTCACCGTGAAAGGCAGATGACGATGATCGACGTACACCGCGAAAACGGAGGCGTGATGACCTTGCGCATCAGCGGGAAGTTCAATTTCTCCTGTTACAAGGAGTTCCAGGCCGCGGTGTCGGGGCCAGTGCCCACGCGCTACGTCGTCGACCTCTCACTCACCGACTCCATCGACAGCTCCGCGCTCGGCATGCTGCTGTTGTTACGCGAGAAAGTGGGAGACGACGCCTCGCGCGTCGTCATCCACGGCGGCGCGGGTCGGCCCAGCGAGGTGCTGCGGCTCGCCAACTTCCAGCGGCTCTTCACGGTGAACTGACCGTCGTGACGGCGCCCCTCCCGCACCTCGCTGCGAGCGAGCCACTGGTGGCGTGGCTGGGGCCTGGCCAGCCGGTCCGGCTCCCGGGAGTGCGCCTGGTCTCGGTGGCGGCCCTCGAAGGGCTGGCCGAGCTGCCCGAGTTGCCGGCGGTCATGGTGCTGCGGGAAGGCGCCCTGGGGTGGGGGCTCGACGACTGCCTCATGCAGTCCTCGGCGCCGGCGTTGGTGACGCTGTCGACGGTGGTGCTGGCCGAGGCGTGGTCGAGCCGGCTGACGTGGCGTGGGGCCCAGGCCGGGGCGTTCTGCTGCCTGTCGAGTGACGTGGGGCTCGAAGAGCTTGGAGCCGCGCTCCGGGCGGCCAGTGAAGCGGCGACGGGCCGCCGTCGACGGTTGATGCCCCCGCACGATCTGCGCGCCGCTGGCTGTTGCCTCGAGGTGGCCCGGTACCGGTTCCGCACGCTGGAGGAGGCCGAGACGCTGTCGGTGCTCCTCGCGGCGGCCATGCCGGCGCCCGAGCGGCGCACCGGTGGCGTGCTGGAGTTGCTCATCAACGCCGTCGAGCACGGGAACCTGGGCGTGGGGTTCTCCGAGAAGCGCGACCTCCTCCTGTCCGGGCGGCTCCATGATGAGCTGCGTCGTCGCCTCTCCCAGGTCCCGTGGGCGCAGCGCAGCGCGACCGCGTCGCTCGAGGTCGATGGCCGGCGGGTGCGCCTGGTGGTCGAAGACGAGGGAGAGGGCTTCGACTTCACCAACGTGCTCGAGCAGCAGCCCGACCTCACGGCCCCGCACGGGCGCGGCATCTTCCTCGCGCGCGCGATGAGCTTCGACCGGCTGCGCTACGAGGGCCGGGGCAACCGCGTGGTGGCCGAGGTCGACCAGCCATGACGGCGCTCGCGCCGCCCCGGCGGCTGACGGTGCTGGTGGCCGACGATGACGCCATCGCGCGGCGGCTCATCGTGGCCACCCTGCGGGGGCGGTACGACATCGTCGAGGCCCGCGACGGCGTCGAGGCGGTCGAGGTGTTCCGCGACCGCAAGCCCGACGTGGTGGTGATGGACGTCGAGATGCCGCGGGCCACGGGCTCCGAGGCAGCGGCGGCCATTCGCCTCATCGCCGGCACCCGCTACGTCCCCATTCTGCTGGTGAGCAGCCTCGACGAACTCGACGTGGTGGTGTCATCGTTGTCGAACGGCGCCGACGATTTCCTGCCCAAGCCATTCAACCCGCGGCTCTTCGAGTCGAAGCTCCAGGTCTTCCTGCGCCTGCGGGACATGCAGCAGTGCCTCGTCGAACAGAACGCCGAGCTCCAGCGTTTCCGGGAAGAGACGGAAAACGAGCAGCGGCTCGCCTGTGAGGTGTTCGACCGGCTGTTGCGCCGCGGGGGCCTCGAGGACGGACGGGTCGCGGTGAAGGCCTCGCCGCTGGGCGTGTTGAGCGGCGACCTGGTGGCGGCCTCGCGGCTGCCCGACGGCGGCTTCCGGTGGATGCTGTGTGACGTGGCGGGGCACGGGCTGTCGGGCGCGCTCGGCACGCTGCCCATCTCGACGCTCTTCAACGAGGGGAGCGAGCGCGGGCTCGACCTCGAAGACCTCGCCCTGCGCATGAACGCCGAGCTGAAGGCGCTGCTCCCATCGTCGCTGTTCTGCGCGACCGCGCTGCTCGAGCTCGAACCAGGCCGGCAGACGCTGTCGGTCATCAACGCGGGGCTGCCGGACGTGCTGGTGCTGTGCGAGCACCAGGTGCGGTGCCTCTCGTCGAGCACGCTGCCCCTGGGCATCACCTCGAGCGCGGCCTTCCAGCCCTCGCGCGCCACCGTCCCGGTCGGTGCAGGGGCAGTGGTGTGGGCGATGTCGGACGGCATCGTCGAGGCCGTCGCTCCAGCGTCAGGCGAGCCGTTCGGCATGGGGCGCGTCACGGCTGCGCTCAGCCGGCACCCCGGGGCGCACGAGGCGCTCAACGAACTCGAGTCCACGTTGCGCACGTTCACAGCCGGCGGCCAGGGAGACGACGAGGCGCTCATCGGCGTCGAGGTGTGAGGGCCCGGGTGCGCGCCAGCCCTTCGACCTGAGTCGTTGCTCGTCACGCCTCGGGTGAGGTCGCCCGACTCCTGGTGACGGCGTCCGTTGGTCAGCCGCCACAGGCTGGCCGGTGACGGCGACTGGCAGCCGCTCGTGCAAGCCACGGCCCCACCCGGTCAGTCGCGCGCCGTGCACCGCACCCCTGACGGGTGCGTCCCCTCGTGCCGACGCGGGTTCGCGCGTCGTCACTCGAGTGACGGTCCACCGCGACACCGGGGTGCCTCGCGACCCGCGCTAACCCCCTCAGTGTCTCGGGGAAGGGGCTGATCCACAGCGGGCACCCTTCCTGCACACCTCGTTGGCGCAATGCCCGCCCCTTCCCACACCATCACCCTGCCGGCGCGCCTCGAGATGACTGGCGTGGTGGCCCTCCATCAGCAACTCCTCGAGGCCCTGCGCGCGGGCGTGGCGGTGACGGTGGACGGCTCGCAGGTCGCCTCCGTCGACACGGCGTCCGCCCAGGCGCTCGTCGCGTTCGCCCTGTCGGCCCGGGAGGCGCGCGTCGAGGTCTCCTGGAGCCGGAGCGAGCCGCTCGACGCCTTTCTTTCCCGCACGGCGCTCTCCGCCGCTCTCACCGCCGAGAGGACCTGACCCCATGGCCCGCACTGCCCTCGTCGTCGACGACTCCACCACCATGCAGGAGATGGTTTCCTTCACGCTGTCCAGGGCCGGCTTCGACGTGACCCGCGCCGACAACGGGCAAGAGGCCCTCACGCGCGCCACCGGGCAGAGGTTCGACCTCGTCATCACCGACCTGAACATGCCGGTGATGGACGGGCTCACGCTCATCAAGTCGCTGCGCGCGCTGCCGACGTTCAAGTTCACGCCCGTGCTGATGCTGACGACCGAGGCCGGCGACGACCGCAAACAACAGGGGCGCGCCGCGGGGGCGACGGGCTGGCTCACCAAGCCGTTCGACTCCGACAAGCTGCTCGCCGTCGTGAAGAAGGTCCTGCCCTGAAGGGGCGTCGGATGACGAGAGGGGAGGGCCCGTGAGCATCGATCTGTCGCGCTTCAACCAGTCGTTCTTCGAAGAGTGCAAGGAGCACGTGCGCCTGCTCGAGGAGCGCCTCATCGAGCTCGACTCGGGGCACGTCGACGCCGACCTCCTCGGCGCGCTCTTCCGCGCGGCGCACTCCATCAAGGGCTCGAGCGGGCTGCTCGGCTTCGACGCCATCACCCGCCTGACCCACGCGATGGAGAACGTGCTCGACGGGCTGCGCAACGCAGCGCTCGCGCCGTCACCACCGCTCACCACCTTGTTGCTGGAGGCCACCGACATGCTGGGCCGGCTGGTGGCGCTGGCGCAGGACAACGAGCCCGCCCCCGACGTCGCGCCGCTCTGCGCGAAGCTCGACGCGGCCTCTGGGGACACCGGCGGGCACGCGACGCCCGCTCCCATCGCCGTCGCCCCGGCGGTGACGGGCCCGACGACCTGGCACGTCACCTTCCAGCCGCACCCTGAGATGTTCTCCCGCGGGCAGGACCCCGCGCTCGTCCTGCGTGAGCTGGTGGCGCTGGGCCAGGAGGTCGAGGTCAAGGCCATCATCGACGGGCTGCCGCCGCTCGACCGGCTCGACCCGGAGCGCTGCTTCCTGGGCTGGCGCGTGCGCCTGGTGACGAACGCCACGCAGGCCGAGCTCTCCGACGTCTTCGCCTTCGTCGACGACGTGGCCACCATTCTCCTCGAGCGCGAGCCCGAGGCGTTGCCGGAGCTGCCCGTGACGGCCCACAGCGGCGCCGAGGTGAGGCCTCAGGTGAGCGAGGCCCGCGTCGAGAAGAAAGCCGACCAGACGCTGCGCGTGGCCACGGAGAAAGTCGACAAGCTGGTCAACCTCGTCGGGGAGCTCGTCATCGCCCAGGCGATGATCAGCCGCTCCCTCGTCGACTTCGAGCCCTCGAAGCTGCACACGCTGGTGCAGGCGGTGGGTGACCTCGAGCGCCACACCCGGGAGCTGCAGGACCAGGTGATGAACATTCGCATGGTGCCCATCGGCACCATCTTCGGGCGCTTCCGCCGGCTGGTGCGTGACCTCTCGGGCAGCCTCGGCAAGGACGTGCGGCTCGAGCTGGTGGGTGAGGACACCGAGCTCGACAAGTCGATGGTGGAGCACCTGGCCGACCCGCTCATGCACCTGGTGCGCAACGCCGCGGACCACGGCCTGGAGACGATGGAGCAGCGCCTTGCACAGGGAAAGTCCGCGCACGGCACCATCACGCTGGCTGCGAGACACCAGGGCGGCAACGTGGTGGTCGACATCTCGGACGACGGCAAGGGCCTGGACACCGCGCGCATCCTCGCCAAGGCCATCGAGCGCGGCCTCGCCACGCCGGGCGTCGAGCTGCCCCCGGAGCGCGTGCACGAGTTCATCTTCGCGGCGGGCTTCTCCACCGCGCAGGCCGTGACCGACCTCTCGGGCCGCGGCGTGGGCATGGACGTGGTGAAGCGGAGCGTCGACGGGCTCAACGGCTCCATCGCCATCACCACCACACCGGGCCAGGGCACGCGCTTCCGCATCACGCTGCCGCTCACCCTGGCCATCATCGACGGCATGTCGTTGCGGGTGGGTGGGGCGACGTTCGTGCTGCCGCTCAACCAGGTCGTCGAGACGCTGCCGCTGTCGACCGCGCCGGTGCGCAGCATCTACGGGCACGGCGAGGTGGTGCTGGTGCGCGGCGACCCGATGCCGATGGTGCGCCTGTCACGCGTCCTGTCCGTCGACGACGACGCCGAAGGCACCGGCCGGCCGCTCGCGGTGGTGCTCGAGACGGGCGACGTGCGCTTCGCGCTGCGGGTCGACGAGCTGCTCGGCAAGGCCCAGTTCGTCATCAAGAGCCTCGAGCCGAACCTGCAGCGTCCTGACGGCGTGCTGGGCGCCACCATTCTCGGCGACGGCACCGTCGCCCTCATTCTCGACGTGCCCGGGCTCGCGCGCCTGGGAGACGTGCGGGGCCGCTCCGACGAGTCACGCGCTCCGATGAAGGGCACTCGCGCCAACGTGGAGGTGTACGCATGAACGCCGCCGTCTCACAGTCGAGCCAGGGCACCGCCGGTCCGGTGATGGGCACCCGCCAGTTCCTCTCCTTCCGCGTGGGCGCCGAGGAGTACGCCATCGACATTCTGGCGGTGCAGGAGATTCGCGGGCACACCGCCATCACGGCCCTGCCGCAGACGCCGCCGTGGGTGCGCGGCGCGATGAACCTGCGTGGCGTCATCGTGCCCGTCTTCGACATGCAGCAGCGCTTCGGGGGCGGGCCCGTCGAGTACACCCGCTTCAGCGTCATCATCGTCGTCAGCGTGGGTGGCCGGCAGGTGGGCCTGCTCGTCGACGCGGTGAACGACGTGGTCGATCTTGCGCCGGGCGCCATCGAGCCGCCGCCCGACGTCGGTGCCTCAGGCTCGCCATCGTTCGTTCAAGGATTGGGTCGTCACGGGGAACGACTCCTCATTCTGCTGGACCTGCACCACGTGATGGCATGACCGCCATCATTTCACACGCATCAGGAGGGGGTTCCCCGTGAGTTGGTTTATGAATCTGAAGTTGTCGAAGAAGTTGGCGACGGGCACGGCGCTCCAGGTCATTCCGTTCCTCGCGCTCTGCGGCTACCTGGCGTTCGCGTTCACCGAGGCGTCCCAGAACACCGACGCGCTCTTCCGCAACGACGTGGCGGCCATCAACGCCTCACGCGACCTTCGCTACGGCCTGGTGAACGTGGGCCGGCTCATTCGCATGCAGTACCTCGCCCCGAAGGACGAACGGTTCAAGTATCGGGGCCTGGTCGATGCGCAGCGGCAGAAGATGCGCGACGCGCTCGAGAAGCTGCCGAAGCTCAAGTTGACGGACGCGATGATGCGAGACCTCGAGCTGTTCCAGAGCCGCGTCGATGTCTGGGCGGGTCACGTCGAGCGAACGATGTCGGCCAGCGAAGCCGATCGCTTGCCCGAGGCGCTGGCGGGCCTCGGCGAGGCGAAGGCCGTGCTCGACGATCTCGAGCCGGCGATCAACAGGGTCCTCGATGGCGCCAACGCCCAGGCGGCCGTCAAGCACGGCGAGGTGATGGCCTCGGTCGCGCGCGCGCAGACCATTCTGGGTGTCTGGACCGTCCTCTCGCTCCTCATCGCCATCTTCGTGGTGTGGCGCGTGACGACGCTTGTGACCACCCCCATTCAGGAGATGCGCGAGAAGCTCGCGCTCGTGGGTGAGGGCGACTTCACGCAGCGCATGGAGCACCGGTCCTCCGACGAGGTCGGCCAGGTCGCCGAGGCCCTCAACGCGACCCTCGACAAGGTCTCGAAGGCGCTGGGTGAGGTGCGCTCGGTCGCCGGCCAGCTCACCTCGTCGGCCAGCGAGCTCCACGCGAGCGCGACCGAGATCAGCGCCGGCGCCTCGGAGCAGGCCTCGGGCTTCGAAGAGACCGCCGCGAGCCTCGAGGAGATCACCAGCACCGTGCGCACGACGAGCGAGAACGCGCAGCAGGCCACCACGCTCGCGGCGGACTCTCGCGGCGCGGCCGAGAACGGGCAGCAGGTCGTCGACACCGCCATCTCGGCCATGACCGAGCTGTCGAAGTCGAGCCGGCAGATCGCCGACATCATCACCACCATCGACGAGATCGCCTTCCAGACGAACCTCCTCGCCCTCAACGCCGCGGTCGAGGCCGCGCGCGCCGGAGAGCAGGGCCGCGGCTTCGCGGTGGTGGCCAACGAGGTGCGCAACCTCGCACAGCGCAGCGCCACCAGCGCTCGGGAGATCAAGGCCCTCATCCAGGGCTCGCTCTCGAAGGTCGATGCCGGCGTGCAGCTCGTCAACCAGTCCGGTGAGGCGCTCCGCGGCATCGTCGGCGCGGTGAAGCGCGTGAGCGGCCTCATGGGCGACATCGCCACGGCCTCGAAGGAGCAGTCGCAGGGCGTCGACCAGGTGAACAAGGCCGTGCTGCAGATGGATCAGATCACCCAGCGCAACGCCGCGCAGACCGAAGAGCTCACGGCCACGGCCGACCGGCTCTCCGCGTCGGCCCGGCACCTGGAGCAGACGGTGGGGCGCTTCAAGCTGCAACTGAGCGAGGCGGCGTCGTCGTTCGAGCCCACCATGGCGTCGACGGCGCGCCCGAAGCGCCAGGCCCGACCCGCTCCGGCCCCGACGCCACGGCCCGCGGCGAGCGCTGGTGGTTTCAGCGAGCTCCCCGCGGCGCCGTTCCCCTTCAGCCCGGCGAAGGACGCGGCTGACGGGTTCCAGGAATTCTGAAGCGCGCACCGGCGGCTCCGATGACGGCGCGTGACGCAGAAGGGGTCGGTCTGTCCATACCGACGATGACCGACCGCGACTTCCACGCGCTGCGCACGATGGTGCGAGACGCGACCGGCATCGTGCTCGCAGACTCCAAGCGCACGATGCTGGCCTCGCGGCTCATTTCCCGGCTCCGCGTGCTCAAGCTGCCGTCGTTCGCCGCCTACCGCGAGCAGCTCGAGGACCCGCAGGTCCTGGCGCGCGAGAAGCAGAGCTTCATCAACGCCGTCACCACCAACAAGACGTCGTTCTTTCGCGAGGGCCACCAGTTCGAGGTGCTCGCGCGCGAGCTGGTGCCGCGGTGGATCGAGCGGGCCCAGCGCACGGGCACCCGGCGCGTGCGGGTGTGGAGCGCTGCCTGCTCGTCGGGAGAAGAGCCCTGGACCGTGGCGATGGTGCTGCGCGAGACCCTGCCGAGCCCGGACTCGTGGGACGTGCGCATTCTCGCCAGCGACATCGACACCGAGGTCCTCGCCAGGGCCGAGCGTGGCGTCTACGACACCAGCCGGCTCGAGGGCCTCTCGCGCGAGCGGCTGACGAAGCACTTCGTCCCCGGGCGCGGCGAGCAGGCCGGACAGGTGATGGTGTCGGACACGCTCAAGCGATGGGTGTCGTTCCGCCAGCTCAACTTCATGGACCAAAGCTGGCCCATCCGCACCACGTTCGACCTCGTGCTGTGCCGGAACGCGAGCATCTACTTCGACCAGCCGACCCAGAAGACGCTCTTCGGGCGCCTGGCGGCGTTGATCGAACCCGGCGGCCACCTCTTCGTCGGTCATGCCGAGGTCCTCCACTGGCCGGAGCTTGGGCTCGAGGCTCGGGCCGGCGGGGTCTACGGGCGGTCGCCCAGAGGTGGCGCCCCCGCTCGAACCGAGCTGCACCACGTCGCTCCCGCGCGAGTGCCGCCTGCTGTGGTGAGGAGACCGGCGCCGGTCAGTGGCCCTCCACGACGCGCGCTGGCGGCCCCCTCACCTCGCGCGAGCGCGCCGGCCCGGGACGGCTTCGAGCAGGTCGTCATCAACGTCGGCGAGATGCACACGAGCGATCGACCCGTGGAGATCAAGACGCTGCTCGGCAGTTGCGTGGCGGCGTGTCTGTACGACCCCGTCACGGGCATCGGCGGGATGAACCACTTTCTGTTGCCGGACTCGAGCGACGCGGGCGGGGACACGGCGCGCTTCGGGGTGCACGCCATGGAGATGCTGATCAACGCCCTCATGAAGCTCGGCGCAGACCGTCGACGCCTCGAGGGCAAGCTCTTCGGGGGCGGGAACGTGCTCGGCTCGGTCTCGCGACGCCCCACCGTCGGCGAGCGCAACGCCGAGTTCGCCCGAGAGTTCCTCCGCAAGGAAGGCATCGTGCTGCGCGGCGAGCGGCTGCAGAGCGACTGCGGCACCGAGGTGCGCTTCTGGCCCCATGTCGGCCGCGTCTTCATCCGCGACATCGCGACCACGCTGCTCGACTTGAGCCGTGAGCGCATCCTGCCGGCCGTGGCGAAGGGCGGCGACGTCGAGCTGTTCTGAACGCAGGCGGCGGTGGCCGACCCGACCCGGCGGTGGCCGCCGACTCGACGGCAGCGTCTTCAAGCCTCCGAGTCCACGGCGAAGGCGAGACGGCATCGGCGCTGCACTGGAGTGGTGGTGCATCGGCCCCTCCCCCGACGCACCACCACTTCATGCGCGCTGTGCTCCTCTTCGTTGGTGTCCTCGCCAGTCCCCAGGCCGTGGCGCAGGTCGAGACCCACCTCGACCCACAGGCCGCCGAGGCGGCGTGCCAGCCTGCGCTCCTGTGCGAGGCCGGGCTCGTGTCGTCCACCCGCTCGATGGGCTGGCTCGAGCCGGGCACCGGCGAGCTGCGGGAGGGCGATGGAGCGTCTCTGCAGGAGGCACGCTGGGCCGGCGTCGCGACGCTGGGCGCGCTCGAGGAGGCGGTCTCGGTGACCGATGGCCTGGGCTCGGTGACCTCGGCGCTGCACCTGGGCGACCGCTTGACGCTCTGGAGCGAGGCCTTCGTGAACACGATGCAACCGCAGCAGCTCCAGCCGCTCCAGTTCGGCTGGCTGCAGGCGGTCAGCGTCACGCTGGCCGAGAGCCTCTTCCTCGACATCGGCGTCGACGTCGGGCCGCCCGGCGCCATGCAGTCGGTGACGAGCTTCGTGTTGCTCAGCTTCGACCGCCTTCACCGGTCGATGGTGCCGAGCTTTCTGTCGACGAGCGGTGCCTTCACGCGGCAGGCGCGCTCTTTCGACGAGGACTGGTTCTCCCGATGAGGGCCTGCGGAGGTGTTGATCGCCACCGTGTCGGCGCCTTCGCGGTGCTGGCTGTGGACCTGGGGCTGTTCGCCGGTGCGGTGGAGCGCGCGCTCGCCGACGTCCTCACGGCCGAGGGGCGCTCGCGCGGCGCAGGCGGTCGAGCACCGCCAGGCCGAGTCCGGTCGCAGGTGGCGGCACGGCCAGCACCACGTCGAGCCCGGCGGCGTCGACCGCGCGCAGCGTCGAATAGAGCGCGCGCGCATACGCCGCGTCGTCTCCCTCGACCTCGAACCGCTCCACCCCCTGCGGCGTCGGCACACCAGCGGGCGCCAACACCGCCACCCTCGCGCCCGTGGCCAGTCGCCGCGCCGCCTCGGCGGGGAGCTCTGCGTCGCTGACCAGCCACAGCCCGGCGCGAGGTGCGTAGTGCGAGGCGAGTAGCCCCGGCGCGCGGACGTCGGTCGCCGCCGTCACCAGCGCCACCGGCTGACCAAGCACCGCTTCGAGGGCCTCCTTCGCGACGCCCCCGGGCCTCAACAGCCGCGGCGCGGCGCCGCTCACGTCGACGATGGAGGACTCCACGCCGACCCGGCACGGCCCGCCATCGAGCACCACGTCGACGTCGGCGCCAAGCTCGTCGCGCACGTGCTGGGCGGTGGTGGGGCTGACGCGGCCGAAGCGGTTGGCCGACGGCGCCGCGACACCGCCGCCGAAGGCCCGCAGCACGTCCAGCGCGAGGGGGTGGTCTGGCACGCGGAGACCGACGGTGTCCTGCCCGCCCGTGACCGCGTCGCTGACCGTCGGCGCGCGCGTGACGATGAGGGTGAGGGGGCCCGGCCAGAAGGCGCTTACGAGGCGCTCGGCGGCGACGGGCCAGTGCGCGGCGCGGGCTTTGGCCTCGTCAGCGCTCGCCACGTGGACGATGAGGGGATGGTTCGAGGGCCGTCCCTTCACGGCGAAGATGCGGCGCACCGCGAGCTCGTTCGCCGCGTCGGCGCCCAGGCCATAGACCGTCTCCGTGGGCAGCCCGATGAGGCCTCCGGCCCGGAGCACCTCGACCGCTCGCTGAACCTCGTCGCGCACGCACGGCAGTGTAGCGAACCTTCTTGATTGCGAAGGCCCGCCGCTCGTCTTTCGATGGTGACGTTCTCGCTTTCGGAAGGACGGCCACGCCCATGATGTCCGCGCTCGTGACGGTGACGCTCGCCGCGGCCCCGCTGGAGATCCGCGTCCTCGAGCGGGAGAAGCCCGTGCGCCTCACCCTGTCGGCCGACCGGCTGCAGTGCGGGGCCACGCCCCTGGGCAAGACGGTGCAGCTGTCGGCGGGCCGTGAAGGCGTGGTGGTGGAAGGCCAGCCAGAGCCCTGCGCGGTCGTCGTGGCGGAGGGCGGCCTGTCGGTGCGGGTGGGGGAGCTGACGCGGCGCTACCCCGGCGCGCTGGCCGTGACGCTCGAAGGCGGCCTGCTGCGCCTCGTCAACACCGTCGACGTCGAGGCCTACCTGCCGTCGGTGGTGCACGCCGAGCTGCAGGGCGCGCCCGGCGCGGCGCTCGAGGCGCAGGCCGTCGTGTCGCGCACCTTCGCGCTCAGCGGCCGCCACCGCCACGAGCGCGCGGGCTACCACCTCTGCGACTTGACGCACTGCCAGTGGTACCGCGGGCTCGAAGACGGCCAGGCTGCTGCCTCGGCCGCGGTGACGAAGACGAAGGGGCAGGTGCTCCTCGTGGGCGGCATCGCGCTCAAGCCCGCCTTCTTCCATTCCTCGTGTGGCGGTCGCACCAGCACCTCGGCCGACGTCTTCAAGGAAGCGGGCGCGGGGCCCGGCGTGGACGACTCGACGAAGAAGGGCGCCGCCTGCCGGGACGCGCCGGACTTCGAGTGGACGTGGGAGGTCGACCGCGTCGAGCTCGCCCGCGCGCTGGGCGTCAAGCCCGAGGGTGACGCCTTCGTGCCGCTCGCCCGCGACAAGGGGGGCCGCGTGCTCGAGGTGTCGTGCTTCGGCAAACGGATGGACGGCGGGACCTTCACGTCCCGGGTCGGCCACGCCTTCGGCTGGCAGGCGCTCAAGAGCCTGCGGGTGACGGCGGAGGAGGTCGAGAGCACCGTCACCTTCAAGGGCCGCGGCCTGGGCCACGGCGTCGGCTTCTGCCAGCACGGCGCGATGGCGCTGGCTCGCGAGGGCTTCGACGCGAAGAAGCTCCTGGGCCGTTACTTCCCGGACTGCCAGGTGCGTCAGGTCGAGGAGTGAGCCGCCCGAACGAGGGGCGCTCCTACCTTCTCGTACAATGTCCACCTTGCCAGGAGACGCGGCCGCGCGATGATGCGTCCAGCCCTTCGGGGCGACGAAAGGAGGTGGTGCCTTGCAAAGACACGAACAAGGAACCATCTCCGCGGTGAACCTCTGACGCATCGGCGTCAGTGACTCCGCGGAGTGGACTGAAGATTTTCAAGGGCCGCCTCGCTCGTTGTGGGAGGCGGCCCGAATCTTTTCCCCTACCGCCACACCTCGTTCGCCGCGTTCACGGGCCGGTCGACGATGTTCCATCGCGACTCGACGGCCTGCTCGATCCACAAGGCCTCGTCGCGCTGCGTGAGGCCATCGACGAGGAGCAGCTGCTCGCCGTCGCGCAGCTGCGCCATCACCGCGAAGTGCTCGGGGCTCCGCTGCTCGACGTAGAGCTGGGCGACGTCGGCGCGGGCCACCGCGGTGCCGGGTCGAGGCAGCGGGCCGTAGGCGATGACGAGCCGGTCGTCCTCCGCGCGCAGCACCGTGTCGTTGAGCGCCACCGTCAAGGCGAGCCACCCCACGACGAAGAAGGTGACGGCGAGGCCGATGGCGATGGGCGCGCGCTCCCGCATCGAGGGGAGCGCCAGCGTGAACACGAGCCCGAGCGCCGCCACCACCGCCACCACCGCCGCCGCGCTCGACACGGCGCGAGGCACCATCGGCCAGATGACGCGAAAGCCACCGTGCCGCTCGTCCACGACCGCGTTCACCGGCCTGGGGGCCTTCGACTTGGGAGCCCGTGCCGGCGCCACCTGGCCCATCGCCAGCACCGCTCCACAGGCGTGACAGGTGCCGACGCCGAGCGCCGGGTCCAGGTCCTTGAGGCTCAACGTCGCTCCACACGCGTCACATCGCCGGTCGTCGCTCGAAGCCGCCATGGGCGTGATGCTGGCCAATCGGCGCGCCCGACGCCAGCGCGAGGTTTCGACGTGAATGACGTGCGCTTTGCTTCGGCCCGGGCCACCGCTATTCCAGCCCGCCACGATGCCGCTGGTGCCCGACGAGTTCCGCCCTGCCTTTGGCCTGTCGAACGGCCACGCGCAGACGTTCTTCGCGGCGCTGCGGCGACGGCCGACGCGGCCACCCGTCGTGCGACGTCGCTTCGACACGCCCGATGGCGACTTCATCGACGTCGACGTGCTCGAGGGAGACCCGGGCCGGCCGACGGTGCTGGTGCTCCACGGCCTCGAGGGCTCGTCCGCGGCAAGTTACGTGGGTGAGGTGCTGCGCCTGTGCGCCGAGCGACGGTGGAGCGTCTGGGCGCTCAACTTCCGCGGGTGCTCCGGCGAGCCCAACCGCGCGTTGGCGGCGTACTGCTCCGGTGACACGCGCGACCTCGCCTTCCTCGTCGAGCGCCTGCCGCGGCCCCGCTTCGCCATCGGCTTCTCCTTAGGGGCCAGCGTGCTGCTCAACGGGCTGGCCCGCCTGCACGTGCCGCTCGACGCGGCGGTGGCGGTGAGCGCGCCGTTCGACCTCGCACGCAGCGCCCGCGCCATCGACGCGCGCGGCGACTTCGGCCCGGTGTACCTCAACCACTTCCTCCCCTCGCTCAAGCGCAAGGGCGTCGCGGTGGCGGACCGATTCCCACAGGCGCTCGACGCGGCCGCGATTGCCCGCGTGCGCACCATTCGCGACCTCGACCACCACCTCACCGCGCCGGCGTTCGGCTTCGCCTCGGCAGAGGACTACTACGCGCGCTGCTCGAGCGGGCCGGTGCTGCGGCAGGTTCGTGCGCCCACGCTGCTCCTCAGCGCTGAGGATGACGCCATCGCTCCGGCCGGCTCTCTGCCCGACGACGTCCATCGCCACGACGCGCTCCACGTCTTGAGGACCCGACATGGTGGCCACGTGGGGTTCGCGAGTGGTTCGGTGACGCGGCCGGCGTGGTGGGCCGAGCGTCGCGCCCTCGAGTGGCTGGCCGGCTTTTCCTGACTACCTCGGCTGCATCGAGCGGAAGACCGCTTCTCCGTCGGCGTGCACCTCGAGCTCGAAGACGTCCCGCACGGACGCCACCGGGAGCGGCCCATACAGATGGGGGAAGTGCTCTCCGTCGGCCGGCTCGAAGCGCACGTCGAGGCCGTCGGGCTTGAGCTCGAGCAACACCAGGCCTCGCTGTCCGCGAAAGAAGCGGGCCGCCGAGCGCTTCCACTGCGATGCGGTGGAGAGGTGAATGAAGCCCTCGGTCTGAAGGGACTCGGCCCGGTACTCGCCCGAGGGCCGCGCGGCCTCCCAGGCAGTCTGCGTCGTCAGGTGGAAGAGGAAGTCGGCCATGGTGGGCTTCGAGCGTAGCGCGTGGGCTCGACCTCGTGCGTTTCGGTCAGGGCGGCCTCCGTTCCGCCACGGCGCGGGCACCAGTGAACCGTGAGCTCGTCGCCGAGACCAGGAAGGAGAAGCCTGGCGCATTGACCGCCTCGGCCTTCAGCTCGCGGCGCTGCAACACCACGACGAGCGTCGAAGCACGAAGGGCCGTTCGGATTCAGGGCCATCGTGGCGGTGACCGATGTGCGCCGGTTTCACTGAACGGTCGTCGATGAGACGAAGGCGTGACAGGTCGACGCGAAGTTCGCTTCAGCGAAGTCACGGCATGCGAGCTGCTTTCGCTGGCCCACGACCATGACTCGTCTGCGAAACCGCCGTTGGCCGTGGGTGCTGTGCCTCGTGCTGGTGGCGTCGCTGCCATGGGCCTCGTGGCCTGCGCGCCACACGCGTCTGCTCTGGAACGCGCTTGAGTACCGCGCGGAGCCTCGGGTGATGGAGGTGCCGGTCGAGGGCCTTGCGCTGAAGCAGCTCGCCAGCACGTGGCATGCCCCGCGCTCCGGAGGCCGACGGCATGAGGGCGCCGACCTCTTCGCGAAGAAGGGAACGTCGGTGTTGTCCGCAGTGAACGGGCACGTCTGGCGGGTGGGAGAGGACCGCCTCGGCGGCAACGTGGTGTGGGTGCTCGGGGAAGGCCACACACTGTATTACTACGCGCATCTCGACCGCTTCGCCGATGGGCTCGAGCCAGGGCAGCGGGTGTCGCGAGGTGACGTGCTCGGTTTCGTTGGCAACACGGGCAACGCGCGCACGACGCCAGCGCACCTGCACTTTGGGATGTACCGGGTGGGGTGGCGAGGCATCCGCGCGGTCGACCCGGTGCCACGACTGCAGCGGCTCGCGCTCAAGTAACCGTCATCGAAACGGCTTGATGGGGCGGCCCTCGAGGAAGAGCTCGAAGGCGACGGGGCTCGCTTCGAGCGCCGTTCGGAGTCGCACCTCGAGGTCGTCCAGCAGGTCTGCCCGCCCCTGCTCCAGGCTTAAGCGGAGGACCCGAAGTCGCTGGAGCATCGGGTGTCGAGCTAGAATCGGCAGCTCGCTCTCGAAACGCGTAGCGGCCGCTGGCGTGGTGGTGCTCCTGGTCACGAAGGACGAACCGAAGCCGATGACGTGGTGGGTGGCTCCGACGCCGGGCGGCTTTGACGCTCTCCAGAATCGACCCGGGTCTGCTCTCCAGAACCGACCCACCCACGTCGGTGATCGTGATCGACGTCAGGTCTGATCGCGGTGTCACTCTTGCGCGTGCATCACGCCTCGCGTACTG
>JBILEB010000198.1:0-12280 GCA_044352295.1 Myxococcaceae bacterium
TCGTCAGCCGTGGCGCGAAGAACGGGCTCGACCTGCGCGTGGTGCGAGAACGGCTGCCAGACGACGGCCCGACCGGCGCCATCGAAGACTGGCTCGCGATACGGGTGCAGGGCGACCGGCTCTCGACGAGCTGGCTGCGCCCGTGACTACCGATTGGCGTTGACGAAGTCCTTCAGGACCGAGCCCGCCATGACGCCACCCGAGTGCGCGGGCGCGAGCCACTCCACGATGCGCCCCTCGGCCTCGAGCCGGTCGCCGAGCGCCACCATCGAGCGGATGTTCTGATCTGGATCCGCCGAGCGATCCTTCGGCACGGGCCCGAGCGCACCCCGCGCGGTGATGAGCGCGTTGTCTCCGAGTACCAGCGTCGTGCCGGCGAGGAAGACCGCGCTCCCGGCGGTGTGGCCTGGCACGGCGTAGACGCGCACCTCGGTGGACCCGAACGTCAGCACCTGCCCGTCCTGGAGCGGCTGATCAATCGGCCGCGCGGGCTTCACGTACGTGTCGACGACCGGTTGCTCCTCGGGCAGCGCGAAGAGCCGAGCGTTCGGGAGCAGCGGCAACCCACCGACGTGGTCCTGGTGCGCGTGGGTGAGGAAGACGGTCGTCACGTCCTCGGGCTTGACGTCGTTCTCGCGCAAGCGGGCGCGAAGCTCCTCCGGCCGCCAGCACGCGTCGATCATCACCGGGCCCGCCTCGGTCTTGAGCAGGTAGCAGCTGGTGAAGAGGTCGATCATCGCGACCGCCGGGCCGTACGACTTCTGGTTTTGAATGCCGGAGACGTCGGCGCAGGCGGTGGCGAGGACGACGGGGAACAGCAGCAGGGTCCGCATGGCGCTGGGGTAACGGCACCTGGCACGCGATGCCAGCCGGACGCAGCCTTGACGCGGAGGCCGATGGTCTGGTCCGGTGCGTCGCGTGCGAGTCGGGGTGCTCCTGCTGGTGCTGGGTGGCTGCGCCGGCTCGTCCGGAGGCTCCGGGGCCGTGTGCACGAGCACGTCGGTGACCCAGGTCGATGGGCCCTTGCACGCCCCGGTGGGCTCGGCCGCGACGACCACGATTCGGGTGGAGAACCCGACGCCGCTCCCGACGCTCCTTCGCGACGTCGTGCTCGAAGGTGATGCTGATTTTCAGCTCGCAGGCCCCGTGGCGACGCAGCTCGTTTCTGCTGGAACGTGTGCGGCGCCAACGTCGATTGAGGTGCCGGTCGTGTTCACCCCAGAGCGCGTTAGGACCCGAACGGCGATGCTGCGCGGCGTTCTCGGAGAACAGCCCTTCGCGGTGGCGCTCGCTGGCGTCGGGACGGGGCGCAGCCTCGAGGTGCCCGCGGTCGTCACCTTCGGAACCATGGCGGCGGGGACGAGCGCGAGGCGCGATCTGGTGCTGCGCAACCTCGGCACCCTCGGCTCCGAGTTCGAGGTCGTCATCGAATCAGTTCGGGGGATGAACGCCGACACCGACGACGCGGAGCTGTGCCTGGGCGAGCTGACGGAGCGCTGTCTGCGCCCCAGTCGCATCGGGGTCGTCGGCATGACGCGGCTGCCGCTTCACCTCTCGGCGCGTCGGCCCGGGAACAAGGCGTGGGAAGTGACGCTCCGGTCCAACCAGTTTGGGCCGATGCGGCACGTCGTGCCCGTGGTCGCGTTCGTCGTCGACACGTCGGGGTGTCGTCCGCGGGCCACGGTGGCCGAGGTGCAGCTGAGTCCGGCGCGGCCCTCGGCGAACGTTCGGATTCGCAACGAGGGCACGCAGGCGTGTCGGTTCCTCCAGGCGACGTCGGTGGATCGCTCGCTGAAGCTCCAGAGCGCGCTCGCGGCGGGCTCCCTCGTGGCGCCGGGTGCCACCGTCGACCTCGGCGTCGCGCTGGCCAGCCCCAGCAACTTCGCTCCGCGTTCGTCGACCCTGCAGGTCCGGTTCGATGGCTCGCCGGACGTGGCGGTGCCAGTGACCGTCACGTCCACGGGGCTCCCGTCGTGTCTGGGGGTGTCGCCCGCGAGCCTCGACTTCGGGGCACGACGTGAGGACTGCGCGGCGCCGTCGAAGACCGTGTGGATCTCCAACCTGTGCACGACCCCCATCGAGGTCTCGGCCGTGGGCCTCGAGGGTCCGTTCAGCCTGGCCTCGAGCTCGTCACCCATGGGCGGCGTGCTCGAGTCCGGGGGCGCTCCGTTGGGGTTGGCGCTGCGGACGACGCCGAACGTTCCGGGAAACCAGGGGGTGCTGCGGGTGACGACGAGCGCCGGGGAGGTGGCGGTGCCGCTTCAGGTCCAAACGCAGTCCGCCCCGATTCAGACCGACACCTGGGGCCTGCGGACGACTCGACGGGTGGACGTGCTCTACGTGGTCGATGAAGGCCCGGCGTTTGGAGCAGCCGCACCGCACGTGGAGGCGCAGTGGGCGCTCTCGACTCAGGTCCTGGGGCTCAGTTTCCTTGCGCGGTTTGGCGTGGTCTCGACCCGGAGCGATGGCCCTCACGCGGGGCTGATGCGCCGCTTCGACGGTGGGGTCTGGGTGGAATCGACGAGCCCCGCCGTGCAGAGCCTGGCCACGCTGAGTGATGGCGGTGTGGGACGCAGGTCGTGCGTCGAAGCCGCCGCGCGGGCCCTGACACCGCCGAACTCGACCGGCTGGAACGCAGGCTTTCGCCGACCGAACGTGACGGCGGTCGTCGTCTGCGCGACCGCGGGCGCGGAGGAAGCGACGGACCCGGCGTGGGCGCGGTCGGCGCTCCTCGATGCCGGCATCGAGGTGTTCCAGTCGCTCGTGCCGAGGACCGCGCAGTGTGGCCTGCCGGTCGTCGTCGATGGAGGACACGAGGCCAACGCGCAGGTGTTCGGCTTCGCACCCGTCGAGGACCTCTGCCGGACCTGGAGCGCGGGATACTGGTACTCGAGCAGCTTCGGCGGCTTCCGCACGCGCTACTTCCTCTCGCAGAACGTCGGGTCCCAACGCCCCATCGAGGTCGAGGTGAACGGCAGGCCCTTCCCGCCCGGACTCCCCGACGGAGGCGTCGCGTGGGTGCTCGGTGGGAGTCCCACCGTCATCGACTTCACCGTTCCCGTAGAATGGAGCCACCCCGAGGTGCTCCAGGCGCCGTCGACCCTCGTGATTCGGTACGGCGTCGCGTGTCTGCCGTGACCGGTGCGCTCAGAACTTGAATGGGGCGGGCGCACGGTCGCGATTGACCCTCCCCGAGGTGCCTCGTACAAGCCGCGCGCGTCACCTTCCCGTCAAGGAGCCCAGATCCCATGCGAATGCCCCTCCTGCTGGCCTCGGCCATGCTGCTCACCGTCGCGTGCGAGAAGAAGACGGCCACCACCGACCCCAAGCCGGCCGACACGAAGCAGCCGGTGGTCGAGGTGAAGCCCGCCGCGAAGGACGACGTCATTCTCCTCGGCGAAGTCGGCTCGCTCACCGGTGCCGAGGCCGCCTTCGGCATCTCGACCCGCGACGGCATCGCGATGGCCATCGACGAGGCGAACGAGGCCGGCGGCGTGAAGGGCAAGAAGCTCGCGGTGCGCGTGTACGACGACCAGTCCAAGCCCGAAGAGGCCGCCAGCGCCATCACCCGCCTCATCACGCAGGACAAGGTCCTCGTCGTCCTCGGTGAGGTGGCCTCGACGAACTCGCTGGCGATGGCGCCCAAGGCCCAGGCCGCGAAGGTGCCGATGATCAGCCCCTCGTCGACGAACCCGAAAGTGACCGAGGTCGGCGACTACATCTTCCGCGTCTGCTTCATCGACCCGTTCCAGGGCTTCGTGATGGCGCGCTACGCGCACGACGAGCTCAAGTTCAAGGACGTCGCCATTCTCACCGACAAGAAGAGCGCGTACTCAGAAGGCCTCACCGAGGTCTTCCAGCGCAAGTTCGCCGAGATGGGCGGCAAGGTGGTGGGCGTCGAGTCGTACGCGAAGGGCGACACCGACTTCCGCGCGCAGCTCACCAACATCAAGAAGCTCAAGCCCCAGGGCCTCTACGTGCCCGGCTACTACCAGGACGTGGCCGTCATCGCGGAGCAGGCGAAGGAGCTCGGCCTCAAGGTGACGATGATGGGCGGCGACGGGTGGGACTCGGCGAAGCTGTTCGAGCTCGGCGGCAGCGCCGTCGACGGCAGCTACGTGTCGAACCACTACTCCGCCGATGACCCGAGCCCGCGCGTGCAGGAGTTCATCAAGAAGTACCAGGCCCGCTACAAGACGACGCCCGACTCGCTCGCCGCGCTCGGCTACGACGCCGCCCGGGTGGCCATCGACGCCATGAAGCGCGCCACCGAGCTCACCGGCCCGGCGATTCGCGATCAGCTCGCCATCACGAAGGACTTCCCCGGCGTCGCCGGCACCATCACCCTCGACGAGAAGCGCAACCCGGTGAAGCCCGCGGTGGTGCTCAAGGTCGAGAGCGGCGCCTTCAAGTACGTCGCGACGGTCGCGCCGTAACCCATGCTGTACGACCTCTTCCAGCACCTCATCAACGCCATCGCCGCGGGCACCATCTACGCCCTCGTCGCGCTGGGCTACACGATGGTCTACGGCGTGCTCAAGCTCATCAACTTCGCCCACGGCGACGTGATGATGGTGGGGGTCTACGTCGGCTACGCGGTGGCCTTCATGCTGGGGCGCGAGGTCGCGGCGTCCTTCGTCGGCGTCATCGCCGTCTTCCTCATCTCGATGCTGGTGTGCGCGGCGCTGGGCTTCCTCATCGAGCGCTTCGCCTACCGGCCCTTGCGCGAGAAGCCGCGCCTCACCGCGCTCATCACCGCCATCGGCATCTCGTTCGCCATTTCGTACGGGTTCCAGCTCGACGTGACGGTCGGCACGGTGCGCGACGAGGTGACGGGCGCGACGAGCCGGCAGGTGGCCTCCACGCCGTGCGCGACGGGCAGCGACTGCATCACGATTCTCCCCGGCGCGGCCGCCCGCCGCTTCCCCACCATCATCGAGTCCAAGGAGTGGGTGAAGGTGTCCAACGCCGACGAGTCCAGCGAGGTGCGCCTGCTCAACTGGCAGGTGCTCTCGTTCCTCATCGCGGTGGGCCTCATGGTGGGCCTGCAGGTGCTCGTGTACCGGACGAAGTTCGGCAAGGCGATGCGCGCCGTCTCGCACGACCACCGCACCGCCGCGCTGCTCGGCATTCCCGTCGACACCGTCATCGCCGGCACCTTCATGCTCGGCAGCGCGCTGGCGGCGGGCGCCGGCATTCTCTACGCCATCAAGGACAAACAGGTGCAGCCGCTCATGGGCATGTACGTGGGCCTCAAGGCCTTCGTCGCGGCCGTCATCGGGGGCATCGGGAACCTGAAGGGCGCCGTCGCCGGAGCCCTCCTGCTCGGCCTGTGTGAAGAAGCCGTGGTGTGGTTCGGCAGCTCGTCGTGGCGAGATGCCGTCGCGTTCGGTTTCCTCATCATCGTGCTGCTGTTCCGCCCCGAGGGCCTGTTCGGGCGGGCCGTGGCTGAGAAGGTCTGAAGCGCCGGCAGGTACCGGGCGTTGCGTCCGGGTCGGTCGGTTGACCGAAGGGCGGTCGGCCGATGGTTCGCCTTCCTTCGTCACGAGAGGCTGCCGTCATGACGCGTGCGCGCGTACTTCGGCGGTGCCCGTGGCAGCTGCTGGCCTGGCCATGGCGCGATGATTCGCCGCAAGCACGACGTCATGTCCCTCCCGCCCACCGTCATCGAGGCCTCGCCTCCCCGAACGACGCTGTGAACGGCTTGCCCTGCGAGGCGCGCGTCAGCACAGTGCACCCGCGATGAGCTTTCTGCCGCGCCGCTTCAGCCTCGACGAGTACCACCGCCTCCTCGACGGGAACGTCCTGCGACGCGGCAGCCGAACCGAGCTGCTCGACGGCGTCGTGCTCGACCGCGCGGAGCGGACGGAGCGGCAGGCGCAGGTGGCGAGCTGGCTGCACCGGAGGCTCGACCAGGCCCTCCCCTCGGGCATGCTGCTGCGCACCGACGAGCCGCTCACCCTCTCGCAGGAGACCGAGCTGACGCCCGCGCTCGCGGTGGTGCCGTCGGAGGTGGCCGCGCACGGCGTTCGCCACCCGGCCACGGCCACCCTCGTCATCGAAGTGGCGGACGCAGACCTCGAGCGCATTCAGAAGGGCCACGTGCGCGCGTGGGCCCGCGGCGGCGTGCAGGAACTCTGGCTCGTCAACCTCGTCGACCGTCGCGTCGATGTCCTGTGGAAGCCGAGCGTCGAGGCCTACCAGGACGCGATGGTGCTCGCCGTGGCCACCACGCTGTCGTCGCGAACCCTCCCGGGGGTCTCGGTGCCCGTCGGCGCGCTCTTCGGCCTGTAGGACGGTTGTTCCCGCCGACGCTGGGTTGGGTGACAGAGTGCGCCAGGACATGCGCACGTTTCCTGCCAGCGCGAAGGCCTTCCCCGTCGTCCTGCAGCGCAACTCCTTCTCGCCGCGGCTGGCGGCCAGGGCCGGCGACGTCTGGCGCGCCATGCAAGACGTCGTCGTCGACCAGTCCGCCGACGTGGGGTGGACGCCGGCCCGCTACGACGAGACGAACACCATGTTCGTGGTGCGCTCGATGACGCTGATGCACGTGC
Organism: Myxococcaceae bacterium; assembly: GCA_044352295.1. GTDB lineage: Bacteria > Myxococcota > Myxococcia > Myxococcales > Myxococcaceae > Xiheimicrobium. The sequence goes on from JBILEB010000198.1 coordinate 6,555, forward strand.
GCGAGCTGCGTTTCCAGGACCGCCTCGTCGGCCGCACCTGGCCCGTGCGCGCGCGCCGCGACATGTTGTTCATCCGCGAGGTGCGCCTCTTCGTCGGCGACGAGCTCGTCTCGGCGGCCTCTCAGGAATGGGCCTACCTCTCCCGCACGCTGACCCCCATTCGCGCCGGCAAGGACATCTACGACGCCTTTCAGCGCGAAGAGGGCTTCCCCTCGGTCGAGCTGCCCGAGGCGACGCCCATCACCGGGGCGCGCGTGCACCGCTTCGGCTTTCGCACCTGGCACTTGTGGATGGACCCGTTCGGCCACATCAACCACCCCGCGTACGTCGACTTCTGCGACGAGGCGACGAGCCGCGCGTTGGCGCTCGCGCAGGTGCCTCCGCTCCAGCTCTCGCCCGTGGCCGAGACGGTTCACTTCCGCGCCGCCATCGGGGCCGAAGAAGAGGTGCTCGTCGAGGTCCAGCTCGTCGGCGCGGTCGGGGACGACGCGGTGCTGCTCCACCACCGCATCCTGGCGGGTGAGAAGGTGTGTGCGACGGCGAAGAGTGTGCGACGCCTGCTGGGCCACGGACGAGACGCCTGGGTGCGCGCGCTGATGTAACGTGTCCGGCACCCGACATGCCCACCCGCGCGCCCACCCTCGACGAAGACGACGCACCGCAGACGATGATGAACCGCTTGCCGGCGGGCTTCAAACCGCGGCCGCGGCGCGCGCACTCCCTCGAGCAGACCGCCGGCCCCGGGAGCCCCGCGCGGCACGAACTCTCCGCCGACATGCTCGTCATCGGCCGTGGCAGCGCCGCGGACTTGCGCATCGAGAGCGACGACGTGAGCCGCACGCACGCGCAGCTCCAGCGCGTCGACGACGAATACACCATCGAAGACCTCGACAGCCGCAACGGCGTCTTCCTCAACGGCCTGCGCGTGCACGCGGCGGTCCTGCGCGACGGAGACCAGCTGCAGCTCGGCGACGTCGTCTTCACGTACACCGAGGGCACCTGACGATGGGCTTCTTCGTTCGTTTCTGGGGCGTGCGCGGCAGCATTCCCACGCCCGGCCCCCGCACGCGCCGCTATGGCGGCAACACGAGCTGCTACGAGATGCGCAGCGACACCACCGTGCTCATCTTCGACGCCGGCACGGGCCTGCGGGAGCTGGGGACCTCGCTGTTGCGCAACCCGCCGCGGGAGGGGGTCGAGGTGCACCTGTTCCTCTCGCACCCGCACTGGGACCACATTCAGGGCTTTCCCTTCTTCGGCCCCGCGTACCTGCCCTCCACCACCATTCACGTCTACGGCAGCGAGAAGAACGAGAACTCCCAACTGCTCTCGGGCCAGATGTCGAACTCGTACTTCCCGGTGGCCTTCAAGGACCTCTCGGCGCGCATCCTCCCGCGGGCGTTCAAGAACGACGTCGTGCAGGCGGGCGACTTCGTGGTGAAGCGCTTCGACCAGAAGCACCCGGGCGGCAGCGCGGGCTTTCGCGTCGAGCACGAGGGGCACGTGGCGGTCTATGCGACCGACAGCGAGCTCGATCAGCTCCTCACCGACCCGGACGCGCCGAACAAGAACCCGCGCGCGCTGCGACGGCTGCCCGCCGCCGTGGTGGCGCCGATGAAGAACGCCGACCTGCTCATCGCCGACGCCCAGTACACCGACGAGGAGTACCCGAAGAAGGTGGGCTGGGGCCACGCGCGGTCGAACACCGTCGTCGACCTCGCCATCCAGGCCGGCGCGAAGCAGCTCGCGCTCACGCACCACGACCCGATGCACTCGGACCGCGACGTCGACGCGATGGTGCTGACGGCGGCCGAGCGGGCCCGGAGCATCGGCGCGGACCTCGAGGTGTTCGGCGCGAGAGAGGGCGTCACCCTGCGCCTCGACCGGGAGTAGGGCGGTCCGCGCCTGACGCCCCAGGTGCGCGACCTGTTCTTCCAGCTTCGCTGAAGCCACAAAGCCGCGTGACGGCGCGAGGGCATGCGCTAGAAAACCCCTCGTGCCCCGACCCTTGCGAGAGCCCCCACCGCGGACGCTGGCGCCCCGTCGAGAGCCCGTGGCCGAGGTGGTGCGCCGCACCGAAGAGCGCCGCGCCCAGGTGTCGCTGCACTTCAAGATCCTCGTCGGCTACGTGGTGCTCGCCGCGGCCCTCGTCGCGCTCTTCGCCATCGGCGCCTCGTGGGACTGGTCGCTGAAGATCCTCGCGGCCGGCATCGTGACCCTGGTGCTGGCCATCGCGCTGCCGGCGCTGGTGCTTCGGGTGTCTCGCGTGCGCGTGCTGTCGAACACCGCGATGGAGATCTCTCGTGGAGACCTCTCCCGACGGGTGAGCCTCGAGTCGAGCGGTCTGCGGGACGACATCGACGAGCTCGCCGTCGCCATCGCCGACATGCAGGAGAACCTGCGCGAGCTGGTGAGCTCCATTCAGCGCACGGCCGAATCGGTGGGCTCCTCGGCGTCGGCGCTCGAGGCCAGCGCCGAGGGCGTCAACGCGCAGGCGGCCGAGGTCGGCTCGTCGATGATCCGCATCGCGGCGGGTGCCGAGTCACAGAAGGCCCTCGTCGCGCGGGCCAGCACCACCATCACCGACATGGCGCAGGCGCTCCAGCGCACCGCCAGCAGCGCCGAGGAGTCGACGAAGGCCGCAGGCGCCACCAGCGCGTCGGCGATGGAGGGCAGCAACGCCGCCACGCTCGCCGGCGAGAAGGTGCGCAAGGTGTTCGCCCGCATCGAGGCCGCCAGCCACGAGGTGTTCAAGTTCGGCGAGAAGACGCAGGAGATCAGCAAGATCGTCGACGTCATCACCCAGGTCGCGCAGCAGACGAACCTGCTCGCCCTCAACGCCACCATCGAGGCCGCGCGCGCGGGAGAGTACGGCCGTGGCTTCGCGGTGGTCGCCGACGAGGTGCGCAAGCTCGCCGAGAGCGCCGGCAAGAGCGCCGAGCAGATCAGCCTGCTGGCGCGGAACATCAGCCAGCAATCGACGCTCGTCGTCAGCGCCATGAAGGAAGGCATCGAGGAGCTCGCCGAGGGCCGCGAAGACCTCACCGCCATCGTGCGCTCGATGGGCCGCATCTCGGACAGCGCCCGCAACGGCGCCGAGAAGGTGTCGCTCATCTCGGACTACGCGCGCGAGCAGCAGAAGGGCTCCGAGGCGATGGTGTCGGCCATCAGTGAGATCAGCTCGGTGGCCAAGGCGAACGCCGAGGCGACCGACGCGGTCAAGCGCGTCATCGAGGAGCAGACCCAGGCCGTGTCGCAGATGACGGCCGCCTCGCAGGAGCTGACGAACCTCTCCGACGAGATGCAGACCATCGTGCGCCGCTTCCGCTTGATGTGAAGTCCGTGAGGACGCGACGGCCTCCGATGACACGCCCCGCCACGGAAGCGACCGAGTCCTCGACGCTGCGCGGAAGCTGCTGCGCGAGGGCGGGCCGCGGGCCGTCACCGCGCAGGCCCTGGCGCAGCTGGCGAAGGTGAGCGGGCCGGCGTGGCCAGGACCGACGAGGACGCCCGTGGAGGCTTGACACCGAAGGGAACGCCACAGCTCGAGGAAGAGGGTATGGGCCCGAAGGTTCCCGACACACCGCTGGTCGCCTCGGGATTCTGGGGCGGCGCGGGGCGCAGGACGGCCACGAAACGCAGCCCTCAGACACCGCGGAATGCGCCAGCCTTGATTCCTGAAATGTTGACCGTCATTTCATCGTGAAGCCCGCGCTTCACTGGCGATCCACTTCGACACGTTTCAGTTCACCGCGTCGGAAAGGGACCGCGTGGTGGTGTGGCTGCGTCGGGGCGTGCACCATTCGCGCGCCGGGATTCGGGTACGCAAACGCTGCGGGGTTCAAGCAGCTCAAGCGGCCGCGAGGCGGAGGGCACTCCCCTTGCTGAAAGGACGACCGTGTTGATCAGCCTTCTCTCGCTGGTGGTAGGGGGCACTGCCGGCCCCGGCGCAGACCGTCGATGGTCGTCACCAAGCCTGGGTGAGCGGGGGCTTCGCGTCTGCGTGGGTGGTGCAGGTGGGCGGTGGTTTCCGACTGACCGAGGGCCTGCGGCTCGACGTGCAGCTCGACACGCCGCTGGTTCGGCCGTTGGTGCTGGGCGGCCGGCTCGCCCTTGGAGCAGGTCTCCTTCGACGCCTGGGTGACTGGTTCGGCCTCGCCGGCCGGCTCGAGCTCGGCGTGCCGTGGTCGAATGACTTCAGCGGCTCGTGGCTCGCCGTCGACGTGCGCGCGGGCGTGCAACCCGGGGTGTACCGCCCGACCTGGACCGTGGCGTTCGACGCGAGCGTGGTGCCGACGGTCGCAGCGAGCTGGACGCCCTCACTCGTGGTGCGTGACAGCTTTGGAGATCGTCCCGGCAGCGCCGTTCAGTCGCCCCGCGCCGGAGGCCTGTGGCTGCCCGCGTTTCGCATCGACCTCGGCGTGCTCGCTCGGCTGAGGCTGGTGGAGGTCGGCGCGGTGCGGGTGTGGCTGCTCGGAAACGCGAGCCTCGTCCTCACGCCGGCACGCGTGGGCCCGGCCGCTCCGCCCACCTCGACGCTCCCGTTCACCATGGGCCTGGGGGTCGCGTGCGAACTCTGACGCTGTTCCTGCTCGTCTCGATGGGATGCGAATCGCCCGAGACGGCGGGCCTCGTGCCCCCGACGGTGGTGGACGACCCCGCCCTCCCGTCGTTATCGATTCGCGTCGCAGGCCGGGAGCGCCGCGTGCACGTGCGTACGTTCGGAACGCCCGGCCGCCACGTGGTGTTGGCGATGCACGGCTCGCTCGCCGATGGGCGTTACCTGCTCATGCTCGAGCCGCTCGCCGATGAGCACTTCATCGTCGTGTGGGACCAGCGCGGCAACGGGCTCTCGGAGCGGCTCGACGGACCGGACGAGTACACCGCCGAGGCCATCGTCGAAGAGGTCGATGCGCTCGCGGACCACTTCAGCCCCGGGCGCCCCGTCGGCCTCATCGGGCACTCCTTCGGAGGCATGTACGCCTCGCTCTACGTCGGCCGCCGGCCGGACCGTGTCGACCACCTCGCGCTCCTCGAGCCCGGGGGGTTGAACGGCGCCATCTTCGGGCCCACGTACCCTTCGCTCATTCGCGTCGACCTGTTGGGCCCCGGGCTCAACTCGATGTTCTGGCAGAACGAGGTCTTGAGTCCGTCGACGCACGAGCGGCTCGACCTGCGGGCGCTCATGGCGCTCCAGGGCGAGAACACGCCGGGCTACTTCTGCGACCCGAAGCGGCCTCCAGAAATCCCGCTGTGGCGCCCGGGAGGACACGTCGACCTGCTCCGCTCGGCGTTGCTCCAGGGCCGCGGTGCGCCGGGTACGTTCGACTACGACTTCACCGTGGGCGTCGACCGCTTCCAGGGCCCGGTGGTGCTGGTGGGTGGCTCGTGCAGCCTGCTCGGGCCCGAATACCAGCGGCAGTACCACCTGCCGTTCTTCCCGCGAGGGCGCGTCATCACCATCGAGGGCGCCGGCCATCGGTTCCCGACGGAGAAGCCGGCCGAGACCATGTCGCTGCTGCGCGCGTTCCTGAAGGAGTGATGCATGCGGCTGGCGGTGCTTGGAGGCGGCGGCCGGACCGGGCGGGAAGTGCTCCGACTCGCGCGCACACGGGGTCATTCGGTCGTGGCGCTGACGCGTCGGGCGTTCGAGGCGGTCGAAGGCGTCGAGGTGCAGCTCGGGGACGCGTTGGACGTCGCGGCCGTGAAGCGGCTCGTGCGCGGGT
>JBILEB010000316.1:0-3534 GCA_044352295.1 Myxococcaceae bacterium
CGGCGAAGAAGCTGCTCGCGATTCCCTTCATCGACTGGAACTGGGGCGCGACGGGTGATTCGTACTGGTCGTCCTTCACCTCCGACCTGCGCGTCTTCTCGGTCGATCCGGTGACGGGCTTCACGCCAAAGGGGGCCATCTCGATGCGCGACCTGTACCAGGTCGAGCAGTGGTCGAACTGGACGTACTACTGGTCGCCGCAGGTGCGCCGCAGCGTGATGGCCGATGACTTCGTCTACGCCATCAGCGACTCGGGCATTCGCGCGGCCAACGTGACGAACCTGTCGGCGCCGCTGTCGACCGCGCGGTTCAACCGCTACGTCCAGCGCTGAAACGACGACCCCTTCCGGGCCGCCGCGCTCCCTCGAGGAGCCGGCGGCCCGCTGTCGTTTCGACACCAGCGACAGGAGCCCTGGCAGCGGGGGTCGAGAACCGGTGATCACTTCGCCCCGGCTCCGGCAACCAAAGATGTCGAGAGGCCGGTAGTCAGGTGTCGCGCATGCGTTGGGTCGTCCTTCGAGCGGTGGTCGGCGGTGTGCTGGCGACGGCCTGCACGACCGACCCGGGAACGCGTCAGCCCCTCACGCCGACGAAGGCCTTGCTCGTGCGAGGTCCGGTGAGTGTGCAGGTCCTGCTGGGAACGACGAGCGAACCCTCCATCCAACTGGAGGGCGCGGTTCGATGGTCGTCGACGCCCGAGCGGCTTCTCGTGGAAGCGTCCGCCGACGCCCAGCGGCCCACGGCCTTCGTGACGATGAAAGACCTCCGTGCGGTGATCACGGAGGACGACGCGACGGTGACGGTGAATCGGCTGCTGGGAGGTCGGCTCGAGCTGGCGGCGCGGCGCGGGGGACGCCTGGTCGTCAGTCACCTCGAGGCCGATACGCTGCGGATCGACGCGAGCAGCGATGGTCAGGTGGACGTCGGTGGACGAACGCGGGTGCTCGACGCGCGGGTCGATGATGTCGGTGTCGCACACACCCGCTCGCTCCAGATGGTGGTGGCGCGAATCGACGCGACCGGCCTGTCGACGGTGACCCTGGGCGCGCCAGAGCTCGTGCGAGCGACCGTCACGCGATCGAGCCGGCTGATCGTCGAAGGCCCCTCACGCCGACGCCTCATCCAGTGCGACGACAGCTCCACCGTCGAGCCGGGCGCTGGGGCCGCTGGAACGCAGGTCCCCACCGCCGGGCGCTGAGGCGGTCACCACCCGCGACGCATGGGGAGATGCTCAATCCCATCTTCGTCGTAGGGCTCGCCGTCGGGCGCGAAGCCCAGGGAGGCATAGAACGCCTCGAGGTACCGCTGCGCGCCGATGCGAATGTCCTGCCCGGGGTAGAGGCGGCGGGTCTGCTCGATGGCCGACGTCATGAGCGCGCGCCCCAACCCGCCGCGACGATGTTCCGGAGAAGTCACCACCCGCCCGATGGAGGGCGCCTCGTACGACAGCCCCGGCGGGACGATGCGCGAGGTCGCCACCAACGTCCCGTCCGCCAGCGTCCCCAGCCCCTGCCAGCACTTCGGGTCGAGGCCGTCCGCGTCGAGGTACGCGCAGCGCTGCTCCACGATGAACACCCGCTCGCGCAGCTGCAACACGTCGTGCACCTGCCGGCCGGTGAGGCGATCGAACGGGAACCAGTCGAAGGCGAGGCTCATTTCTTCGGCACCACCGGCTCCCAGCCGCTGGGCCCTTTTCGGAAGTACTTGAGGCCGCTGCCGCCCTTCGCGCGCGCCATGGTGCGCCACTGCTTGAGGTCGGTCGTCGCGCCCAGTTTGGTGAGCACCGCGAGGTCCTCTTCGCTCGGGGTGTCGGTGCTGGCGTCGATGCGCTTGTTGAGCGTCAGGAGCGCCTCGGCCTGCACCCGCGCCTGCTTCACGTTCACCAGCACGTCGAACAGCTCGTCCGGGGTGACGTCTGCGCCCAGCGAGGCGAGCTTGTTCACCACCACTGCGCGGGTGAGCGGATCGTCCGAGGTGCGCAGGGGATCGATCCACTTCGTGGACCGCTCGTCGACCACCGCGCCCGACAGGCCGTTGAGGGACGTCCACCGCACCTCCGACTCGTGCAGGGCCGCGCGCGACGGGTTGATGAACGCCAGGTCGCCCAGGCGCACCGCGAGCACGTGCTGCTTCATCGCGTCGGTGACCTTCACCTTCGGGTCGGCGGGCAGCAGCGTCGTCTCCTGGTCGCGCGCGAGCTTCGCGGCCGCCGGGTTGAAGACGAGCGGGTTCCACGGGCCGCCGGTCGCCTCCTGACGGAAGAAGCCGATCCACACCGGCCGTTCATGCCGAATCGACGGGGGCTCGGTGCCGCCCTTCGAGAACAGCCGCACCACGACGCGGTGCACGCCGTCGGTCGCCAGCACGGGATCCATCGCGACGCCCCAGCCCTTCGCCTCGACGTGGGTGAACCACTCGGCCGGGCTCTTCGCCACCTGCACCTTCACCGTGCAGTCCGTATTGAAATACGCACGATCGATGCGCTTGCCCTGCGGACGCACGGTGTACGACCTCGAGAAGCCCGTGCTCGCGCGACCTGGAAAGACGAAGGTGGTGCCGCGAATGAGCACGTCTCCGCGCGGCGCGTCGTCGCCCTCCCATTTGTAGAGGTCGGTCGCGGCCGCCATGTCCTCGAAGACGCGTCGCAGCGTCTCGTCGAGCAGCGCGTCGATCACCTCGGGCTCGCGCACCTCGGTGCCCTTCTCGCGCAGCTTCGCCTCGAGGGCCCACAGCGCCTGCGTGCGGAAGTCTCCGGGCTTCTCTTTCTCGAGCACACCCGCGAGGCCCTTCACGCTCGACGGGAGGTTCTTGATCTCGATGAAGGTCGACTTGGGCCGCGCAACGGCACCGCTGGCGGCGAGCAGACACGACAGGACGAACAGGCGCATGGTGGGAATCTCTACTCGGTGGGCGTCTCGCCCTTCTGGATGAACCCGTACTTCTCGAGCTTGTAATAGAGGGCGCTCGTCTTGATGCCGAGGAGCCGCGCCGTCTCGGTCTTCACGCCCTTCGCTTTCTCGTAGGCCTTGTGGATGAGCTGACGCTCGAGATCCTCGAGGATGTCGGGGAGCGGGCGATCTCCGTGCGGAATCGGAAGCCCCTGGGCGCTCTGGGCCGCCCTCGCGGACGCTCCCTGGAGGAAGGCCGGCAGCTCCTTCTCGTCGAGTACCGCGCCCTCAGCGAAGACGAGCGACTGCTCGATGGCGTTCTCGAGCTCGCGCACGTTGCCGGGCCACGCGTAGCGACCCAGCGCCGCGAGCGCGTCTGGCGAGAGCCCCTTCACCTGCGGGTTGATGCGCGGGCCGTGCTTGGCGACGAAGTGCTTCGCGAGCTGCGTCAGGTCTTCGGGCCGTTCCCGCAGCGGCGGCACGGTGAGCGGCACCACGTGGAGCCGGTAGAACAGGTCTTCGCGGAACCGGCCGGCCGCCACCTCGGCCTTGAGGTCGCGGTGCGTCGCCGCCACCACCCGCACGTCGACCTTCACCGTGTCTTCGCCGCCGACCCGCTGAATCTCACGCTCCTGCAGCACGCGAA
>JBILEB010000008.1:0-93654 GCA_044352295.1 Myxococcaceae bacterium
GGCGCTCTTCGAGGCGCTCCATGGGCGTAGGCCGTTCGAGACGGCGACACGCTCCGAGCTGCTCGCGGCGATCACGACCGGCCGTATTCCCGAGGGACCGCGGTCGATCTCGCGCTCGCTCGGCCAAGCGCTCGTTCGCGGGCTTTCGGCCGATCCCACGAAGCGCTTTCCGTCGATGGAGGCGTTGCTTGACGCGCTCGTGCCTCGGACCCACAGCAGCAGACGGTGGCCCCTGGTCGCGCTGGCCACCGCGCTGGTGTTGGTCCCAGGCGCCGGGCTGTGGCTTCGGAACGCGCGCGCTGACTGCGCTGGGTTCGAGCTCCGCCTGCGCCAGGCGTTCGATGCCGACCGCAAGGCCGCGCTCGCCAGCCGCCTCACGCAGGAGCGCGCGGCGCCGCTCATCAGTCGCCTTGAAGCGCTCTCGAAGGGGCTCTCCGTCGCCTGGGCCGAGAACTGTGCAGCGCCCACGCCGTCCCAGCGCACCGTGCTGACCTGCCTGACTCAGCGTACCGAGCAGCTCGAGCTCACGACCGAGGTGCTCGCCCAGCCGACGACGGAGGCCCGCGCGGCCCAGGCGCTCGTGACCCGTCTCGACGACGAGCGGGCCTGCCTCGCTGGAGAGTTGCTCACGATCGTTCCAATGCCACCGGCGGCCGGAGTCGCGGCGCTCGTGCATTCGGCGCGGCTTCAAGCGCTCACGGCCGATGCGCTTCGACTCGCTGGGAAGCCCGACGACGCCAAAGCCTCCGCGGAGCAGGCCGTCGAGGTCGCACGGAAGACCGAGTGGCGTCCCGCGGAGGCGGAGGCGTTCCTCGCGAAAGCGCAAGCGCTCCGGGCACGTGGAGCGTTCGCCGAGGCGGAGTCGACGCTGACCGACGCGCTGCTCGCGGCAGAGGCCGGCCGACACTTCGAGGCCATTGCCCGCATCGCGGTGCAGCACATCCTCGTCATCGGGACGCAGTCGATGCGGCCGGCCGACGCCGAGCCGTGGGTGCGCCGAGCCGACGCCGCGCTCGAACAGTTGCCCCGCCCGAGGCTCCGAGCGGAGGTCGACGTCGCGACCACCATGCTGCGCGTCGCGCAGGGCGACCTGACGGCGGGACTGACGGTGAGCGAGCGTGCTCTGGCGTGGACGAGCGGGAACGACGCGCTCTCGACGGCCGACGTGCGGAACCTCCGCGCTCAGCTCTTCCTCCAGCATGGGCGACACCGGGAGGCCCTCGACGAGGCGCGAGCCGCAGCGACGCTCCGCTCAGACCTCCTCGGGCGAACCCACCCGCTCGCGCTTCATGCGCGCGTGACGTACGGCGATGCCCTCGCGCGCTCGGGCCTTGCCGCCGACGCCAAGTCCTCGCTCACCGAAGCGCTCGACGACGTCCGCCAGCGCAAGGACGTGAGCCCGATGACGGCGGCGACTGGACTGGTGGCGCTGGGCCTCGCCCTCGAGCTGCGGGGCGAGTTCGCCGAGGCGTTGGTGTCGACGAAGCAGGCCGTGGAGCTCGTCGAGTCCGTGTTCGGGCCCAACCACCGATACAGCGCCCTGGCGCATCGGAACCTCGGCGAACGACTCCGGGCGATGGGGCGCTTCGACGAGTCCGTCGATTCCCTCACCCATGCGGTGCAGCTTGGAGATCGCAGCGTCGGACCGCACCATCGGGAGACACTCGAATCACGCGCAGCGCTCGCGCTCACCCTCGCCGTCTCGGGCCGACCCGGCGCCAACGAGCAGGCACGTCCGGTCCTCGACGAGGTGCGCGGCGATTCGTCCATCGGCGAAGCACCGGCCGTAATTGCAGCGCTCGCGCTCGCCACGGCACCCGCGGCCTCGAAGGAAGCGCGCGCTCAGGCGGTCGACCTGGCGCGTCGCGTGCGCGGCGTTCCGCACCCCGACGTCATTCGGGCGCTCCTGCTCCAGCGTCGCGCAGGTGACCTCGACGCACAGACCGCCGGCACCATCTCGAATCTCCAGGGGCAGCTGCAGGTCGTCGAGGACTGGTACGAGCCATCGACCTCGGCTGTGACGACGTCACCGCCGTGACGAGCCCTTCGAGGCGAGTCCTGCGCCGAGGCTGATGGAGAGGTGGCTCTGCACCGCGCCCATCACCTCATCGAGCTCGGCGTCCGTGACCTTCAGCTGCTCGGCCAGACGCCGACGGGTCGATTCCACGAGGGCCTCCCGGGCAGCGGCCACCCACCGCGCAGCCGTGGCCCGGTGCACGTCGTAGACCCGGCCGAGGTCGTCGATGCTGAGCCCTTCGACGAGGCTCATGCGCAGCACGCTTCGGTCGCGCGAGGTGAGCGCCGCGAGCGCCTCCGCGAAGACGGCCTTGAAGTGCTGGCGATGCTGTTGCTTGAGGAAGCGCAGCTCGGGGTCTGCGTCCGAGGCCGGGAGCGTCACCAACCCGTCATCGGAGATCTCGGCGTTCCGCGCCGCACCCCTTCGCAGCTTCTGCGCCGCTCGCACCGCCAACACCTTGAGCCACACCGCGAGCGCGCCCCGGCCCGAGTAGCTGAGGAAGGCCGAGCGCTGGCCCGCTGCGGGCGCGAAGAACTGGCCGCGGAGCTGCTGCACGACGTCGGCCGAGAGTTCACGCCCACCGTCGACCTTTCCGACGACGCGGCTGAGTGGCGACAGGAAGACGGTGTCGAAGAGCGTGTGCGCGCTTCCATCACCTCGCAGGCACGCGGCGCAGAGGTACAGACCCTCACCCGAGAGCCCCTCCAGCTCGGCCACCGGTAACGTCGCCGCAGACACTGTCGCGACGTGCGCGACGAACGCGTCGAGGGACACCTCGATGGCGGGCCACGCCGACCGGCCCTGCTGAAACAGCCGCACCAACGCCCCACCGACCGCTGGCGTTCGCGTCGCGCCGCGCAGGGTCTGCCACTGCTGCTGGGCGCGCTGGGCGTCGGTCACCACGTCGCCGAGGCTACTCCAACCACTGGTATTCAGAGGGTTGCGGCAGCGTGCGACTTGTCCCGAGTGCCTGGCTCCCAGCGAGCATGCGCGCATGGATGCTGGTGGTGGGACTGCTGGGGCTGGGTTGTCAGACACGGGCGGTCGTGGTTCGAACGCAGGAGTGCTCCCGGCTGTGCCCGGGCTGTTGCGACGCGATGGGCACCTGTCTGACGGGCGAAGACGTCGATGCCTGCGGTGCGCCCGGCGCGGCCTGCGGCTCGTGTGGCACGGGTGAGGCGTGCGTCGAGCGCGCCTGCCGAGCGCCGTCGTCACCGGTGGTCATCGATGCTGGCGTGGACGCTGGCGCTTCCCCGCCGAGGGACGCGGGCGTCGTGCAACCGCCAGCTGACGCCGGTGCCGCCCCGACGCCCTGCCCGCCCGATGGCTGGTGTCTCGACGGACTGAGTCCCGCGGGAATGCCGGTCACGACGAATCACCTCCGGTCGGTATGGGCCCTGTCGACGAACGACGTCTGGGCAGTCGGCGATCAAGGCACCGTGCTGCACTTCGATGGCGCGTCGTGGACGAGCGTGAACACCGGGCTGTCGGACGATCTGTTCGCGGTGTGGGCGTCGGGCCCATCGGACGTGTGGATCGCTGGAGGGTCTGGTCAACCGTCCGGGACCAACGGCCTGGTGGCGCGCTTCGATGGCACCCGGTGGACCGTCGTCATGAGAGGCCTCAAGCGCCTCGAGGCCATCTGGGGCAGGAGCGCGGGTGACATCTGGTTCGGCGGCTGGAACGGAACGCTCCTGCGGTGGGACGGCACCTCGCTCGCCGTGGCGGTCAGCAACACGACGAAGGACATCGCAGACCTCACGGGTACCGCGACGCGCGTGTGGGCCGTCGGATCATCAGGCCTGGTGCTCGAGTTCGACGGAGTCTCCTGGCGCGAAGTGCCGACGGGCATGCCGAACGGACTCACGGTGGCGCTGGCGCTCGGCCCTGGGTCGGCGTGGGCCGCGGGTGGCAATGGCGCCTTCGCGAGCTGGGACGGAACGAGCTGGCGAACGCTGAGCGGCCCGCAGGACGTGACGGTGATGGGCCTGTGGGGCGCGAGCCCGAGCGCCATGTGGAGCGTCGGCCCAGCCGGCGAGGTGCACCGCTTCTCCGGTGTCGCACCCACCCGCGTGTCGAGCCCGACGACCCAGTTTCTCCGTGACGTTCACGGCGTCGATGCCAACCACATCTGGGCGGTGGGCTTCTTCGGCACCGTGCTGCGCTACCGGCCCTGAGCGGCGCCAGTCCACGCCTGGGCGAGGTGCTCGGCGGCGAACGCGACGTCGGACGGCGAGGTCGACCGGCCCAGGCTCAGACGGACCGTTCCCTGGGCCTCGAGCGGGTCGACGCCCATCGCGAGGATGATGGCCGACGCCAGCTCGTGCCCGTCGTGACAGGCGCTGCCGGTGCTGGCCGCCACCTCGGGCGCGTGGGCGAGCACGGCGCTGCCCGCGACCCGGGGGAAACGGACCGAGAGCGTATTCGGCAACCGCTCGGCCCCGGCGCCGTTCACCTGGAGCCCAGGAACGCGTTCGATGAGGCGACGGAGCAGCTCGTCGCGCAGCGCGGCCACCCGCAGCGCTTCGGCGTCGACCGTTCGCCTGGCGATCTCGCAGGCCACCCCCAGGCCGACGATCGACGCGACGTTTTCGGTGCCGGGCCGCCGCCCGCGCTCGTGGGAGGCGCCGAGGAGATACGGCTTCGGCGTCAGCCCCTGCCGGACGTAGAGGGCGCCGACGCCTTTGGGGGCGTACAGCTTGTGCGCGCAGACCGTCAGCGCATCGACCTCGAGCGCGTTGACGTCGACGCGCACCTTGCCCACCGTCTGCGAGGCATCGGTGTGAAGGACTCCGCCTGCCGCGTGGACCTTCGCGGCGAGCTCCTTGACGGGCTGCAGCACGCCGGTCTCGTTGTTGGCGTGCATGAGGCTCGCGAGCACGGGCGCCTCGAGTGCCTGCGGCAGCGTCGTGACGCCGCGTGAGTCGACGCCAAGCCGGTCGACAGGAACGCCTTCAGCTTCGAGGGCCGCCAGCGGCGACGAGGTGGCCGGGTGCTCCACCACGCTCGTGACGGCCTGCGAGAACCGCCCGGCGCGCCACAAGCCGATGAGCGCGAGGTTGTTGGCCTCGGTGCCACCCGAGGTGAAGAGAATCTCCTGAGAAGAGCAGCCCAGGAGCGCAGCCACCTGGTCCCGTGCCACCTCCACGGCCGCCTTCGCGCGCCGCCCGTAGACGTGACCACTCGACGGGTTGCCGAAGTGCTCGCGCAGGAAGGGAAGCATGGCCTCGACGACGTCGGGCAGCAGCGGCGTGGTGGCGTTGAAGTCGAGGTAGACGGGGTCGCCCATGTGGAGCGGTCTACCAGCACGAACGACCAAGTGACGCCCCGGCTCGACGGACGGCCCACCTGGACCGCCCTGCACCTGGGAGTGAAGCCGGAGCGTCACTCAGTGGCTCGTGCTCGCTTCGACCTTCCGTGCGAACTCGTGCCAGAGGGCCGGCATCTCGGCAGCGTCGAAGGCGGGGCGCCGGGAGCGCTGACGGAGCGCCACCTCTCGCCATTCCCGGCCAGCAGCGTCGTGGACCCAGAGCTCGTAGCTCGCGAACCACTCGAGCAGCTTCACGAACACCGTCGCGTCAGCGCGCGGCACCTGGCGACTCATGGGATCCCGATCGAGGAAGACCGCCCGCTCGCCCGCCGTCGCGCGCACGCCCAACGACGAGAGCTCGACCTCGAGGCCGCCTGACGCCAACCGATAGGTGCCCGACACCTCGCGCCCAGGCGGTGGCGGCGAGCGCGAGAACCCTCGCCGCACCAACAAGTTGTCTCCCGGCCGGGTCGCGTCGCGGCCAAAGGCCCACATCTGCTGGTCGAACAGCCGCTCGAGGCGCTGGAGATCGCGAGGCGTCAACGTGACCATCGTTTCGCCACTGTATTGCAAGACGACCGCAATGGCGATAGCCATCGAGTCGCATGCTCGAACTTGCCTCGTCAGCTCCGGTTCGTCGCCCGAAGGACCGCCATCGACTCGTCACCGAACCCGGGCGCCTGTCGGCCATTCGCCGCACCACCGTCGACCTCTGTGTCTGGCGCCGCACGCTCCCCAGTCCCCTCTCGACGTGGCTCGATTCGGTGGCGCGCTCGCACTCCCTCGCCATCGACGAACGCGGTGTGCGAGCTGACGCCTTTGACGTCGCAACGATGCTGACGACGCTCCCCGCCGGCCCGCTTCGGGAGGCCTGGGCTGACGACCTTTCGAACGTGCTCCACCACTACGTCAGGGTCGTGGGCGATGAGCCGCTGCGAGTCCAGTTGGCGACCATCGACGGCCGCAAGTGCCCCCGGTTCCACGTCGACAACGTCGGGGTGCGGCTGCTGTGCACCTATGCGGGCCCGGGCACCGAGTGGATCGCCGAGTCCTCGGTCGATCGCCAGCACCTGCGTACCTGCGACGCCATGCACGCGCCGACGCGCCCCAGCGGTCGGGTCGAACACCTCGAGCGCTTCGACGTGGCGCTCATGAAGGGGAGCGCGTGGCCGGCGAACGGCCGCTTCGGAACGGTGCACCGATCGCCCGACGTCCCCGGCGCACCGCGCCTCGTCTTCACCGTGGACACCCTGCGTGTCCCCGGCCGCTGAAACCACCCGCACCAAGGGAGTCACGACATGCCGAAAGGAAACCGAACCATCATCTATCTCGTCTCCACCGCGGGCACTGGGTCCTACTACACGACGACCAAGAACCGCCGCTCGCAGCAGGAGAAGCTCAAGATGAAGAAGTACGACCCCATCGCGCGCAAGCACGTCGTCTTCGAAGAGAAGAGCAAGCTCTGATCAGAGCAGGTCGACGGTCATCACGAGGCGGCGATCGGTGCCCGCCGGGCTGCGGTGAACGATGCCGCGGCCCTTGTTCTGGGGCCACGCCTCACCCTTGAACAGGCCGACCTCGCGCGGCTCGAGGTGGTGCAGGTGGGCCCCTCCGCGTTCGACGGGCGATTCCTTCGTTCCCAGGAGCTTCCGTCGCACGTCCGCGTCGTCGAGGAACTCGCTCCCTCGCCCGACGAGCGTCACCACCAGCCGACAGACGACGTTGTCGACGTGAAAGCGCGGGCACATGGGCTTGTCTGAGAGGGTGAGGCGCACGCCGAGGCGGTCGGCTTCGAAGAGGTCAGCGAAGACCTCGACGACCGGCCGCGCCACACGAAGCCAGGCCTCTCCCCCGGCGAGTCCTTCGAACCACGGCAACGCGTACTCGAGCGGTTCTCCTGCCGGACCACTCTCGCGGGCGAACTCGAAGCACGGCAACGACGCGGCGGCCGCCTCGATGGCGTGCTGATCGTCGGGCGAGAGATCGAGCGGCGCCGTCACCAGGCTCAACCTTGATTCGTAGATCGCGACGAGGTCTTCCAGCGAAGCCACGCGCGTGGCGTGCTCAGGCCATCGGTCGAGCGCCACGGCGGGCACAGGGGCCATCGGCTCGAGCGCGGGTGTCACGCCGCCTCCGACGATTCGGACTGCATCACGACCCACCTGGGGAAGGGATCAGCCAGGTGTTTCCACGCCTCGGGGCCCTTCTTCATCTCGGCGTCCGTGAGCAGGCATTTCTCGAGCTGACGCGTGAGGGCCTTGTGGTCTCGCCCTTTGGTGATGAAGACGATCTCCTGCTTGCGGTCTCCGAACGTCGGGTGCCAGTCAGCCTCGACGAGTTTCCGCAGCGCGCGGTCCTTCGGCCACTCGGACTTCGGGACGGCCGCCCACCACATGCCGCTGGGCTCGAGGCTGGTCGCGCCGCCGGCCTGCCCCCAGACCCCGGTCACGTCGTTTCGCGTGGCGAGCCAGAAGAAGCCCTTGCTGCGCAGAATGCCCTTGAAGCTCTTGTGAACGTGTTTCCAGAGCCGAGCCGGGTGAAACGGTCGTCGCGCCCGGAACACGAACGACGAAATTCCGTACTCCTCGGTCTCGGGCACGTGCTCGCCCCGCAGCTCCTTCAGCCAACCGGGCGCCAGCTGCGCCTTCTCGAGGTCGAACGACCCGGTGTCGAGAAGCGCCGTCAGCGGAACGCGCCCCCGCTCGGAGTGCAGCAGTCGTGCGTCAGGGTTGAGCTTCTTGAGCACGCCCTCGACGGCCTTGAGCTCGCGCCTGGTGACGAGGTCGGTCTTGTTGAGCACCAGCACGTTCGCGAACTCGACTTGATCGACGAGCAGGTCGACGACGGTGCGCTCGTCTTCTTCGGCCGCAGCCAGCCCCCGGTCCGAGAGGTACTCGGCCTCTTGCCAGTCGGTGAGGAAGTTCTTCGCGTCGACGACGGTCACCATGGTGTCGAGGCGGGCCACGTCGCCGAGTGAGACGCCGTCTTCGTCGGCGAAGGTGAAGGTCTCGGCGATCGGCAACGGCTCTGCGATGCCGGTGCCCTCGATCAGCAGGTAGTCGTACTTGCCCGAGTCGGCGAGCGCACGGACCTCGGTCAGCAGGTCCTCTCGAAGGGTGCAGCAGATGCAGCCGTTCGACATCTCCACGAGCTTCTCGTCGACCCGCTTGAAGGCCGACTGCCCCTGCTTGACGAGCATGGCGTCGATGTTCACCTCGCTCATGTCGTTGACGATGACCGCGACCTTGAGGCCCTCGCGGTTCGTCAGCACGTGATTGAGCAGCGTGGTCTTCCCAGCGCCGAGAAACCCGCTCAGCACGGTCACGGGGAGTCGTCGGTCGCGTCGCTTCTTCGTCGCCATGGGTTCGCACCTCTTGCGCCGCGCGGGCGCTTTTCGTATCAGTGTTGCATCTGACCTTCTGACGTATTCGCGTCTGTGCTGCAACTCCAGAGAGGGAGCCACGTGATCGAATCGGCGCTGAGGCTCGGACTGACCCTGGGGCTTGCCCATGCCTCGGATGCCGACCACGTCTGCACGATCGCCTCGTTGCTGCGCTCCGAGCGTGGCCTCGTCGACGCGCTGAAGACGTCGCTCGTCTGGGGGCTGGGCCATTCGGCGACGTTCTTCGGGGTTGGCCTGCTGCTGGTGGCCGCCGGCATTCACCTGCCCCCGTGGCTGGCGCCGCTGGCCGAGGTGACGGTTGCCGCGTCGCTGGTCTGGCTGGGGGTGAGCCAATGGCGACACGCGACGTGTCCTTCGCCGCACGTCGCGCGTCACGACGGGCGCACCTTCGCGCTGGGCCTCGTCCACGGCCTGGCGGGCTCGGCCGGTGTCGGGCTGCTGGCGCTGTCGACGATGACCGACCGGCCACGCGCGCTGGCGTTCCTCGTGCTGTATGGCGCGGGCGTGGTGCTCGGGATGGCGGCCGTCACCCTCGCGCTGGCGCTGCCCCTCAACGTCGCGGCGCGTCGGTCCCGCGCCTGGCGCACCGCCGTGCTCCGCGTGGCGGCGACGCTGTCGATCGTCGCCGGTCTCTGGCTGTCCATTCGTCTTGCTGTCTCTGCCTGAAAGGAACACCCATGTCCGACCAGACCATTCCCGTCACGGTGCTCACCGGCTTCCTCGGCTCGGGAAAGACCACCCTGCTCAACCGCATCCTCACGGAGCAGCATGGCAAGCGCATCGCCGTCATCGAGAACGAGTTCGGTGAGATCGGCATCGACCAGGCCCTCGTCATCAATGCCGACGAAGAGGTCTTCGAGATGAACAACGGCTGCATCTGCTGCACCGTCCGCGGCGACCTCATTCGCATTCTCGGCAACCTCATCAAGCGCCGAGACAAGTTCGACCAGGTGCTCGTCGAGACGACGGGCCTGGCGGATCCCGCACCGGTGGCGCAGACGTTCTTCGTCGACGAAGAGGTGCAGCGACATTTCCGCCTGGACGGCATCGTGACGATGGTCGACGCGAAGCACGTCTCGCTGCACCTCGATGACAGCGACGAGGCACAGCAGCAGGTGGCCTTCGGCGACGTCCTGGTGCTCAACAAGATGGATCTCGTCTCACCCGAAGAGGCCGACGCCCTCGAGCGGCGCATTCGGTCGATGAACGCGATGGCGAAGCTGGTGCGGGCGACCAACGCGAACGTTCCCATCGCCGAGGTGCTCGACGTTGGGGGGTTCGATCTGAAGCGGGCGGTCGAGAAGAAGCCCACCTTCCTCGAGCCCGAGTACCCGTTCGAGTGGGGCGCCGTGTACGAGCTCGCCGAGGGTTCGAGCACGCTCTCACTGGCCGCGGGTGCCGACGACACCATGCAGGTCGTGCTGGTGCCGGTCGACGGCGTGGTCGAGCCGCTGAAGGAGGGGCCGGAGCGCGGAGTGCGCCTGTGGACGAAGGCGCCCGGAGTGGTCGCACCCGGCGGCGTGGTCGAGCCCGAGCGCTCGATGAACCTCGACGTCTCCTCGGGCAAGCCGACGATGTTCCAGGTGCGAGTCCCGCGCGCCGGCCGGTGGATGCTGCTCACCGAGCACGGAGGCGACGAGTATCAGGTGCGGCTCGGCAGCACGGCCCCGCTTGGCGAGAAGGTGTACGGAGGCCACGAGCACGACGAGACGGTGACCTCCGTCGGCATTCACCTCGACGGCGAGGTCGACGGGAAGAAGCTCAACGGGTGGCTCTCGAAGCTCCTTCAGGAGAAGGGGGTCGACCTCTTCCGCATGAAGGGCATCCTGTCGGTGAAGGGCGAAGACCGCCGCTTCGTGTTTCAGGGCGTCCACATGCTCTTCGATGGTCGCCCCGACCGCCCATGGGGCACGCAGCCGCGCACGAACGATCTCGTGTTCATCGGCCGCAAGCTCGACCGCGCCGAGCTGACCGAGGGCTTCCGGCGGTGTCTGGCGTGAGCGTGTTCAAGAAGCCGGTTCGCCGCGCCCACTTGATCGACGCGTGGCGTTTCTCTCCGTCCGAGTTTCCGCGGGGTCTCGCGTTCGACCGCACGGGCGCGGTGCTCGCCCTGGGGGCCGCCGATGGCCGGGTGGTCGTCCTCGACGCCGCCACGGGTTCGACCCGATGGGAGACCCGGCTCCCCGACAGCGTCTCGACCCTCGCGTTTTCGCCAGCCGACGACCGTCTCGCCGTGGCGTGCTTCGACGGCCAGACGCGTCTGTATCACTCGGGTGGTGAGCTGCTCGCGACCCTGCCGGGTGCCAGGGGCGGCTGGGTCGAGTGCATCGCGTGGTCGACGCGGGGCCAGCTCGCGACCGCCCAGGGTCGAGGCGTTCGGCTCTGGACCGGCGCCGGGCAGCCAGTGCTCGAGACGCCGCCGCACGAGAGCACCATCTCGGGGGTCGGCTTCTCTCCCGACGGATCACGCCTGATGACCAGCTGCTATGGCGCCGTGCGGATCTTCCCGATCGAGGCACACGCCGAGTCACGAACGTTGTCCTGGAAGAGCTCGCTGCTGGCCCTCACGCCCAGCCCGGACGGCAAGGTGATCGCCGTGGCGACCCAGGACAACAGCGTGCACTTCTGGAGGCTGGCCAGCGGCAAGGACTCCGAGATGAGCGGCTACGCCGCCAAGCCGACCGCGCTCGCCTGGAGCCCCGATTCGAAGCTGCTCTGCACGGGTGGCGGTGAGGTCATCTGCGGGTGGCGGTTCGTGGGCAAGGGGCCCGAGGGGACCGAGCCGGTGATGCTGAAAGCCCACGAGGGAAACGTCACCCGGCTCGTCTTCTCACCGACCGGGCTGCTCGCCTCGGGCTCGCTCGACGGTGACGTGCTGATGTGGGAGCCCTCGAGCGCACTGGAGCCCATCGGCATCGCGCCCCTGGGCGGAGAAGCGACGGAGCTCGCCTTCAGCCCGGACGGTTCGACGCTCACAGCGGCCACCTCGGACCAGCTCATCGCCTGGCAGGTGACGCGCGTCTGAGCACGCCTCGGCTACGATGACGTCGCGACCGTCGACGGGCGTCGGCCCACCAGCCGCCGAAGGAGTGGCATCTCGGCAAGCCCGCCGACCAGCAGCACCAGCACCCCGGCCCACTCGACCGCGCCCACCTCGACGAGGTGGCCAGCCACCACCAGCGCCGCGCCCGTGAGCGACACGAGGAACGGCCACGCTCGACGCGCGCGCCATGACCGCCACCCCGAGACCCCGACCGACGAGGCCACCGCGACCGTCATGATCACGGCGTGCTGGGTCTCGGTCAGCACCAGCCCGACGCCCACCGCCGACAGCACCTTCGCGTAGGCGCTCAGGCAGGCGGGACAGACCGCACAGGCAAGCACGGGCAACAGCGACGCCACCCAGCCCGCACGCTCCGAGTCCGGCTTCACGCGGGGTTGATGGTGCTCGCAGTCACAGCCGACGTGATGTCCGGTGGTTGCCATGTCTATCGATCTATCGCGCAGCTGGACACACCTGCAACTGCACTGCGTCAACGACGAACCTTCAAAGTCGACGCGTTCAGTTCGCTTTTCTCAATGGCTTCATCAACGCAACGAAGTTGCAAATAGAGCCCGGTGGCCGTAGTTGAGCGGCTGCATCTGGGACCACCCGTTGATCAGGAGCTCTCTCATGAAGAACCAGATTCTCACCCCGCTGCTGGGGGCCGCGCTCTTCGCGACGGCCTGCGGCACGCAGACGATGACGCCGAAGCCCGAGGCCGACGAGGCCGAGTACACGTTGGGCCGCCTCGTGGTGGCCGACGCGACCTCCGGCAAGCTCACCGTGGTCGACCTCGACGACCGGTCCACCCCCGGCACGCTGATGCTCGACAACCCGGGCACCGTCTACGCGAGCGCCACCAACGTCGGCGGCTTCGTGTTCGCCACCCAGCGCATGCAGAACAAGACGCAGATCCTCGAGTCGGGTGTCGAGTTCGAGGAGCACGGCGACCACTTCCACCTCAAGAAGAAGGCTCCGACGCTCAAGCCGGCCCCCATCTCGGGCGCGCTGCCGACGCACTACACCTACAACCAGGGTTGGACCTCGCTCTTCAACGACGGCGACGGCACGGTCGACTTCATCAGCGACCAGCAGCTCTCCCGGGGCGAGTTCACGCCTCGCCGCGCCACCACCGGTACGGCACACCACGGCGTCGCCATCATCCAGGGTGAGCGCCTCGTCGCCACCATGAGCATGCCGGACGTGCAGACGCTGCCCGACGGAGGCACCTCGACCCGGCAGCTCGCCGCAGGCGCGACGGACCGCGCGCTGGCGACGCCCGACACGGTGATCGACACCTTCGCCAACTGCACCTCGCTGCACGGTGAGTTCTCGACCTCGACCCACGTCTCGTTCGGCTGCGCCAACGGCGCGCTGGTCATGAAGTGGAACGGCGCCACGAAGAAGTTCGAGGGCTCGGTGATCCCGAACCCGGCCGGTCGCATGGAGCGCGTCGGCACCGTCGAGGGTCACGAGAAGATGCCGGTGTTCATCGGCAACTTCGATCGAGCCCCTGCGAACGGCCTCGCGATCATCGACCCGCGGAGCAACACCATCAGCCCGATGAACCTGCCGACGCGCCGCTTCGCCTTCCGCGTCGACGAGGCCGGCGAGCACGTGCTCGTGCTGACGATGGACGGCAACCTGCACAAGTTCAAGCTGAACGCCGCGGCGACCGCACTCGAGGCCGACGGCATGCCGCTCAAGGTCATGCCCGAATACGCCATGTGGCCGGCGAGCGGGCCGCGCCCAGCGATGACCATGGGCTGGGGCCGCGCCTACGTCAGCGATCCGCGCGATGGCTCCGTGCGGGAGATCAAGATCGAAGAGTGGAAGGTCGAACACACCTTCATGGTGGGCGGGGCTCCAGCGAGCCTGACGCTCACGTCGATGTCGCCGGACTGGGCCACCAAGAAGGACGGCGACCACAGCCACGACCACGGCGGCAAGTGACGCCTCGGCGGACGCCATGAATCGATGGACCTTCATGGCGTTCGCCACCCTCTTCGTCGGCCTCGGGGCGGCGTGGTTCAAGCTGCGCCGCCCCGCGGGAGAGACGACCGGCCCGGCAGCGCCTGTTCCCTCGACACGAGCGCTCATGCCCGAGGCGGCCGGAACGACCTCCACCATCGTGAAGGCGCTCCCACCGCCCATCACGGTGGAAGAGCGCCCGCCGGCGCTGACGGGCGGCCCAGACGGTGGCACCGGCGCCTACGACGATGCTCACCTCTACCGACACGACGGAGCGCCCGAGCGTTTCCCGCCGACGGCGCAAGGCCTCCTGATGGCCTTCGAACGCGTGCGACCTTCCACGTCGCGCTGCCTCGAGGACGCGCGCAAGACCAATCCTTCCCTCACGAGCCTGCTGTCCGTCGAGGTACGCATCGCCGTGCAGGAGGGTGAGGTTGCAGCAGTGGAAGAGCTCCGGCTTCCCTCATCGAACGATCCGGCCCTCGCCTTCCGCGGCTGCCTCGTCCACGCCCTCGTCGACCAGCGCTTCACCGTGCCGGAGGGCGGCTTCGTGCGAGTCACCCTCCCGGTCGATCTTTCCCAGAGAACCCCATGACTCGGCTCGCCTCGATTCTCGCCACGCTGCTGATGGTCGCCTGCGGCCCTCAGGGCGCTGGAACCTTCCAGGTGACGGTGGCCGGCGGAGAACGCGCTGAGCGCGGCTTCGCGCCCACGTTGCTCAAGGACCGGTGGGGCATCACCTTCACCAAGTACATCGTGAGCGTCGGCGACGTGGAGGCGACGCGAGAGGGCACGCGACTCGACCGCCCGGGCCTGCACGTCGTCGACGTCCAGCGTGGAACACGGCCCGTGTTTGCCTGGCCCGAGGTTCCTGCCGGCCGGTGGGACATCGCCTTCTCGATGCGCCCGCCTGGCGAAGACGCGCAGGTCCACGACGTCGCGGCCGAAGACGTGGCCGAAATGCGCGCGAAAGGGTGGGCGTACCTGTTCGAGGGCCGCGCCACCAAGACAGGGCTGGGGAGCTACGGCTTCCGCGTGGGCCTCCCGCTGAACCATCGCTACAGCCGCTGCACCAATGGGCTCGATGGTACCCAGGGCCTGGTCGTCGGCGATGGCGCGACCGAGACGCTCGAGATGACGATGCACGTCGACCACATGCTGTACGACAAGCTTGGCACGCACCGAGGCGTCAACCTGCGCTTCGAGGCATGGACCGCGCTCGCGCCGGTCGACGGCCTCGTGACGCTCGAAGCCCTCCGCGCTCAGGACCTGTTGAACTTGAAGGGTCGCGACGGCGGGCCGCTCCTCGACGCGGATGGCTCGCGTGTCGTCTACGACCCGGCCTCGTTCGACGTGCGCACGCTCGACCAGTTCGTGGTGCAGAGCCTGAAGGACCAGGCGCACCTGAACGGTGGTGGCCTGTGCACCGTCACCGCGCTGGGGAGCGGCACATGAGAGCGCCGATCGTCGTTGCGTTGCTGCTCGTTGCCTCGTGCGGTGCACC
The DNA here is from genome assembly GCA_044352295.1 of Myxococcaceae bacterium. Lineage (GTDB taxonomy): Bacteria > Myxococcota > Myxococcia > Myxococcales > Myxococcaceae > Xiheimicrobium. Next base: position 15,249 of record JBILEB010000008.1, read on the forward strand.
GCCCGGCCCGATGAAGGGAGACCCGTGCGATCCCGGCGGCCACATTCACCGTGATCCAGCAGGCGACTGGTGTCACTGCGACCGCGGCTTCAAAGCAGCGCTGCAGGGGCTCGCCTGCGAGGTCGATCCCAACTTCACGGGGCGCACCACGCTCGACCTCGGCAACACCGACGAGCGGGCTTGCTGGCACGCCTCGCGCGGGCCGTTCGCGATGCAGACCGACGGCTCGCGGATCGACCAGTTCCTCACGTTCTACACCCTCGATCTCCCGGCTCGCAGCGACGGCCTTCACACGGCCTCCGCGAGCTACCGGGCGGCGGTCTCTGCGCCACACGTTCTGAGCGTGAACCGCAGCGTCAACGTCACCGTCCACGAGGTGCTCCCGACTGGGGGCGCCAAAGAGGTGCCCGTGCTCGTGACACGCGCCACGACGTTCTGCTCGGAGCTCACGCAGCAATACGGCTTTGAGTTGGTGAACCGGGTCGAGTACCGGTTCGACTTCGGCCCCTCGCAGCAGGCACAGGCCCGCTTCGTTCTGGACCAAGTGGAGTGACGCGTGTGGGCAGTGGTGGTCGCGGTGGTGCTGGGGCAGCTCGACGGCGGTGAGTCGCTGCGGCCGACCGACGTCGACGGCGGTGCATCGCTCGACCTGGCCACCGGGGCCTCGCCCGACGCTGGAACCCCCGAACCGCCGACGCTGGAGCAGGTCGAACCGCCTGCGGCGCCGTCACCGGAAGCGGCGCCTCGCGCCCCCGAGAAGGTGTTCTCCACCACCGTACGAGCGCGCGGGAACGTGGCGCCCACGGTGGTGGTCGGTGACCTGCGGCTTGAGCTTGGGCTCCTCGGCGAGCGCCCGCGCCAGAGCGGCACGGCCCTGCTGCTGATGGCGCCGAGCGTGTTGCTCGCCAACCACTCCGGAGAAGGCCATGCGCCGCAGATCTTCATCCGCGGGTTCGACGCCGGCGAGGGGAAGGACCTCGAGATGCGGGTGGAGGGCGTACCGCTCAACGAGGTGAGCAACGCGCACTCGCACGGCTATGCCGACACGTATTTCCTCATTCCTGAGCTGATCAGCGCGATTCGCGTCATCGAGGGCCCGTTCAGCGCGTCGCAAGGCGACTTCGCGGTGGCAGGCTCGGTGGACTTCGAGCTGGGGCTCAAACAACGCGGCGTCACCGTCATCGGGGAATACGGGCAGTTCAACCACCAGCGCCTCACCGCGCTCTGGGGACCGAAGGATCAACGCGACACCACCTTCCTCGGGCTCACGCTGCGGCAGGGCTCCGGCTTCGGCCCGAACCGCGCGTTCGCCAACGGCAGCCTGATGGCCTCCCACGAGTTTCGCCTTCCGCAGGACGTGAAGCTCCGTCTCCTCGCAGGGCTGTCGGCGGGCCGGTTCGACAGCGCCGGCGTCCTGCGGTTCGACGACGTCGAGGCGCGACGGCTCTCGGCGTGTCCCGCCACCGCAGACGCTCAGTTCTTCTGTGTGGTCGACCCCAACCAGGGCGGTGCGCAGCAGCGGCACTTCGTCTCGGCGGAGTTCACCTCGAAGCTCGAGTCGGGCGTCTCCCGGCATCAGCTCTTCGCCGTCTTCCGCGACATGCGGCTGCGCGAGAACTTCACGGGCTTCGTCAACGACGTCCCGCTGCCCGATGCGCTGGGCAACACCCCACCGCTCGAACCCCAACGCGGCGATGGCATCGAGCTGAAGTACGGCGGCGCCACGGCGGGCATTCGCGGCTCGTGGCTTCAACGCTTCGGCGAAGAGGGGAGCCGGCGACCGACCCTCGAGCTCGGTTACGTCGGGCGTGTGGATTCCGTCGAGAGCATCTCCCGGCGACTTCGCACCGTCGACGGGGTGCCCTACCGCGTCGCCTTCGACAATCAGATCACCGTCACCAACCTGGGCCTCTTCGCGCAAGGGAGCCTGCCGCTCGGGGAGCGCTTCACGGTGAGCGGCGGCTTGCGCCTCGATGCCTTTCTCTTCGCGGTGAACGACCGGAACCGCCCGCTCGTCGATCGCAGCGGTGCCCGCCTTGGAAACGATGCCATCGAGGCCTTCGGCGTGATGCCGTCGCCGCGGGTCTCGACCGAGCTCGTCCTGGTGAAAGGCCTCTCGTGGATGACGGGCGTCGGCCTCGGCGCTCGCTCGAGTGACGCGGCGGCCCTCTCCGACTCGGAGTTCGCGCCCTTCGCGCTGGTGGCGAGCGCCGAGACGGGCCTGCGCTACCTGCGAGAAGGGCCGCTGCGGTTCGAGGCCCGGGGTGCCGCGTTCGCCACCCGGGTGCAGCGCGACATCGTGTTCGAGCCTGACGAAGGGCGGAACGTTCCGGTGGGCGCGTCGAGTCGGGTGGGCGCCTTCGGCTTCGCCCGCCTCACCTGGGAGCAACACCTCGATGTAACGGCGAGCGTCTCGTACACGCGGGGCCACCTCCCGCCGGCGGGGACGTCGTGGCTGGCGCTCTTCGATGGGCCGGCGCTCCCCTACGTGCCTCGCTTCCTGGCGCGCGTGGAGGCGGTCGGTGCGCATCGACTCGACGTCTTCCAACAGCCCATCGACCTGACGGCCGGCCTCGCGGTGTGGGCCATCGGACCGCGGCCCCTCCCCTTCGAACAACTCAGCGAGCCGGCGGTCATCGTCGACGCGTCGGTACGCGCGCGCTGGCGGTGGGTGTCGATGGGCGTCGTCGTCGACAACGTGCTCGACACGCGGTGGCGGCAAGCGGAGTTCAACTACGCATCCAACTTCGCGGGGCCCGACGCGGCTCCGTCACGACTGGCCATGCGACACTTCTCGGCTGGGCCCCCGCGTCAGTGGCGACTCATGCTGGGGCTGCACTTCGACTGAGAGGTCTTCATGCTTCGCGCCTTCGCCCTTCTCACCTTCGTGTCCTTGACGGCCTGCGACGCTGGCACCGGAGGCAAGCTCACCTCCGTCGTCGTCGAGCTCGAGGTGGCGTCGGAGCCGCGGTTCACCCTCGAAGACGGCGCGGCGGTGGCGCTGACGCAGGCGAGCCTCTCGTTCGGCCCCCTCTACGTGTTCGAATCGCCACCGCCCACCGCGCGGCCCTGGTGGAGGCGCGCGGGCGACGCCCTCGTCTCGACGGCTCACGCGCACCCGGGGCACGACTTCTTCTCGGGTGGACGGGTGATGACCGAGTGGATCGAGCCTCGCGTCATCGACCTCACCCGCCTCCGGCACGAGCTCGGCACGGTGCCGGCCATCGCGGGCGAGGCACGCTCGATGTCGGTGCACCTGCTTCGAGACGCCGAGAACGGCAACCACGCGCTGCGACTGGCGGGCTCCGTCACCCGCGGCGCGGTGACTCGTCCGTTCTCGCTCGAGGTGGCGCTGCCGGGAGGTTTCGAGGATCAACGGGTCGACTTCGTTCCCGTGGAGTGGACGCTCGACGAGGGCCGCGCCGTCATCGTCGTCGTCGACCCGCGGGCCTGGTTCCGTGGCGCGCGCTTCGAGGAGTCAACGCTCGAGCCGCTCGCGTTGGACAGCCAGACGGGGCGCGCCGTGCAGGTGAACCTTCGGCGCTTCGCGGCCTGGAGCGGCCGCACCGAGGCACTCCCGCGGTGACTGTCCGCTCACGAGTCCGCCCCGAAGACCTCGAAGAACTGCCGGGGTGCGCGCTTGGTGCGCACGCACCGAACGGCCTCCGAGAGGTAGCACGCTGAGAACCCCAGACGCCGCTGCCCCGTCATCGTCTTGCCCGAGCGATGCCAGACGAGGTTGTGCAGCAGCACGCTCTCGCCCGCGCCCACGTCGAGCACCACCTTCCGGCGATCGGCTTCGGCCGCGGCGACCTGGTCGGTTGGAACGACGCCGCCCAGCGGGGTCGCGAGCCCTCGACGATGGGAGCCGGGCAGCACCTCGAGACAGCCGCCGTTGACCGGCGCGTCGTCGAGCGCGGTCCAGAGTTGAACCTGCGGGTCCTCGCTCAACCCCCACAGGCGCCCACCGTCCTGGTGCCAGGGAATCTCGGTGCCTCCGGCCGCGGCCTTGTTGAAGACGATGGCGCGGTACAGGCGCACCCGGCCCGGAATGAGGGCATGCACCAGCGGCTCGAGGGCCGGCAGGCGAATGAGCTCACGGAACACGTCATCGAGCTCGAGCTTCTCGAGCTTCCGGTAGGCGAGTGACGGGCCCTGCCAGCCCAGTCCGAGCGGAGCGTCGCGATAGTCGCCGCTCGTCGCGTCCAGTTGGAAGAAGAGCCCCTCGTGGACGACGCGCCCGAGCATCAGGTCTTCGGCGCGGGCGCGGAGGCGGTGCAGCACGTCATCCGAGACGACCCGACCCAGCCGCGCGTACCCATGCTCCTGATAGTGGGCGATGGCGGCCTCGACGTTCATCGGGCGTAGCTCGCGTCGGTGCCAGCGAGGCGCTTCGAGGTCTCGTCGATTCGGGCGAGCGACTCGTCGGTCAGACGGATCTGGCTCGCCGCCAGCGCCGCCTCGAGGTGCGCCGCAGAGGCAGGACCCGTGAGGACGACGTCGACCCCGGGCCGGCAGAGCACGAAGGCATAGGCGAGCATGAGCAGGTCGAGGCCGAGCTCGGTGGCCAGGCGCTGGAACGCCCGCGCACGCTCCCGCATCGCCTCGGAGCCATAACGGCGCTGATACAGCGCGTTCGTCGACAGGCGCGCGTTCTTCGGCACGGACGCGTCGGGATCGCGGGCGAGCAGTCCTCCGGCGAGCGGGTTGTAAATGGTGGTGGTGAGCGGAAAGCGTCGGGTGAAGGCGAAGTACTCGACGTCGAGCTGACGGACCGCGAGGTTGTACAGCACCTGCGAGTGCGCGGGCCGGGGAAGCCCTCGGGCGTCGCAGCGGAGCATCAGCTCGACGAGCTGCCACGCCGCCGTGTTCGACACACCCCACTGTTTCACCTTGCCCGAGGCGAGCACCGCTTCGATGCCATCGAGTGACTCGTCGAGGCTCGTGCGGGCATCCGGCGCGTGCCACAGGTACACGTCGACCCAGGTCGTCTGCAGCCGCTCCAGCGATTCGTCGAGCGATTGCACCTGACGCTGACGCGACAGGCCCTCCCGCCGCCACGAGCCGACCTTCGTCGTGAGCTGCACGGACTCACGACGCGAGCCCAGCGCCCGACCGAGGATTCGTTCGGACTCTCCGTCGCCGTACAGGTTGGCCGTGTCGACGTGCGTGATGCCGGCCTCGAGGGCCAGGTCGAGGATCCGCCGGGACTCCGCCTCGTTCGTGCGGGTGCCGAAGTTCATGGTGCCGAGAGCGAGGGTGGCGCGCACGGCCGTTGGCTATACCTCAAGGCGCTCCCCATGCCGCTCGACGTCACCATCCTCGAGGTGCCTGCGCGGTTCGGCGCGATGGAGGCACAGCTTCAGTGGATCCAGACGGCGCTCGACGCACAGGCGCCTGGAGCGGTGCTGGTGCTCCCTGAGGCCGCGCTCACCGGCTACGTCTCGGGCACCGGAGACTTCGACTTGACGCCGTTCGCGGAGCCGCTCGAGGGACGCCAGCTCGAGGCGCTCCGGGGGCTGGCCTGGCGCTACGACACCACGGTGATCGGTCCCGTCATCGAGCGCGAGGGAGACCGGTGCTTCAACGCGCAGCTCGTCGTCGCACCCGGCGGAGACGTTCGCGCGCACTACCGCAAACGCCACCCCTGGTACCCCGAGACGTGGGCGACCCCCGGTGACCAGCCGTTCTCCACCTTCGAGCTCGGCGGGCTGCGCGCCACGCTGGCGATCTGCTTCGACGTTCACTTCCTCGCGGACGAGGCGGCGGACGCGCTGGAGACGAGCGATGTGCTGTTCTTCTGCTCGGCGTGGGTCGACGACGCGGGCGACTCGAGGCCCGGCCACCTGATGCCGCTCGCGCGCCAGTTCTCGGTGCAGATCGTCAACGCAAACTGGGGGCCGGGCGATCCGCACGTGCCGGGCCAGGGCGGTTCCCTGCTTCTCGGGCGCCGGGGCGAGCTGGTCGAACGTACGAAGCCTGGCGAGCACCGACTCGACGTCGCGCTCTCGACGCCTCGAGTTACCAGACGGTCTTGACGGCAGGGCAGTTGAGGAGGTGCCGGTCTGCCGTGACGAGCGTCGCCTCACGAACGATGGCCGTCGCAGCAATGAGCCGATCGACCGGATCTCCGTGGAAGTTGGCGGCGATCCGAGTGGAACGCACGGCAATCTCCGCGCCAACCGGCTCGACCCCGACACCGGTCTCGTCCAGCGCCTGCTCGAGCCAGGCCTCGACGTCCCGGTCAAAGCCCAAACGACCCAGGTCGACGAGCGTCGCGATCTCCCAGAGCGAGATGTCGCTGATCAGCCGCGTTTCATCCTTCTGGACGAGCCGGCGGGCGGGCCGGGAGAGCTTCTCCGGGTTCGCGACCCACCAGACGAAGACGTGCGTATCGAGCACGATCACGAGGCATTCCACCGCTCGCTCGTGGGCGACACGATGTCGAGCTCGAGTCGAACGCTCCCTCGCAACGTCTGGGCGGTCTCGTCCAGGGGCACCAGGCGCGCGAGCGGCTTGCCCCGCTTCGTGATGACGAGGCTCCGGCGGGTGCGGGCCACCTTGTCGAGGATGCCGAGGCACTGCGCTTTGAACTTCGCGGCCGACATGGTCGTGGACTTCATGACCATATGATGTGGTCATTTCTGCGAAATCGCAAGCCGGGCTGGTGACGTCGATTGACGGGCCTCCCCGCGTGCGTCATGGGCGGGGCGTGACGACGCTCTCTGAACGACTTCCGGCGGCCCTCGAGGCGCGCGTGGCTGCGAACCTGCTCGACGACAAGCACCTTTCGGCCTGCCGCCTCTTCAACGGCTTCGTCGAGGGTCTGCCGACGCTGGCGCTCGACCTCTACGGCACCACGTTGGTCATCAACGACCACGCCGAGGCGAAGCACGGCGACGAGGCGCTCGCGAAAGAGGCGCTTGCCCTGGTGACGCAGCGCTTCCCCTTCATCAGCACGGCGCTGTGGAAGGTGCGCAACGCCGACTCGCCCGAGACGCGCAATGGCGTGATGCTGCTGGGTCAGGAGAAAGACCTCTGCCGCCGCGTGCAGGAAGACGGCGTCTCGTACGCGCTCGCGCTCCGCCTCAATCGCGACTCCAGCCTCTACCTCGACACCCGCGAGCTGCGCGCCTGGGCCAAACGCTCCCTCGGTGGGAAACGAGTGCTCAACACCTTCGCGTACACGGCCTCGCTCGGCGTGGCGGCGAAGGCCGGCGGCGCGACCGAGGTGCTCAACACCGACCTGAACAACGCCTTCCTCACCGTCGGCCGCGACTCGTGGTCGATGAACCGGTGGCCCGTGCGGCGGCCCGAGTTCCGCCCGGGCGACTTCTTCGACGTCACCGGACAGCTCAAGCGCGACAAACGAACGTTCGACTGCGTCTTCGTCGATCCCCCGCTCTTCTCCGTCACCGAGCAGGGCCGCGTCGACCTCGTCTCGGACATGGAGCGGCTGCTCAACAAGGTTCGCCCGCTCATCGCGCACGACGGCTTCCTCGTGGCGGTGAACAACGCGGTCTTCGTGCCGGGCGCTGACTTTCAGGCCGTCATCGATCGGGTGTGTGGCGACGGCTACCTCTCCCTCGAGGCCCGCGTGCCGGCGCCGCTGGACTTCGTCGGCACCGAGGCGACTCGCGTCGGAGCCCCTCGCATCGACCCCGCGCCGTTCAACCACTCGACCAAGATGGCGGTGCTGCGGGTGAAGCGCAAAGACGGCAAGGTGTGACGGCGCGCGAAAGCCGCCGCCGAGGGTGAAGTCGTGCTGGGCAAACGCGAGGACGTGAGGTGAAAGCCGGCCGTGGCTGACTCCTTCTCGTTCGACGCGGCGTACTACCGCCGGTACTACCAGGACCCGAAGACCCGCATCTACGACCGCGCCCGGCATGCGCACCTCATCGAGGGCGTGATGGGGCTGCTCTCGTGGTTCGGCTGGCCGGTGCAGTCGGTGCTCGACGTCGGCGCGGGCGTGGGCTGGTGGAAAGACTGGCTCAAGAAGCACCGCAAAGACGTGCGGTACCTCGGCACCGAGCTCGAAGCGTCGACGTGCCGCCGCTACGGCCACCTGCAGGCCGACGTGCGCGAGCTGCGCCTCGACGAGACCTTCGATCTCGTCATCTGCCACGGCGTGCTGCCGTACGTGGACGACGCGGGGCTGCCGAAGGCCATCACCAACCTCGCGGCGGCCTGCCACGGCTTTCTGTACCTCGAGGCCATCACGAAGCGCGACATCGCAGGCAGCGTCGATGCGACGCTCACCGACACGCGCGTCTTTCACCGGCCCGCTTCGACGTACCGAAGGCTGCTCGACCGACACTTCCAGCAGGTCGGCGCGGGCCTGTGGGTGAAGCGGGATGCAGGGATCGTCTTCTACGAGCTCGAAGTGCCTCGCCCGAGTCGGCGCTGAATGCGAGTCGAGGAAAGGTTGCGGCGGCTACTTCACGCCGAGCGCGCGCTTGATCTCCGCGATGCGCTGGCCAGCGAAGCGCGCCTTCACCTGGGGCAAGGTGCCGTACGTCCGCGTCAGCATGCGATCGACGTAGACGACGCCGTCGAGGTGATCGACCTCATGCTGAAGAATCCGCGCCGGCCACCCGCGCACGCGCCACGTCACTGGCTGGCCCTTCTCGTCCAGGCCGGACACCTCGACCTCGCGCCATCGCTCCACGAGGGCCGCGTAGCCGGACACCGAGAGGCAGCCTTCGAAGAACGTGACGCGCTCCTCGCTGACGGGCGTGACGACGGGGTTGACGATGACGCGCAGGGGCACTGGAACGCGCTCGCGCTCCGACAACTCCTCCGGGGTGAGCGAGGTCTGCAGCTCGGCCCGATCCTCCAGCACGAAGACCCGCAACGACACGCCCAGCTGGGGCGCCGCCAGCCCGACGCCGGGCGCTTGACGCATCGCCTCGATCATCCGCGCGATGAGGGCCTGGAACTCGGGCGTGCCGAGCTGATCCGTCGTGACCTCCTTCGCGCGCTCGCGCAGCACGGGGTGACCAACCTGCACGATGGGGTTCTCCACGGCAGCTCCAGAGCGGGTGTTCTGCGACGCGGTGACACAGGCGGTGGTGAAGACCGCGGCGATGAGCACGAGCCTCACGGCGCGAAGACCTCGACGTCGATGGCGCGCGGCGGGCCTTCGATCGAGAGCGAGCCACCAGCGCCGACGAGCGGGCCAGAGCCAGAGAGCCGAACGATCGGACGCGCGCCCCCCCGCTGGACACAACCACGCTGCGAGGGCGAGGTGCAGTCCGCGAGCGCCATGCCGTTCTCCGAGAACGCCGATTCGCCGGACGGTGACGAACTCCACACGGTGCCGTCGCGTTCGACGAACCGATCCGTCCCACCGGGCGCCCACCACACCACGCGCTCGTTCTTCACGTCGTCGAGATCGACCGTCGGAGGCTCGGCTGGCACCAGCGTATCGACGCGCTCAGGCAATCGGGGCACGACGGCGCCGCGCCGCAGCCACACGGGAATCTCGCCCACGGCCGCCTGCACCATCACGTCGGCGGGCCCCGGAACGCTCCCGGAGCCATCGAGGGCAACCCACGTTCCTTCGGGCACGTGCACCGCTCGCCGGGTCGAGCCTTCGTCGACGATGGGCGCCACCAGGAGGTTTCGGCCGAGTTGATACTCATCGCTGAGCGTCCACGTGGCGGCGTCGTTCGGGTGCTCGAGGAACAGCCCGCGCATGATGGGCAGACCCGTCTGCTCGGCCTCCGACGCGAGGCCATCGAAGTACGGGAACAACGAGACGTGCACCTTCGCCCAGCGCTTGAAGTGCGCGATCGTCTCGGCGTCCTTGTCGAAGCTCCAGTTGTCGCGCGGGTCGATGCCGTGGTGCGTGCGCATGACCGGGCTCATCGCGCCGAGCGTCGTCCAGCGGAAGAAGAGCTCCTTCGTCGAGTTCGGGTTGGTGCCCGACTGGTAGCCCGCGATGTCGTGTGCGTACGTCGACACGCCGGACAGCCCCAGGTTGATGCCCATCGGAATGACGGTGAACAACCCATCGTCGCGCTGAAAGCTCGTGCGCTGATCGCCCGCCCACACCACGGGCGCGAGCGCGTTGGTGCCGAACCAGCCCGCGCGCGAGAAGAACGCGAGCCGGGCGCCGGTGGGATCTCGCTCTTTCATCACCTCGGCGTTGAGGCGAATCCACTCGGTCGGATACCGGTTGTGGGCCTCGAGCGCGTTCTCGCCGCTCGCGAGCACGGCGTCGTGCGGGAGCCACTCGCCGTAGTCCGCCATCCACCCCTTGAAGCCCTGGTCGAGCGACAGCCGCAGGTACCGCTTCACCCACTCGCGCGTCTGAGGCCGTGAGAGGTCGGCGAGGCCCGTTGGTTTGAACGTCACGCCGTCGAAGAGGTACGGCAGGCCCGCGCGGTTCCTGACGAAGTGATCGCCCGCCGTGGCCTCGGCGAAGATCCGCTCGTTCTCGACGACGAAGGTGTTGAAGTACGACTGCCAGTCGAGTCCGAGGGCGGAGAGTTCCGCAGCGATGGCCTCGGCGTCCGGGTAGAGCGTTCTGTCGAGATCCCACTCCTCCTTGAGGCGGTAGCCCATCGCGTTCTCCATGCCGCCGCGGAAGTCCTCGGTCCAGATGGCGGACGACGGAATGTCGTTGTCGCGGAGCAGCTTCGCGATGCGTCGCACCTCGGCGGGCCCGAAGATGGCGTCGTTCCACGGCGCAAACGCCATGGTGGGCGCGCGGGCGGGTCGCTGGAGGATGCCCCCGGTCGCGCGCGTCAGCGCCTGGGTCGGCGTCTCGCCGTGGAACAGCCACAGGGTGAAGGTGTTGCTCCACACCTCGACGCGCCAGGCGCTCGCGTCACCGGTGCACAGCTCGAAGACGCTCCGCGCGTCGGACTCGGCGACCGCGATGAAGCCGCGGTTCGAGAGGAACGTCGGCATCGGGTAGCTCGACGCGTGCCGGGTGCCCTCGAGCATCCACGCCTCGGGGTACTCGTCATCGACCATTCGTTTGCCGATGCCGGGCTCGCTCGTCCAGAGCGCGACGGTGTGACCGCGGTGATCGACACCATCGGCCTGCGCGCCGAAGCCGAGGAAGCGATCCGTCTCGGCGCACGCGAAGGACAACGAGAGCCGGTTCACCATCGGGTCGGCCGCGCGAACCGTCAGCGCCAGCGCACCCTCCGAGCCCTTCGCCTCCACCGACACCACCACCTGGTTCGCGTCATCGCGGTAGCTGCCCTTCGCGAGGCTCGCCGTGACGGAGTCCCATGCGAACCGGTTCGCCTCGGTCCACGGCGCCGTCCCGTCGGTGATGCGCCAACTCCCGAACTGCATCTCGTACCGTGCGCGCGTCGTGCGGACGGCGGCCTGAGCGCGGGCCTGGCTCCCCGTCACACCCGTCAGGAGCGCCTTTCCCTTGACCTCCACCGACAGCGTGCCGTTCGACACCGGCACCTCGAAGGTCGCGACCTGCGGTACGGCGGGAGCACAGCCCACGAGGACCACCAGCGGGAAGAACGCGCGCATGGGGCCGTTGTAGCGCACCGGGTGGCGGCGGCGCGGTCTGTCGCTTAACAGAGCCAGGGCATGCGCTGGCTCGAGTGGATTCAAACCCTGACGACCATCTCGCAACGGGGCCTCGCGTACTCGAAGGACCCCTACGACCGGGAGAACTACGAGCTGCTGCGCGCGATGTGTGCCGAGATGATCACCCACGGCTCCGGCGCGTCCATGCACGACACCGTCTCGGCGCTCGCCAGCCAGACTGGCTACCCCACGCCGAAGGTCGACGTGCGCGCGGTGGTGGTGCGTGAGGGCCGGCTGCTCCTCGTGAAGGAGACACAAGACGGCAAGTGGGCGCTGCCCGGAGGCTGGGCCGACCTGGGCATCTCACCCGCCGAGATGGCGGCGAAGGAGGTCCGCGAAGAGGCGGGCTTCGAGGTGAGGGCCTCCCGGCTCCTCGCCGTGTTCGGCCGCAAGCTCGACCCCAGGAGCGTCTTCAGCGTCTACAAGCTCATCTTCCAGTGCGAGCTCGTCGGCGGCGAAGCGCGGGTCAGTCACGAGACGAGCGAGGTGGCCTTCTTCGCGAAAGACGCGCTCCCTGAGCTGTCGCAACACCGCACCCACCTGCGTCACCTCGACGCCATCTTCGCGCGCCTCGACGACCCGACGCTGCCCACGTTCTTCGAGTGACGGATTTGGTGGAGCCCCGAAACGTCTTGGAGCAAGTGCCCTCGTGATGCCCTGGTTCGTGTGGGCGGCCGTCGCGGTCGCCATCGTCGTCATCGTCGGCTGGTTCGTGGTGCCCGGGCTGCTTCGGGGATCCATCAAACGTCGGCTGTCGAACTACCGTGTCGAGGTGACGGTGCCCGACGGCTCGAAGCCCGAACGGCTCCAGCAGACGCGCCGCGTGGCCATCCTGGGTGGCGGCGTCGCGGGTCTCACCACCGCCATCACGCTCGCGCGCCGCGGCTTCTCGGTCGAGCTCTTCGAGTCGAACGCCTACCTCGGCGGCAAGCTCGGCAGTTGGAAGGTGCCGCTCGGTGAAGGCGAAGAGGCGTGGGTCAGCCACGGGTTCCACGCGTTCTTCGCGAACTACTTCAACCTGAACCGGCTCCTGGACTCGTTGGGCCTGCGCCGCGAGTTCATCAGCATCGGGGAATACGTCATCCTCGGGACCGACGGCGCCGAGGTGCGCTTCGGGAAGATGGAGACGACGCCGGTCTTCAACCTCATCTCGCTGGCGCGCAATGGCGTGTACCGCTTTCGGGACGTGCTGAAGGCTCCCGCGCGCGACGTCTTCGGCGTGTTCCTCGAATACGACGAGCAGGAGACGTTCTCCCGCTACGACGACGTGTCCTTCGCCGACTTCGATCGCCTCGCGAAGCTGCCGCCGCGGCTCAAGCTCGCCTTCAACACCTTCGCGCGCGCGTTCTTCTCGGACGAAGACAAGCTCTCGCTGGCCGAGCTCATCAAGTCGTTCCACTTCTACTACCTCGGGCAGGACGGCGGCCTCGTCTACGACTACCCGGTGCACGACTACGAGCCACAGTTCCTCGCCCCCATGCGGCAGGAGCTCGAGAAGCACGGCGCCAGGCTTCGGCTCTCGACCCGCGTCGAGTCGCTGGAGCGGACCGCCACGGGCTTCGTCGTCAATGGCGAGGCGTTCGACCGCGTCGTGCTGGCCACGGATGTCGTCGGCGCGCGCGCCATCATGACGAAGGCCACCGGCATCGAAGACGCGCTCAAGGCGCCCTTCGAGAAGCTGGGCACCGGGCAGCGCTACGCGGTGTTGCGCATCTGGATCGACAAGGACGTACGCGGAGGCTTCCCACCCTTCGTCATCACCGACCGGGTCAAGGTGCTCGACGCGTTCACCTGCTACCACCGCTTCGAGCACGAGGCGCAGGCGTGGACGAAGAAGCACGGCGGCGCGGTCCTCGAGCTCCACTGCTACGCGGTGCCGGAGGACTTGTCCCCCGAGCAGGTGCGACAGGCGCTCCTCGACGAGTTCGAGCGCTTCTTCCCCGAGGTGAAGGGCTACACGCTCGAGCACGAGTCGTTTCAGCTCAACCGCAACTTCACCGCGTTCCACCTCGGCATGTACCGGCACCGGCCCGGCGTCGAGAGCGGCGTACCCGGTCTCGTCTGCGCGGGTGATTGGGTGAAGTTGCCGTTCCCCGCGATGCTGCTCGAAGCGGCGTGCTCGAGCGGGCTGTGCGCAGCGAACGTGTTGCTGCGGGAAGAAGGGCTTCGGGAGGAAGCCGTGTCGTCGGTGCCGCCAAAGGGGTTGATGGCCGGCATGCCGCAGCCGCCCGCCCGAAAGCTCCTCGTCCCTGGAGCGGGAAGGCCGTGACGACCCGTCGAACGATGCTGGTGACGGGCGCGAACACCGGCATCGGGCTGGCGACGGCCACGGCGTTCGCTCGCCTCGGCGCGCGGGTGCTCTTCGCCGGCCGCTCGAAGTCGAAGAACCTCGACGCCATCGCCGCGGTGAAGGCGGCCACCGGCAACCACGAGCTGTACTTCGTGGAGCTCGACCTCTCGGACCTCTCGCAGGTGCGCACGTGCGCCGCGTCCCTCCGAGCGACCGAGGAGCGGCTCGACGTCCTCGTCCTGAACGCCGGGCTGGTGCGAATCCGCACGCCCACCACGCAGGGCTACGAGATGACCTTCGGGGTGAACCACCTCGGGCACATGTTGCTGACGCTGGCGCTCGAGCCCTTGCTCGTGAAGTCGGCGCCCGCGCGCGTCGTGGTGGTGGCGAGCCGCGCCCACGAGCGCACGAGCACGCCGATCGACTTCGGGTCGCTCCAAAGTCCCACCGCCACGTTCTCGGGGTGGCGCGAGTACCAGCAGTCGAAGCTCGCCAACATGCTGTTCGCCTTCGAGCTTGCGCGGCGCTGGCAGGGCCGGGGCGTCAACGTCTACGCACTGCACCCGGGCGTCATCGCCTCGGACATCTGGCGGGCCGCGCCGACGCCGCTGCGACAGCTCGGGATGCTCTTCATGCGCACGCCCGAGGAAGGCGCCCGGGCCAGCGTGCATTGCGCCACGTCGGAGGCCGCTGGGAACGAGACGGGCCGGTACTACGACGAAGACGGCTCCCATCGGCAGCCGAGTCCGCTCGCGCTTGACGTGGCCGCTCAGGCCTCGCTCTGGGCGTGGTCGATGGAAGCGCTCGCGCCCTTTCTCGACGCGAAGGGCTGAACCGTTTCGTCAGAGACAGGCGCCGCCGTCGGGCAGCGTTCCACCGTCGCTGCCGCCCGGGTTGTCGGCATCGCACGGCGCTGGCAGGCGCGCGAAGCCACACTTCTTCTTCCCCTCGGGCGTCTCGGTGAGCCGGCAGTCGCACTGTTCGACGAGCGCCGCGCAGGCTTCGTTCTGGGCGGTGGTGGGGTTCGCGGTGCTGTCGGCCGTGGCCGCGCGCTGGAGACAGGTGTTCCGGTCGAAGCTGCTCTGCTGACACTCACACAGGCGCTCGGAGAGCTGACGACACGGGGTCTTGCAGCCAACGAGCGCGAGGACGACCACGGCGAGGACGGGCACCAACGGCTTCATGGGCTGCTGACCCTGCCACAGTCCGTTGGGCCCTGCCTGGGGAAGTACACCCGCTCAACGAGTGGCCGAGAACGCCGCCTGCACCGTCTCGCGGAAGTATCGCGCCGCCAGCCCCACGGTGCGCCGGGCGCTGTCTGGCGTCCGGGTGAGTGAGGGCGCGACCTCCATCACGTCACCGCCGAGCAGCCCGACCTCCGCGCCCAGGCGGCGGATGAGCGCCACCACCCAGTCGGGCTCCAGGCCCTCGGGCTCGGGCGTGCCCGTCGCGTCGGCCCAGGTGGAGTCGGTGCCGTCGATGTCATTGGAGAAGAGCACGCCGTCGACGCCCGTGCCCTTCACGTGGGCCAGCACGTCGTCGAGCGCACGGTCGGGGTTGGCGCGCACGTCGTTGGCCCAGACCTGCCGCACGCCGAGCGTCGACTCCCAGTGCTCGCGGGACCGGAGCGTCGCGCGGATGCCGACCTGGGTGAGGCGCCCCTGCCGTCCGAGCACCTCGTTCGCGTGCCAGCTCCAGGTCGCAAAGCAGTACTTCACGCCCAGGCGATGCTCGAGGAGGTCGGTGTGTGCGTCGCTCTGGACGATGCCCCAGGGCGCTGACGCTCGCGCCGTGTTCAAGGGACGGACGACTGGCCATGCCGTCGAATGGTCCCCACCGAGCGTGAACACCTTCAACGTGGGGTTGAGGCCGAGGAGCAACGTCCACGCGCGCTCCGCGATGGAGAGCGGCGAGACCGGCAAGCGGTCGGCTTCGGGATGCCCCGGGTAGAGCGCCTGACGGCTCGCCGCGAGCTGGGCTGACGACAGCATCTCGTCATGGAGCAACTGGGGCACGACGAAGACGTCGCCGACGTCTACCAGGCCCAGTGCGTCACAGCGGGCCGGCCAGTCGGGATCGTCTTCCAGAAGCCGGGAGCGAATGGCCTGCGGCCCGAGGTTCGCGCCTCGCTGAAAGCCCGCGCCGACGTCCGACGGAATACCGAGCACCACGCCCTTCGCGGAGGAGACGCGCTCGAGCGCCTGGCGAAACTGCTGTAGCACCTCGTCGTCGGTCGAGACCCGGTAGAGCGCGCGCTGGAGTTGCTGCTGCTCCGCGCGGCCGGTCGAGACGAGGAAGAGCCCGGCGCCAGCGGGCTTGAGCAGGGTCGACAGCTCTTCGAGCGGCTTCATGGGACCGGTCATGCCGCGAGCCCGCCACGCCGACAAGCCGTGCCTTCGAGTCCGCGGGGAGGTCGTGTAAGCCACCTCTCGCTCGTGGCCTCTGCTCCTTCTCCGCTGCACAAACGGCTCAAGCGCTTCGTGCGCTACCTGGTCGTTCGCTTCGCGGCATCGCTCGCGGGGATGTTCCCGGTCCGGTTCGTCTCGGGCCTCGGCGCGGCGCTGGGGCGAATCGGCTTCGTCGTCGCGCGCGGCGAACGGCACAAGGCCCTCTCGCACGTCACGCTGGCCTTTCCCGACAAGTCCGACGCCGAACGGAAGGCCATCGCCCGCGCCAGCTTCGAACACCTGGGCCGCTGCGTCGGCGAGCTCGTCTGCGCGCCGCAGATCGACGCGCAGCTCGACGCCTGGGTCGAGTGGTCCGCTGCCGACCGCGCCGTCCTCGACACGGCGCTCGCGCGCGGCAAGGGCGTGCTCTTCATCTCGGGTCACGTCGGCAACTGGGAGCTCACCGCCCGCGGCGTCACCGCCCGCGGCTACGACGGCACCAGCATCGCGCGGGAAGCGAGCGACCCACGCACCACGGCGCTCATCGAGAAGCTGCGGGCCTCGGGCAACACCGGCACCATCTGGCGAGGCCACCCGGGCGCCGCGAAGGCGATGCTGAAGCAACTGCGCGCCGGGAAGATCCTCGGGCTCCTCATCGACCAGGACACGAAGGTGCAGTCGGTCTTCGTGCCCTTCTTCGGCCGCCTGGCCGCGACGCCGCGCGCGGCCGCTGACCTGGCCCTACGGACCGGCGCGGCCCTCGTCGTCGGCACCTGTCCCCGCGTGGCGCCGTTCCGCTACCGGTTGTCCCTCGTGGAGGTGCCGGTGCCCGAGACCGAGGGAGAAGCGGCGGTCATCGCCCTCACCTCCACACTGACCCGGCGGCTCGAAGAGGTCATTCGGGCCTACCCCGAGCAATGGGTGTGGATGCACGAGCGGTGGAAGCGACGGCCTCCCGAGGAGGCGTCAACCCCAGGTGACGTCGCCGGTTCGGTCAGCCACGTCACTCCGGAGTGAGTACGGCAGAGGTCGCTTTCTGTCAGCCTGCGCAACATCAGCTCACGCAAGTCAGCCAGACGACGACGCGCGGAGCCCCTCGGCCCCACTGGCACGCACCCTGCTTTTTCTCGGCGCCGTGCTGTCATCCCGCAGCACGCAGGTCAGGCGGCCACGGACCTGGACGCGGGGGAGGCCCACCTCGTCGTTCAAGATCGCGGCCTCGATGATCCGGAGCCTCCCGCGCGAACCGGAGCGATCGCCGAGCCGGTCGAGCCAGTCGTCGGAAGCTGCGCGGCGGCGCCGGGCCTGCCCCTCGGCGTGGCGCTCCTGACGGCGTGGCGCTCCTGACGGCGCTGCTCGCCCGACGCCGGCGCTCCCCTTCATCGGTGCCGGCGACCTGGCCAGCTGGCAGCGCTGCCAGCTGAGGGGGACGTCTCAGCGCGCGAGCTCGGCGACCATCGCGTTGCCTTCCACGAGCAGTGCCGCCACCGCGTCGTGCGCCTGCTGCGTCACCGTGTCACGGGCTTCGAGCCCGAGCCCCTTCGTCTCGATCGGCTTGCCGATGACGAGCGCCGCGGGCCTGGGCCGAATCGCGACGGTGCCCTTGGGCAGAATGGCGTGGGTGCCAGCGACGGCGGCGGGCACGAGCGGCACCTGCGCCTCGAGCGACATGATGGCGGCGCCCTTCTTGAACGGCTTGAGCACGCCGTCGTCGCTGCGCGTCCCTTCGGCGAAGAACACCACGCTCACCCGCTCCCGCACCTGGCGCGCCGCCTCGCGGAGCCTCGCCTTGTCACCCTCCCCGCCGGTCCGGTCGACGAAGACATTCCCGGCGCGCTCCAGCGCGTATCCGAACACCGGCACCTTGCGGAGTTGCTGTTTGGCGACGAAGCGGAAGTGCCGGCGAATGTGCCGGTACAGCACCATCGCGTCGAAGTTCGACTGGTGGTTCACGCACAACACGAAGTTCCCTGGTGGCAGGTGCTCGAGGCCCCGGCACGCCGTCTTCACACCCGACACGCGCAACGCCGCCTCGGCCCAGAGATGAATCGCGGGATCCGGTGCCTGCTCGCCCACGAAGGTGAGCAGCGTCACCGCCGACGAGAACGTGCCGGTCAACCCGACGATGCCGACGCCCGACACTGCGGTTCGAAGGAGCTCTTTCACACGAAGTCCTTTGCGGGGAACAACACGACGTCGGCGATTTGAGTCATTTCGAGCATCAGCATCAACACCCGATCGAGCCCCACCGCGATACCTCCCGACGGCGGCATGCGACCGACCGCCTCGAGGAAGCGCTCGTCGAGGTCGAACACCGGCCGGCCCAGCGAGCGCCGCAAGGCCTGCTCCTCGACCAGTCGCCGCCGCTGTTCACTGGCATCGGTCAGCTCGGAGAACCCGTTCGCGAGCTCCAGGCCGTTGGCGTACAGCTCCACCCGCTCCGCGACGGTTGGGTCGTCCGGTTGGAGCCGCGCCAGCGACGCCATCGACGCAGGGTACTCGAGCAGGAACGTGGGCCGGTCCTGGCCAAGCCGGCGCTCCACCTTCTCGAGGAACACGTGGAAGAAGACGTCGTCGAAGCTGGTCGACGTGCCCGTGTAATAGCCGCGAGCATCGGCGGCGCGCTTGAGCGAGGGCCCGTCGGTGTGTTCGCGCAGGTCGAGGTCGGCGTAGCGCACGAAGGCGTCGCGAACGGTGAGGCGCTCCCACGGCGTGCGGCAGAACAACGCCCGCTTCGGAGCCACCGCCTGCTCCCCTGAGCTCAGCACCCGCTCCAGGTCGGCCATGATCGCCGTGTAGTCGGCGTTCGGCCGGTAGAACTCCAGCATCGTGAACTCGGGGTTGTGGTGCGCCGAGACCTCGCCGTTGCGGAACGTCTTGCAGAGCTGGAAGAGCGGCGGGCAGCCCGGGTCGGCGAGCAGGCGCTTCATCGCGTACTCGGGGCTGGTGTGCAGCGCGAGCGTCCGGCGGCTCCCGATGTCGGTCTGCGGAATGAACGGCACTTCGAACGGGTCGATGTGGGGCTCCAGCCCCGGCGTGCCCACGAGGATCGGCGTCTCGACCTCGAGATAGCCCAGGCCGCCAAAGGCCCGGCGGAGGGCGGCGTTCAAGGACTGGCGGGCGCGCGCGGCGGCCCACTGTGTCGTCGTCGGCATGACGGTGCGTCTGGCACGAAGCGGCCGGGCTGACGAGCGACGCTCGCGGGCGCCTCCTGGGTGGGGCATATGGAGCGCGCCATGACGCTCCGCTTCGCTCTCGTCGCCTTCGCCTGCGCCTCGGTTCTCGCGTGTCCCCGGCCCGAGTCGAGCGTTCAACCGGACCGGGCCACCACGCCCGTCGACGCGGGGGTCGCGGTCGATCCCGAGCGCGAGGCGCTGCGGACGGACGTGGCTCGTCTCGAGTGGGAGCTGGCGCAGGCGACGAAGCAGGTCGATGAGGCGCTGTGGGTGCACTGGACGACGGGCGCCTCGTTCGATGGAGGCGCGCCGATGCTCGCGAGCCCAGAACGGCTGGCGCTGCTCCAGCGCGCGCTGGACCTGGCTGTGGACGAACCTCGGGCCCTCGAGCACCTCGAGCGCGCGCTTCGGGCCGAGTCGATCGGAGCGCTCTCCGATCGCGAGTCGATCGCGACGCTGGAGGCGGGCCTCACCTTCCCCTTCGAAGGCAAGGAGGTGCGGTGGCGGGATCTGAACCGGCTGCTGGCCACCGAAAAGAGCGCGCTCAAGCGAAAGGCGCTGTGGACCGCTTCGTTGTCGGCGGCCGTGACTCTGGACGCAGCGCTCACGCAGCGCGACGAGAAGGTGGCGGCCGCGCTGGCTCCGGTGCGCGCGTTCGATCTCCACGCCCAGCAGCGCGACGTCGAGCCCGAGTCGATGCGTCGAATCGCCGAAGGCGTGCTGACGCTGACATCCGAGGCGTGGCGCCTCACCCTCGAGCGCCTCAACGCGGCCGACACGAAGCTGCCCGTCGCCTCGTTGACCAGGGCCGACCTGCCACGGTTGATGCGAGTGCCTGCCGACGTGGAGCTCGCCTTCGACAAGAAGGTGCTCGCGCCGCGCGCGGTCGAGGTGCTCAGCGGACTGGGCTTCTATGGACGTCCTGGCCTCACCCTGGACCTGTCTGACGCCTCGAAGAAGCACCCGCTGCCGCTGACGGTGGCACCGGGTGGGTCGACGGACGTGCGGGTCAGCGTGCGCCCCCTCGGAGGCCTGCGCGATCAGCAGTTGCTCCTCTCGGAGCTCGGCGTCGCGCTCTCCCTTCGGCACGCCGCCACGGGCCGCTTCGTGTTCGATCGACTCGGCGACCCAGCGCTCGCGCAGGCCTCAGGCGAGCTGTTGGCGCTGCTGCCCCTGGAGCCCGCGTGGCTCGAGGCCAGCGGCCTTCAACCGCCAGTGCACCAGGCCATTCTCGACGCGGCAGCCACTCAGCGGCTGTTCACCCTACGTCGCGCGGCGGCCTCGTACCTCGCGCGGCTCGACGCGGTGGAGCGCAGCGATCCTCAGTCCCGCCTCCGTGCCGCGGCCATCTTCACCCGCGCGCTCGGCGTGACGCACACCGAGGCGGACATGGTGCGGCTGCGAATCGACACCGATGACGCGCTGAGGTCGGCGACGACGCTGCGGGCGATGCTGCTCGCCGAGTCCCTCCGGCAGTCGCTCGTGTCAGCCTACGGGTCGGGCTGGTTCCGGGAGAAGGCGACCGGTGAGGCGCTCCAGGAGCTGTGGCGGCCGGGCACGTCGATTCCAGCCGAGGCGCGCATCGCCCCGCTCGGAGACGCGCTCACCGCGTTCTGGCAACGCACCATCACGCTGACGCCAGTCGGTCAGCCCCGCGATGGTGGCGTGGTGGTGGGCGAGTGGCCGACGCCACGAGAGGCCCCGGAGCGGGAGATGTCGACGGCTCGACCCTGGCCCCGCCCCATCGGTCCGCGGGAGGCCCTCGACGGAGGCCGCCAGGTGCGTGACTGGCCAATCGTCCCAGAGCGAACGGTGATGCCCCGCTGGGTGCCGCGCCCCTGGCCGCAGGTTCCTCTGCGGAAGCTGCAGTTCGAAGACGCCGGCGTCAGCGCTTCGCCATGAGGAAGCGCACGGCGTCCACCACTGCCGACACCAGCCCCTTTTGCTGAATCGCCTCGAGCTCGCCGCCATCGAGCCACACACCGTGGCAGTGCGCGCACGCGTCGAGGACGACCTTTCGGTCCCGCTCGCTCTGCACCTTGCCCAGATGGCGCGCGGGCTCACACCGGGGGCAGGTGAGCAGCTCGGCTTGCAGCTCCGGCGGGGGGACGTGTCGCAGCTCGAGCCACGTCACGTCCACCACCTGCTCGAGTCGCGAGAGGTCCTTCTGCTCGAGCCACACCCCGCGGCACTTCTCACAGCCAGGGCCCTGCACCTCGGGCGTCTTCGGGTCCGGTGAGGTCTGACGGAGCGCGAGGTCGCAGCGGGGGCAGCGCATGAGGTCCACCTCCATACACGACGACGCCGCGGCTTCCGTCATCTGGAAGCCCGCGGCGTCGGCCCTTCGACGGCGAGTGTTTGGGTCAGAGCATCTTCATCAGCTCGGCCTTCTTCGCGTTGAACTCGTCATCGGTGAGCAGCCCGGCGCCCTTGAGCTCATTGAGTTGCTTGAGCCGATCCATGACGGACGGTCCCGCTGGAGCCGCCGGCGCCTGTTGCGGCTGCTGCGCCTGCTGGCCGCCCTGCTGCTGGTTCATGAACATCTGGGCCATGCCGAAGCCCATGCCCATGCCCATGCCGCCGAGCGCGTTGCCTGCGCCGCCGCCACCTTCGCCGCCGCCCTTCGCCATGCCCTCGGCCGCGCCGAGCATCGCCTGGCCCTGCGCGTACTGCTGGAAGCCTCCGGCGAGCCGCGAGTACGCCACGTCCTTCGACAGCTTCTTCAGCGTCGCCTCGTCCTCGGGCTTGATGCTGATGGTGAAGTTACCGAACGCGGTGATCTTCACGCCGTAGTTCTGCGTGTGCTTGTCCATGCCCGCGACGACTTCTTCCTCGATCTCTTCGGTGTACGCGCCCGAGGTGACGTCGAGGAGCGGCCACTTCTTCTTCACCAGCAGCTCGGCGATGCGGTCCTTGATGACCTTCATCACCTGGCTCTTGAACCAGCCCACGAAGCTCTCGTTGTTCGTCTTCTGCAGACCCACCATGCCGATGACGAGCTTCTCGGGGTCGACCACGCGCTGGGCGAAGTCGCCGTACACCATGGTGCCGATGGCGAGGCCCGTCTCGGGATCGCGCGCGTCACCGATGGGGCCGCCGAACTTGATCTGCGTGAACTCGCGCGTGCTGACGAAATAGATCTCGGCGACGAAGAGGTCTCCGCCGGTGACCTTCTCGAGCAGCGTCGAGAGGAACGGAATGTTGTTCGACTCGAGGTTGTGGCGGCCGGGCCCGAGCTTGCCGACGACCTGCCCGTCCTTCACGAAGAGGCACATCTCGTCGGCCTGGACCGTGAGCTGCGTGAAGGCCCGGACGTTGCGCTCCGGGTACTTGTAGATGATCTGATCCTTCGCGTCGTCGGCGCGCGCGATGAAGTTCCGCTTGGCTTCCGAGGCAGCCGACGAAGCGACGTTCTTGATCGAATCGAAGATTCCCATCCCATCCTCCAGACAAGGCGCCGGCTCGAGAACGAAACGCGGCGCGCGAGTGACACGACGTGACGCTCAACGGACGAGCGGGCGGACCATTGCATGCGGAGCCCCTGCCGCAAAGGACGGGAATTCGAGCCAACCTCATGGTGGAGTCGAGGCGATGGATGAGCGGCTCCACAAACACGGGCGGTTCTTCGACGTCTGGTCCCGCTTCTATCGGGCCAACCTCTTCGGCCGGGAGCTGCGCCGCATTCAGCGCCTCGCCATCGAGCGGCTCCGGCTGGTCCCGGGCCAGGTGGTGCTCGACCTCGGCTGCGGGCCGGGTGATGGTGCCGTGCGTATCGCCGAGACGGGCGCCGTGGCCATCGGCCTCGACTACTCGCAAGGCATGATCGACACGGCGAGGCAGGAGCCGCGCCTCGCCCACCGCCTGCTCCGGTCAGACGCCGGCCACCTGCCCTTCCGCGATGGCGCCTTCGACAAGATCGTCTGCACCAACTCGTTCCACCACTACCCGGATCACTTCCGCGCGCTGTGCGAGATGCGGCGGGTGCTCAAGCCAGGTGGGCTGCTCGTGCTGGTCGACCCGCGCCGCGATCACCTCTTCGGCTGGGGCGCCATCGACCTCGTCGAGAACGCCATCTTCGGCCTCGAAGAGGTGCGCATCTTCTCGGTGGTGCAGTGGTACCAGCTGCTCGGCGAGGCCGGCTTCTCGGACTACCGCGTCGATCGCGGCCGCTTCTTCAGCCCCGTCGAGTGGGCCGAGGCCTTCATCGAAGCGCGGGCCTGAGGCACTTCAACCCAGCACGTTGCGGACGTCGCTTGCGGCCTTCACGCCCGAGCGCACCGCGCCCTCCATGTAGCCCTGGGCCTCGAGGCTGGTGTGCTCTCCGGCGAAGAAGACGCGGCCTTCCGGCTCGCCCTCGCACCCGCGGAAGGCCGTCACTTGTCCCGGCGCGTAGAGCGCATAGCCCCCCTTCGCGAAGGGCTCGTCGGACCACGGCACCGTCACCTGCTCGCCAGGCCGAGCGGCCGCGCGAACACCCGGGAAGACGCGGTTGAGCACCTCGAGCATCGCTGCCCGGCTCATGCCGTCGTCGACCTTCCCGAGCAGGCGCCCATCGGTGCCCCCGGTGAAGAACGTGATGACGCCATGCTCGCTGTCTTGCATCCGCGTGGCGTCCCAGCAGTACGGGAAGGCCGAGTCGCTCAGCACGGTCCCCGATGAGTTGAGCGCGCGCCACGGCTTGCCGGTGATGCCCACGCACACCTTGCTCGCGGCCCCGTAGTGCAGCTCGGCGATCGCCCGCTTCTTCACGGGAGACAGGGGCACCGACAGCTTCACGTCCCGTAGCGTGCTGAACGGAATCGCGAGCACCACCGCCTCGGCGGTTTCGGTCCGCTCGGCGCCATCGACCTCGAAGGTCAGCTCGAGCTTTCCTGGCGCCTTCTCGGTGAGCACGCTGAGCCGATGCCCGAGCTTCACGGTGCCCTCCGGCAGCCGTTTGGTGAGCACTTCAGCGACCTGCCCCGCGCCGCCCTTGATGACGTACCGCTCGTCGCTCTCGGGCCCTGCGCCGATGACCTCCTGGAGCAGCACCAGGGCGCTCGCCTCTTCCAGACTGCCGCCGTAGAGCGACACGAAGCCGGCCTCGAGCACCGTCCGGCTCCGGTCGCGCGCGATGCCCGCGCGGTCGAGCCAGTCCGACGCCGACATCGCGTCGAGGCTCTTCTCGTGTGCGTCGAAGGACGTGTACGTGATGTCGTTGGGGTCGAACGGATGCGAAGCGAGGGCGCGCTCGACGGCCTCCTTCATCGTGCGTTCGAAGAGCTCGAGCTCGTCTTCACCGAAGAGGTCGCCGTGCATGGAGGCGACGGTGTCCTGCACGTCGTCGTCTTCCCAGGTGTCCTCGAGCTCGAGCCCGAGCGCCGACACCATGCCGCGCAGTTGATCGTGCCAGGAGTCGACGAACTCCCCGCCAAGGTCGACCGTGCGGCCCGGGAAGACGCCGCGCTCGGTGTAGGTGCGCCCGCCGACCCGCTGGCCCGCCTCGTAGACGGTGACGCCGATGCCGGCCGCCGCCAGCCGGGTCGCCGCGGACAAGCCCGCGAGGCCTGCGCCGATGACCGCGACGCGCGAGGGACCGTCGACCCGAATGAGCCCATCTCGCTTGACGCACGCAAAGAGAGAAGAAGCAGAGAGCCCCGCCAGGACGGTGCGGCGGTCGAGCGCGACCCCCGCGGGCCTTCGAACACCCGCCATCCGACGGAGACGAGGAAAGAGACGTCGAGCCATGAGGAACCTCCCGGCATCGGGTCAAAGCGCCACCGACGGGGCCTGACAAGCGTTCTTCAGCCCCAGCGTGACATGAGGCGTTCGCGATCGAACAACCTCCGGGCGGCCACCACGATGGCGATGTCGAGCAGCAGCACCAGGGCCCCGATGAGCGCGTAGTACCCGAGGCCCGCCTTGAGCCACCCGGCGAACTGGCCCGCGGCGAGCCCGACCAGCGGGAGCACCATGAGGCCCGCGAGCTGCTGGGCGAGGCGGGAGTCTCCGACGCGGGCGCTGATGAGCACCGCCACGCCATTGCCGAAGAACGCGAAGAGCGGCGCGATGACGAAGACGCCGAAGAGCCACATGCGGTTGGGGAGCACGAGTTCCTTCGCCAGCGGCCAGGCCACCACGTCGACGCCGACGCAGAGCAACGCGAACGCGAGCACACAGACGAGCACCGACGGCGCCAGTGACGCGAGGGACTTCCCGATGACGAGCTCGAGTGGCGTGACCGGCGAGGCGAGCAGCGGCTCGAGGGTGCGCTTCTCCTTCTCGCCCGCCACCGCGTGCGACGAGATGAGGATCGGCACGAAGACCGGCATCACGAGGTAGATGGTGAACCAGTCGGCCAGCACCTTCTCGACGAGGAAGCGGGCGGCGTTCGAGAGGTCGACCGAGAGATCGTAGTAGAGCGCGATCGCCTTGAGGCCCGAGTCGGTGGGGTTGCGGACGTAGGCCCAGACGACGCCGATCGGCGTGACGACCACGACCATGGGGAGCGCCAACATCGACCACACCAGGCCGCGGTTCTTTCGCAGCTCGAGCACGTCCTTGCGGAAGACGGCGAGGGCCCGGCCGAGGCTGAAGCTCATGGGGCCTCTGTCTCTTCGCGCACCAGCTCGAGGTAGGCCTCTTCGAGCGGCCTCGCGGCGCGCTGGGCCGACCTGATGCGGGCACCGGCGCGGACGACACAGCCGATGACGTCGGGCGCCTGGGTCTCCTGGTCGAGCAGCACGCGCAAGCGGCTCCCTTCGACCTGGCTCGCCACCGGGAACGGCAGCGCCGCGAGCGAGGCCGTCCAGACCGAGGCCTCTCCTTCGACGAGGAGATCGAGCGCGAGCCCTTCGCGTCGCAGCTCGGTGAGCGAGGCCACGGTGCGCAGGGTGTTCTTGATGACGGCCACGCGCGAGCACAGCCGCTCGACCTCGGGGAGGTTGTGGCTGCAGAGCACCATCGTGCGCCCTTCCCGGGCCAGCTCGGCGATGGCGTCACGCACCACGCGGCCGGATTGGGGATCGAGCCCCGACGTCGGCTCGTCCAGGAAGACGACCGCGGGCGAGTGCACCAGCGCCCGGACGATCGCCAGCTTCTGGCGCATGCCCTTCGAGAACCCGCCCACCGGCTCATCTTCCCGGCCGCCGAGGCCGAAGCGCTCGAGCAGCCCGCGGGCCAGGGCCCAGGCCGCCGTCCAGTCGACCTCGTTGAGGCGCATGAAGAACTCGAGGTTCTCGCGCGCGGTGAGGCGGTCGTAGAGGCCCGGCTGCTCGGTGAGGAGTCCCACCTTGCGACGCAGGGCCACGCCGTCATCCCGCAGCGGCAGCTCGAGGCCACACACCGACGCGCGCCCTGCCGAGGGCTCGAGGAGACCGGTCAACATGCGAACGGTCGTCGTCTTCCCAGCGCCGTTGGGGCCCAGCAGGCCGAACACCTCACCCGGCTTGACCTCGAAGGTGAGCCCGCTCACCGCGCGGCGCGCGCCGAACCGTTTCTCGAGGCCTTCGACGCGAATGCCGTTCATGCGGGCGTTCCACAACCGCGGACCGAGCCCGCGTACTCCCTCATTCGATGGTGACGAGGACGAACTTGTTGTTCAGGTCCTTGTCGATCTGCGTGACCGTCTTGTCGGCGCCGACCGCACCCTTGAGGATGCCCAGGCGCGGGTGCTCGACGAGCGCCCACTTCCGGCCCGGCTGCTGCGCGTAGTTGTACATGCCGACGTTCGCGTTGTCCTTGATCTGCTTGACGGTGTTGCGCGAGTAGAACGTCTCGCCGCGCCAGTTCATGAGGAAGGCGGCGATGGGCTCTCCGGGCCGACGGTTCGTGTAGTAGCGCCAGAACTGATCACGCTGCGTCCACTGGTGCGAGAGGTCGACCCAGTGGCCCCAGTTGAACCACAGCGCGAAGACGAGCGCGGTGGCGAGGCCCGCGGTGAACATCGAGACGCGCGAGCGGAAAAAGGCGAAGAAGCCGGCGACGGCGCCTCCGAGCAACAGGCCCATGCCCATCACCGACTTCAGCGGAGAGGTCCCCAGCGTCGGCCGGTCCATCAGGAACTGCGGGTAGGGACGGTCGTAGTTGTAGACGAAGAGATCCGTGAAGTTCTTGGGCGTGGTGGAGAGGTCCTTCCCCACCAGGAGGACGAAGGGCACGCCCAGCAGGAGCACCATCGCGTGCTGCTCGATGCCGTCTTCCCACACGCGGTCGATGAACATGCCCATGAGGATGGCCATCGGGGGCAGCATGGGCAGCACGTAGTGGTGGAACTTGGTGGCCGACAGGCCGATGAGCCCCCAGGCCACCGCAAACCACAGCACCGCGGCCAGGCCGACGAGGTCGATGGGCTTCGCGCCACGCAGCTTGAGCCGCCCCACCATCGCGAACGCGCCTGGCAACAGGAGCACCCACGGGAACGCCGCGTAGCCGCCCTGGAGGATGAAGTAGGTGAAGTCACCACCGGGTGTCGTGGTGTGCACGCCCGCGCCAAGCCGCGCGAAGTGGTCGTGAATGATGAAGCGGTACCAGAAGAGCTTCCCTTCGTCGTCCACCGAGCCGAAGGTGAACATGCGGTAGTACCAGGGCAGACAGACGGCGAGGAAGAGCAGCAGTCCCGTTCCCAGCCGCATCTCCCACATCAGCGCGAAGAGCGCGGGCGGGCGCTCGGTCACCTTCTGGAGCGTGCGGCCCATCATCACCGTCGCGACGGCCCAGAAGACGAGCGAGCCCCACATGATGCCCAGCCAGGTCGCGGCCGAGAGCATGGGCTGGTTGTTCTCGCGCATCGGCACCGCCATGAAGACGGTCCGCTGCGACTCTCCAATCGTGTACGCCACGATGCCCGCCGCAGCGCCGGCAGCCAGCGCGATGCCCAGCGGCTGCACCGCATACTTGATGGCCCACTGCACGTGCGCGCCGAGCTTGAAGTGTTGCGGCGTCTCCTCCGGGGCCCAGGCGAGCCAGATGAAGGCCAGCACGGCCATCACCACCATCGGAATGCCGAACCCGAGCAGGCCCTTGGCGAGCGTCGCGATGGCGAAGAAGGCGTACGCGGCGTACCACCACTCGCTGCGGAACTTCGTCTCCTTGTCGAGCAGCCCGATGAACGTGCAGGCCATGCCCGAGATGAGCGCCGAGACGAACGGCGTGTCGGTGACGGCCTGCCGCGAGATGAGGAAGTAGAGCGGCATCGTCACCAGCACCACCGCCGTCGCCAGCCCGGCGCGCGGGCTCACCAGTCGCGCGATCGCGTAGGTCAACAGCGACAAGGCGACGATGGAGAACGTGGCGAACGGCAGCCGGAAGCCCCACTCGGTGAACAACGGAAGCGCGCCATCACCGGACGCGATCTTCGTGAACTTCCAGGGGCTCGAGACGACGAAGCCATACACGCCCAGCAGCACCAGCACGACGCCAGGCAGCGCGAGGGCCGAGCCCCAGAACTCCTTCACCTGCGAGGCGCCCTGCACCTTGCCGAGGAACAGCGCGAGGCCGAGCGCGAGCAGCACGCCACCGACGCCCAGCGCCGCGACCGGCCCACCATCGGCGCCGTGCATACCGGTCGCCATCATCCACATGGTGAAGACCGGCTTGGAGAAGAACCACGCGTTCTCCCAGTACGGGTGCACGTAGTCATTGCGCTGCACCATCTCGCGGGCGACCTCGCCGTAGTGGGTCTCCCAGGGGTCCCACAGGCCGACGGCGCCGAGGTACGGGAGCAGCACGAGGCTTCCCAACAGGGCCGCCACCAGGGCTGCGCGCATCGCCGCTGGCCACGCGCGGAACTTCGCGAGCGCGGGCAGATTGACGAGCTCCTTGCCGAGGAGGGCCTCGGTGAGGGTGTCCGGTTCCTTCACGGCGTCGGTCGTCGACACGGCGGTGCTCCTCGTGGGGGGGTGAGGCGGCGCGCGTCCTACACCCAAGGTGGCGGCAAGGGAATGACGGGTGTAGAGGCGCCGCTCGCATGGCGAGGCCTCCCCGACGTTCCACCGCGAAGGCGCAGCTGGACTGGGCCCGCACCGTGCTCGACGCCGAGGCGCGCGCCGTGACCTCGTTGTCATCGAGGCTCGACCAGACGTTCGTCAAGGCCGTCGAGGTGCTGCACGCCTGCACCGGGCGGATCATCACCACCGGCATCGGCAAGCCCGGCTTCATCGCGCAGAAGCTGTCGGCGACGCTGGCCTCGACGGGCGTGCCCTCGCTCTACCTCCACCCGGCCGAGGCGGCGCACGGAGACCTGGGCCGCGTGGTGGAGGGCGACGTGGTGGTGGCCTTGTCGAACTCGGGCACCACCGAAGAGATTCTGCGCCTCCTGGTGCCCCTCAAGCGTCAACGCGTCACCATCGTCGCGCTCACGTCGGATCCGAAGTCTCCGCTGGCGAAGGGCTCTGACGTGGTGCTCGACATCGGCGCCATCGACGAGGCGTGTCCCATCGGGTTGGTGCCGACGGCGAGCTCGGCGGCGCTGCATGCGATGTCGGACGCGTTGGCGATGACGCTGGCCTGGCGCCGCGAGCTGACCCCCGACCGCTACGCGCTCTTCCACCCGGGCGGGAAGCTCGGGCGCAGCGTGCTCAAGGTGCGTGAGGTGATGCGCAGTGGTGAGGCGAACCCGCTGGTGAAGGCGACGGCGTCGGTCGGCGATGCGCTGGTGGTGATGACGAACACGCCCGGTCGTCCCGGCGCGACCAACGTCGTCGACGCGCGAGGCCGCCTGGTGGGCATCTTCACCGACGGAGACTTTCGCCGGCTCGCCGAGCAGGGCCGCGCGTCGTTGAAAGCAACGGTGGCGTCGGTGATGGCGAAGCGACCGCGCACCATCGGGCCGGACGAGCTCGTGCTGAGCGCGGCGGCGATGATGCGGGAGACGAAGGTCGATCAGCTCCCGGTGGTGGACGCGCACGGGCGGCCGGTGGGCCTGGTCGACGTGCAGGACGTGCTCGCAGCGAGGGTGGTGTGACGTGAAGAAGGGCCATCACCGGCAGAACCGCGAACGCCGTCCCCCGACGAAGGAGCCCCGCCTGGGGCCGGCGCCCGTGCAGCTTCCCGCGCGAATCAAGGTGCCGAAGCTGCCGGAGCGCACGCAGCTGCCCACGGTTGGCTGCTACCTGTGGACCTGCCGCGAGGGCTTCGAGGGGCACCTGTTCGAGGAGCTCTGCTGGCAGCGCGTGAGCGTCACCTTGTTGGGGCCGGGGTTGGTGCAGACCGAGGCGATGCCCAAAGCGCCGGCGTCGTTCGCGCGCATGGTGTTCCAGGTGAGCGCGGTGGTGCAGACGCCGCAGGAGGCCGCGCAGGCGCTCGGCGAGAAGCCGCTCAAGGTGCAGGTGTGGGTGCCCGACACGCAGGTCGGCAACGCGCGCGCCGGAGAGTGCGTGGCCTGGGAGTCGACGATCGCCTCACTTCGTGAAGGCCAGAAGGATCCCGCGACGCCGTGGGCTGCGTTCGAGGCCGGCGCGGGCCTTGGGCAGGTCTGTCTGGTGTCGCCGCACACCGCGGCGGTGGGCGTGGTGCGGGCGCGCGAGGCGATCTCCCTGGCGCCGGGTGGACGCGCGCGCATGAAGCGCACGGCCGAGGCGCCGTCCCGCGCGGCGATGAAGCTGGACGAGGCGCTCGAGTGGGTGGGCGTGGCTCCGGGGCGTGGCGACGTGTGCGTCGATCTCGGCTCCGCACCAGGCGGGTGGACTCGCCGGCTCGTGGAGCGTGGCGCCCGCGTATGGAGCGTCGACACAGGCCTGCTCGCGCCCGACCTGCAGAAGCACGCGCGCATTCGGCACTTCCATCAGAGCGCGTTCTCGTTCGAGCCCGACCAGCCCTGTGACTGGTTGTTCTGCGACATGGCGTGGCGTCCGCTCGAGGTGGCGCAGCTGCTCGGTAAGTGGGCGCGTAACCGGTGGGCGACGCAGCTGGTCGCGAACATCAAGCTGCCGATGAAGGACAAGCTGCCGGTGCTGGTGCGCGTGCGCGCGACGCTCGAAGCCGGCGGATGGACGAACGTGCAGTTGCGACAGCTCTACCATGATCGTGACGAGGTGACGGTCAGAGGCGTTCGCCACCACGCGTAGGCGCGAGCGACGTGCACTGGAGGGTGAGCGCCCTTCGCCTGCAGATGGACGGCTCAGAGGCTCCATGTGCGGTCATGACTGCCACGGCGACGGCACCACCGACCAAAACAGGGTCTTCGCCGCACTCGCGACGTGCTGGCAGACCATGGAGGACATGCTGACGCCCGGATGCTTTGCGATCCTCAACGTCCGTTGAGCGAGGGTGGTCTGGCCGTCGAGCGGGTCCCTGTGCCAAAACTCACGAATGCGCAGCGCGTTCGGTGGCGTTCTCGGTGCGGTGTTTGGTTTGTCGATCGCCACGGCGTGCGGAGGCCGACCTCTCTGTAACGCGCAGACCTGCAGCACCGGCTGCTGCGACTCGTCCGGAGTCTGTGTCACGACAAGCAGTGCTGCCGCCTGTGGCCAGGGCGGCGCGGTATGCGCCAGCTGCTTCGTGACCGAGGTCTGCATCGCGGGCCGCTGTCAGTCGAACGGCTCGGCGGGCGCGGGCACCGCTGGAGCTGGTGGCGGCACTGCCGGCAGCTCCGGCGGAGGCACCGCTGGCGGTACAGCGGGCGGCAGCGCTGGCGGTGCAGCGGGCGGGAGTGCAGGCGGTGCGGCTGGTGGGAGCGCCGGAGGTGCGGCCGGTGGCAGCAGTGGCGGTGGACCGCCAACGTGTGGGACCGCAGACGCGGGCAGTGTGTTCGACCCGCCACCGACTGCGGTCCTCACGGGCTGTGAGCCGTCGATGCTGATCAACGACCCGAACTGCAGCTTCGGGGCGCAGAATCAGATGACCGTGAGCCTGTCGATGCTCACCGGGACGCCGAAGCGGGTTCGGGTCTCAGGCTTCGAGAGCACGGACTCCAACGGCGTCAGCGTCGGCAAACCGTCCGAGTACCAGTTCCGCTTGAACAACCCGATTCCCCAAGGTGCCTCGGCCTCGAGCCTCACACCGACGACGCGAGGAGCCGTCGACCGCGCCGAGCTGACGCTGAGCGGCCCCGGGCTCTACCGAGTCTCGCTGCAGGTCTGGGACAGCTGCGGCCAGGCCGGCCAACCGGTGAACCTGAACATCAACGCGCTGCCCTGACGGTCAGAGCCCCTTCTCGATCATCCACCGCTCCGCCTCGATCGCCGCCATGCACCCGGTGCCGGCCGCGGTGACGGCCTGACGGTACGTCGCGTCCATCACGTCACCACACGCGAACACGCCCTCGACGCTGGTCTTCGCGGTCCCCGGCTGCACCCACAGGTAGCCGTTCTCCTGAAGCTTGAGCGTCTTCTCGAAGATCTCCGTCGCCGGCTTGTGGCCGATGGCGACGAACACGCCCTTGGCGTCGAGCTTCTTCATGTCGCCCGTCTTCAGGTTCTTCACGATGGCGCCGGTCACGCCCTTCGCGTCGCCGACGATCTCCTCGACCGCCGAGTCCCACACGAACTTGATCTTCGGGTTGTTGAGCGCCCGCTCCTGCATGATCTTCGACGCGCGCAGCGTGTCGCGGCGGTGCACCACCGTCACCGAGCTGCACAGCTTCGAGAGGTAGGTCGCCTCCTCCATCGCCGTGTCGCCGCCACCAATCACGAGGACGTCGAGGTTCTTGAAGAAGAACCCATCGCACGTCGCGCAGGCGGACACGCCGCGGTTCATGAACTCGTTCTCACCCTTCGTGTTCAGCCACTTCGCCGACGCGCCGGTCGCGATGATGATGCTCTCCGACAGGCATTCCTTCGACTCGCTCTTGATGTGGAAGGGCCGCTTCGACCAGTCCACCGAGATCACGTTCTCGAAGTGAATGACGGTGCCGAACCGCTCGGCCTGCTTCTGGAAGCGCTCCATCAACTCGGGGCCGGTCACCGCCTCGGGGAAGCCCGGGTAGTTCTCGACGTCGGTCGTGATCATGAGCTGGCCGCCTGGAACCCGGCGGGCGTCGTGCTCCGAAGGGCCGCCAGCGAACATGACGGGCTTCACCCCGGCGCGCGCGGCGTAGATGGCGGCGGTGTAACCGGCCGGGCCCGAGCCGATGATGGTGACTTTGTTGGTGTCCACGGTAACTCCAGAGGTGAGGTGCGTCGCGAGCCCTTGAGATGCGCAAATGCGGACAACGGTTTCAAGTCTGCTACGAACCCAGTCGGATGGACGTCGATTTCTTGAGGAAAGTACCGCTGTTCGAGGGGCTGACGTCGGCGCAGCTGCGCAAGCTCATGGCCGCCCTCAAGAAGGTCGAGTTCCCGGGCTCTTCCCACATCTTCCGGGAAGGGGAGCCGGGCCAGTCGATGTTCCTCATCACCGACGGCAAGGTGCGCATCTCGAAGATGGTGCCGGGCATCGGGGAAGAGGCGCTCGCGATCCTCGAGAAGAGCCAGTACTTCGGCGAGATGTCGCTCATCGAGGACGGGCCCCGGAGCGCCGACGCCATCGCGCACACGAGCTGCGAGCTCTACGAGCTGTCCCGCGACAAGCTCGACCAGGTGATGTTCACCGACAAGGAGCTCGCCTCGGTGCTCCTGTGGACGTTCGTGCGCACGCTGTCGTCACGGCTGCGTGAGACGAACGACAAGATTCGCGCGTTCTTCGCGCTGTCGTCCTTCGGGCCTCGCTGACGCGCTCGACGACGCGGAAGGGCGACGTCCCATGCGACCGTCGCACTTCGGGCTCCTCCGCCAGTACTGGGTGAAGATGCGGTCCTGACGCACCACCGCCGAGTCTTCGCCCCGACAGCCGCAGCCCGCGGCGCCAGTGAGCAACGGAAGCGAGAGGAGCCGCACGAACGACGTCAGGCGGGCGAAGGCAGTTGGGTTCCTGCGGCGGACCCACCGCAAGCGCCGCGCCAGGTTCGATGGACTGCCGAATCAAGGCCTTGGGGTGACGAGCCTGGGGCTCCCCGCAACCCGGGTCGCAGCCCCTCTGCAACCTCAGATGCTGGCGGCCTTGCGACGGGTGGCGAGCTCTGCGTGCGAGGTGCCCAGCGGCGCGAGCCACGACCGCCCGTCCATCGCGCGGCACGAGATGGCGAACGCGAGGTCGTCGACGGTGATGTCCGGGTGGTTCTCGAGGTCGGCCCGCGTGCGCGCCAGCTTGAGGATGCGGTCGTGCGCGCGCGCCGAGAGCCCGTACGACCGCACGGCCTTCTCCAGCAGGCCCTTCTGCCGCTCGCCCAGCGCACAGAAGCGGGCGAGCTGCTGCGGCGTCATCTGCGAGTTGGTGAGGATGCCGGGCGTCTCGCTGAAGCGATGGGACTGGCGACGGCGCGCTTCTTCCACGCGCTCCCGGAACCAGGTCGAGGGCCGACGGCGCGACGAGAGCTGCGTCATGGTGGCGACCTCGACGGGCCGCGACTGCAGCATGATGTCGATGCGGTCGAGCAGGGGACCTGAGATGCGCGCGTGGTAGTCGAGCACCCGGCTGCGCGGGCACTCGCACTGCCGGCCCGCGACGTTGAAGTAGCCGCAGGGACACGGGTTCATCGCCGCCACGAGCATCACCTCGCACGGGTAGCTGACGTGCTGGTTCGCGCGCGCGAGCCGAATGACGCCCTCTTCCAGCGGTTGGCGCAGCACCTCGAGGACGTGACGGCGGAACTCCGGCAGCTCGTCGAGGAAGAGCACGCCCCGGTGCGCCATGGAGAGCTCTCCCGGCCGCGCCTGGGGCCCTCCGCCGACGAGGCCGGCGTCGCTGATGGTGTGGTGCGGCGCGCGGAACGGCCGTTCACGAATGAGGGCGGCGTCCTGCGGAACGAGGCCGAGCACGGAGTAGATGCGGGTGACGTCGAGCGCCTCGTCGAACCGCATCACGGGAAGAATCGTCGGCAAGCGGCGGGCGAGCATCGTCTTCCCACTGCCTGGAGGCCCGCACACCAGCACGTTGTGCGCGCCCGCCGCGGCGAGCTCGAAGGCGTCCTTCACCTCGTCCTGTCCGCGCACGTCGGCCATGTCGATGATGTGCTCGGCGCGTCGCACCTGTCCGTCAGGGAGCCGCTGGAACGGTGAGAGCGCGGCGTCACCGGCGAGGTGGGCGACGGCCTCTCCGATCGTCTCGACCGGAAACACCAGGATGCCCTCGACGAGCGCGGCCTCGGCGGCGTTGTCCCTCGGCACCATCACGCCGCGAAACCCGGCGTCGCGCGCGGCCATCGCCAGCGGCAACACGCCCCGAATCGGCTTCACCGCGCCGTCGAGGGAGAGCTCTCCGCCAAAGAGGAGCCCGTCGAGCGCCTCGGGCGCCAGCAACCCACCCGCTGCCAGCACGCCCAGCGCGATGGGCAGCTCGAAGAGCGGTCCTTCCTTCTTCAAGTCTGCCGGCGCGAGGTTCACCGTGATGCGCTTCTGCGGCAGTTGAAACCCGCAGTTCTTGAGCGCCGAGACGACGCGCACCTTGCTCTCCTTCACCGCGCCGTCTGGCAGGCCGACGACGTTGAAGAAGGGCAGGCCCAGCGCCATGTCCACTTCGACCTCGACCACCACCGCCTCGATGCCCACCAACGCCCCCGACCGTACCCGCGCCAGCATGTTCGCTCCCTCGTGGTGATGGCGACGCCTCACGTGGCGCCGCTTCGACGGCTCGTCTGAGCAAGGGCCGCGCCGGTGACGGGCCGACGCATCCGCGCGTGGCGCCGGGCGCTCTCGAAAGTCGAGAGAGGAAGTGGAGTCCCGATGTCCGTCCGGAGCGAAGGACGTCTCAGGGCGACAGCTCGTCGGCCATCATGCCCAGCGCCGTCGCGCCCGCGAGCGCTGCGCCATGGAGGGCGACGGCGATGAGCGCCACCACCGACCACCGGCCCGCGTCGCGTTGGAAGCGGCCCCGCACCGAGTCGAACATCGTCAGGGGTGGGGCGTAGCAGAGGCCGCCCACCACGACAGGCACATGGGAATCCCTCTCGCATTGACTCACGGACGCTCGCCAGTAGGGTGCGCCGCTCTTCGGGGTCAGACCCCACATCGTGGGAGGGATTGGATGACACGGCACCTGTGGCGCACGCTCGCGCTCCTCCTCACCATGACGCCGTCCCTCGCCTTCGCGCAGGGAACCTCGGCCGTCACCGGCGTCGTCTCCGACGCGGCGAGCGGCAAGCCCGTGGCCGACGTCGTGGTGACGGCGACCTCGCCCGCGCTCCAGGGCGACCGCACCGTGTTGACGGACGCCGCGGGGCTCTACCGCCTCTCGCAGCTCCCGCCCGGCACCTACACGGTGCGGCTCGAGAAGGAGGCCTTCAAGCCGTTCTCGCGTGGCGACGTTCAAGTACGCGTCGACCGCACCATTCGCGTCAACGTGCAGCTCCAGCCCGAGTCGATGCAGTCCGAGCAGATCCTCGTCGTCGGCCGCGCCCCGACCGTCGACGTCGGCTCCGCGCAGCAGGGCCTCAGCCTCACGAAGGACTTCGTCGACCGGGTCGCCCTCATCACGCCCAACGCCACCGGCCAGCGCTCGTTCGAGGCCCTCGCGCGCGCGGCGCCACAGGTGACCAGCGACGAGTACGGCTTCGGCTTCAACGGCGGCCAGTCGCCCGAGAACCTGTACGTCGTCGACGGCGTGCAGGTGAACGACCCGACGTTCGGCTCGCTCACCACCACCATCGGCGTGGGCGGCGCGCAGCTGCCGGTCGAGTTCGTGGAAGAGGCCAACATCATCACCGGTGGCTACCTGCCCGAGTGGGGCCGCGCGGGCGGCGGCGTGCTCAACGTGGTGACGAAGTCGGGCTCCAACACGCTCAAGGGCTCGGTGTGGGGCAACTGGTGGCCGGGCGGCCTCACGGCGACGGCCCGCACGGTGCGCAACGAGGGCTCGGCCATCGAGCGCGATTCCCAGCGGCACAACACCGGCGACTTCGGGGCCGAGGTCGGCGGCGCCATCGTGAAGGACCGGCTGTGGTTCTACGCGGGCGTCGCGCAGTCGGTGGACCGTCGTCGGGTGACGCGTGGCATCCGCCGGTTCCTCTTGACGGAGGACCGCAGCGACTTCCTCTACGACGACACGGGCAGCATCCGCACCGAGCGCATCGCCGAGTCCTCGCGCTTCGACGACCGGCGCGCGTTCACGTGGCTCGCGAAGCTCACCTTCCTCGTCAATTCGAACAACACGCTGGCGCTGTCGGTCACCGGCAGTCCGCAGCAGCGCGTCGACCCCGTCTTCCAGCCGCTCGGGTACGGCGGCGAGCTGACGGCCACCAACAGCACCACGGCGTCGCTCAAGTACACCGGCTCGTTCCTCGACAAGCACCTGCTCGTCGACGCGACCGCCGGGTGGAGCCGAACGGACCAGTCGCTGCTCCCCAACGATGGCTCACGGCCGGGTGACACGACTGGCTTCGCGGGCGTGCCCGCCACCACCTTCCGCCGCAACCCGCCGCTGTCGATTCGGGAGTTCGAGACGCTGCCTGACGAAGTGGCGGACCTCTGCGAGCCCGCGGGC
The DNA here is from genome assembly GCA_044352295.1 of Myxococcaceae bacterium. GTDB lineage: Bacteria > Myxococcota > Myxococcia > Myxococcales > Myxococcaceae > Xiheimicrobium. The sequence goes on from JBILEB010000008.1 coordinate 53,099, forward strand.
TTCGTCGCGTCGCGTCGGGTGCCGTACCGGGGCCTGGACCGCTTCGTGATGGCCTGCCCGGTGACGGGCGGCGGCGCGACGTACAGCCTCGGCGGGCCCGGCTTCATGCAGGAGTCCCAGGCCGATCGGATCCAGGCGCGCGCGAACGTGTCGTACCTGTTCCAGGCCCTCGGCCATCACATCGCGCGGGCCGGCGTCGACCTCGAGTGGACGCAATACCGGGTGACGAAGGCCTACTCGGGCGGCGTGGCGCTCATCGACTTTCCTGCCGTGGTGGGGGCCGACCTGCTGGGCCAGCGTGACAACGCGTACCTGGCCGGTCCCAACGAGCGCGTTCCGTTGCTGGCCTTTCGCAGCAACCCCAGCCAGTTCACCACCGGCGTCTACGTGCAGGACTCGTGGAGCGTGCTCGACGCCATCACCCTCAACGGCGGGCTGCGCTACGACACGCAGCAGCTCTTCGCGTCGGATGGACAGCTCGGGCTGTCGCTCAACAACATGCTCTCGCCGCGGGTGGGCGTCATCTACGACTTCACCCAGCAGGGCCGCTCGAAGCTGTTCGCGAACTACGCCGTGTATCACCAGAACATCCCGCTCCAGATGGCCGACCGGGCGCTCTCCGGCGAGTGGGCCACGTCCACCTACAACAGCGCGGCCGGGTGCGACCCCGTCGGCAACGCGCAAGGTGCGCGGATGGCCTGCACCGATCCCGCCAACGCCGTGCCGCTCAACGAAGACCCCTACGCGCCCTCGCCCAACTACGTGCGCTTCGCGTCGGGCCGTACGATGGTGGACCCGAACCTCAAGCCGACGGCGAAGGGAGAGATCACCGCGGGCCTCGAGTACGAGCTCTTCGCCAACCTGCGCGCAGGCCTCATCGGCACGCACAACTGGCTCTTCAACGTCGTCGAGGACATGTCGAACGACGAGACCGCCACGTACTTCATCGGGAACCCTGGCTCGGGCCTCGCGAAGCAGTTCCCCCGCGCCGAGCGCCGGTACTTCGCCGGCACGCTCTACGTGAGCCGCGCCTTCAGCGACGGGTGGTTGCTCCAGTCGAGCTACACGCTGTCGAGCCTGTTCGGGAACTACGCCGGGCTCTTCCGCCCTGAGACCGGCCAGCTCGACCCCGGCATCACCTCGGACTTCGACCTCAAGTCGCTGCTCGCCAACCGCACCGGGTTCTTGCCCGGCGACCGCACGCATCAGATCAAGGCCTACGTCGCCAAGGACTTCGAGCTGTCGAGCTCGGTGAGCCTGCTGGCCGGCCTCTCGTACGAGGGCTTCTCGGGCCGGCCGATCAATTACCTGGCGAGGCACCCGCTGTACGGCAACGACGAGACGTTCGTCTTCCCGCGTGGCTCCGGCGGCCGCACGCCGTGGACGCACACCGTGAGCGCGCGCGCAGGCCTGACGGTGAAGGTGACGAAGGAGCAGGCCCTGCAGGTGTCGGTCGACGTGTTCAACCTCTTCAACCTCCAGGAGGCCGTCGACGTCTCGGAGCGCTTCTCCACCGTCGAGATCCTCCCCGCGAACGTGCCGGCCGGAACCGACCCGCAGCGCGCCGCCTGCCTCGCCGGCAACGATCCGACCTGCGTGTCGGTGCTGCAGAAGAAGGTGGGCCCGACGGTGTCTCCGGTGCAGTCGACCGACCTCAACGGCAACTACAAGCAACCCACGCTGTATCAGCTGCCTTTGTCCGTTCGACTCGGCGTGAAGCTCACCTTCTAAGGGACCTCGACCATGCGACGCCTCGTCCTGTCCTTCCTGGTCGCTGCCACCTCGGTCGCGGCCGTCACGTCTGGCTGCTTCACGCCGCAGCCTCCGCCGCCATGTCAGGTGGTGCCCACGCAGGACTTCAACGGCAACCCGCCGTACCTCGCGCGGTTCACGAAGCTGGGCGAGTCCGGTACGTGTACGGGCGTCACCCCGCTGACCTCGATGGTGGTGGGCGTGCAGGACTTCATTCCGCCCGGGACCGGGAAGGCCTCGCTGGCGCTGCGGCCGGCGCGGCTGGTGGACATGGCGCAGGGGCGGGTGTTCTCGGCTGACGTCGACGCCACCAATGACTGCCAGGCCGCGCTCGACGGGGAAGAAGACCCACGGTGCGACACGTGCAGCGCCGACGGCGGGAACCCGTGCGTGCTGGTGCCAGATCCAGTTCGTCGGAGCGATCCGACCGACCCGACCGGCGCGAAGCTCAACGCCCTGGGTGGGTTCCCCCGCGCGCCAGAGAACGGACGCTGCATCACCACCGAGGCCCTGGTGGCCGAGCAGAACTTCTCGGCGGTCGCGCTCCCGCTCGTCGACGGTGGCACCGCGCAGCTCCCGGCCCTGCCCGTGCGCTTCGCCTTCGAGACCGTCAGCGTCATCACCACCTTCGAGGTGCCTGGCACGGCCTTCACCGCGACGCTCGCGCACACCGAGGGGGCCTGCACCACCCGCTATGACGTGGTGGCCTTCTACCCGGCCGTGGGTTGCAGCTTTGACGCCGACTGCGACCCGAACCCGGACCTCGACGCGGGCCGCACCATCGGCTCGGGCATCAACCCGGACTTCAAGCCGAGGTGTGACACCACCCTTCAGTTCTGCGTGCCGACGGTGGACCTGACGAAGCCGGGCCTGCCCGCGCTGCCCTGAGGGCGATTTCGCTCCCGTGGCCAGGTGGGGTAAGGGCCGCCGCCCGTGGCGACGCGTCAGGTGCTCATCGAACAGCTCAACCAGCGCTCCGCGGCCGAGCAGGGGTCCTTGCGCAAGGACGCGCCGTTGCGGGTCGCGATGACCTACCCGAGCCCCTACCACGTGGGCATGTCGAGCCTCGGGTTCCAGGCCATCGCGCGCGAGGTGTTCCTCCACGACGGCGCCGCGCCCGAGCGGGTGTTCCTGCCCGATGACGTCGACGCCTGGACGAAGGCGAAGCTGCCACCCGTCTCGGAGGAGACGCACCGGCCGCTGTCGCAGTTCGACGTCATCGCGTTCTCGGTCGCGTACGAGCTCGAGCTGCCGGGGCTCTTCTCGCTGCTGGACCTCGCGGGTATTCCCGTTCATCGAGAGGAGCGCCGCTCGGACCACCCGCTCATCGTGGCGGGTGGGCCGCTGACCTTCTCGAACCCGGACCCGCTCGAGCCCTTCGTCGACGTGTTGGTGCAGGGTGAGGCCGAGGACACGATTCACCAGCTGCTGCACGAGGTGCAGGGCGCGAGCTCGCGAGAGTCCCTCCTCGGTCGCCTGGCGTTGATGCCGGGCTTCCGCGTCCCCGGGCGGTCGAACGCGTCGAGCCGCTTCCAGGTGGCAAAGGCCGATGATGATCGGCTCCCTGCGCGCAGCGTCATCGTGACGCCGCACACCGAGTTGGCCGACATGTTCCTCGTCGAGCCGGAGCGCGGGTGCTCCCGCGGCTGCCACTACTGCGTCATGCGCCGGACGACGAATGGCGGCATGCGCACGGTGCCTCCCGAGCGCGTGCTCGAGCTCATTCCCCCGACGGCGCGGCGGGTCGGCCTGGTGGGCGCGGCCGTGACGGATCATCCGCGGATCGTCGAGCTCCTCGACACCATCGTCGGCGCCGGTCGCCAGGTGGGCGTGTCGTCTCTGCGGGCCGACCGGCTGACGTTGCCCCTGGTCTCGGCGCTCAAGCGCGGCGGGGCCCAGGTGCTGACGGTGGCGTCCGATGGCGCCAGTCAGCGCATGCGCGATCTCGTCGATCGGAAGCACTCAGAGGCGCAGCTGATCAACGCGGCCCGGTTGGCGAAGGAAGCCGGGCTGCGGCGCCTCAAGGTCTACAACGTGGTCGGGCTGCCCCACGAGACGCGCGAGGACATCGACGAACTGGTGCGCTTCACGCTGGAGCTGGCGAAGATCCTCCCCATCGCGCTCGGCGTGGCCCCGTTCGCGGCGAAGCGGAACACGCCGCTCGACGGAGCGCCGTTCGCGGGTATCGACGTCATCGAAGACCGGCTCGCGCAGGTGCGCAAAGGGCTCAAGGGGCGCGCCGAGCTGAGGCCGACGAGCGCGCGCTGGGCGTGGGTCGAATACATGCTCGCGCAGTGCGGCCCCGAGGGTGGGCTGGCGGCGCTCGACGCCCACCGGGCCGGAGGCACCTTCGCCGCCTGGAAGCGGGCCTTCGACGCGCGCGCCTGCCAGCCCTTCGAGGCGCGTCGCACCGTCGATGGGCGGAGGCGGTCGACCGAGTGGCCAACCGTCGGAGCGCGCGGGGGTGCGGTCGCGGTGCCGCCGCACGAGACGGCGGAAGGCCTCACGCCGAACGTGGTGAAGGACTGGGGCTCCCTGCAGCCCTCGCGGTAGGCGAAGGCTCCCCAGCGAACGCGGCGTCCTTCGAGCAGTCGTCGAGGCACGCGCTTTCAGTTCGACTCCGGCTTCGCGCACCCCGGTCGTGGTGGGCTCGAGGTCACGAGGGTCACACAGGGCCCACCCCACCCGCGGGTTCGCTCTCGCCTTCGTCGTACGGAACTTCCGTCAGACCACCGGAGGCCCGCCGACGCAGAGGTCAGCCTCGGGGTGGCCCAGCGGCGGCGAGCTGGCGCAGAGGCGGCCTCACGCTGAGGGGCGCTCGACGAAACGGGCCGAGCGAGACCCCCGCCATCATCGCCACCATCTCGGACCGCACCAGCGGCAGCCGACACGCCGCGCCGAACGCCGCGTCGCGCAACAGCCCCAGCGGGGTGAGGTCGGACTGGAAGAACGGCGTGAGCCACCGCGTGACGAACTGGTACCAGCCCAGGTGCGTGCGCCGCGCGCGCGAGTAGCGGAAGAGGCCATCTCGCACCGACTCGGCCCCCGAGAGGCTGTCGGCCAGCACCGCGGCGTCGACGAGCGCGAGGTTGGCGCCCTGCCCCAACTGCGGGCTCATCGCGTGGGCGCTGTCACCCAGGTACACGACGTCGCCGACGTTCCACGGCCACATCACGACGTCGTGGTACTCGGAGAAGAGGAGCTCGTCGGGGCTGCGCAGCTGCTCGAGCACGGGCGCGGCGGCGGGCACGTCTCCCAGGACGGTCTGTTTCCACCGCCCGAAGTGCTCGGCCTTGAACGCTTCCAACCGGTCGGCGCGCAGGCTGTAGAACAGGCTCACCAGCGGCACGTCGCCCTCGGGACCCAGGCCGGTCGGCAGCAACCCCACCAGCACCTTCGTGCCGCGCACCACCTGGAACAGCCGCTCGCGGAACAGGCGCCCCTCGTCAGGCACCACGGCCCACAGCGCCCCCCAGGCGTAGGGACGGACGATCTTCTCGTGCGCAGTGTCGTCCCGCAGGCTCGAGCGGGCCCCGTTGCACACCACGACGAGCTGATGAGGCCCCAGCCGTCGACGGGTCCCGCGCTCGATGAGGAACGTGCCGCCCGGACCGCGCTCGAGATCCTCGACGTCGACGCCGGTGATGAGGCTGAGGCCTGCCTCTCGCTGGACCGCGCGAAAGAGCGAGGCGAAGAGCACGCCGCGGTGCAGGCCGACGCCGTAGAGGTCGGCGGCGAGGTCGCCGTAGGCGAGATCCAGCACCCGCCGCCCCGATGGCGTCTCGGCCACCAACTCGGTGAGCACCTCACCGCGGGCGACCACTTCGTCCACCAGACCGAGCCGCGACAACACCGCCATGCCCGTGGGCTGGAGCATGATGCCCGCACCGACCGGCCGGGGATCTGCCACGCGCTCGTAGACGGTGACGCGATGGCCAGCGCGCGAAAGGAAGAGCGCCGCCGCGCTCCCTGCCGTCCCCGTTCCGATGACGGCGATGTCGAGCCTGTCCACGCGGTGCACGGTAGCCGACGAACGGGCCGGCGACGCTGGTGTCGTGTCCAGCGGACCTCGGCCACGGGCCTTCCGCACCTGCGAGCCGTATGCTTCCGGCCATGTCAACGCGCGTGCACTTCCGGGCCTGCAACCTCTGCGAAGCGATGTGCGGCCTGCGCATCGAGGCAGACGGCCAACGCGTCACGTCGATTCGCGGCGACGAGGACGACCCCTTCAGCCGTGGCTACCTTTGCCCGAAGGCGACGGCCTTGAAGGACCTCCACGAGGACCCCGACCGGCTTCGAACACCGATGCGGCGCGAGGGTACGCAGTGGCGCGCCATCGGGTGGGACGAGGCGCTCGACGACGCGGCGCAGCGACTTCACGCGGTGCAGAAAGCCCACGGCCGAGACTCGGTCGCGGCCTACCTGGGCAACCCGACGACGCACAACACTGGCGCGATTCTGTTCGGGCCAACCTTCCTGCGCGCGCTCGGCACGCGGAGCCGCTTCTCGGCCACGTCGGTCGACCAACTGCCGCACATGCTGGTGTCTCACTGGATGTTCGGGCACCAGCTGTTGCTGCCGGTTCCCGACGTCGATCGCACGGACCTCTTCCTCGTGCTCGGAGCGAACCCCCTCGCGTCCAACGGCAGCCTGATGACGGCACCGGGCATGCGGCGACGGCTCGACGCCCTCAAGGCCCGTGGCGGGCGACTCATCGTCATCGATCCGCGACGCACCGAGACGGCCGAGCGCGCCGACGAGCACCACTTCATCCAGCCCGGCACCGACGCGTTGTTTCTCTTCGCGCTCCTGCATGAGGTGCTGACACGGGCGAGGCCGCCGCACCGGCTCGACGCCTTCGTCCGTGGCGCCGACGAGCTGGAGCGCCTGGCCCGCGCGTTCCCTCCGGAGCGCATCTGTGACGTCACCGGCGTGTCTGCAGAAAACACCCGGAGGCTCGCTGAGGCGCTCCTCACCACGCCGCGCGCGGTCGTCTACGGCCGCATGGGCACCTCGGTGCAGCCGTTCGGCGCGCTGTGCGCCTGGCTCATCACCGCCCTCAACGTCGTCACCGGCCACCTCGACACGCCTGGCGGCGCGATGTTTCCGATGCCCGCGTTCGACCCGCGCTGGCTCCCGCGTCCCTTCGCGCCCGGGCCCGGCAGCCACGGCCGTCGCGCCACCCGGGTGCGCGGCCTTCCCGAAGTTGGCGGGGAGCTGCCCGTCGCCGCCATGGCCGAAGAGATGCTCACTGAGGGCCCGGGGCAGCTGCGCGCGCTCGTCACGCTGGCAGGAAACCCGGTGCTCTCGACCCCCAATGGCACGCAGCTCGACCGCGCGCTCGCGGGCCTCGACGCGATGATCTCGATCGACCCGTACCTCAACGAGACGACGCGGCACGCGCACCTCATCCTGCCGCCGCCCTCCCCACTCGAGCGCCCACACTTCGACGTGGTGTTCCCGATGCTGGCGGTGCGCGACGTCGTTCGTCATGCCGAGGCGCTCTTCGACGCCGGCCCGAACGCACGGCACGACTGGCAGATCCTCCTCGGCCTGGCGCGGCGCCTCGAGGGGCTCCGCGGCGGTGGGCTGTCGGCGCGCGTCAAGTGGAGTGCGCTCGAGCGGTTGGGCCCAGGCCGGCTGATCGATCTCGGCCTTCGGCTCGGCCGGCGCGGAGGGGCGTTCGGGCTCACGCTCGCGAAGGTCGCCGCCGCCGAGCACGGACTCGACCTGGGCCCGCTGTCGCCTGCGTTTCCCACAGCGCTCCAGACGAAGGATCGACGCATCGACCTGGCGCCGCCCAAGCTGGTGGCTGACGTCGCCCGCCTCGAGACGCTCCTGTCGAGCGAGCGCCCGGCCCTCGTGCTCATCAACCGCCGCCACACCCGCGACAACAACTCGTGGCTGCACAACGCAGCGAAGCTGGTCTCGGGCCAGCCCCGGTGCACGTTGCTGATGCACCCGACCGACGCGAACGCCCGCGCGCTCATCACCGGGTCGAGCGTCACGGTGACCTCGCGGGCCGGGGCGGTGGTCGTCCCCCTGGAGGTCTCGGACTCGGTCATGCCAGGGGTGGTCAGCCTGCCGCACGGCTACGGGCATGGGCGCGAGGGCGTGCAGCTCTCCGTCGCGACCCGGCACGCCGGCGCGAGCGTCAATGACGTGAGCGATGAGCTGCGCGTCGACCCGCTCTCGGGGAACGCCGCCTTGAGTGGGGTCCCCGTCACGGTGACGCTCGTGACGAACGGGACCTGAGGGGGGCTGTGACCCTGGACTGGCTGACGAGCGACGCTGGAAGCTCAAGGCAATGCGGCCTCTCGTGGCATGCTGACGCTCCATGTCATCGTCCCTTGCCCGCCTCACCGAACCGGAGCTCTACGTGCGCCAGAAGCGCGAGCTCGCGGAGTTCTTCGGCTTCGAAACCCGCAACAAGTACGCCATCAGCACCCCCGACCGGCAGGAGGTCTTCTACGCCGCGGAGCAGCGCTCGGGCGTGCTGGGCATGCTGGCGCTGTACTTCCTCGGCCACTGGCGCAGCTTCGACATCGCCTTCTTCGACCAGTCGCGCACCGAGGCCTTCCGGGCGCACCACCCGTTCCGCTTCTTCTTCCAGCGTCTCGAGGTGAGCGCCAACGGCCGGCCCATCGGCGCGCTACAGCAGCGCTGGGCCTTCTTCACCAAACGCTTCGACGTGCTCGACGCGAACGGCACCCTGCTCTTCGAGATGAAGTCGGGCCTCTTCAAGCTGTGGACGTTCCCCTTCTTCCGGGGCGAGCAGCAGGTGGGCGTCATCGAGAAGAAGTGGGCCGGGGTGTTGTCCGAGATGTTCACCGACAAGGACAACTTCCGCGTCGCCTTTCAGGATCCCTCGCTCACCACCGACCACCGCATGTTGATGCTCGCGGCGGCGGTGTTCGTCGACCTGCAATACTTCGAGCGCAAGGCGCAGGGCTGAGCGCGTGCCCACGACGAAGACGCTGGAGGCCACCGTCGCGCGGGCCATGCTCGACGGCTTCGAGACGCACTACAGCCTGATGCAGCAGACCGGCCGGGCGGCGAAGGGCTTCTTCGAGGCGCAGGACTGGAACGCGCTCAGGCGCCTGCAGTCCGAGCGCATCGGCTGGTACGACACCCGCGTCGCGGAATGCGTCGATCGCCTGACGAAGGAGTTCCCCACCGAGGTCTTCACGGACGCGCGCTGGGGTGACGTGAAGCTGGCCTACGTGGCGCTGCTGCTGGAGCACCGACAGCCGGAGCTCGCCGAGGTCTTCTTCAACTCGGTGACGACGCGGGTGCTGCACCGCCGCTACTTCCAGAACCGCTTCATGTTCGTGCGGCCCAGCGTGTCGACGGAGTACCTCGACCTCTGGGAGCCCTCGTACCGCTGCTACTACCCGGCGCGGACGGGCTTGCGCACGACGCTCAAGAAGCTCCTGCTCGACTTCGGCCTGAGCCGTCCGTACGCCGACCTCGACGCGGACGTGAACGGCGTGGTGCGTGCGCTCCGACGGGCGATGCCACGGCCGTTGGTGGTGGAGCCCAACTTCCAGCTCCAGGTGCTCGAGTCGCTCCTCTTCCGCGGGCAGGAGGCCTACGTGGTGGGCCGCGCCTTCAACGGCCTGACGATGGTGCCCTTCGTGGTGCCCATCGTCCACGACGGCGCAGGCCGGTTGCGCCTCGACGCAGTGCTGCTCGACCCGACGCTGCTGGCGATTCTCTTCTCGTCGACGCGCGCGTACTTCCTGGCCGACATCGACGTGCCGTCGACGTGGGTCCACTTCCTGCGACGCATGCTCCCGTCGAAGCCGCCATGGGAGCTGTACGCGATGCTCGGCTTCGGCAAGGCGTCGAAGGCGCTCTTCTACCGGGACTTCCTGCACCACCTGCGGCACTCGACCGACCTGCTCACGCTCGCCCCGGGGACGGCTGGCCTGGTGATGGTGGTCTTCACGCTCCCGTCGTTCCCGTACGTCTTCAAGCTCATCCGCGACACACCGCGCCCCCCGAAGGACGTGACGCCCGCGCAGGTGAAGGACCGCTACCGCATGGTGAAGAAGGCCGACCGCGCCGGGCGCATGGCCGACACGCTGGAGTACTCGGACGTCGCGCTGCCGAAGTCGCGCCTGTCGCCCGAGCTGCTCGACGAGCTCCGCCGAGAAGTGCCGGCCCAGCTCACCGACGAGGGTGACGCGCTCGTCTTCAAGCACGTCTACATCGAGCGCCGCATGAAACCGCTCGACCTCGCGCTGCGCGCCGCGACCGACGCCGAGCTCATCCACCTCGTCGACGACTTCGGCCACTGCATGAAGGAGCTCGCCTCGGCGAACCTCTTCGCGGGCGACCTGCTCTACAAGAACTTCGGCGTCACGCGGCTGGGGCGCGTCATCTTCTACGACTACGACGAGGTCGAGACGGTGACGCAGGTGAACTTCCGCGTGATGCCGAAAGCCCGCGACGACGAAGAGGAGCTGCGCGGCGAGGCCTGGTTCCAGGTGGGCCCACACGACGTCTTCCCGGAGGAGTGGCGGCCGTTTCTCTTCACCGATGAGCGCGTGCGGGCGGTGTTGGAAGAGCGGCACCCGCAGCTCTTCGACGCCGGTTGGTGGAACGACGTGAAGAAGAGCCTCGAGTCCGGCCGGCCGGTGCGGGTGTCGCCCTACCCCGACGCGGTTCGCTTCTCGCGCCGCTAAGGCTCCCTCGCACCCCTCGCCGTTGCGGTGTACGTCGCCTGTGGCCCCACCGATGCGTCGCCCGCGGTCCAGCGTCGTCACGCTCACGCTCCTGCTCGCCGCGACGGGTGGCTGTGGATCCATCGACGCCGCCCGCAAGAAGCCGTCGGCCGATGCGCTGGAGATCGTGTCGCTCGAGATCGAAGGCGCCCGTGAGGTGCCCGAGAAGGAGCTCAAGGAGAAGATCGTCACCGCCGCCTCGCCGTGGTGGCCCTGGTGGACGCCGGTGGTTGGCCGCACCGAGTGGTTCGACGTCAACACCTGGCAGGCGGACCTCCGCCGGCTGACCCGCATCTACGAAGCGCGCGGGTACTACCAGGCGCGCATCCTCGAGGACCTCGTCACCGAGACGAAGGCGCAGACGGTGAAGCTGACCGTGAAGGTCTTCGAAGGGAAACCGGCGACGGTGCGGCGGCTGACGCTGTCGGGCCTGACCACCCTCGACGGGCTCGACGAAGACGCGCTTCGTCGGAAGCTGGTCCTTCGGGAGGGCCGGGTGTTCCTCGAGGACGACTGGGCCGCCGACAAGTCGCGGCTGTTGAACGAACTCCACGAGGCGGGCTACGCCGAAGCGCAGGTGGCCACCGAGGCCGTCGTCGATCTCGACGCGCCGGCGGTCGATGCGTCCCTGAACGTGACGGCCGGCCCCCGCTACCGCATCGGGACGGTGTTCGCGCCCTTCGGCGCGGTGGTGCCCTCGAGGCTCATCATCGACGTCGCGTCGGTCGACCTGGTGCCGGGCCGCTGGTACTCGGACTCGTTGCTCGCCGACGCGCAGGCGCGGGTGTTTCAGATGGGGGTCTTCAGCGCGGTGAAGGTCAACCGCGGCATTCCAGACCCCACGACCGGCACCCTGCCCGTCGTCATCGACGCGCGCGAGGCGCCCTTCCACAGCCAGCGCTGGGGTGGCGGCGCGGGTGGCGACCTCATTCGCAACGAGGTGCGCATCTTCTACGAGTACGTCGACCGCAACCTGGGGTTCTCGAAGCTGCTGTCCAGAGGCGCGCTCCTCGACAAGCTGACGTTCAAGGCGAGGCTCGGCTACGCAGTGCTCCCGAACCTGCCCGAGTTCATCCGCCGGGAGGTGGCGCAGGAAGGCGGCACCAACCACGGTGTCGTGGGCAGCCTCAACGTGCAGTACGAGGTGCCGCGCGTCTTCAACACCCGCACCGTCTCGCTGGCCACCTCGCTCGAGCTGTCGCGCGTGTTGGACAACGCCTTCAACTACTTCGGCGGGGAGCTCAAGCTGGGCTTCGTGTGGCGGCCCACGGCGAACTGGCTCGTCTTTCCCTCTGTCAACACCAACGCCTACCTGCTGCAGAGCGAGGTGCAGCAGATGGCCACCGGTGGCGCACCGAGCGCAGCGCTGGGCTGCCCCACGTTCCCCTCGGTATGCGTGGTGGCCTTCACCGACCTCACCGTCGAGTACGACCGCCGCAACGACAAGCTGGCGCCGAAGCAGGGCTTCTTCCTCTCGGCCTCGGCGCAGGCGGGGGTGTCGCAGACGACGCGCCTCACGCCCTTCATCCGGCTGCTCCCCGAGGCGCGGGGCTACTTCAGCTTCGGGAAGGAGAACCAGTTCACGCTCGCGGGGAAGATCCGGGCCGGCACGCTGGTTGGTGTCGGTGGTGGCGAGACACCCATCGTCGCGCGGTTCTTCTCCGGAGGCGCGTACATGCGTGGCTTCAACCAGCGCCGGCTCTCACCCATGGCGGTGGTGTCCACCGGCACCGGACCGCTGCCCTCGAACGAGCTCGGACTCGATGGCCAGCCGCTGTGTCAGCGCGACGCCGCGGGCGCCTGCATCGTGGGACCGCTCGGCGCGACGGTGCCCATCGGCGGAGACGGGCTGCTCGAAGCCTCGCTCGAGTTCCGCGTCGACGTGACCGACTCGCTCACCCTCGCGGTGTTCATCGACAGCGGCCTGGTCTCCGCGGATCCGCTCGGGCCGACGACGAACCTCGCGACCAGCCTCTCTACCGCGGTGGGCTTTGGGGTTCGGTACCGCACGCCGCTGGGGCCGATTCGGAGTGACATCGCCTTCCGGCTGCCCTTCCTCGGTGGGCCGCTGCTGCAGAAGGACCCGTCGCAGCCGGCGTACTTCACGCAATCGGGGTGCTTCTTCAACCTCGGCGCCTCGGGGTCGACGACGTACGCAGGCGCGCCGGACAGCGTCTGCACGTTCCACCTCTCCATCGGGGAGGCGTTCTGATGGTGCGGCGGGTGCTCCGGAGAATCGGTGTCGGGGTGCTCCTCGCCGTGCTGCTCGTCGCCTTCGTGGTGGTGGGGGGCCTGTGGTGGTTCCGCAGCCAGAAAGGCCAGGCCTTCGTGCGCTCGCAGGTGGTGGCGTCCGCGCGCGACGCCATCGCAGGCCGACTGGATTTCGGAAGCGCCGATTTCGTCGAAGGACACCTCGTACTGACCGACGTGAAGCTCTTCACGCCCGAGGGCGAGTTGGTGGCTCAGGTCGCGCGGCTCGAGCTCGACGTCGACGTCGCGGCGGCGGCGCGTGGCCATCTGCGGTTCGCACACGTCCGTCTCTCGAGGCCGAAGGCGACGCTCGTGCAGGACGCGCGGGGCCTCAACCTGCTGCGCGCGGTGGCCTCGAAGACGCCCACCGCGAACGGACCAGACCAGCCCCTTCGCCTCACCGTCGAGGACGTGTCCCTCGACGACGGCGAGGTGTCCTTCACCGATGGCGAGCGCCGGCTCCGCCTCGAGCAGGTGGCGGCGACCGGGGCTGCGAAGCTGACGACGCCGCCGCTCTCCCTCACCTCGTCGCTCTCCCTCACGGCGAACGCGACGGACCCGCTCACCGGCCCGGTGACGCTGACGGCGAAGACGACCAGCCCGACCGGCGGCTCGGTTCGAGTCGAGACCGACCTCCAGATCGCCAACGAGGTGGTGAAGGGTCGCCTCGACTGGCCCTCGCTCGACGCGGACCTCGACGAGGTGACGGTGACGCCCGCGCTCGCAGACGTCCTGGTGGGCCCTGGCGTCCTTCGTCGCACCATCACCCTGCGGGGACAGCTCTCTCCGAGAGGGGCTGACGTATCGGTGCGCGGCGGGGCGGCGACGGGCTCGCTGCGCGGCCGCTGGGACCTCGAGCGACGCTCGGTTGAGGCGTTCACCCTCGACGCCGACGGCCTCGACCTCTCCGAGTGGATCGAGGGCGGCCCTTCGTCACGACTCACGCTTCAGGCCTCGGGCGCCGCGGCTGACACGTCGATCGAGCGGCTGTCCGGGGCCCTCGAAGCGCGCGCGACCTGGAAGACCTCTGACGGACGCCCCCTGGGACAAGCCACCGCCGAGCTCGCCGCGGCGCAGGGCACGGTGACGGTACGAAAGGCCAGGGCCACGGTGCCCGGCGCCACCGTGTCGCTCGCGGGCCGCGCCTCCCCCGCCTCGCTGGCCCTCTCTGGAACGCTCGACGCCACAGACCTGTCGCAGCTCGGGTCAACGCTGGTCGAGTTCACTGGCGTGGCGCCTCCCACGCTGAAGGGCCGGGGTTCGCTCGCCCTGGGCCTCGAGGGTCCCACGCGACGCCCGCGGCTGACCGCGAAGGGCACGCTGACCGACGTTCAGGTCGCGTCCGCGTCGGCGGGCGTCGTGGAGCTCGACCTCACCCTCCCCGACGTGTGCCGCCCCCTCGACGCCGCTGGCCGCTTCGTGCTGCGCCAGGCGGTCCTCTCGGGTCAATCGCTCGACGAGGCGAGCGCGACGGTCTCCACGCACGGTCGCGAGCTCTCGGCGACGCTCGCCACGAAGGGCCTCGGCGACGCGACGCTGACGGTGGGCGGCACGCTCGAGGACGACGCCTCGGCGCTCGCGCTCGCCACGCTGCGCTTCGACGACTCGAAAGAGTCGTGGGTGCTCGAGAAGCCCACACGCGTTCGGTGGAGTCCGTCGCTCCGCCTCGAGCCACTGACGCTCACCTCGAGGACGCAGCGCATCTCGGCCCAGGGGACTCTGCGACGTGGACAGGTCGACGCGTCGATGGGGGTCGACTCGCTCGACCTCGGGCGACTGCCACGCGTCCTGGTGCCCGGGAGCCTCGGCCTCGCAGGCGTGGTGTCGGGCTCGGCCACCGTCGTCGGGCCGCTCGGCCGCCCAGACGTCACGGCGACCGTCCGCGCGCAGGACGTCTCGGTGACGGGCGTCACCCACGTCACCGGCACCGTCGAGGGCACGTTCCTCGAAGGAATCGCCAGGGGAACTGCGTCGGTGAGCTCATCACTGGGCTCCGTCCAGGGCTCCTTCGACGTGCCCGTCGACGCCGTGCTCGACGGGGGCGCCGCGCCCTTGCTGGTGGAAGCCACCTTCCAGGACGTGAGCCTCGAAGCGCTCCAGTCGTGGCGCGCGCAGACGTGGCCGGTCACGGGCATGCTCGCAGGTCGGCTCCAGCTCAAGGGTCCCGCCAACGACCCGGCCGTGGCCCTCACCATCGACAGCACGGCAGTGACGGTGACGCCCACGGGACCGCTCACGCGCGCGGTGGCCTTCGAGTCGACGACGCTCGGCGTGTCGAGCCGAGACGATGGCGCCCTCACCGTGTCGCTCACCACGAAAGCCCTGGGTGCCGGCGCCACCCTCACCCTCGAGACGCCAGTCTCCATCCGCTCCCTGCGCGCGGCCCTCCCCTCTGCCGAAACGGCGCGCACGATGCCCCTGGCCGTGCGCGCCGAGGTGACCGACCTGCCGCTGGAGACCCTGCGCACCTTCGGTCTGACCGGGACCGACGACGTGAAGGGCTTCGCGTCAGTCCAGGTCAACCTCTCGGGCAGCGTGGACGACCCGCGCGGGCTGGTGCGGCTGTCGTGGCGTGGCGTCGAGGCCCCGCCGCTCGAGGCGCTGGAGGGCCAGCTCGAGCTCGCCGCCTCGGAGGCCCTGACGCGGCTGTCGGGCCAGGGCCGGCTCTCGGGTCGGCCGCTCTTCGAGGTGGACGCCTTCATCGATGCGCCCGTGCGTCGCCTCGAGCAGCTCGAGGCGCTCGGCCCTGAACACGTGACCGCGCGACTCTCCCTGGCCCCGATGCCGCTGGGGCGGCTTTTGCCGAAGCGTGACGACGACGTGGTGGCGACGGGCTCGGTCACGGTCGACGTCGGCATCAAGGGGACCCTCGACGATCCGTCGGTTTCGATTGACGCCACCGTGCAGAGCCTCTCGTTCGGCAAGGTGCCGCTGGGGCAGGCGCGCCTCGTCAGCAGGACGCAGGGCCGGGCCCAGTCCCTCGCCGTGACGCTCAAAGCCGCGGGGAACAGTGAGCTGCGCGCGACGGGCTCCGTGGGGCTGGACCCCTCCATCACCCTGCTGCGCAAGGGCCTCGACGTCAGCGCCGTGCCCTTCGACCTGGGCGTCACGGCGACGGCCTTCGACCTCGGCTTCCTCTCGGGCGTCACGCCCATGGTGCGCACCGTCGCTGGGCAGCTGAGCCTGGAGGACTTCAAGATCACCGGCGCCCTGGGGAGCCCCGACGTCCGAGGCAGCGTGGCCTGGCAGAAGGGCCGCCTCGCGTTGGCCAGCTTCGGCGACTACCGCGACATCGACGTCGACGTGAAGGTGTCGAACGAGCGACTCGACCTCAAGACGCTCTCGGTGCGCTCGGGCAGCGGCGCGCTGGTGCTCGACCCCTCGTGGGCCCAACGTCAACCCACCGGCGTGTGGCACCTCGAAGGCAGCGGCACTGCGGCGCGCTTCGCCCTCGTCACCGACGACCAGCTGATGGCCATTCTCTCGGCCAAAGCCTCTCTCGAGGGCGACGTCAGCCCGACGCTCATCGATCTCTCGCGCATCGAGCTCTCCCGCGTCGAGGTCGAGCTGCCCGAGGTGAAGCGCAAGGACGTGCAGGACCTCGAGCGGCCGAAAGACGTGGTGTTGACGCGCGGTGGACGGGTCGTCGCGGGGCGTCGGCGCTCCGACGGCTCACCCAGTCAGCCAGGGTCCACGCGCACGTGGCGTGGAGAGTTCACCGCGCCGCGAAACCTCTGGGTCCGCTCGTCGGACTTGAACGTCGAGCTCGGCCTCTCCGAGGGCTTTCGGGTGGAGTACGCCGACACGATGCAGCTCTTCGGTGAAGCCCAGGTGCTGGGCGGGCGCATCGACGTCATCGGCCGGGAGTTCAAGATCAACCGGGTGGCGGCCGGCAGTGCGCGCGCAGAGTCCACCGTTCGATTCACGGGCCTGGCGACCGAGCCGCTCGTCAACGTGCGCGCCGAACACACCAACGAGCGCGAGAAGGTGAAGGTCGCGGTCTCGGTGACGGGCCGGGGCAAGAACGTGGCGTTCAAGGTGTCGAGTGAGCCACCGATGCCCGAGTCCGACATCTACACGCTGCTCGCCACCGGCCGGCGGGATCTGCGCCGCTCGTCGGGCACCTCCATCACCGCGGAGCAGGCCGTCTCGGTGGTGGGCTCGCTCGCCGCGAACGAGCTGAAGAACGCGCTGCTCAAGAAGCTGCCCATCGACATCGTCGACGTCGTCTCCATCGACACCGGGAGCGAAGGCCTCGCCAGCACTCGCGTCGAGGTGGGCAAGTACCTCTCCGACAGCCTCTACCTCGGGTACACGTTCCAGCCCGGCGCGAACAAGGCCCGCGGCGAGAACACCCACGCCGGCCGCCTCGAGCTGCAGCTCTCGAAGAACGTCTGTCTCGAGGCGACGGCTGGTGACGCGCCTGCAGCAGGCGCCGACGTCGTGTGGAGCCGGGACTGGTGAGTCAGCGCGTCCAGGAGAGCTCGTAGACGAGGTGGTGCCCGTCGAAGCCCTCGAGCCGAGGCGTCAGCGTGCCCTTCACTTCGCAGAGGTCGAACGGGGAGCGCAGCACGCCCGCCCACGCGCGGATCGACGGCACCTTCACCTCGTCGCGATTCGTGAGGGTGAGGTCGAACACCACGCCGCCATCGTGCCACCTCGACCATGACGGTGTGTCCAGCGCGGCCCGGGTCTTTGGGGAGACGCGCCCGAGGACCTGCTCGATGTCAGGGCGTGCTTTGAGCACTTCGACGAGCGCCTACAGACCCACACCGCTGTACTTTCATTTCACGAGAATACTCTGACACACTGACGGGCGTTCTCATGGCCTCCCAGAAAGCCGCTGGCTCGACCGCGAAGCTCCCCCCGCCTGCTGGAAACGAAGTCGATGCCTTCCTCGAATCGCTGGACCACCCGCTGCGGGACGACCTCGTGCGGGTGCGACGGTGGGTGGTGGAGGCGACGAGCGGCGTGAGCGAGGGCATCAAGTGGAACGCGCCGAGCTTCCGCGTCGGCACCGACCATTTCGCGACCTTCCACCTGCGCTCGACGACCGAGGTGCAGCTCGTCTTTCACACCGGCGCGAAGAAGAAGGCCCAGCCACGGGCGGTGATGTTGTCCGCGGCGGCCGCGCGGCTGGTGGAGTGGCTCACCGAAGACCGCGCGCTGGTGGCGCTGGCCCCCTCACGGCTGTCGAACCTCAAGGGACCGTTCACGACGCTCGTGCGCGAATGGGTGCGTCAGCTCGACGCCACCACGACGCCGAAGACCTCCCCGAAACCGAAGGCCTGACGCGCCGTCACAGCACGCAGCCAGGCACGAAGAGGCCTTCGCCGTTGAGGAGGTTGCGCACCTGTGCGCGCTCGCGCTTCCAGAAGCACAGCGTGTCGGCTTCGCGCAGGTAGCCGTAGTCGTAGAAGGTGGGGTTCGGCATCGCGCGCAGCACCTCGGTCGGGTCGGGGTCCCACAGCGCGCGGCGGCGACGCGAGACGAAGGTCTCGGCGCGCGACAACTCCGCTTCCGCTTGCTGAATCGACCCCGCCGGGTCGCCTCCCTCGGCGGCCACGACGACGGCGCGGTACAGGTGGTGAATGAAGCGACCCCGCGCCGCCGTGACGCCAAAGCCGTCCTTCAGCTCGACGAAGAAGGGGTTCTCGTCACTCAGCGCCAGGGCCTGGAGCTCGTCGTCGAGCGCCGTCTGGGCCTGCACGAACTGCCCGAGCGGCTCGAGCACCGACGTCACGAAGCGCGCGCGCTCCGTGGCGCTCATCGCCCGCAGCTCGTGAAAGAGGACGCGGTCCGGCTGCGAGAGAATGCCCCGCGCCTTGCCCACCTCGATGAGCTCGTCCCGACTCGCGAGGTACGCCGCCAACCGCTGGCCGATGAGCGCGCCCTCCTGCACCTCGCCCAGGCGTCGGATGAGGTCGGCCGCGGCGCGTCCGGGTGGGCCGAAGGGCGCGAACTGAAAGGCGATCGGGTCGCTCCAGGCCTCAGGCACCTCGAAGCCCATGCGCAGCGTCGCCGCGTCGGTCTGCCAGGACCCCCACTCCCAGCCCGAGCTGAACAGCATGTGGTCGTCGAGGCCCTGGGCCGCCAGGCGCGACAGATCGACGAACCGGCTCTTCACGTACACCGGCAGGTACGTCGGCACGGTGTTGTCGAAGGCCACCCAGTAGGCCGACTCCGGGTAGTAGTTCGCGCGCTGGCCGGCCTTGAGTCGTCCCTCGAGGTAGGCGCGGTGCTCGGAGAAGTCATCGTGCAGGTACGCGCCACCCGCGTCGCCGTACAGCGTGTAATAGAAAACGGTGTGGACCCACGGCACGATGGCCGGGTTCGCGTACTTCACCAGGAAGTAATAGAGCTGCCGCTCGCCGCGAGAGTCGACGCGCAGCTCGGGCGAGTTGCCGACGTGGAGGCTCGCCGACATCTCGATGCCCGGCTTCACCCGCTGGAGCGCGTCATACGCCTCATCCACCTTCTGCACGAAGAGCGCGGGGTCGGCCTTGAAGCACTCGCCGAACGCCAGGGTCACGTCGTCGTACGGGAGATCGTCGAGCACCACGTCGTCTTCCACGGGTGGTGGAACCGGTAGCCGTGCAGCTCGAGCAGGTGCGCGACGCCATACTGGACTCCCAGCGGGACGCCGCCGCGAATCACGAAGCCAGCGCCGTCGCGTTCGAGGCGATAGCAGTCGGTGCAGTCGCTCCGCGTCACCACCGCGACCGTCACGGAGGCCACGCGGCTGACCTCGCCTTCCGGGCGCGCGCTCACCCCGTGATGCAGGCGTTGGTCACCGATGAACTCGAGTGACGTCGCCACCAGCGGGTCGGCCTCGGCCGAGGCCCGGAACTCGATGCCCAGCGGCGGCGGCGCGCAGCCGAGGCCGAGGGCCCCGCCGATTCCCACCACCAGACGGGCTACGCTCTCCCACATGGGCAAGATCCTCTCGTTGGTGCTCGGGCTCGCGGTCTTCGGTGGCCTCGCATACTGGACGATGTCCCGGCAATCCCCGATGAAGGCGGCTGACGGGGCTCCGTCGGCCCCGAAGCAGACCCTCGACGATGCGAGGGGGGCCGCCCAACGCATCGAGGCCGAGGCGCAGCAACGCGCCGATGAGGCCGAGAAGAAGGCCTTCGGCGAGTGACGTCTTCAACGGGGCGGGGCCTCCTCGTCCAGCGGCCGCGGGTCCGTGAGCCAGGGCCGCGTCGTCTCCCGATCCAGGACCCCACGCCGCACGGCCGACAGCAGGCGGTCGTCGAGCGACAACCCCTCGGGCTCGAGCAGCACCGGCGGCGCCGGCGTCTCGTTGCCGCGCAGGTGGCGGCGGAGCGCCTCGGTGGGACGCAGCAGCTCGGCGGCGTGGACGAGGCCCTCGCGTCCCGGGAGGAGTCGCACCGTCGCCACCGCGGCGAGTGACTCGGACAGGCGACGCCTGAAGCGCCGTGCGTCCAACGCGGCGAGGCGGTGCAACGCGTGACCGCCGCTCGGCGCGCGCAGGGTCAAGACGACGAGGCGCCCTTCGGCGGCGAGCTCGAGCGCGACGTCGGCGGCCAGCTCGTCGTAGAGGAGGTCGACCAGCACCGCACAGCTCGGCAGCGCCCTCGCTGCTGACAGCATCGTCTCTCTCGCGCGGGGGCCCGAGGGCTCCAGGTGACGGACCGCCGACCGCGCCGAGACGAGACACGCCGGTTCATCGAAGGCGAGGCCCGCCGAACCCGTCTCGGAAAAGGCTTCGACGAGCGCCGTCCCGAGGGTCGTCCGCCCCTGACCTGGAGGCGCCGCCAGCACCACCAGGCCGCGAGCGATGCCAGCGAGGGGCTGCATCACCTCGGCTGGAAATCCGAGGTCCAGGAGTCTGGGGGCCACGTGGAAGGCCCGCACCGACGCCGTCAGTCCCGTCACGGTCGCCACCACCGACAGCCGCAACGGCCCGAGCCCCTCCACCGCGAAGCCGTGCACCAGCCGGCCGTCGCGCTCCAGACGTTCGCGATGCGCCGCCTCGAGGAGCGTCGAACAGAAGGCCTCGACCTCGTCGGCCGGGAGCGCCGGGCCAGGCGGAGTCGTCCGCACGCCATGTCGCGCGAAGGTGAGCGGATGACCGGGGGTCAGCTCGAGGTCCGTCGCGCCTCGGCGGACGAGCTCGACGAGGGCGGCGCCAACATCGACCAGCGGCCTGCGCTCGAGGCGGCGTTCGTCGGGGGCTGGCGGCGCGTGTCGGTCGACGACCCGGAAGCTCGGGACCAGCACCAGCAGGTCCTCCGGGTGCCGGCTCGCCCGCAAGACCGCGCTCTCGAGCAGGTTGAGGAGGTCTTCGTCCCAGCCACCGCGCAGGGACGTACGGGCGACGGCTTCGCGCGTGGTTGGGGTGAACTGCCGGGCGATGACGCGGAGCGGGAGCGAGCCGAAGAAGTGCCGACCGCTGCCGAGCCGGTCGAGGACGCCTCCATCGAGCAACCGCTGGGCCGCCCGCTCGTCGTCGAGCGCCAGCGCGGCAAGCTCGAGGAACCGGGCGGGGAACCCATCGGCCTCGGCGGGCGGAACGTCGAGCCCGCCGAACACCTCGCCGGCTTGCAGCACACAGTCGACGAGGGCACAGGCCGCGGGCTCCGAGAGCACCCCGGTGTGCGCCGTCTCGGCCCGGGCCCCG
Organism: Myxococcaceae bacterium; assembly: GCA_044352295.1. Taxonomy (GTDB): domain Bacteria; phylum Myxococcota; class Myxococcia; order Myxococcales; family Myxococcaceae; genus Xiheimicrobium. The sequence goes on from JBILEB010000008.1 coordinate 74,477, forward strand.
TCGAAGGCCGCCTCGTCGAAGAAGCGCTTGAAGTACCGTGACGGCCGGGTGTCGCTCGCGGTGATGAAGCGGCCCAGCGCGTCGGGTTCCAGACACCGCGCCATCAGCCCCGTGAAGACCAGCTCTGACATGCCCGTGGCCATACCAGCCTGCTATCAGTCGCTCCATGAGCGCGACCTGTGCGATTCACCCCGACACCGCGGCCACCGGCGTGTGTCCCCGCTGCGGCAACTTCGTCTGCGGTCGCTGTGAGCTCGACGCGGCGAAGAACTGCCCCGCGTGCGTGAAGCTCGTCGGCGCCTCGTCGGCCGTCGAGCTGCCGTGGGAGCAGCGCGAGCAGCTCGGCATCGTGAAGGCCTTCTGGGAACAGACGAAGCTCGGCATCACCAAACCCGGCCAGTATGTCGCCTCCATCAAGCCCGATCGGCCCTGGCAGGAGGCCTTCTTCTACGGCTGGCTCGTCTCGGGGCTCGTCGGCGTCCTGTCGGTTCCGTACAACGCCTTCAACTTCTGGTCGCAGGGCGCCCAGATGAAGGACGCGTTCGCCAAGCTGGGCACCAGCGGGCCGCTCGAAGCCATCGCGTCGTTCTACTCGTGGCTGGGGGACCACCCCTTCCTGGCGGCGGTCCTCATCAGCGGGTGGACCGTCGCCATCTACCCGCCGGCCTTCCTCTTCAACGCGGCGATGCAGCAGGTGGGGTTGATCATCGCCGGGGTGAATCCGCGGCAGCCCATCGGGGCCACCATGCGAGCCGACGCCTACTCGCACGCGCCGAACCTGCTGACGGCCATTCCCGTCGTGGGCGGCTTCGCGGCCTTCTACACGCTCGTCGTGCAGGTCTGGGCGCTGCGGGAAGTGCACAAGACGACGACCCTGCGGGCGGTCGTCGCCGCGCTCTGGTTCAGCCTGGTGGCAGGCTGCTGCCTGGGGTTCGCCGTGGTCGGCGTCATGGTCCAGGCCCTCTCGAAGCTGCGGTGAGACTCGAGCCCACCACGCCCGGAGTGAGCGAAGCCAGACTCGAACCGGAACGCCCTCACTCGGGCCGCGCGGCGCGGCGTGACGGCTTCACGGCGAGGTAGGGGCTGGGCCACTCGACCGCGTCGACGCCTTCCGCCTGTGCGTGCCGGTGGACCAGCGACGGATCCGACAGGTGCGGACGCGCCAGTGCACAGAGATCCGCCCGGCCCGCGGCCAACACGGTGTTGGCGTGATCGGCGCCTTGAATCGCGCCCACCGTCATCACGGCGACCTTCTGCGTGTTGGCCTTCACCGCCTCGGCGAAGGGCACCTGGTACATGCGGCCGTAGTCGGGCCTGGACTCGGGCACGTTCCCGGCCGTGGAGACATCGATGACGTCACAGCCCCGGGCCTCGAGCGCCTTCGCCAGCACGATGGTGTCGTCGATCGTCATGCCCTCGTCGCCGAGCCAGTCGGTCGCCGAGACGCGCACCCCGAGCGGCTTGTGGGACGGCCAGGCGGCGCGGACGGCGTCGAACACCTCGAGCGGGAAGCGCATGCGACGCTCGAGCGAGCCACCGTACGCGTCGGTGCGCCGGTTCGAGAGCGGCGAGAGGAACGACGACAAGAGGTAGCCGTGGGCCAGGTGCAGCTCGATGAAGTCGAAGCCCGCGCGATGGGCCCGCTGGGTCGCCTCGACGAACTGCTGCGTCACCAGCGCGAGGTCGTCGGCCGTCATCTGCCTGGGGGTGTGCCAGCCGGTCGCGAACGGAATGGCCGAAGGGCCCATCGTCTGCCACGGCCGCTCGTTCGGCTGGAGCGGGCCATCCCCCTCCCAGGGCAGCTGACAGGACGCCTTCCGTCCTGCATGGGCGAGCTGCACGCCGATGGCCGCGCCGGGTTGGTGGTGCACGAAGTCGACGATGCGGGCCCACGCGCGCTCCTGGGCCTCGTTCCACAGCCCGGTACACCCGTACGTGATGCGGCCCTCGGGCGAGACGTCGGTCATCTCGGTCATCACCAGGCCGGCGCCCCCCACCGCGCGCGCGCCGAGGTGAACGAGGTGCCAGTCATGCGGCACCCCATCGCCCTGCGCCGAGTACTGGCACATGGGCGAGACCACCACGCGGTTCTTCAGCGTGAGCGACCGGAGCGTCAGCGGCGCGAACAGCGGCGGGGGCGCGGAGCCATCCGAGTTCTTCGGCGTGCCGTGCTGCTCGGCGAACCACGCGTCCACCCTCGAGACGAGCTGGGGGTCGCGCTGCCTCAGGTTGGCCCAGGTGATCCGCTTGCTCCGCGTCATCAACGAGAACGTCAACTGGAGCGGGTGCAGCGGCGCGTACCGGGCGGCGTTCTCGAACCACTCGAGGCTCGTCTGCGCGGCCTTCTGGACCCGAATCACCTCGCTCTTGCGCTCGAGCTCGTACCGACTCAGCGCCCGCGCGACGTCGAGGCCCTCGGCCACGAACGCGTCCTTGAGCGCGATGGCGTCCTCCATCGCGAGCTTGGTGCCGCTGCCGATGGAGTAGTGCGCGGTGTGCACCGCGTCGCCGAGCAGCACGAGGTTCTCCTTCACCCACCGCTCGCAGCGAATGGTGGGGAACGTGCGCCAGATGGACTTGTTCGGGCACAGCCGGTGGCCCTCGAGATCGTCGGCGAAGAGGCGCTCGAGGAAGGCCACCGTCTCGGCCTCGCTCATGGTGTCGAGGCCGGCCTTGCGCCACGTCTCCTCGCGGCACTCGACGATGAAGGTCGACACGGCGCCCGAGGGCGCCATCGGCGTCTTCGTGAAGGGGTAGGCGTGCACCTGGAACAGCCCGTGCGGCGTGTCCTTGAAGAGGAACGTGAAGGCCCGCAGCGGCTTCGTGGTGCCCAGCCAGGTGAACTTGCACTTGCGCCAGTCGACGGACGGCTGGAAGTCGGCCGCGTAGCGCTCGCGCAGCGGGCTGTGAACGCCATCACAACCGATGAGGAGGTCGGCCTTGGGCAGCGGTTCGACCGCGAGCCCCTCCTGGAAATGGAGCCGCACCCCAAGCGCCTCGCACCGCGCCTGCAGAGTGGCGAGCAGGTCTTTGCGCGCCAGGCCGCAGAAGCCGTGACCGGTGGACACGGTCGTCTGCCCGTTGGCGCGCACCTCGATGTCGTCCCAGTAGGCGAAGCGCGCTTCGATGGCGCGGTAGCTCTCCGGGTCGGCGGCTTCGAGCGCGCCGAGGGTCTCCTTCGAGAAGACGACGCCCCAGCCGAAGGTGTCATCGGGCTTGTTCTTCTCGAAGACGTCGACGATGACGTGCGGAAACGCCTTCTTGAGGAGGAGCGCGAAGTAGAGCCCCGCGGGGCCTCCACCGATGCAGACGGTATGCATGGAAGACGGGTTACCGCGCGCCGGCGTCCGTGTCGCGCCTGATGCCCGGGGCCTTCCGTAGCGCGGCGAATCAGTCCAGCCGGTCGAACTTCTCGAAGGGGTTCTCCATCATCTCCCTGACGGTGCGCGCCAGGACGGCCGCGTGCGCGCCGTCGATGAAGCGGTGGTCGAAGCTGGCGTTGATGCGCATCACCTTGCCCGGCACCACCTTGCCGTCGTCCACCACCGGCTCATCGGACACGGCGCCCGGCGCGATGAAGATGGGCACCGCCGTGTAGGGCACGAGCGGCACGTACGCGATGTCGAGGCCGAGCGAGCCGACGTTGGTGATGGTGACGCCGCCGAACGCGTCCTTCGGCATGCCGAACGCCGAGAGGTCGAGGTTGAACGTGTACATGAGCAGGTGGAGCAGCTTCAGGAACGCGTTCATGAAGAGGAAGGGAATGTGCGCGACGGTGCTCTTGCCCTTCTCGAGGGAGAGGTCCTTCCGCTGGCGCACCTTCTCGATGGTGGCGGCCATCTCGGCGGCCATCTCCTTCAGGGACTTCTGGTCGGCGTTCTCGATCTTCGCGGCCGTGAGGTCGACCTTCCCGTCGCCCTGGTCGGTCTGCACGACGAGCACCGAGAGCGTCACCGTCTTGCGCAGGTAGATCTTGTTGAAGCGCAAGATGGCGTTGGCGTCGGGGCAGCGGCGGAGCGCTTCCGCAGTGGCCCTGGCGACCAGGTGGGTGACTGTGAGGCGCACCCCGTGCACCTCGCGGAAGCGTTCGATGTACTTGAGCGCCTTCTCCATGCGCACGGTGAGGGTGCCGTAGACGGTCGGATCGTAGGCGGTGCGCCAGGTGCCGATGGCGAGCTTGCGGAAGCTGCTGACGTCCTTCTTCTCGACGAGCTCCAGGTGGGCCATAGGAGGCGACGGTAGCGTCTGGGTCGGGGACGTCACGGGTTGCGGCGTCATGGTGGAACCGGAGGGGAAGACGATGACGCCCTGCGCTGCACCTGGAGCGATGGCTTCCTTCACGTCTCCGTCCACGGTACGACCCTCGAGGTCCATGCCTCGAGTGACGCGCACCACCACCGTTCCAACGGTCACCGCGGAGCAGACCGACGAGCCGTTGCCACCGCTGCCCGTGCGCACCCTCCCCGCCTCGCTGCGTGCGAAGGCCCGGTGGGTCGACGAGCAGTTCGGCACGGGCAATGGCACCCTCAGCAAGCGCGAGCTCGCCGCCTACAAGCGGGCCTACGGCTCCGACGCCGGCCACCGCGCCACCATCGCTGCGCTGGAGCGTCACCTCGAGCTCGGCGCGCCGACACCTACACCTGCCCGCACCGTCACCGCGACCGTCACCCTCACGGCCGAGGCCGCCGCCCGCCAGCTCGTCGCGGCGGGAGGCCGAGGCACCCGCGCTGACGTCGATACGGTGGTGGCTGAACTCAAGAAGCTCCCGGCCGTGCTGCTCGTGCGGGCCCACCGCGCCGGCGTGCGCGTCATCGCCTGCCGGGATTCGGTGACCGACCACATGACGGCCCTGCGCGGCGTGACCCCCCGGGGCTGGCCGCCGGGCAGCACGTGGGACCGCGTGCCGGGCCTGTACGATCCCGCCTCGATGACGGTGGTGATGGCGACGCACGACGGCGCGCGTGGCGCCTCGGAGCGCGAGCTCCCCGACTTCGGCCACGGCCACGGCAGCTTCAACGCCCTCTTCCACGAGTTCGGCCACGCGCTCGACGGCACCAACGCGCTGGGGCACGACTCGCGCAGCCCGGGCTTTCGCGCCGCGTACACCAGCGACGCCCAGGCGCTTCTCGACGCCAACCACACCTACCTGCTCCAGCCTGGAGACGCCGGCCCCGAAGAGGCCTACGCCGAGATGGCCGCGCGCTACTTCGGCCGCGACCCTTCCCTTCGCGGCACCTTCCCGAACCTGCATGGCTTCTTCGAGGCCCGTGCGCGCGAGCTGGGATCTCCGACATGACGACCGACGCGAGCATCGGCTCCGCCACCATGCAGGCCGACGGCACCATCGAGCTTCAGCTTCGCGCCCAGGGCCCCGGCGGCATGGTGGGCGACGCGCTGCTGCGCTACCCGCCGACGCACCCGCAGTACCAGACGATCCTCACGCACCTCGGCGGCTTGAGCCCCGGTCAGTCGAAGCCCGTGCCGCCGTTCCCGTGACCGTCACTTGAAGATCTGCGTGGCCTGCACGCCGTAGCCCTTCGCCTTCTCCTCGGCGGGGAACGGCAGGTTCTTGAGGTCGAGCCCCATGCGCGGCGCGTCGTTCGCGATGGCGATGGTGCCGCCCTGCTTGTTCAACCCGAACATACCGCGCATGTTCTGGATATTGACCGTACGCCTGGTCGAAGCAGTCGAATACACGAGCGATGTCGCGCTGGTGAGATTCCCCAGCGAGGGCCGCGAACGTCCACGCACGCAGAACCATGACGAAAGTGTCTCACACTTCGGCGCAGCACCCGTGCCTTGCGACCGTCAGCGCCACGGAGACCGCGCACCACCGCTCACGCCCGCCCTCGCCTGTCTCGAGCCTGCCAACCAGGCCTGCGCGACGGGCTTCGACTGTTGCTCCGGCTACTGTCAGGGCCGGCCAGGGCCCGGGTGGTGCGCGGCGGTCTCCCAACCGGAAGGCACCTGCCAGGAGCTACAGCTTCGCGAGCTTCACCGGCTTCACGTGCCAGATGCGCTCGGCGTACTCGCGGATCGATCGATCTGACGAGAAGAAGCCCATGCGCGCCGTGTTGAGCACCGACGCCCGCGTCCACGCCTCGGGCTTCTGCCACAGCGCCGCCACGCGCTCCTGACACTCGATGTACGCGGCGAGATCGGCCAGCACGAGGAAGGGGTCCTGCTCCGCGAGCGAGCGCACCAGCGGGCTGAAGAGGCCGTGCTCACCGGCAGAGAACGTGTCGTCCGAGATCGCCTCGAGCACCTGGCGCAGCCGCTCGTCCTTCATGATCTCGTCGCGCGGTGAGTAGCCGCGGGCCTTGCGCTCGGCGACCTGCTCCGCGGTGAGCCCGAAGAGGAAGAAGTTCTCGGCGCCGACCTGCTCGCGAATCTCCACGTTCGCGCCGTCGAGCGTGCCGATGGTGAGCGCGCCGTTGAGCGACATCTTCATGTTGCCAGTCCCCGAGGCTTCTTTGCCCGCAGTGCTGATCTGCTCCGACAGATCGGCCGCCGGGTACAGATGCGAGGCGTTCTTCACGTTGAAGTCGGGCACGAACGAGACGTGGAGCCACTCGCGGGCGCGCGGATCCTTCGCCAGCGTCGTCGACAGCGCGTTCAAGAAGCGGATGATGAGCTTCGCCATGCGGTAGCCCGGCGCCGCCTTGCCCGCGAAGAGGAACGTGCGGGGCACCAGGCCCTTGGTGTCACCGCTCTTGATGCGCAGGTAGGTCCACACGGCGTACAGCGCCGCGAGGTGCTGCCGCTTGTATTCGTGGATGCGCTTGATCTGCACGTCGAACAGCGAGAGGGGATCGACGTCGAGGCCGTGCACGCGGCTCACCCACCGCGCGAAGTCCCGTTTGTTCGCCGTCTTCACGTCACGCCACTGCCGGCGGAACTCGGCCTCGTCGGCGAGCGGGGCGAGCTGCTGCAGCCGATCAAGCTGGTTGACCCACCCGTCTCCGATCGCCTCGGTGACGAGCGCGGACAGCCGCGGGTTCGCCTGGAGCACGAAGCGGCGCGGCGTCACGCCGTTGGTGACGTTGGTGAACCGATCGGGCCACAGCTCGGCGAAGTCCTTGAGCACCGTCTCGGTGAGCAACCTCGAGTGCAGCGCGGCGACGCCGTTGACGGTGTGGCTGCCCACGGTCGCGAGGTGGGCCATGCGCACCGACTTGTCCCCGTTCTCGTCGATGAGCGACAGGCGGCGCAGGCGATCGTCGTCGTTGGGGAACTTCGCGCGCACCTCATCGAGGAAGCGGCGGTTGATCTCGAAGATGATCTCCACGTGGCGCGGGAGCAGCCGCTGCATCAGCGGGAGCGGCCAGGTCTCGAGTGCCTCGGGCAGCAGGGTGTGGTTGGTGTACGAACAGCTGGCGTGCGTCATCTCCCAGGCGCGCTCCCACGACAGGCCGTGCACGTCGACGAACAGGCGCATGAGCTCGGCGATGGCGAGGGCCGGGTGCGTGTCGTTGAGCTGAATGGCGAACTTGTCGGCGAACCTGTCGATCGTCGTCTTCTGCAGCAGGAAGCGGATGCAGTCCTGCAGGGCGCACGAGACGAAGAAGTACTGTTGCTCCAGCCGCAGCGTCTTCCCGGCCAGCGAATGATCCGCCGGGTAGAGCACCTTCGAGATGTTCTCGCTGCGCACCTTCTCGTCGACGGCCTTCCAGTACTCGCCCTCGTTGAAGGCCTTGAGGTCGAACTCGTCGGTGGCGCGCGCGCTCCACAGCCGCAGGAAGTTCGTGTTGGTGGTGCCGTGGCCGACGACCGCGGTGTCATACGGCACGCCTGTCACCACGCGGTCGGGGTGCCACTTCACGCGGAAGCGGCCGAGCTCGTCGACGCCCGCCTCGGTGTGGCCGCCAAAGCCCACGAGGTGCTGCACGTCCTGACGCATGACCTCCCACGGGTTGCCCAGGCGCAGCCACTTGTCGGTGCTCTCGACCTGCTCGCCGTTGCGGATCTGCTGGTCGAAGATGCCGAACTCGTAGCGAATGCCGTGGCCGATGGCCGGGATCTCCACCGTCGCCAGGCTGTCCATGAAGCAGGCGGCGAGCCGTCCGAGGCCGCCGTTGCCCAGGCCCGGCTCCTCTTCGTGCTCGACGAGCTCGTCGTAGTCGATGCCCAGGCCCGAGACCGCGGCGCGCACCTCGTGGGTGAGGCCCAGGTTCATCACGTTGTGGTCGAGCTGCGGGCCGGGGAGGTACTCGGCCGAGAGGTAGATGACGGTGCGGCACTGCTGCTCGAGGAAGGTGCGCGCCGAGTGCACCCAGCGAAGCAGCAGCCGATCGCGCACCACGTACGAGAGCGCGAGGTAGTTGTCGTTGCGGGTGGCGACGCCGGGGAACTTCGCCTGCAGGAAGAAGAGCTTCTTGACGAAGTCGTCGCGCAGCGAGGCCGCGTCGACGCCGAGCCGCACGTCTTTCTCGTTCACCTGTGCCTTGAAGCGTTCCGTGTCCATGCGCCCTCCCGCGCCAGCGTCGAGGCGGCGGAGCCTGCCAACATTCTCTGGCGGCGTCCCCCGGTCCCGGTGACGGCGCGCGTCAGCGGCTGCGGCGGTTCGGATCGATCACGGTGCCCGCGTCGTGGAAGTCCTTCGGCTCCTCGGCCTTCGCGGAGGGCGGAATGGTGCCTTCGTCATCGAGCGGTCGCACCTCGAGCTTCGGCTCCAACGTCCGCCGGGCCGCGGTGAGGACCCGTGGTTGTTTCGCGCTCGGCGGCTCGGCCCTGGCGGCGGGTTCCACGCGCTTTCGGTCGACCTGCGAGCGCGGCTTCAAGCGCGTCTCTTGATTCGGCGAGGCAGGCGGGCGCGAAGGGCTCGAGCGGTGGGCGGGCTCCTTCGGCGGATCGGCGGGCGCAGCGGCTTTCACGCCTGACTGGCTCCGCACGCCTTCGTCGTACTTGCGCGCCAGCTCGATGAACGTAGGGCCACCCGGCACGGTGCGCAGCGCGTCGCCCGACGTTTCCGCTTCCTTCAGCACCGTCAGCGCGACGTCCGCCGAATGCGGCCGATCCTCCACGCGCTTTTCGAGCAGCCACGCCACGAAGGCCTCGAGCTCGGGCGGCGTCTGGACACGCACCGTGCCGACGCCAGGCGGCATGACCTCCATGTGCTGCCGGATGAGCGTCGGCAGGTTCCCGTACGGAAAGACGGGCTTCCCCGTCAGCATCAACCACGCAAGGCACCCGCAGGCGTAGAGATCGCTCTGGGTGACGGGCCGGCCGGCGATGTGCTCCGGCGCCATGAAGCCCATCGAGCCCACCGTCATCGACGGCATGGTGAGCACCTCGCTGCGCCCCTGGCGTCGCGCGACGCCGAAGTCCACCAGCTTCACCAGCGGCAGGCCCTCGGGCTGCTCGACGAGGAACACGTTCGAGGCCTTGAGGTCCCGGTGGATGACGCCCGCGCGGTGCGCCGAGACGAGCGCGTCGAGCATGCCGCGCAGCACGTGAAAGACCAGCCGGAGCGGCAGCCCCACCTTCGAGCGCTTGACCTCGTCGTGCAGGGAGCGGCCGATGAGCAGCTCCATCACCAGATACGGCCGTCCGTCCGGCAAGAGCCCCGCATCGAAGATGTCGACGATGCCCTTGTGGTCGACCGCGTTGACGGCGCGCGCCTCTTCCAGCAGCCGCTTGGCAGCCACTCGCCCGTCTTCACCGGTTCCCTTGAGCACCTTGATGGCGACGCGCTTGCCGATGAGCTGGTGGCGGCCCTCGTACACGGCCCCCATCGCGCCCTCGCCGAGCTTCTTGACGATCTGGTGATCGCCCACCATCGCGCCGACCTGGAGGAGTTCCCCGCCCATGGAGTGCGCGACACGTTACCCCGGTCGTCTCGGCCGCGGGTGGACCTTCATGGGGAGCGGAACTTTCGACGCTCGATACACGAACGCCGGAGCGCTCCACGGGGGAGCGACTCCGGCGTCGGGCCCAGCCTGCGGGTGAAGCAGCTTACATGCGCGCCATCGCCTGCGTCGCGATGTTCAGCACGACGCTGAGCAGGATGCAGCCCGTCCACACCATGATCCACTGCTTGTACTTGAGGATCACCGGCGGGTTCGACGCGTCGAGGGCGTCGGCGTTCTGCCAGCCCCAGATGAGCGTGTAGAGACCGCAGCAGAAGCCGCCGATCGCATGGCCCACGCCCTTGGCCTTGTAGAGCTGGATGAGGAAGATGATGAGTGCTGCCAGGTTGACGATGCTGATCAGACCCGACAGCGCGAGAAGAATCATTGCCATGTGTGGTACCCCTCCAAAGGAAACTGCACCCGACGTGTTACGGGTGAAAAGGCTAGAACGGCGACGGCGAATCCGAGAAGACCAATCGAGGCTCTCGGGCTGTTCGGACCCGAGAAGTGGGTGACAGGTGCAAAAGAACGCGCTCACGCTCGACGTCCCAGCCCCTCACGGTGCTGATGCCCATCCGGCACAAAGAGCGTCAGAGGCTCCGCGAGGCTGGCTCAAGGCCCTCCTGACGCCGTGGGCGCGCCGAGGCGTGCTGGTCGCGTTCGTCGGATCATTCCTGTTTCCGGTGGGTGGGCTCGGGGTCGATCTCTGTCCCCTGCACGCGGCGACCGGTCTCCCCTGCCCCGGGTGCGGCGTCACCCGCGGGCTGTCGGCGCTCTCGCAAGGAGACCTCCACGTGGCGTTGGGCGCGAACCCCTTCGTGCTCTTGCTGTGGCCGTTCTTCGCGGTGGTGGCGGTGCTCGCGCTGCTGCCCCAGGCGCGGGTCGATGCGCTCGAGCGTCAGTTGGACCTCGTGGAACCCTGGTTCAGCCGGGCCTTCCGCGTCGTGCTCGCGTCGTTCTTCGGCTTCGGCCTGCTCCGGCTCGTTTACTTCCTGGTCTCGCGGGACTGGTTCCCCTGACGACCTGCCTGCAACGTGGTCCGTTTTCGTTGACTTTGCGCACCGCGCCAACGATTGATCGCGCGCCCCTCATCAGGCCGGAGGGTGGGACCCAAACTCCATGACTTCGTTGCTGATCGTTGGACAGATGACTGCCGGTGAACCCGGCGGATGGCTCACCCGCAAGCTGCTGGCCACCTTCACCAGCGACGCCGAGTGGGTGTTGTGGCTGCTCGCGATCCTCTCGGTGATGTCGATCGCCGTGATGCTCGAGCGCAGCATCTACTTCGTCACCCACAGCCTCTCGAACGCCGACGACATTCTGGTGAAGCTCGCGAAGGGTGAGCTCGACGCCGTGAAGAGCGCGGTCGGCACGCAGAAGGGTATGGAGGCCTCGGTGCTGCGCGAGGGCCTCGAGTGGTCAGGCAAGGGCCCCGACTCGGTCGAAGAGGTCATCAGCGCCACGCTCGCGCGGGAACGGCCCCGCTACGAGCGCTTCCTCTCGTTCCTCGGCACGCTCGGCTCGAACACGCCGTTCATCGGGCTGTTCGGCACGGTGCTCGGCATCATCAAGGCCTTCCACGATCTCGGCTCGACCGGCGCCAAGGGCTCCGAGGTGCAGTCGACGGTGATGGCGGGCATCTCGGAGGCGCTGGTCGCCACCGCCGTCGGCCTCGCCGTCGCGATCCCCGCGGTCATCGGGTACAACATTCTGCAGCGCGCGCTGAAGAACACGGTGTCGCGCTCCAACGCCCTCGGCCACGCCCTCGTCGGTCACCTGCGCTCCACGGGCGGGAAGTGACCCATGGCCGGCGGCGCCCAACAGGATGACGACGGCGAGATCACCGGCATCAACGTCACGCCGCTCGTCGACATCGTGCTCGTGCTCCTCATCATCTTCATGGTGACGGCGAACTTCATCGTCCGCGAGACCGTCGAGGTCGATCTGCCGAAGGCGGCGAACTCGAACGACCAGACGGTCGAGGGCCCGGTGATGATCACCCTCGACAAGGACGCGAACATCTTCCTCGACGGAGCGCCCACCGACATGCCCGGCCTGCTCGAGAAGATGAAGGCGGCGCTCGAAAAGGACAAAGAGGTGCGCGCCATCATCTCGGCCGACCAGTCGCTCAACTACGGCAAGGTGATGAACATCATCGACCTCGTGAAAGAGGCCGGCATCGCCAAGTTCGCGCTCAACATCGTCAAAGAAGGCAAAGGAGCGGCGCCCGCGCCATGACGCGCTGGTGACCGGACGAGGCTTGTGACGGCGTTCAAGAGCGTGCCAGACGGAACGGAGAAGGCCGCGAATGACGTCGCACCAACGCCCATGAGCACTGCCGTGATGAGCCAGCCTCCGCCGCAGCGCGCGTCGAACGACGACGCGACGAGCTGGATCATCCTCGGGGCGATGCTCGCGATCTCCATCGGCACCCATGTGGTGACGGTGGTGAACCTGCCCAGCAGCGTCCCCGGCGGGCCGAAGAACCAGCGCGTCGAGATGGAGTTCTACGAGCCGCCGCCTCCGCCGCCGCCGAAGGTGGAGGAGCCCGAGCCGCCCAAGCCGGTCGAGCCGCCGAAGGTGAAGCTCAAGCCGCCGCCGGTGAAGGTTGCCGAGGTGAAGCCGCCGCCCGACGCGCCGCCGCCCCCCAACGAGGAGCCACCGCCCGAGGCCTCCACCAAGCCCGTGCCATTGGTCGTGGGGATCTCGATGTCGTCGACCACGGCCGGCGGGACGTTCGCGGTGGGCGTGGGGAATACGACCTACGGCAAGGCCGACACCACGCCGACGGATCCATCGAAGGTCCAGGCGTATCGCGCGCCGAGGTACGTGCCGCCGGGTGGGGCTGACACGCAGCCCGAGGTGGCGAACGAGTTCAAGCCGCCGTACCCGGAAGAAGCGAAGAAGAACGACATCGAAGGCACGGTGGTGCTGAAGATCACCGTCGACGAGAACGGCGCGGTCATCGACGCGAAGGTGGTCAAGGGCCTGGGCTTTGGCCTCGACGAGGCGTCCGTGGCAGCGATCCGAAAGTTCAAGTTCAAGCCGGCCACGAAGGGCGGCGAAGCCGTCGGGACGACGCTGACGTACAACTTCAGCTGGTTCCTGGACTGACGGTCATGCGAGTCGCCCTGGCGCTCTCGCTGCTGGTTCACGCGGTCCTGCTCTTCACCCTCGAGCGTCCTTCGTCATCGACACCCGCGCCCACGCGGCGGCTGGAGTGGACCGAGGTGGTGGCGCGCACGCCACCGACGGTGCGTCCTCCGCCCAGCCCGCCTCCATCGGTCCGCAGCCTCGCCTCCCGATCGATTCGTCGTTCAGCGCCGGTCGCCCAGGCACCCGCGCTCCCAGCAGGACCAGGTCTCCTCGAGGTGCCATCTCCACCAACCATCGGGCCACCAGGGTCGCCTGACGGTGAAGGCGACGGGGAGGATGCCGGCGTGATGGTCGCGATTCCGTTCAGGCCACCCCCGACGCCACCGCGACTCCTGACCGAAGTTCGCGCCGAGTACCCCGAGGCGCTGCGCGACGCAGAAGTGCAAGGCGACGTGGAGCTCTCCGTCACCGTGGAGGCCGATGGGCACGTCTCGTCGGTGATGGTGGTGCGCGCGGTCGACGAGGCCCTCGCCGAGGTTGCCAGGCGTGCGGTCGAACAGAGCCGCTGGCATCCTGGAACGCGTGACGGCGTTCCCGCGCGAGCGACCGTCCGATACGTCTACTCCTTCGTCCTCGAGTGAGTCGGTCAGCCGCGCCGCTTCTTCAGCTCCGCAATACTCCCCAGGTCGACGAGGTCCTTGGGCCTTCCAGCGGCTTTCTTCGAACGTTCCAACCCCTCGAGGTTCAGGACCAGAACCTTGTGGCCGAAGAGCGGGAACTGTCCGTCGAAAGGGTAAAGCTCAGACCAGCCTTGATGGTGCGTACATCGAACACGAACGGAAGACCCTCGGGTGCGCCGCGCAGGCGGGGGTGAAATTCAGAGAGCGCACGGGCAAGCGCCTCGAAGTTGTCGCGGTCACGCGCGTAGCAGACGTCGAAGTCCTCGGTTGCGCGCGTGTGGCCCTGCAGATTGAGCGCAACGCCGCCGATCACGACGAACCGCACCCGCTCACGGACCAGGACGTCGACGAGCCTCTGCAGGAATGGCGGCTGCACGTGCTCTCCTTGCTTCCTCGGTGAACCGCATCATCGCCTCGAGTTTGAGGAGCCTCTCCTCGGGCGTCAGCTTGAGGCTCGCATCGAGCAACGCCGGGTCGATGTCGCGCGCGAACAGCTCGGTCAAGACGTCGAAAGAATCTCGTTCGCGTGGAGGCTTCTGCACCCGAAGACTGTGCCATTGGCGTGGATTCGCGCCACTCACCAGGCGCGGACGCGTCCTCGGCCCAACCCGCCGGTCGCCTCGAGGATCGCCGTCACCGACACCGCCGCCGGGATCGCGCCGATCGCGGCCACGAGCGCGCCAGACGTCACGGGATCGAGCTGCGCCGTGCTCACCGCCAACGCCGAGATCAGCATGCACGCCACCGACGCGAGGGCGGCCAGGGCTGGTTCTCCGCGCCCGCCCATCAGCTGGTGCGTGGCCAGACCAAAGCCTGCGACCAGCACGCCGCCCAGCGCACCGGTACTGAACGTCGTGTCGAACGACGCGCCGCTGTTCATGATGCCGGAGCGGATCAGACTGAACAGCATGATGAGGCCAAAGCCCGCCGCCGCGCCCGCAAGTCCTGCAGCGCCGGTGAGCCAGATGCGCGGGGTTTGCTTCGGGTCGGCGGGCGGCTGGGTCGGCAGCTCCGCGGGTGACATGCCGTCATCGGCGGGCGTCATCGCTGGCGCCACGGGGGCATCGGCGGCGGGCTCCTCGGCGGGAGGCTGCACCTGCGCGAGCGTGAGGGCGAGACACAAGGAGAGCATGAGGCCGACCACTGCATCACGGATGCCGCAGGCGCGAAACCTGTTCCGCACCCGGCCTCGCCTCGACCAATCTCGTGGACCACCATGACGACGAGCGCACTCCCGAGGTGGCTGCGTGGGTCGGGCTTCGCGCTCTCGTTCGCGCTCGTCGTCGCGTCGGCGCTGGTGCTGTACGTCGATGGCCGGCTTCCAGCAGCGGTTCCAGCCGAGGCGCCGGACTACACGACGGTCGATCTCCTCGCGGCGCTCTCGGCGGTGGAGGGCTCGGGGCGCGTCGACGTGACGGCCCTCCGAAACGGCCGGGCCGCGCTCGATCGGTTCATCGCCGCGATGGCGAAGACGTCTCCTTCCACCACGCCCGACCGCTTCCCGACCCCTGAGGACCGCGTCGCTTTCTGGCTCAACGCGACTCACGCGCTCGTGCTGCAGCAGCTCCTCGACACGCCCACTGCGAGCACCGCCGACGAGCTGTCCCGCTGGCAGAGCTGGCCCATCGGAGGCCAGCGCCTCACCCGCGCGGCCATCGAGCGCCGCTTCCTCGCCGAGTCTGGCGACGCCCGCGTCTGGCTCGCCCTGTTCGATGGCTCCAGCTCGGGTGGCGTCCTCGACAGCGCGCCCTTTGGGGCCGACACGCTCAACCCGCAGCTCGACGACGCCGCCCGGCGCTTCCTTCGCCGGCGCACCACGGTCTTGCTCGCGCCGCCGCTCGTCCGCCTCTCGCCCCGCGTCACCGAACACGAAGCCGACTTCCTGGCGGCGCTGCCAGAAGGCCGCTCGGGGGTCCTGCAGATCGTCTGGGCCTATCTCCCGGAGACCTGTGAAGGCCTGGCCCCCGGCTGCGACACCCGCGCCGACCTCGATCGCGCCTGTGGAATGACCTTCGATCGCTGCCTCGTCGAGGCGCTGCCAACCGACCCCTCGCTGGCCCTCAAGCCTTGAGAATCACTCCCTATTTCGGGCCTTGCTGCAATGAGTCACCTTCGTGACATGGCTGGAGCGGGATCGCTGGGGTAGAGCCTCTGTCGGAGCCGACCCCACATGATGGTCCTGCGAGATGTCTCCAAGCGTGACCTCCCTGGGCTCAAACGCCTGGCGGCGGTCCTCAACAGCGTCAACCTGCCCCACAACGACGACGTGCTGGCGGGGCTCATCGACCAGTCGGTGAAGAGCTTCTCGGGCAAGGTGAAGGATCCGTTCGCGCGCGAGTACCTCTTCGTCCTGGAGGATCTGCGCAACGAGACCATCATCGGCACCTCGATGATCATCGCGCAGCACGGCACGCGCGAGGCGCCACACATCTACTTCCAGGTGACGAACGCCGAGACGTACTCGGCCACCATCGACAAGCACTTCCGGCACAAGGTGTTGTCGATTGGGTACAACTACGACGGCCCCACGGAGATCGGCGGCCTGGTGGTCGACCCGCCGTACCGCTCGGGGCCCGACAAGCCGGGCAAGCAGCTGTCGTACGCGCGCTTCCTCTTCATGGCGATGCACCGGAAGTTGTTCCGTCAGCGCGTGCTGGCCGAGCTGCTTCCTCCGCTGATGCCCGATGGGCGCAGCCTGCTGTGGGAGAGCATCGGCAAGAGCTTCACGGGCCTCGAGTACACGGAAGCCGACAAGCTCTCGCGGCAGAACAAGGAGTTCATCAAGGAGCTGTTCCCCAGCTCGGACATCTGGGCGACCTTGTTCCCCGAGAAGGTGCAGAGGCTCATCGGAGAGGTGGGCCCCGAGACGCGCGGCGTGCAGCGCATGCTCGAGCGCATCGGCTTCCGCTACGTCGACCACATCGACCCGTTCGATGGCGGGCCCCACTACGAGGCGAACCTGGAAGACGTGAGCCTCGTGCGGCGTTACCGGACCGCGACGTTGGGTGACAAATCACTCGAGCAGGAGGCCGACGAGTGCCTGGTGGGCGTGACGAAGACCTCGGGACCCAACCGGTTCCGCGCGGTCCGAACGATGGTGCGCTTCGACGATCAGACGGTGTTCATTCCCAGGCGCGCGAAGGAGCTGCTCAAGGTGAAGTCGGGGGAGCGGCTGTCGATCATTCCCTTCGAGTGAGTGACGCGGTGCTGCTTCGACTCGGGCTGGGGCTGGTGCTGGCGTTGATGCCGTCGTGCTCGTGTCTGATGACCGACGCGCAGAAGGCGAAGAAGGAGCGCGAGCAGGTCACGCGTGAGCTCAAGGAGTCGCTGGCGCTCTTCCCCTACCGCTTCGTGAAGCTCTCGGTCCGGTCCGCGAAGTCGCCCAACCGGCCACCGGCGCTCGATGGGGTCCTCCAGCTCATCGACGAGACGCAGAAGCTGCCTGACAGGCCCGCCACCGCCGAGGAGTTCGCGAAGGAAGCGGCGACCTGGGCGCGGCTGCTGAAGGCGACGTGGGACGCGCGTGAGTCGATGATGACGCGTGACGAAGACGAGTTCCCCACGCTGGTGGAGCGGTACCTCGGCGCACCGCTCCCGCCACCGTACGATCCCCAGCTCGAGCACCTCGCGCTCGCCAGCTTCTGGTTCCTCGTCGACTCGGCCGATCGCGGCCACAAAGTGCCGGGGGGAACCCAATACGTCTTCTATGAGCTGATGCGCGCCGAGCCCCAGCCGTCGTGGCCCGCGAACGCCCGCCACCTCGCCCTGCTGCTGCGCGGAGGCTCGTTCTGCGCGACCGACAAGCACTCCGCGGCTGAGGAGGAGCTCACCACCGCCATCACCGAGCTCGAGGCCGCCACGCCAGAGAGCTTCGGGGCCTGGCGCGACTCGGTGTCGCAGAACGAGATGATGCACGGCCTGCGCGCCACCGGGTATTTCCTGCGGGCGTGGAACCGCATGGGCCTGTCTCGGGACGACGGCGCGGCGGACGATCTCGAGAAGGGCCTCGAGGAGCTCGAAGCGCTCGGCATCGACAACGAGCTGACACAGTGGGGCTGGGCCTTCGTCCACGCACAGCGGGAGCGACCGACCCAGGCCGCGGAGCAGCTCGACAAGCTCTCGAAGAGCGAGCACCTCGACGCGACGACGCGGAAGGAGCTCTCCCAGGCGGCGGACGACCTGCGAAAGAACGGCAAGGGCCTTCCACTGATGCTCAAGACGCGCGCGATGCTCATCCTCGCCCAGGCGCTGCTGGCCCGGGCCGGCGGCATCGAACACCTGCTCGAGGTCGCGCTGGGAAGAGACCAGGCGCAGCAACTGCTGACGCCGCTGACGTGGCTGCAGCGCGCGAGAGAGAAGCTCGCTCAGTCGCCAGGCCAGGCGCTCGAGCAGGGCAAGGCACTCGGCGCGAAGGGGCTCGAGTTCGTGAAGCAGAAGGCCCAGGCGCTCCAGCAGAGCGACGCAGGTCGGTGATCGTAGGCGTGAGGCACACCTCGCGCGTGATTGTGACGTGCATCACCGGCGGCCGGTCTGCATGATTTGAGCTCCGTGTTGGTCTCGACGTTGATCAGCCTCGCCCTCGCCCAGTCACCTTCGCTCAAGGAGGCTCGCTTGCTCGCGGCCGACGTGTTCGACGGTCGCACCGCGCAGGCGTGGCGACGGGCGGCCTCGAGCCTCAAGGCGAAGGTGGGCTCCGAGGCAGGGCTGGGCCAGTTGATGGCCGCGACGCGGAGCGGGCTCGGCAAAGAGGTGCGGCTCATCACCGAGGCGATGGTCGACCAGGCTGGTGGCACGTTGTACCGACGCGTCTCTGCGGTCACCAACTGGGCGCGCGGCATGGAGCTCGAGCTCGCCTTCGACGCCGACGGACGGCTCCTGGCGGTGACGACGCGGCCCGCAGTGAAGGACGCGCCCACCATCACCGCGCTCCACAAGACGAAGGCCGAGCTGCGGCTCCCGTTCGACGGGCAGTGGTTCGTCTTGTGGGGCGGCCGCAAGTACGACGACAACCGCCACACGCCCGTGCCCGACATGCGCTACGCGATGGATGTCTTCATCGTGAAGGGGCCCGGCACCTTCCAGGGCGACGCGCTCAAGAACGAGTCGTTCTGGGCGTGGGGCCAGCCGATGCTCGCGCCGGCGGACGGCGTGGTGGTGGCGGTCGAGAACGCCATTCCCGACAACGTGCCCAACCAGCCGCGGCCCGGCGTGCTGTACGGGAACACCGTCGTCATCGACCATGGCACCGGCGAGTACTCGCTGTTGGGGCATCTGCAGAAGGGCAGCGTGTCGGTGAAACCGGGCGAGCGCGTGGTGGCGGGCCAACAGGTCGCGCGCTGCGGCAACAGCGGCATGTCGACCGAGCCGCACCTCCACTATCAGCTGATGGACGACGCGGAGTGGACGAAGGCCCAGGGCCTGCCGGCGCAGTTCCGCGGCTTCCTCGCCAACGGACGCTTCGTCGAGCGCGGAGAGCCGATGCGCACGCAGGTCATCTCGCACCTCGCGGTCGAGGCAAGCCGGAGCGCGGGCGGAACGTCTGGTGGCCGGT
>JBILEB010000317.1:0-3501 GCA_044352295.1 Myxococcaceae bacterium
CGGCGTTCAAGGCTGGCAAGGTGGACACGGCGCTCGATCGCCAGGTGGCCCGCGCCCGGCGCAGCGGCCTGTCGGCGGCGCGGCCGGAAGACGAGATCCCCGCCGGCTCCCAGAGCGGCGGCGGGAAGACGATGACCTCGGGCACCGTCACCGCGGAGACGGTCGGCGGCAAGACGAAGGTGACCTACGGCGTCGCTCGTGGCGACAGCCTGTGGACGATCGCACGCCGCTTCGACGTGCGAGTGGCCGAGCTCAAGGCGTGGAACGAGGTGCTCACCAGCAACAAGCTCAAGGTGGGACTCGCGCTGGTGGTATGGCCGGGACCGAAGGCGGACCTCACCGGGGCTGGGACGGCAACGGCGCCCGCGCAGGCACCCGAGCGCAAGAAAGCCTCGGAGCCGAAGAGCGCCACGGGGAAGGGCACGCGGCACACGGTGGCCAGCGGCGACACCCTCTGGTCGATCGCCCGGCAGTACGGAGCGACGGTCGCCGACCTCAAGGCCTGGAACCAGCTCGGCAACGGCAGCCTGGCCAAAGGTCAGGTGTTGCTCGTCGCCGCGCCCTGACGGCCCTGGACGACACGCTCCCCGCCCCAGCGCTGAGTCTCACGACCTCGCGGTGCGAACCTCGACGCCGAACGGCGCGAGGGAGAGCATCGCGAGCTTCACGTGCTGGAGCGCGAACGGGAGGCCGATGATGGTCACCGCCGACGCCAGCGCAAGGCCCAGGTGGGTGATGCAGATCCAGATGCCGGCGAACACCAGCCACAGCAGGTTGAAGGGCAGGTTCACGATTTTCCGCGGACGGCCGTCGTCGAAGTCCTTGCCGAACGGGAACAGCGCGAGCCCGGCGATCTTGAAGCACTGCAGGCCGAACGGAATGCCCACGATGGTGAGGCAGAGCACCGCGCCAGCGAGCACGTACTCGAGCGCCGTCACCAGACCGCCACCAAGGACCGCCCACAGCAGGTTGAGGAGCGTACGCATGACCCTGTGTACGCCGAACGCGGTGCGACATTGCCGGGAACGACCTGTGGCGTGGGGGCGTCGATTCTGTCGCCGTGACGCCCCGAGCCGGGCGTAGACTTTTCGCCTCGTTTCGAGGGGATCCCCACATGAGCACGAACCCAGGTGCCGCCAGCCGCCGCTGGCCTTTCTTCGTCGGCGGAGGCATCGCCGTCGTGCTGGCCGTCGCCGCGTCCCAGACCTGCCTGTCGACGGGCTTCGCGAACGGGCTGTGGCTCGACTCGTGTCCAGACGGAGAGCTGCGGCAGGTGGTGGCCTTCGACACCGGCGCGCTCACCCGCGGGGCCGAGGGCACCATCACCGTGGGCGTCTCGGCGGCCTACACGACGGGGCCGGCGGACGTGCAGCGACAGGAGCCGATGACCTCCTTCTCGGCGCGCGTCTTCGTGGCGGGTCCGACGGGCGAACAGGAGCTGCAACCCAAAGAGGGCTGGAAGGCGGTGAGCAGCTCGAAGTCGGCGGTCATCACGCTGCCCACCCTGCCCGACGGGGACTACCAGCTGCGGGTGAAGGTGAAGACGTCGATCGGGGACGGGCAGCTCGACGCGCCGCTCCCACTCTTTGCGCCAGCCCGACTTCACGTGCTGACCGATCGGCCGCTCTACGAGCCGGGCAACACGGTGCAGTTCCGCGCGCTGGTGCTGCACGCCGGCACGTTGGCGCCCCTCGACGGACGTCCCGGGACCTGGCGCGTGTCCGATCCCACCGGCGAAGTGCTGCTCGAGGAGCGGATGCCCGCCGGCGAATGGGGCGTCGTGCGCGGCAGCTTCCCGCTCGATTCCCAGGCGCAGAGCGGCACCTGGACGGTGTCGTGGAGCTCCGGCCCCGCCAGCCAGTCACGCACCTTCGAGGTCAAACCCTTCACCCTGCCCCGCTTTCGCGTCGAGGCCTCGCCCGCGCGGCCTTTCTATGGCCGGAACCAGGTGCCCACGCTCCGCGGCTCGGTGCGCTACGCCTCGGGCGCGCCGGTGGCGAAGGCGAAGGTCGAGCTGTCGTGGAGCGTTCAGGGCCAATGGCCCGCGCCCACCTCGTGGACGGACGGCTCCGCGCTCCCCCGCCTCGTCACCACCGACGCCTCGGGTCAGTTCTCCGTCGACCTGCCGCGTGTACCGGACGATCTCCAGGGCGTGGCGACGGTCGCGGCGTCCCTCTCGGCCATCGACCCCTCTGGCGACCGGGTGGAGGGCAGCGCGGCGGTGATGCTCAGCGAAGACGCCATCGCGGTCTCCGCCGTCACCGAGCTGTCGGACGGCCTCGTGCAGGGCTTCAACAACCGCCTCTTCGTCCGCGTCACGACCGCCGACGGCGTCGTGTTGCGAAACACCGACGTGCTGGTGAAGCGCCTGTGGGAGCCGACCGACAAGGGCACCGCCGCGAAGACCGACGAAGACGGTGTCGCCAGCCTGCAGCTCGACCCCGGCCCGCCGGTGAACGTGGTGATCCCGGCCATGCCGTTCCGCCCCCCGCCGAAGGTCGACCCGGTCCTTCGGAGAAGCCTGGTCGATCGCCTCAACGACGACGAAGTGTCCCTGTCTGACCGCCTCGTCTTCGACCGCGCCGAGAAGGCCCTCGAAGGCTGCACGCGCTATGTCGGCCAGCAGGGCGAGCTTCTTTCAGTCGGGCTCCACCTCCGCGCGTCGGGTGCAGTGGCCGGTGTCGCAGCGCCCGACACCCGCCTCGGCCGCTGCATGCAGCGAGTGCTCGAGGGGCTGCGCTTCGGAGCTGCCCGCGAACGGCTCCTCGAGGTGGCTTACGACTTCAACGACGAAGACCTGCCGAACCTCGAGGTCGTGGTCGAGACCGCGCCCGATGAGGTGGAGTTCCTCCAGGCCGGCCTCGAAGAGGCCCTGCTCGACGTGCGCGACTGCCTCCCGCCAACCATCGAGTCCGGCATCGTCCAGCGCGTGGCCATGTTCCGCTTCACGCCGGGCGCGAAGGAACTCGCCCTGACGTGGGTGCCGACGAAGAACGGCGGGAAGGTGCCCGAATCGGCGCTGAACTGCCTCACCTCACGCCTCTCGAAGGTCTCCCTGCCTGCCCGCGCCGACCGGACGAACGAACCAGCGGCCGTGGGCTTCGCGACGTTCACCATCGACGCACCCGAGAAGTACGAGGCCGACCGTCCACAAGAGACCATCATCGTCGGCTACGAATTCCAGGTCTCGGCGAAGACCGGGGCGGAGAACCTCGGTACGACGAAGCTGCGGCTGACGCCCGGCGCCATTCCCAACGTGCGACTCCGCGCCTCGAATCAGCTCGTGCGCGCTGGCGAGGCCGTGGTGGTCCAGCTGTTGCGCGGCCCCGACTGGAGCGGCGAGCTGCCCAAGAAGCTCTTCCTCCGCCAGGGCCCTCGGACGTGGGAGGCCGACTTCGACGAAGAGAAGAAGAGCGCCACCGTCACCATGCCGACCGACGTCGAGGGCTGGTTCTCGGTCGAGTTCCAGGGCGCACAGGTGTTCCTCTTCTCGAAGCCGAA
>JBILEB010000318.1:0-3500 GCA_044352295.1 Myxococcaceae bacterium
TGGGTGCACCTCGAGGGGGTGACGCGACGTCGCGCGGAGTCGCACGCGCCGCTTCGAGCGAATCGCGCGGGCGAGCGCCAGCACCCGTTCATCCTCGGGCGGCGGCGGACGTCGACGGAACCGCACCTGCTGGGCACCCCGCTGCGCGCCTTCGCGCACCCCGTCCGGCAGCGACTCGAGCAGCTTCGCGCAGGCCCGACGACCGGCGTCTGCGAGCCCCACGGCGGCCAGCGCGGGGACCGGCTGGGAGAGGATGACGCCGAGCGCCTCAGCCTCGTCCTCGGAGAGTCCGGTCAGGCGCGTGCGGTAGTTGAAGCCGAGCTCCACGCCGCCGCGGGCGCCCCGATGAACGACCACCGGAAGACCCGCGGCTTCGAGCGCCTCGAGGTCGCGCAGCACCGTGCGCCGGGTCACCTCGAGCTCCGCCGCGAGTTGCCCGCACGTCAGCCGACCCCGGTTCTGCAGCAGCAGCAACAGGTGCAGGAGGCGGGACGCGCGCATGGGAACGACACCGTTTCAAATACGACAGAAGATGTCACCTTTGGGGCGTCACCCTTCGGGCCACCATGAAGACCTTCTCCGTCACGAAGCAGCTCCCCGTCGAGGCCGAGCGCGTCTGGGCCGTCCTCACCGATGCCGCGAAGCTGGCCAGCGGCCCCACCGGCATCACCAGGCTCGAGGGGCGCATCGCCCCGGGCGAGAAGGTGAAGCTGTGGACGCAGGCCACCGGCGACCGGCCCTTCTCCCTCCAGGTCACCACGTTCGAGCCGGCCCGCAGCCTCGTGTGGGAGGGCGGCATGCCCCTGCGCCTCTTCTGGGGTGTGCGCCGCTTCACCTTGACGCCGAACGAAAACGGCGTGCAGTTCGAGATGAGCGAGACCTTCAGTGGACCGCTCAGCGGTCTCATCGTGAAGTCGATCCCCGACCTCACGCCGTCGTTCGAGACGTTCACCACGGGCCTGTTGGCCCTCGCACAGAAGGAGTGATGCACCATGGCCGCGAAGAAGAAGCCCGCCGCACCGCCAAAGAAGTCCGCCGCGCCGGCGAAGCGAGGCGTCACCTACGGGAGCGGGACGCCGGAGGACCCGTGGCTCCTCAAGACGCCGCCGCTCACCTCGGAGTACCAGGCCTGGCGTGACGAGTCGGCCACGCCGCCGGCGCTCGTCGTGCAGGTGGGCTCGACCCGGCTCTCGTACGACCTGCGCTGCCTCGACGACTGCGTGGCGATGCTGAAGGCCGCGAAGGACTGGGTGGCGCTCGGCAACGCCGATGAGGGCAAGCCGACGCCAGAGGGCTCCGTCGAGGCGTGGGCCCGCAGCCCGAAGAACCCGGTGGGTGGCTATTACGGCCTGCGCAAGGGCTACCGCGGCCGGTTCGGGAACTACGTGCCGCCGGTGCTGGAGCTGCTGGGCCGCGTCGAGCTCGAGCACCAGCCGAGGAACAACCGCGTTCGTGCCCGGTGACCCGGCCCGTGGGACACTGCGGGCCGCATGGATTCCCGCTTTCCTCCGGACTCCCCGCTGCATGCCTTCTCGGACGACGAGGTCGCCGCCATCTTCGCCGCGGGCCATGCCCATCGCTGCCTCGAGGGACAGGTGCTCGTCAGCGAGGGGGAGCCGGGCGACTCGATGTTCTTTCTGCTCGGGGGCACGGCCGAGGCGCGAGTGCAGGGCGGGCGCGCGGTGCGGCAGTACGGGCCGGGGAGCTACTTCGGCGAGCTTTCCTTCATCAACCCGGGCCACCGCCGCTCGGCCACCATCGTCGCGACGTCCCTGGCGGTGCTCCAGGTGCTCGACCAGACGAGCGTGCACGCGCTGCTGTCGAGCCACCCCCGCGCCATCTTCACGCTCCTGCGCCGCACCACCGCGTTCCTCGTCGACGCCGAGAAGAACCTGGTGGCCGACCTGCGAATGCAGAACCAGCAGCTCCAGGACACCATCGCGCGCCTCGACTTCATGCGTCGGCAGCTGAGCGACGAAGAGGAGCGCGCCCGCACCGACGCCCTCACCGGGCTCTTCAATCGCCGCGCCTTCGACGCCGAGCTGCCGGCCTTTCTCCAGCGGGCCCAGGCCATCGGGAAAGGGCTCGCCCTCATCGCGATGGACCTCGACCACTTCAAGCCCGTCAACGACACGATGGGCCACGCCGCGGGAGACTTCGTCCTCAAGGAGGTCGGCCGCATCTTGCGCGCGCAGGTGCGTCGCACCGACCTGCCGTGCCGCATCGGCGGAGACGAGTTCATCGTGCTCCTCGCCGACCTCGACGAGATGGCGGCCTTCAAGCGCGCCGAGGCGTTGCGCATCGCCATCGGCACCTTCGCGCACCCCGGCAACGAGCGCGGCATTCGCATCACCACCACGATGGGCGGCACCATGTTCCGCCCCGGTGAGTCGGCCGAGGCGCTCATGCACCGCGCCGATGAAGCGCTCTACGCGGCCAAACGCGCGGGCCGGAATCGGCTGGGCTGGACGAGCTGAAGGCCCGTGCGAGAGTCCCGGCCCATGATTCCGTGCCGGTGGTTGTGGGTTTGTTGTCTGGTGGGCTGTGCGGCGATGCAGAAGCCCAACCAGCCCAGGGAGCTCGCGGCCAGTCCGGGCCGCACCGGGCCCTTCGCGTCGCTCGAGAACGCGATGCACGACCGGCTTGGAGACACGAAGTCGGGCTTCAAGCTGCTCGAGGTGAACGAAGACGCGCTGCGCTGGCGGCTCGCGCTCATCGACTCCGCGCGCCACTCGCTCGACCTCATGACGTTCCTCTGGTGGGGCGACGAGTCCGGCGACCTCATCCTCAAGCGCGTCATCGACGCCGCCGACCGGGGCGTGAAGGTGCGCCTCATCGTCGACGACATGACGACCATCGACGACGGCAAGCGCCTGCGCCTGCGTGACGTCTCCAACGCGGCCATCGACGCGCACCCGAACATCGAGCTGCGCGTGTTCAACCCCTGGGAGAACCGCGAAGCTGCGGGCCGCGCGCTCGAGTTCATCGGGGACTTCACGCGGCTCAACCAGCGCATGCACAACAAGGCGCTCGTCGCCGACAACCGCGCCGCCATCGTCGGAGGCCGCAACCTCGGC
Source organism: Myxococcaceae bacterium (assembly GCA_044352295.1). GTDB lineage: Bacteria > Myxococcota > Myxococcia > Myxococcales > Myxococcaceae > Xiheimicrobium. The sequence goes on from JBILEB010000318.1 coordinate 3,078, forward strand.
AACGAGTACTTCGGGCTCTCCGAGGGCTTCAACTTCCGCGACGTCGACGTGCTCGCGGTCGGCCCGGCGTCGCGGGAGGTGTCCGGCGTCTTCGACCGCTACTGGAACAGCCGGTGGGTCGTGCCGCAGAAGGGCCTCGAGTCGGGCGGCACGCTGGTGACCTACGAGGCCGAGCGCCAGGCGATGGAGGCCAAGCTCAAGGCGAGCCCGTTGCTGGCCCGCTTCCCCCTCGCCGAGCAGGACTGGAGCCGTGACGTCGCGGCGCTGGAGAAGACGCTCCACGTGGGCACCGCGAGGGCCGTCACCGACACGCCCGAGGAGGACTCGCTCACGCACCACATGCCCAACACCATTCGCAAGCTCTTCGCCGAGGCCAACCAGGAGATCCTCGTCGCCAACGCCTACGTCATCCCCGACGAGGTG
>JBILEB010000199.1:0-12068 GCA_044352295.1 Myxococcaceae bacterium
TCGTGTTCCTCGCCGTACTCGGCGCCCTCACCGCGCGCGATGCCCATCATGTGCCCTCGGCGCTGGTGCTCGAGGGTCAGCTCGAACGACCCTGGAGCGGGACGCTCCGTTGGGACTCGGGAGGCGGCTTCAACGACTTCGAGCTCAAGCCGGTCTCATTCCCAGACTCGACGCCGCTGCCGCTGGCGCCGCATCGGCTGCAGATCGTCCGCGACGGCACGAAGCACGACGCCTCGGGTGGTGCAGAGGTGTGGGTTCGCGGCATCGAGCTCGATGACGGGCAGGCCAGGCGTGCCCTCGAGGTGGCGGCGCTTTCGACCACCGGTGCGACCGTCAACTCCGGAGGGCGGATCTGCCTGACCTCCGACGAGGCGACCCTCCGGGTCGATGACACCTTCTCGGCCGCCACCATTCAGTTCGATACCCACCCGTATTCGGGTCGGGCGCGGGTGTTGCTCGACGGGCAGCTGTACGCGGTCATCGACCTCTACGCCCCGGCGGAGAAGGCGAGCTTCACGAGCGTTCGCTTCGCTCAGCAGTTCATCCCCGGACCGTTCGCGGCGCGCATCGCGCTCCCGCAGGCTCCGCTCCGGGGCCTCCGCCTCGACGGGGTCGAGGCCTTGCCGCTCACGAGCGCGCGCGTCGTCTCGGCGAACGCGGACGTCTCGTTGCCAACCCCAGGTCCCGTCTTCACCGGCTTCGACGCGAAGACGCGCACCTTTCACCCGGGGCTCCTGACCATGCACGTGCTGCTGGCGATGCTGCTCGCGTGGCTCGCAGGGCTCGTCGCCGGGGTGGGTGACTGGCGCTCCGTCTTCGTGGACGACCGTCGCTGGGTCTTCTGGTCGATGTTCGCCACCTCGACGGTGGTCTTCTCGACGTGGCTGCTCGCGTGGTGGCCGGGAATGCTCACGCTCGACTCGCTCGACAGCTGGCTCCAGGTGAAACGGCTCGAGTTCACCAACTGGAACCCCTTCGTCTACACACTCTACGTCCTCGCGCTCACGCGGTTGTGGGACTCGCCGGCCGTCATCGTCCTGGTGCAGGTGGTGGCCACCGCGGCGCTGGGCGCCTCGGTCTTCTTCTTCCTCCATCGACAGGGGCTCCGCTTTCGCTGGGTCGCGCCGTTCTTCGCGGTCTTCACGCTCTCGCTCCCGGTCGGCGTCTACAACCTGATGGTGTGGCGTGACGTGCCGTTCTGTCTGCTGACCGTCTTCTGGGCGTGTCTGCTGTTCGGCCTCGCCGTTCGTCGGGCCAGGGGGCGCACGTTCGAGCCCTCGTGGCGAGTGACGCTGCTGCTCGCGGGCGTGCTGGTCTTCTCGAGCACCGTGCGCCACAACGGCCTGGTCTCGCTCTTCGCGGTGCCCCTCCTGCTCGCCGGGGGCCGCCTCGTTGGCGTGGCTCGCGCGGCGCGTCTCTTCGGCGTCTCGGCGGCGCTCTACGTGGCGTTGGTGTGGGGCGTCGGCACGGTCATCGGCGCGCACCGCAACACCGACTACCGGCTGGTGTCGCTGAGCCTGCAGCTGAACTCGTGGGCTGCGTTGCTCGAGCCGCGCAACGCCGTCGGAGGTGTCAGCAACGACGCCTTCTCTGACGACCCCGAGGCCGATCGTCGCGTGCTCGAGAAGTTCATCACGCGCGAAGAACTCGAGCGCGCCTACAACCCGCTGACCGTCACCACGCTCGTGTACACCAGCGACAACCGCCTCGCGACGCTGACGCAGGCGGACGCCGACGCGATTCGCCGCCTGTACGTGCGCAGGATGCTCGAGAACTTCCACATCTTCCTCGCGGAGCGCACGTACCTCTTCTTCGCGACGCTGGGCTTCCGCAACTGGGGCTACGCCAACAACCTGCCGCAGCGCGTGTTCCCGAAGGACGGTGAGAGCCTGTACTACCTTCACGACGCGCCGAAGGTGCGCTGGCTGCGCGAGCGCCAGGAGGCGTTGCTCGAGAAGACCTGGAGGTACGAGGGCCTCTTCAAGGGCGCATTCCTGTCGTGGAATGCGTTCGTGCCGCTGCTGGTGATTGTGGCGCTCTTTCTGCTCTACAAGTGGCTGCCGATGACAGCGCTCAGCTGCGCGTTCATTCTCACGCACGCGCTGGCGCTGTTCTTCACGGTCATCTCGAACGACTTCCGCTACGTCTACTTCCTCCAGTTGTTCGCGTACTTCGTGGTGCCGATGGCGATGCTCGAGCTGACGCTCCGTCGCCAGGCGCAGGTGAAGACTTCGCCTGCACCGTCATCGCCGCAGCCGTCGTGACGCGTCGACGACCTGGCGCCCTCAGGCGGGCTTCTGCACCAGCACCACGCGGTACGTGTCGGTGCCGTCCACCATGTTGCGATAGAGCTTCGTGCCGGGGTTGCGCGCGAAGTTCTTCAGCGCCACGTCGGCCTGCTGCCGCCGTCGGTTGCCCAGCAGCGGCACCTTGAAGGCGTGGAAGGCGTTCATGCACTGGTCGACGTAGGCGTCGATGCGCGGCTTGTCGAGGTCGCGGGCCTCGACGGCCTCGGCGGTGACGTCGTTGGACTCGCGAATGGCAAAGCCCAGCCGCTCGAGGAGCTTGAAGCAGGGGTCCCACGTCGCCTGGGGAATGGCGTTGCCCCACACGAGGTAGCCGCCGGGCTTGAGCAGGTCGTACGCCTTCTTGAAGAAGCGCTCGTCCTCGTCGGTGACGATGCCCACCATCTCGGTCACGTGCGTCTCGTTGACGGCGATGAGGTCGGAGCTGCCGTTCGGGCGCTGGAGCCGGGTGACGTCGCTGCAGGTGGCGGTCAGCCGCCCGCCCAGCTCGCCGACGAACTTGCGCTGACAGGTCGAGATGGCCGCCTGCTGCATGTCGACGGCCTCGTACGTACACGCCGGGAGCACCTGGGAGCAGACGTGGTGTGCGCCGGCGCCCGTGCCGCAGCCGAGCTCGGTGACGTGCACCTTGCCCTCGCGCGAGGCGATGAACTTCCGCACGTCGTCGAAGTGGTACAGGCCGGTGTAGGCGGTGCGGCCGAAGCGCTGCGGGTCCTTGCTGGCGACCGGGTCCGCGCCCCACGCCGTCGGCCAGCGGTAGCCCCAGGTGTTGAAGGTGAAGTCGTAGGGCTGGCCGTGCTCGGTGCGGGCGCCCTCCATGATGCGGTACAGCGCGTAGAGCAGCGAGTACAGCGAGGCCTTGTCGTAGGCCTCCTCGGCGACGTCTCCGTCCTTGAGGGAAATCTTCTGCTCCCGCTCGGTGGCGGAGGCGAGCACCCAGGCCCCGAGGATGAATTGGAGCTGGGTCTTGCTGTAGTTCGACTGGTTGCTGAGGGCGGTGAGGACGTCCATGGGGAAGCGGGGCTCTGGGGGGGATGCGAGGGTCCGACCACGACGGGGAAGCCCTCGTAGCAAAGGTATGTCGCTCCAGTTCAGAGCATCTTGCTCGCGTGTGTCATGGCCTGGATCTGTTGAGGGCTGGTGCGTCATCAGGCCGGCGGCGTCGCTCACGCCTTCGTCTCACGGCACTCAGGGCGCCTGGCCATCGACGGTGACGGTGAGCTTCTCGTGCCACACGCCGATGAGGCCGACGAGGCCGTGCCCGTGAACGCGCGAGCCGGGAGCACGACGTGGACAGAATGCGCTCTTCATCGCGATGTGGGGTGCGGACTATTCGACGACTCCGTCGTAGCGCTCGTCGTCGTTCTCCCGGGCCCGCGCCCGACGCTCACGAGCGGCCCTGGCCTTCTTCTTCTTCTCGAGCGTCTCCTCGGACGGTCCGGTGGCCGACAGGCCCATGGCGGTGAGGGCCTTCGCGAGGGCGGCGCTCTCGGGCGTTTCGAACCGAACGGACTTGAGCATCGTGCGCAAGTGGCTGATGGCGACGGCGTTCGCTGCGGGAGGCCCGATGAGCTCCACGCGCGTGAGCTTCCCTCCCAGCTCGTCCAGCAGCGCCAACAGGTCCAGGCCCTCCCGACAGCGACGTAGCTCGAGGGCGGTGATGCCCGGGTGCGTGATGAAGCGTCGAATCGTCGAGGCCCACGCGCTCAACGAGAGACCGACGGTGGCCTGCGGGGTGAAGGAGAGGGTCTGCAGTCGAGGCGTGTCCCAGCTCTGGAGGTCCAGCAACAGCCGCGCGTCGAGTCGCCACGGCAGGAGCGCGAAGCGGCGGAGCGATGGAAACGACATGCCCTTGCCGAGCGTGTTGAGGGCTGCGCGCACCTCGAGGGTCTCGAGCCGAGCGGCCACTGGCTTCAGCGCGAGGAGGGAGTCCAGGCGTGGCCACGCGCTCTCGTTCTTGAAGGCCTCGGCGACGTCGAACTCGCCAAGTCGCAGCTCGCGCAGGTGAGCGGGCCATTCCAGCGACGCGAGCACCTTGAGGGCCGGGTCGTACTTGCCCTCCGTGCCGGGAGAACCGAACTCGAGTCGCTCGAGGAAGCGGCACGCGGGGCTGTTGAGCACCACCTCCAGCACGTCTCCGATGGGAGCCGTGTACGGCCCGGACCAGACGCGCGCGGTGCGGGCGTAGCCGAACCTCCAGTCGAGGGTGACCTGGGTGCGGACCCTCGAGAGGCCTGGCCCGACCAGCTCGTCGAAGTGCTCGGAGAGGAAGGCCTTTGCCTGTCCAATGCTCCCGCGCTCGCGCCGCGCGGCCTTCACCTGGAGGCCCATGAGTTCGCCACGAAGCGGCTCTCCCAGCTCGATGAGTGAGTCGGCGAAGACGAGCCAGCGTTCTGGATCATCCGCAAGCAGCTCGCGTTCGGTCTTTACCGAGACGGTCCCCGTCACCGACGCTTCGTCGACGAAGCCATCCTTGAGGCGTTGGCTGACGAGGCTGTCGAAGGTGCGCTGCGCCGCTTCGGCGGTCTTGCAGTCGATGCGGTTGAGGGCGCCGGGTGTCCCGACCGCGCCGCTGCGGATGACGAGCTGCAGTCCCTCGAGGGTGATGCGCCAGAAGCGGGGCTGCGGCTGGGTGGCGTGAAGTCGTCGCTCCATGCCGTGAGGTGAACCCCGCAGCGACGAGCCGTCAACCTGGCTCAGCTCGTTGCCGTTCTCTGGGGCTGGGCCGGTCAGGGTGAGACGGGAACCCAGCCGCGGTTCAACTTCTCGTTGCCGCCAATCGTCTCGAGCGGCGCTTCCAACACGGCGACCCGCATCGTTCGCGCGGGCAACTGCCGGCGCCAGGTGAGCTGGGCGGTGAGGGTGCCGGAGAACTTCTCCGAGAAACACGTCTGCACGTGCTGCACCGGCCGCTCGTCGGTGTCGCGCGCCACCCCGCGAGCGCCGTGTGGGACGAGGTTCAGCCGGCCCAGCCCGCCCAGCCCCGACATCACCACCACCACGGCTACGCGCTACCCCGGAGGGGGCACGGGGGCCCGGTCCAGGTCGGCGTCGAGCATCGACACGGGGTCTTCGAGGGGCTCCAGGTGCGTCGTCACGACTCCATGGGGCACCACCGCGAGCAGCGCGACCTCGATGGTCTCACTGACGTCATGGGCCCGCTGGACGGTCCAGCTCCCGGGCACCAGCACGTGTACGGTGATGAAGGCGCGATGGCCGGCCTGCCTCGTGCGCAGCGCGTGAAACTCGAGCCCCTTCGCCCGGTAGGTGGCGAGCACGGCCTCGAGCTTCGTCAGCACCTCGGGCGCCACCGAGCTGTCCATCAGCCCCGAGGCCGAGCGCCGCATCAACTTGATGCCGGTCCACACGATGTTGATGGCGACGGCGATGGCGATGACCGGGTCGAGCCACAGCCAGCCCGACCACGAGGCGAGCCCCACGCCGACGATGACGCCCACCGACGTCCACACATCGGTCATCAGGTGATGCCCGTCGGCCTCCAGAATGACCGAGTGCCGCTGCGCGCCGACCTTCAGCAGCACCCGGGCCGTCGCGAAGTTGATGACCGAGGCCACCACGGACACCGCGACACCGACGCCGAGGGCCTCGAGGGGCCTGGGGTTCATCAAGCGGAGCACCGCCGAGATGGTGATGGCCACCGCCGCGAGGAAGATGAGAAACCCCTCGAACGCGCTCGAGAAGTACTCGGCCTTGCCGTGCCCGTGGGCGTGCCCTTCGTCGGCGGGCTGCTCGGCGACCCACATCATCCACAGGGCCACCAGGGCCCCCGCGAGGTTCACCAGTGACTCGAGGGCGTCGGACAGCAGACCGACGGAGCCCGTCAGCCACCACGCGACCGACTTCAGCGCGATGGTCGAGACGGCCGCCCCGATGGACAACCAGACGTACCGCTGGAGCGATGCGGCCCCCGCCTTCATGACTGGCTCTTCGTCTGGAGCACCATCAGGAACCGATGGTGCACGAACCCTGCCCATGCCGTCGAGGCGCAGCCCGCGGGCTGAGCGTGACCAGGTTGGTTCCCACGAAGGTGGTGCGCACGAGGGTGGCCATGCCCTGCTCGGTGGTGAGGCCCGGACACAGCTCCGGGTCGTTCGCGAGCGAGTTGCTGTCGCATGGTGTGCGAGGCCCACCGCCACACGCGAGGGGACAGGCCAGGGACAGGACCAGGAAGAGCCCGCGCATGCGACGCAGCGTACTCCGCGGCGCCACGGAGGTGGGTACAGTGCGCGCCCTGCTCACCTTCGCGCGTCCAGGTGGATCCAACAGCCAGGGTGTTCGCTTCTCGGGAGCCGATGGCGGCTCGTGGGTCGTTCTCCAGAACACCTCGGGCTACCGCGTTCAGGCGAGCGCGCTCGACCCCGATGGCGGCGTGTACACGGTGGCGCTGGACTCCAATCAGCTTCGCTGGTTGGCACCCAATGGCACGCTCCAACCCGGCCGTGAGATTCCCGATGCCGGAGGCTTCACCAACCTGCTGCCGACTGCTCGGGGGTTCCTCCTGGTGCCGAAACCAGAGAACGCGAGCGTCTCGGTGCGGCTCGTTCCCTTCGCGGCTGCGGCGCCTCTGGTCGTCTCGAATTCCCTCGCGGCATCGTCCTGCGGCAACCCCACGGCGACCGATACCTGGCGGAGCGCGACGCTCTTGCCCTCTGGAGAGGTCCTGATGCTGCCCAGCCATCCGGGCTTCGCGCTGACCGTGTCGTTCCCGTCGGACGGCGGGCTGCACCTGTCATGCGCGCCGGGGCCGAGCGGCGAGTTCGTGACGAAAGAAGGCGCCGTGCTCGCCATTCCGCGTGTCGGAGACGTCGCCCCGTTCGTGGGCACGTCTGGGAGCTTCATCACGCTGCCGGGGGGGCGTCGACAGCTACCGCGGCGCAACCTGGTTCGGCGATGGCCGCATCGTGCCCGCGCCCGGGAGCTGGAATGGCCTCGCGTTCGTCACGCCGATCGCCGGCAGCGTCGTGGACACCGCTCCGCCCATGAGCCAGCCGTTCGCCAGCTCGTACCGGGAAATCATCGCCATGCCCCATGGTCGAGTGCTGATCACCCCCGACGGAACGAACGGCTCGATCCTCGTCGAGAGCCACCGGCCGGGGCTGCCGCTCGAGGTCCTGCTCAGCCCCTGGGTCAACCACCGATAGGCGGTTTGCCATTTCGTCGGCCGCGGTGTCTGTCGACCATGGGGCTCTTCCGGAACCCGGTGGCATTCCTCGTCCTCGCGGCGCTCTTCGTTCCGCGTAGCGTCTGGTTCGGTGCCTGAGCAGAACGTGGGGAATCGGCACAGGGTACGCTCGCGGCGAGTGCGAATCGGCTTGATGACGTGGGGCTCCGACGGTGACGTGCGCCCGATGCTGGCGCTCGCCGCTGGCCTGGTGCGCCGCGGTCATGAGGTGCGAGTCGTCGCGACGTCGGTCGACGACACCGCCTACGGCCCGCTCTGCGAGCGCGTGCACGTGCCGCTGACGCTGGTGCCAGAGCGGGTGCAGGCTTCGCTCGCCGAGGTCTCGCGCACCGCGGGAGGTAACGACGCGAAGCTGCTCCGGGAGTTGTTGTCGGTGGCGTTCACCCCCTTTCTCGACGCGCTGACAGTGGCCGCCGAAGGGCTCTGTGACTGGAGCGACGTCGTCGTCGGTCACTTCATGGCGTGGCCGTTGCGGGCGCTGGCGACGCGACGGAGCGTTCCACACGTCTCGTTCGTTCCGTGGCCGGGCATGGTGCCGACCACCACGCGGCCGCTGCCCGGCATTCCCGCGCTGCCGGGTTTCACCTGGCTGTCCTGGGCGCTCGCGAGGCTCGTCGTCGGTCGCCTCGTGCGGCCCATCGTCGCGCCCCTGTGGAGTCGACAGGCCCTGCCCCCGGTTCGTGACGTCTTCGAGGACGTGCTCCTCTCGAAGACGATGACGCTCGTCGGAGCCAGCCCTTCGCTCTGCCCAGCGCCGGTGGATTGGAGAACGACCGTCGTCTGCGGCGCACTCACGTTCGATGAAGCGGCCGAGCCGTGGCAGCCCGACGCGGTGACGGCTGCGTTCCTCGAGGAGCACCCGCGACCGCTCTTCCTCTCGCTCGGCTCGTCGGAGCAGGTGGCGCCCGAACGAACGCGCTCCTTGCTCGTCGAGGCCGCTCATGAGTCGAAGCGGCCCGCCATCGTTCAGCTCAAGAGTGAACGCCCCGTGACGGCGACTCGCGAGGCGCACCTGCTGTTTCTTCCCCGCGCGCCGCATCATCAGCTCTTCCCGAGGTGCGCTGGCGTCATCCATCACGGCGGAGCAGGCACGGTGCACACGGTCGCTCGTGCTGGCGTGCCGTCGCTCACGCTCGGGTTCGTCGCCGAGCAGATGGATTGGGGACGCCGGCTGGCGGCGACGGGGGCCGCGATGCCGCCGCGCTCGTTCTGGAAGGCGACGCCCGAGGCGGTCGCGCAGGCCATGACCGGGTTGGTGGCGGAGCCTTCGTTCGCTCAGGCCGCGCGGGCGCTCGCCTCACGCGTTGCTCCAGAGAATGGGGTCGAGCGCGCCGTGAGCCTCCTCGAGGCGTTGCGGCGGTGAGCGACTCGATGGAGGACGCGGGTGACCAGAATGAGTCGATGGGTGTCTCTCGAAGACGCTCGTGAGTGCCATCGCGTCGCGCTGAGTGACTCGCTGGCGACCCCGTGGCTCCGGAAAGCTGCGGCGAGGGGACCTCCTGGTGTCCGGTCCCAGGCCCAGCCGGTCCAGGGTCGCCTCCCGCCGAATGGCTCCAGGGCTGGCCTCCACACCGGCTGGAACCCTCTGCTGGTGGGTGACGTTCTCCTTCGCGCCACAGTCCATCGCGGCTCTCTTTCGTTGGAGCGACCATGAAACGATGCCTGCTGCTCTGTCTGCTGTTCGCCGCCCCACTGTGTTTCGCGCAGCCTGACGCTCCGCCGCGACTGCCCGACAACACCCTGGTCGTGACGGGCTCGGCCGAACGAATCTTTGCCGCTGACCGTGCCGAGCTGAGCGTCACGATGCGGCTGGACGGCGTCGAGCCCGAGGCGCTCATCGCGAAGATGGAAGCGCTCGACGCGACGGTGCGGGCGCTCGCCAGAAGGCACGCGCCCTCGAGCACGGTGCGGTTGGTCGACGCGCACGAGTACGCGTGGCAGGCCAGGCAGAACTCCCGAACGCTGGCGATCTCGCTCCCGGACGTCAAGGCGCTGGAGCCGCTCGCGGTGCGCCTGGCCTCGCTCGCGGGCGTGAGCGTCGGCCGCGCGACCTTTCAGTCGTCGGAGTTCGCGAAGAACAAGCGCGCCGCCCGAAGACAGGCGGCCGAGCTCGCGAAGGAGAAGGCGGAAGATTACGCGAGCGTCCTGGGCCGAAAGCTCGGGCCTGCGTTGATCATCGAAGAGGTCGAATCACCGATGTCCTGGTACAGGTCCGTCGGGACCGCCAATGCCAGCACCGATTCGTCACGGGAGAACGGTGCGCCAGCTGGCGTCTTGAGCGTTCAACAGACCGTGCGCGTTCAGTTCTCGTTGCTCTGAGCGACTCCGTTCCCGGTGGGCGCCTGCCAGCGCACGCCTCGTGCCAGGCCTTCGCGGTGCCGCAGCCCACCTCGCGGCCATCGGCCACCAGTTCCTGACCGACGCCAACAGCCGCCCGGCGCGGGGACCAACGACACAGAGGCGGGTTCAGCTCGTCGCGCGCCTGAAGGACGTCGGCGGTCGATGATGAACGGAGCGTCCTCCAGGTTGACAGCGAGCCGGCTGGTCGCGACGTGCTGGACATGACCCGACCCTCGAGCGCGGTGGTGCTGTTGGTGCTGGCTGGCTGTGTGAAGAGCGCTGACGCGATGTACGCGAACATGGCGGCGGGGGGCACGGGCTGCGAGCCGGCCGAGATGACCATCTCCGCTGACGCCAACCCCTACGCGTGGAAGGTCACCTGTCGCGGCAAGACCTTCTCGTGTACCGACCCCCAGGGCGCGCCGCAGGGGGTGGCCCTCTGCGTTCCCGAGTGAGTCGGGGGAGCCATCACATTCCACGCATGAGGCCTTTCCGACGCTGACGGCGCGCCGCCGAGGCCTGTCCGCTCCACGACACCTCGGCACGGCGCTGTTCGAGTCGTGTGGCGTCGACCGCCGCAGGTCTCGAGGGCGTCGAACGACTCAAACGCCGCTTCACTCAGACGGGCGCTCGAGCCACAGCAGGTTGCTGCGGTCGGTGGGCCCCACCCCGCCAGCCGTGTCGTACAGCGTCTTGATGGGGCCGAAGATGGCTCCGACGAGCGAGCTCACCAGCAGGGCCAGCGTCACCACCGCCACCACCCCCAGCACGACGAACATCAGCACCCGCACCGCGCGCAACGCCGACTCGTGGACCTCGGGTGCCAGCCGTTTGAGCGTCTCGTCGAGGGTGCCAGTCGTCTCGGCGACGGCCAGCTGGCCGAGGAGCTCGCGCTCGAAGAGCCCCACCGGGGTGAGGGCATCGGCCAGCGTCGACCCGCTCCGGAGGCGCGCCACCACCGCGTCGGTCTGCGGCACCAGCGAGGGCCGGGCGGTGGCCAGCAGCGCCACCTTCACCGAGCGCGCGACCTCCACGCCCGCGCCGAGGGCGAGCCCCAACGTCAGCAGCGCCCGCGACGCCGCGAAGGTGCGTAACGCGCCACCCAGTCCGGGAACCTGAAGGAGCAGCGCGTCGACCGGCCGTTCCAGCTTCAGCGCCGCGATGACGACGGGCGCGAGCACCACACCCGTCGCGGTGGCCGCCAGCATGCCGAGTGACCGCGCCACGCCGGCGAGCGTCGTCACCAGCAACGTGTCGAGGCCGCGCGCGGTCGACACCGCCGAGAGCAGGGGCCCGAGGAAGACGAGCGTCGCGACGAGGTACGCTGGCCAGATGGAGGCCACCAGCGCATTCCACCGCAGGCGCCGCACCGCCTCGAGGTGGTCCGCCAGCGTGCGCAGCGCCGTGTCGAGCGTGCCCGCGTGCTCCGCCGCCGCCAGCAGCTCCACCTGGTCGGGCTCGAAGACGTGGGGGTGGGCCGCGAAGGCGTCGGCGAGGCTCGCGCCCGAGGCCACCTGGCGCCCGATGGCCGAGAGCGCCTCGGCGGTCGACGGAGACGGCGCGAAGCGACGCAGCTGCACGAAGGCCGTCGGCAGCGGAATGCCCGCGCGGATGAGGGCGTGCAGTTGCCGAAAGAGGACCTCCTGCGCGCGCACCCGTCGCCAGCGGCTGACGAGGTTCTGGCTCCAGAGCAACGGCGGGCGAGACGAAGGCAAACGCCTCGCAGCATGGGCGGCGCCTCCACTGGCGGCAAGCCATCTTCCAGCCCCCTGGCCCGCGGCTCACCCGAGCCCGGGAATGCCCCCGGTGTTCAGGTCGCTGTCCCCCGCAAAGCCGAAGCTGGTGGCCGGACAGCCGAACAAGTGGAGCATCGAGGTGAAGAGGTCGCCCGTCGTCTTGCCGGCTCGAACCAGGTGCCGTCCGCCCCGATGCGCGCCAGTCATGCGAATTCCCCTGCCGCTCGCTCGGGGAATGCGACACATCTCCGGGGAGCGCGTCTTCACCAGGCACCCGCCGTCGAGGTCCCTCATGCCGTTCCTCGTTCTTTCGCGTCGATGCCCTCGTCGTTCGAGCGAGCGGCTCCGTCGTCACCACGCTGCGAAAAAGAAGGCGGCCCGGAACCGTGAGGTTCCGAGCCGCGGGTCTTCTCAAACTGCCAGCCCGACGAGGCTGCTGAAGTGGTGGGGGGGAACCTCCTTCAACCTCGAATTCGTCGAGCC
>JBILEB010000009.1:0-92999 GCA_044352295.1 Myxococcaceae bacterium
GGGCAGCGCGTCTACAGCAGGGGACCCATGCGCGAAAGGTGGTCTGCCGCCCACAGCCGAGGCCACCCATTCGATGCTGGGAACGGATCGGTCCTTGGGCCACATTCCGTTGGCATGGTTGAGCAGGTGCGCTGCGGGGTGATGTTCGACACGCCGGCTGAGCTGCAGTCGGCCGTCGGTCCGCGTCTGGAGCACGACGAGCTCTTCGTCCCCTACCCCGACGACGTCACCGAAGGCACCGAGGCCTACGTCGACGTGATGCTCGAGTCCGGCGCGAAGGCCGAGCTCGAAGGCATCGTCACCGGCCCTGACTTCGACGACCGTGGCAACACCGGCGTGGTAGTCAAGCTGTCGGAGAACTCGGCCATCGCCCTCAAGGGCTTCATCGCGGCCCTCCTCGCAGGCACCGAGTCGTCGCCCCAGGGCCTCTTCACCACGACCCGCTCCACCAAAGCCAAGACGCTGCGCACCAAAGATGGGCAGGTGGTCACCTTCCCACCCGACGCCGGGGAGACGCTGCTCGAGCCCGGCACCCTGCTCGAGGAGCGCTTCCGCATCGAGGCCCACATCGGCTCCGGTGGCATGGGCGAGGTGTACCGCGCCGCGCACGTGCACCTGAAACGGCCCGTCGCGCTCAAGCTCCTCAAGCGCGCGCTCGCCGCCGATCCCGAGATGTGGGTGCGCTTCCAACGCGAGGCCGAGCTCGTCAGCCAGCTCGAGAGCCCCCACATCGTGCGCGTGTTCGACTTCGGCCGCACCAGCGCCGGCCAGCCGTTCCTCGCGATGGAGTACGTCGAGGGCACCGGGCTCGACAGCGAGGTGGCGCGCGGCCCCCTGGAGCCGGCCCGCGTCGTGTCCATCCTTCGCCAGGTGTGTGACGGCCTCGCCGAGGCCCATGCGCTGGGCGTCGTGCACCGCGACTTGAAGCCCGCCAACCTCGTGCTGGGCAAGAAGCGCGATGGCACCGAGCTGGCGAAGATCCTCGACTTCGGCATCGCGCGCGCGGCCGACAAGGGAACCCCGGCCGATGGGCGACTCACCCAGCTCGGCATGGTGGTGGGCACGCCGTTGTACCTCGCGCCCGAGCAGGCCCTGGCGAGCTCGCTCGACGAGCGCACCGACATCTACGCGCTGGGCTGCGTCGCCTACGAGCTGCTGACGGGCAAACCTCCGTTCGTCGCCGAGGAGCTCGCGAAGATCATCAGCATGCAGCTCACGCAGCCGCCGGACGATCCGGTGACGCGCAAGCCAGAGCTGGCCCGGCACCGGGCGCTGTGTGACGTCGTCCTCAAGGCACTGGCGAAGAGCAAAGCCGATCGCTTCCCCAACGTCGCTGAGCTGTCGAAGGCGCTCGAGCAGGCCCTCATCGTGGGCAGCGCGGCGACGACCGGCGAGGTGTGGCCTCCGGCGCCACCGGCCGAAGACGTGTGGCCCCCTCCCCCGCCCAGCGCGCCGATGCCGCCGGCGGCCCTCCGCGCGACCCCGGGACCCGCTCCGGTGCCATCGGGACCCGCCATTGCGCCGCCTGCGCCGGCCGATGACTTCTTTGCCTCTCCCGCGGGCCCGGTCTCCACCGGCCGTCCCATCGCCGCGCCTCGAGTCGTCGTGTCCGAGCGCCGCGCTCGCCTCGAGGCGGCGCAATTACCGCTGTCGGCCGCCATGCTGGACGAGCTCGTGAAGGCGCGCGAGGCCTTCGGCGTGACGGGCAACCGGCTGCTGCTCGTGCACCTCGAGGTGCTCGGAGCGCCACCGTCCTCGGCGCGCGCCAAACGGTGCCTGGCGCGCGCGCTCGTGGTGGCGCGGGGATGGAACCTCGTCATCGATCTCGTCGACGATGACCGCGCGGTGCTCCTGCTCGGCGGCGAAGCGGTCGCCACGTCTGCGCGCGCGGCCCTCGCCCTCGTCGCGATGCGAGAGGCGGTCGCTGACGAAGCGGCCCGGGGCCCCGACGCCGGGAGCGGCGCCCTCCGGGCCGCGGTGCTGCAGGCCTCGACCCGCACCGAGCTCGACAAGCCCCTCGACGAGCGCGTGACGAACAAGGCGCGCCTGCTCGCGGCAAAGGTGCCCGCCGGAGCCGTGGTGGTGGAGCGGCAGGTGGGCGCCGAGATCACCGACGTGGTCGAGACCCGCAACCTCGACGCGGCCGAGGCCGTCGAGGTGCTGTCGCGGCGCTCCCGCATGGGTCCGGGGAGCAACACCCTCGTCGGACGCGACGGCGTGCTGCAACTGTTGGAGAAGCGACTGACGAGCCTGTCGGCCGGCGTCGTCGCGCCCTTCGTGGTCCGTGCGCCGCGCGGCTCGGGCCGCACCACCCTCATCACCGAGCTGGCGAACCGGGCGCGCCCCAGGGGCACGGTGGTGGGCGTCGGGCGCTGTCCCCTCTCACTGCGAGGCGCCCCGTACGGCGCCATCACGGAGCTGCTCTGCGCGGTGACCGGCGTGGCGTCCGAGACGCGGCACCTGCACCTGCGACCCGCCCTCGAGAAGCTGGGCGTGCCGGAGTCGACGCTCGCCGCCGCCCTCGTCATCGCCGGCGTGGTGCAGCTCCCCCACCCGTTCACCGCGGGGCAGGCCGTGCACGCGCTGCGGGCGGTGTTGCGCGCCGGGGCGGCGGGCCGGCCGGTGCTCCTCCTCTTCGATGGCATGGAGTCGTACGACGGTCCGAGCCTCGAGACCGTGCGCGAGCTGTTCACCCACGCCGCGCCGAAGGAGCTCACCATCGGCTTCGTCGACCCCGAGGTGCCGCTCGAGCGCCTGGGCTCCGTCCCATCCGTCGACCTCACTTCCCTCTCCCGCGCCGACGTCGCGCAGTGGCTCACCTCGGTGCTGGTCGCGCCGCCCGCCGCGTCGTTGACCGAGAAGGTCTTCGGCCAGGCGGCCGGCATTCCGGGGCGGATGGTGGATCTCACCTGGTGGCTCCACGACCGCGGCCTGTTGCGGCAACAGGGCGGCCAGTCGGTCCTCGTGGGTGACGTTCCGGGCTTCGACGTCGACGGCCTCATGCGCGCGCGGTTGGCGGCGATGCCGCTCGAGGTGGTGCGCCTGCTCGAGGCCGCGGCGCTGTGTGGCGACACCTTCGACGGGCCCACCGTCAGTGTGGCGCTGCCGCAGGTGACGCCCCGGGCGCTCCAGCTCGGGGTGCAGGGAAAGCTGCTCCGCAGCCTTGGGAACCGCCGGTGGGCCTTCGCCTCGACGCGGCTGCAGCAGCTCGTGCTGGAGGCCGGCAGTCCGGAGCGGCCGTTCATGCACCAGCGTCTCGCCGCGCAGCTCGTCGAACAGGCCCGCAGCGCGCCCGCGTCGATCGATCCGGTACGCCTGGGTCAACACCTCAACGCCGCACGAGATGGAGTGCGCGCGGCGGCCTTGTGGAAGCACGCCGCCGAGACGGCGCTGGCGAGCCGCGCGCTGCGTGATGCCATCGCGGCGGTCCGTGGCTGGGTCGAGGCGCTGGGCCAGACGACGCCGGCGACGCCGGAGCTGGCTCGGGCCCGGGTCGACGCGCTCGCCCGCGCGGCCGGGATGGCGCTCTCGCTTCAGGACGCGGCCCTCGCGCGAACCCTGGTGGACGAAGCCGTGGCGCTTCAGCAGGGCCAGGAGCTCGGCTCCGCGGAGCTCGCGCTCTCGCTGGCCCGCGTTCACCGCAGCGAAGCCCGCCGTGCCCGCGCCGCTGAAGCGCTCGAGCTCGCTGAGCTGCGTGCCGGAAAGACCGCATTCCTGGCCCTGGTCGAGGCCGAGAAGGCCGAGGCGCGCGAGCAGGAGAGCGACCTCCCTGGCGCCGTGCTGGCCTGGGAGACGGCGCTCGGGCACGCCCCAGCCGCTGAGGAGCTCGCCCGCTGGCACGGCGAGGTGAACCTGACGGCGCGGGTCGAGGCGCGGCTTGCCGGCGTGAAGCTCCAGCGCAAGGAGGTCGCCGGCGCGCGCGCGCTGCTCGAGTCGTCGCTCGCGCGGTGGCGTACGACGAACTGGCCCTCGGCCGAGGCGCGGGTGCTGGCGAACCTCGGCACCCTGTGTGTGCACTCGAACCAGCTGGCCGAGGCCGCGCAGCACTTCGACGCCGCCGCCGTGGCCGCGTCCGCGTCGGGCGATCTGCTCTTTCAGGCAAAGATGGTCCTGCAGCAGGCGAAGGTGGCGAAGAAGCAGGGCCAGACCGCACCCGCGAAACAGCTTGCCGCCAGGGCGCGCACGCTCTCCGTCGAGGTCGGCTGGGATGAAGGCCGCTTGCAGGCCGAGCAGGTTTGACACCCTGCCCCAGCGCCGCCGCGCCTGAGGACCACGTCGGGGGCCTTTGGGACGGACCGCTATGGCAGCAGCACGACGGAGCCTGTCGTCTGCCGGCCCTCGAGCGCGCGATGGGCGCTCACCACGTCGGTCAACGGGAAGCGCGTGGGCTCCGACAGCCGCACGATGCCTTCGCGCACCACCGAGAAGAGCGCGGCTGCGCTGGCCTCGAGCTCGGCCCGGGTGTGAATCCACGCGTGCAGTGAGGGCCGCGTGACGAAGAGTGAGCGCGCGCCTCCGAGGACCGAGAGGCTCAACGGCTCGGGCATGCCGGAGGACTGACCGAAGCTCACCAACAGTCCGCGGGGCTTGAGCGAATCGAGCGAAGCCGACAGCGTGTCCTTCCCCACGGAGTCGTACACCACGTCGGCGCCACGCCCGCCGGTGAGGCGCTTCACCTCGTCGACGAGTCCCTGGCGAGCCGTCACCACGACGTGGTGCGCCCCACAGGCGCTCGCCAGGGCCGCCTTCGCGTCGGAGCCCACCACGCCGATGACGGTGGCTCCCAGGTGGTTCGCCCACTGGCAGACGAGCTGCCCCACCCCGCCAGCCGCCGCGTGCACGACGACGGTCTCTTGCGGCTTCACCAGGTGGAGGCGACGAACGAGGTACTCGGCCGTCATCCCCTTGAGCATCAGCGCAGCGGCCGTCGTGTCGGAGATCGACTCAGGCAGCGGTACGGCGCGCTCGGCAGGGAGCGTGCGAATCGAGGCGTAGGCCCCTCCGACTCCGGCGTAGGCGATGCGGGTCCCCACCGAGAGCGCCGTGACGCCAGGGCCGACCGCGGTGACGACGCCCGCGCCTTCGGAGCCAGGTACGAACGGCAACGGCACCGGGTACAGGCCGCTGCGCTGGTAGGTGTCGATGAAGTTGAGCCCGATCGCGGTCTGCCGCACTTGCACCTCGCCAGGACCGGGCAGCGGCGCCTCATCGGACTCGAGCTGCAGGACCTCGGGGCTACCCACGGCGCGGACTCGCACGACGGAGCGGATCATGCGGGTGGGTGTAGCCCAGCTTCGCGGTCGACTTCAGCGGCCGTGACGCCGGCCCTTGTTGCCCTTCATGCGGCGCAGCTCGTCACCCATCTTCGCGAGCACGATGGCGAGCTTCGCCTTCTTCTGCGCTGGCTGGCCCTGCGAGAGCGTCGCGAAGAGTTCCTTGTCGAGCTGAGCCATCTGGGCGCGGCCATCGAGCACCCGCTGCATGTTCTGATCGACGTTCGCGAGCGCGGCGGGGTCGCCATCGGCGGCCGCCTTCACCTGCCGCATCGCCTCGGCCATGCCCTCGCGCACCGGGCGCCGCTTCTCGTCGAGCACCTTGAGCGTCTCGGACAACTTGAGCGCCTGGGCTTCGTTCAGCTCGAGCGCATCGGCCACCGCGACGAGGAGCATCATGCGGGCTTGCTTGGCGCGCTCCTCTTGCCGCTCGGCCCGCTCTTCGGGATCCATCGCCTCCCAGCGCGCGGGGTCCTTCTTGGGGCCCGCGAACGCCAGCGCCGACGACAACAACGTCACCACCAACAGGGTCTTCTTCATGGAGTCTCTCCTTCGGGGAAGTCCGGCCACGTCACCTCGAAGAACACCTCGTCGGCGCCGGAGTTGGGTTCGTCTGCATCGAAGGCCGCGCTCATCGGGGAGGGGGCCTCGACGAGCCGCTCCACGACGACTTCTTTCACGGGCCGCGCCGACCAGAAGCCAGCCGAGGCGACCAGCGCACCAAAGCTCGCCGCGGCGGCGTAGCCCAGCCACGACGGACGGGCCGAGACGCGCTGCTGGTGCTGCCACGCGCGCCAGGTGTCGGCCTCGAGGGAATCGAGCTGCTTCGCCTCGACCGCCGTCAGGCTCGGCTGCGTCGAGATCACGGCGAGATCGCGCGCAAAGAGTCGGCAGGCCTCACAGCCCGCGAGGTGCGCGGCGAGCTCGGGCGAGGAGCTCCCTTCGGCGATTCGGACCTCGGCGTCATCACACGTCATGGCGTGCCTCCATCGGGCGTGGCGGCGATGAGCGCACGCACTTCGTCGCGCAGGCGCTTCACCGCGTAGTGAAAGTGGGACTTGGCGTTGCCCTCGCTGATGCCGAGCACCTCGGCCACCTCGGCGAAGGGCAGCCCGCCGTCGATGCGCAGCGTGAAGACCTCGCGCTGGCGGGGCGGCAGGCAGTGCACGGCCTTTCGGGTGAGCGCTTCGGCCTCTGCCTTCTCGAGCACGTCGAGCGCGGCCGGCGCGCCGTGGGCCATCGCGTCTACGACCTCGACCGGCGCCTTCGGCCACCGCGCGCCGTCTCGCACCTGGTTCTTCCCGAGGTTGACGGCGATGCGGAACAGCCACGCCTTGAAGGGCACGTCCTCGGAGGACGCCATCAGCTTCGGCAACGTGCGCTGCGCGGCCTCGAAGGCATGCAGGAACGCGCGCTGGGTGAGATCCTTCGATTCATCCGGCGAGCCCGCGTAGCGGCGAACGATCGTGAAGACCGGCGCCTGGTACCGCCGCACGAGCTCGCCGAAGGCCTGTCGATCGCCCGCAAGGAATGCGCGGCACAGGTCCCCGTCCGAGGGAGAGGCCTTCGGCACCAGGCGCAACGCGTGCGGGCCGCGAGTCGTCACGAAACCGTCAACCCCCGGGGACTGGAAAGGTCAAAGCGGTTGCCCCTATTTTCCGACGCCATGAACGCCACTTCGACGGAGCATCGCACGGGGGATGAGGTGGGCGGGCCCGGGGTGGGGACGCCGAGCGGTGACGTTCGCCCCATCACCTCGCCCATCGTGCGCTGCTCGAGCGTGCACTTCGACGTCACGCCGCAGTTGCCCGAGGTGCTCGCCCTGGCGCGCGCGCGGGGGTGGCTCGAGCAAGGTTTCTCGGTGCTCACCATCACCTGGCAGGAGCTGCACTGGACGGTGGACGGCTGGCAGACGGTGAACCGGCTGTCCTCGACCGACGTGCCCTGTCCGGTGACCAACGGTCACTTCGCGTTGCCGGGTGTGGCGAAGGGGCAGATGGTGGAGTTCGCGCTGCACGTGGGCATCGCATGCCATGCCCCGCAGGACACCGCGGGGGCTCGCGACGAGGCCGGTCTCTGGTTCAACAACGACGGCCGCAACTACCTGCAGATCACCCGGTAGCGCTCAGCGCAGCACGGGGGTCGGCGGGCGCTGCTTCTCCTCTGGGAGGCGGTTGAGCACCTGCGCCGCCGCGAACCACTGCTTGCCGTCTCGAGACAGACGCGTGGTGGCAGTCAGTTCGCCGGAGCGATGAAGCGACTTGATCTCCTCGGCGGAGACGGCGCCGCCCTCGCGGCCCTCGATGAAGAATCTCAGGTGTTGCATGCATCCCCCCAGCGGTGATGCGAGCAAGTCTCGATCGACTTGCGGCTTGCTGTCACGACCGGGGGTGGCGACCGACTCCCATGCGGTTCAGCGATGCCCGCACACGGGGCCGGCGGCGGTCACGATGTCTCAACCGGGTGTTTTCAGCGGCGTTCGCGCTCGGGACGGATGAGCCCGGCGAGGGGTGCGCGGATGACCGACACCACCGCCTCCGTAAAGGCCTGTGCCGCCGCGTGAACGTCAGCGACCGAGCCCGACAGGTACGCACCCGCGAAGTTGGTTTCGGTCGGCGGCCCGAAGAACTTCCGGAGGGTGACGTTGGCCGCCTTGAGCGCTGCATCGAGGCCGATCAGCGCCTCGGTGGGCGGTGCGATGAGGTACGCCATCGGACTGCCCACGGGAATGCCTGCGAGCGGCGCGAGGTAGCGGCCCGTCTCTTCGATGACGTGGGGAAAGAAGGCCGGGCCGGTGGTGCCCTCGAGGGTGACGAAGTGGATCTTCTGGGTCAGCGCCTCACGCAGCGCCCACAGCCCCTCCTTCACCTCGTCGGGGTTCGGCCCGGCGAGCACGCCGAGGATCTCGCCCGAGAACGGCCCAGAGGCGTGCACGGAGCCGGCGTAGAAGCTCTTCGCGTAGACGACGTCGACGTCGGCGAACTTGGTGGCGTGATCGAGCGCCGCGTAGAGCGAGTCGTCTTGATCGCACGTGACGAGCCCCACCGAGACGTGCCGTTCACCGCAGCCCAGCGCGCGGCCGAGCGACGGCTCCACCTGCTCGAGGAGGCGAACGGAGAGCAGCCGCGGCGGCGAGGGACGGAGCGCGTTCATCGGTTCAGTGGTTGATGACGTGCGGACGGAAGGCGGGGTCGCCTCCAGTGAGCTTCACGCCACCGCCACCGGCCTTGAACGTCTCCTTCATCAGCGAGGCACACCGGGCGGCGGCCCGCTCTGGCGCGAACCCGAGATCGCGAACGTTCGAGATGCAGTCCTTCTCGGCGTTGTCCTGGCCGAGCCTGGGCCCATAGGCCGTGTAGATGCTCAAGGAGTCGCCGGTGCCGAGGCCCGGCCGCTCGCCGACGATGATGATGGTGGACTTCGCCTGGGTCAGTACGCCGATCTCGTCCTGCACTCCGATGCGCGCGTACTTCACGAAGAGCGGACGACCGACGCGAAAGCCGGCACCGGAGAGGTGCCGCTGGAGTGCCTGAATCAACGCCGGTCCGTTCGTCCGAAGCGCGTAGGCCGACAGCCCGTCTCCCGCGATGAGTTGGATGTCGACGCCGCGGTCGGCCTCCTTCTCGCAGCGCGCCTTCGACGCGTCGTCGAGCCGGCGGCCGTGATCGGGGTGGAGGAAGAACTCGGCGTGATCCTTCGCGCGGGTGCGCAGCGGCAGCCAGCCGTGCTGCTCGGGCCACCCGTCGGCGATCTCCGATTCCACGGCG
Source organism: Myxococcaceae bacterium (assembly GCA_044352295.1). GTDB lineage: Bacteria > Myxococcota > Myxococcia > Myxococcales > Myxococcaceae > Xiheimicrobium. Next base: position 9,041 of record JBILEB010000009.1, read on the forward strand.
TCGAGCGCGATGGCGTGGTCGGCCCGCAAGCCAAGGTAGCTCGTGGTGAGGTACCGCGTACCCGTGCGACCGGTGACGATGCGCGACGGGGTGGTCGCCTTCATCGCCTCGATCGCCTGGGGGACTTTCGGCGCGGGCAACGGCCGGTGATGCGGCCCCCTCCGGAGCGGTTCTTCCCGCACCACCGGCCCCTGCGCCTTCGACGGCTCCTTCGCCTGCACGACCTCGCGCACCACCTCCGTCACCAGCTTGCGCAGCTCGTCTTCGGTCATCGCCCGAACTCCCGCTCGAACACGCTCGCGTCGCCGGCGCGTTCGGTCAGCTTCCCGTTGCGCCACAGCCCCATGCGCTCGAGCCACGCCTCGAACTCGGGCGCCGGCTTGAGCGCGAAGAGCTCCCGCAGCGCCGCGTTGTTGTGAAAGCTCGTCGTCTGGTAGTTGAGCATCACGTCGTCGCCCATGGGGATGCCCATCAGGTAGTTCACCCCGGCGGCGGCGAGCAGCATCTCGAGGTTCTCCTGGTCGTTCTGATCGGCGATCGCGTGGTTCGTGTAGCAGGCGTCACAGCCCATCGAGATGCCGGTCAGCTTGCCCATGAAGTGATCTTCGAGGCCCGCGCGGGTGATCTCCTTGGCGTCGCGCAGGTACTCGGGCCCGATGAAGCCGACGACGCTGTTGACGAGGAACGGCGCGTACCGGCGGGCGAGGCCGTAGGCGCGGGCCTCCATGGTGACCTGGTCGGTGTCGTGGTGCGCGTTCGCCGACAGCGCGGTGCCCTGCCCCGTCTCGAAGTACATGACGTTCGGGCCTTGCGCCGTGCCCTCGCGCCGCGCGAGATCCGAGGCCTCGTCGAGCACCGACACCGAGACGCCGAAGTTCTGGTTGGCGCCCTGGCTGCCGGCGATGGACTGGAACATGAGGTCGAGCGGAGCCCCGCGCCGCACGGCAGCCATCTGAATGGTGATGTGGGACAGCACACAGTTCTGCGTGGGCACGCGGAACCGGCGCATGAGGTCCTTCACCGCCGAGAGGATGTCGATGGTGCCCTGAATGTCACCGGTCGAGGGGTTCACGCCGATGACCGCGTCGCCGTTGCCGAAGCTGAGGCCGTCCTTCACGGCGGCCAGCACGCCCTGCACGTCGTCGGTCGGGTGGTTCGGCTGGAGCCGTGACGAGATGCGCCCCTTGAGGCCGATGGTGTTGTTGCACCGCGCGACCACCCGAATCTTCTTGCCGGCGATCACCAGGTCCATGTTCGACATGAGCTTGGCGACGGCGGCGATCATCTCGGCGGTGAGGCCGGGCGAGATGGCGGCGATCTCTTCACCCGTCGTGCGATCGTCGAGGAGCCACTCGCGGAGCTCGCCCACGGCCCAGCCTTGCACCCGCTGGAGCACGTGGGGCGACACGCCGTCGATGATGACCCGCGTGACCTCGTCCTGCTCGAAGGGCACCGAGGGCGCTTCGTAGAGCTGCTTCAAGGTGACGTCGGCGAGTACCTGTTTGGCGGCCGCCATCTCGCGCATGGAGCGCGCCGCGAGCCCGGCCTGTCGATCACCCGACCGCGGCTCGTTCGCGCGACCGAGCACCTCTTTGAGGTCCTTGAAGGTGAAGTGCTCGCCGTGCAGGCGGGTCGAGAAGGCCACGGGGATGGAGGTTGTCGATCCGTCAGGCCGCGGGGTCAAGCGCGTGACACCGCACGCCCCTCAGGGGGCAGCGCCGCCGTCACGCCCATCGACCACCCGGACGAGCTCGGCCAGGAAGTCGAGGGCCGGCAACAAGGCCTGCCCCTCGGGCAGGTCGCCTCGCCCATCGAGCACCACGCCATCGTCCACGAACGAGATGGCCAGCGGCGTCAGGTCCTTCGGAGCCGCCGCGAGCCGCTGGGTCAGGGGATCGAGCGCGAGCAGCGCAACGCCGGGTTCGGCCCACACCGAGAAGGCGCCGCGTGGCTCCGCGCTCGGAGGGAGCGCCGTGCGGGTCACCAGCGTCGAGATGGTGCCGAAGTCCTTCGCGGCCCACGTTTCGTCCTTCGTCGCGAGCAGCACCCACGACGGGAACGTGGAGCTCACCGGCATGCGCACCCGCCAGGCCGCGCCTCCGCCTTCTCGAAGGAGCGCCACCGCCTCGAACGGCACGTCCCGGTGGAAGCCGCGCAAGATCCACGCGAGCTGGCCTTCGTTCTTGTTCTCGACGGCCCAATTGTACGACTTCGCGATCGCCTTGCGACGGATCTGCTGGGCGCCGGCCTGCCGCGAGATGACGAAGGCGAGCGCCAGCGGCACCACGATGAAGACGAGCAACACCACCCACGAGGGCGTGCCTTTTGGCGCCTTCGTCTGGGGAGTTCCCGTCATGACCGCACGCCGCTCGACTCAGGCCTCAGGCGGCCTGCTTGCCGGACAGCGCGGCCTCGACGTACTTCACGCCAGCCGGAGTGATCTGGTTGCCGGCCCTCGTGCGCTTCGCGTAGCCGACGTGCTCGCGCAGCGCCTTGGCTGCGTTGGGGGCCGCGAAGGTGACGCCGAACTTCGCCCAGAAGCGCGAGGTGACGCCCGAGCTGACCTCGACCGACCGATCGCGCGTCAGGTAGAGCGGAATGAGCGAGCGCAGCAGCTGATCCTTCTGCTTGCCAGCCTTCACCAGCCCCGCCTTCTTCGCATTCGACTCCAGGGCGGCCAGCACCACGTCGAGCGCGTCGCCCGGGGTCGGCGCCTTCGCGGCCGCGCGCGCCTTCGCCTTCTTCGGTGCGGGCACCTCCGGAGCCGCTGGCTTCGGCTTCGCCGGCGCGGCCTTCTTCGGCTTCGAGGAGAGGCCCAGGGCCTCCATCACCTCGTGCACCTTGCGCTCGACGAAGTCTTCAAGCCCGTGGATGTCGAAGAGGCCCTTCTTCACCTGCTGCGCCTTGAACGCCATGTCGGTCTTCCCTCCGGTGCGGCTTCGTGTAGCGGGACGAGCGCCTCGCTCTAGCAGAGGCCCAACGCCGCGGAAGCCCGAAAAATCGGCTCTGGCGCGCACGCGCGACGCCACTGCTAAGAGCGCTCCCATGGTCACCGGACTCGTCACCGCCCTCGCGCTGGCCGCTGTGCCGAGGGGGCTGCCCGACGCCAAGCTCATCACGTGGGCGCCACGCCTGAGCGACGTCTCGACGCTGCTGCCCTTCTTCACGCGCGCGGGACAAGGGTCGGTGATGCTCTCCCCGGCTTCGTGGCGCGAGAGTGCGCACCCCCTCGTACCGTTCGACGTGACTCGGCCCGAGTCGGCGACCGCGGTGGGCATCGACGTGGCCCAGGGCCTGGCGCTGTCGACCCGCGGCCCGATCTCGGTGGCCTGTCATGGCGTCAGCGACGCCAGGCGCTTCGAGGACACGTGTCGGACGCGGCTCGAGCGGTACGGCGCGGTGACCAGGACCGAGTCTGGCGGCGTGACGACCCTGCTCTCGCGAGACGGGCTCAACCGCGTGCAGGGCGCGGTGCTGCTCAAGGGCAAAGAGGCCTGCGCGGTGCATGCCTCGGGACAAACGGTCGAGAAGCTCTTGCCCGAGGTGCAGAAGGCGTTGACCGGCAAGCCGCTGGCCGGCGCGTGGGTGAAGGCCGCCTCGGAGCTCCCCGCCGCCCAGTACTTCCTCATCCCCGAAGCGCCGAAGGGCGACGATCGCCAGTTCCGCGGGTGGGCGGCCCTCGCGCTCTCGTCGAAAGGCGAGGCCCTGTCGGTGGACGTCAAGTCGAAAGGGGTCCCCCTGGCCTCCCTCGAAGGCGGTGGCCCGTCTCCGTTCGGGGCGCTGACCGTGCCCTCGGTGATGGTGGTGCGACTGCGCGTGGCGAAGGCTCAGCTGCCGGGGCTGCTCGACCAGGTGCTGGGTCCACTCCCTGGAGGCGCGGCGCTGCTGCCCGCAGCACGCACGCTCGCGCCCACGCTGACCGGCAACGTCGCGCTCGTGTTCTCCCGCGTGAAGGTGACCTCGGGGCTCCGCACGCCGACGGCCCGGTTCTTCGCCGCCCGCCTGACGCTCCTCGCCGAGACGACGGATTCGGCCCTCGCCACCGACACGGTGCGCAGCCTCGACGCCAAAGCGCTCACCTTCCGCGAAGGGCGGCTCGAGGCGGGCGTCAACGGGCCGGTGGTGTGGCTGTCGAACGACGCGGAGTCGAAGGACGCGGTGCTCGCCGCGCTTCCCACGGCATCGGGCCCCCAGAAGCACGGCGCCGAGTTCGAGATCGATCCACCCGGCCTCGCCCGCGCGCTCGCCGCGGTTCCGTTGCTCGAGGTGGTGCAGTCTCCCGAGCTGTCGGGCGTGCTGGTGGTGGCGACCGAGCTGGGTCCGCTCCTGGGTCTGACGGAGCGCGTGCGTGGCTGGGTCGATAGCGCGCAGGGCACCCAGCGTGGCCAGCTCACCTGGACGCTCGCGCCGAAGCCGGTTCACGATGCGGGGGTGCCGTGACGCTGGGGCCGCTGCCCGACCGGATCGCCGCCGTTCGTGCCACGGCCTTCTTCGGCCACCTGGCGGAGGACGACGTCTTGCAGATCGCCAACCGGCTCACCCAGCCCTCTTTCGACAAGGGCGTGGCTGTCTTTCGCGCGGGCGATCCGTCGGACGCCCTCTTCCTCCTCGTTCGGGGCCGCATCGCCATTCGCGATGGCCTCAGCGCGCTCGTCACGCTCGAGCCACCCGAGTGCTTCGGCGAGCTGGGCGTGCTGGCCGAAGAGCCCCGGAGTGCCGACGCGGTGTGCGAGGCCTCGTGCGAGCTGTCAGGGCTGGCGAGCACCGACCTTCAGGCGCTGCTGCGCGACCGGCCGGCCATTCAGCGCCAGGTGATGCGGGGGCTGGTGCGGCGGGTCAAAGAGGCCGGCCGCCGCGCGCGGCAGTGACCGCCTGACACCCGGCGGGCCGCGTGCCATATCCACGGACCGTCTCCCGATGCTGCGCCGCTATCTGTTCCGCGAGGTGCTCGCGCCCTTCCTCGGCTGGGTCGGCCTGTTGTGCGTCATCTTCTTCGTGATGGCGTTCTTGCGGAGCACCGACTTCCTCCTCGGCAGCGCCGTCACCGCGTGGGACGTCGGCCGCTTCACGCTCGCGCTCATTCCGCAATTCCTGGTGCAGGGCATTCCCGTCGCGCTGCTGCTGGCGATCCTCCTCGGCCTGGGCCGCCTGTCCGAGGACCGCGAGGTGATGGCGATGCAGGCGCTGGGCATCTCGCCGTCGGAGTTCGCGCGCGGCCCGCTCGTGCTCGGGGCGGTGCTGTCCGTCGTGATGGGCCTGCTCGCGAACACGGCGCAGCCCTGGGGCATGCAGACGCTGCGTCGCATCGCGCACGACATCATCCGCCGCAACCTGGTGAGCGACGTCAAGCCCGGGGTGTTCCACGACGAGCTCAGCGGCCTCACCCTCTACGCCGAGGGCGTCGAGGCGAGCGGGCGGTGGACGAACGTCTTCCTCTACGACGGGCGGGACAGCGAGAATCCCCTGCTCGCGTTCGGGCGCCGGAGCACGGTGCGCAACTCCGAGGTGCTCGAGACGGTGTCCTTCGTGCTCGAGGACGGCAGCCTCCACCAGGCACGGCGCAACACCGAGGAGTACTCCACCGTCACCTTCGAGCGCGCCGACTTCCGCGCCGACGTCGGTGAGACGTTCTTCCGGAAGAACAACTTCCGCTCCTCTCGCGAAGAGCAGACCGTCGTGGACGTCTGGGAGGCCCGCGCCGCGGCGCTCGCACGCAACGAATCGCCGCTCCCGTACGAGGTGACGCTGCACTGGAAGCTGGGCCAGCTCTTCATGCCGCTGGCCTTCGCGGTGCTGGGCACGCCGCTGGCGCTGTCACGTCGCCGGGGCGCGCGCGGCTGGAGCTTCTTCTTCACCATCGGCGCGTACCTGGCGTTCTATCTCTCGTGGCGCACCGCCTCGCAGTTCGCCGAGCGCGGAGAGTTCCCCGTGTGGCTGTCGGGTCAGTTGCCCAACCTGCTCTTCTTCGCCATCGGCGGCCTGTTGCTCTGGCGGGTCAGCCGTCGAGGCGTCGCATGACGCGCCTGCTCTTCCGCTACACCGCGCGGCTCTACGCGGTGTTCTTCCTCGGCCTGCTGGCCGGCATCGCGCTCGTCTACCTGGTGGCGGACTTCGGCGACCGGCTCAACATGTTCCTCGACAAGCCAATGGTCGCCATCGCGGAGCTGTACTGGCACAAGCTCATGCAGACCTCGCATCAGCTCGCGCCCGCCGCGATGCTGTTGGCCGCGGGCGCCACGGCGTCGGTGCTGCGCAAGACGAGCGAGTGGACGGCGATTCAAGCGTTGGGCGGCTCCCGGTGGACGCTGGTGGGGCCCGTGCTCGCGTGCGCCGGTTTGAGCGCGGGGGCCCTGGTGGCGTTCGACGAGTTCGTCGTCACGAAGTCGGGTGAGCGCGTCGACCACATGACGGTCAACGTCTTCGGGCGCTGGGGCGACTACACGAACTACTACTGGCCGAAGCAGTGGTACCGCGCGGGCGACGCGATTGTTCAGGTGCGGGGGCCGCGCGACGAGACCGGCGCGATGAGCGAGGTCTCGCTGTATCTGATGGACGAGCGCTTCCGCGTCGCGTGGCGTGCCGACGCGGCCACGATGCGCTCCGCCGGTGGGTCGACCTGGAGGCTCACCGACGTCATGCGGCGCACGTTCGATCCCTCGGGGGCGCTCACCGCCGAACGCCTCCCGGTGCTGGACCTCACCTTGAGTGGCTCCGACCCCCTGTCCTTCGCCATTCGGCAGGGCCGGCCGGAGCTCATGCGCACCGCCACCCTGATGGAGCAGCACGCGTTGCGAGCCCGCGTCGGCCTGCCCGCGCAGCAGTACCTCCTCGCGCTCCACAACCGCTTCGCCTACCCGTTCACCGGCGTCGCAGCTGCGCTCTTTGCCCTCACGCTCGCGCTGAGACCGGCCCGCAAGGGCTACCTCACCCAGGCCTTGTTCGAAGGCCTGCTGGTGAGCGTGGTGCTCTTCACCGTGATGCTGGTCTCGCGCGGGCTGGTGATGGGCGAGCACCTGCCGGCGTGGGTGGCCGCGTGGGCGCCGGTGGTGATGCTGACCCTCGTCGCCAGCGTCGTGTGGTGGGCGCAGGAGCACCCCGACACGCGACCCTCCATCGGCTGACGTCACCACCCCTGGAGTGTGAGCCTCGCCCCCATGGCTTCCGACGAAGAGCTTCGGCAGCGCAGGCTTCGGCCGCAGCGACATCGCCTGTTGCAAGGGTTCCCCGCCCTGACAGCACCGCGCCCGCTGTGTCATACCGACTCGACATGCACGCGCTGATCCTTGCCCTCACGCTCTCGGCCACCACGGGCCCGAAGGTCATCGAAGACGACTACGCGAAGGCGCTGGCCACCGCGAAGAAGACGAAGCGCCTCCTCTTCGTCGATGCCTGGGCGCCGTGGTGCCACACCTGCGTCTTCATGCGCGAGCACGTGCTGAACCAGCCCGCCTTCGCCGCGTTCGAGAAGGACGTGGTGTTCGCCGGCATCGACACCGAGAAGACCTCGAACGCGCCGTTCCTCGACAAGTTCCCGGTCTCGGTCTGGCCGACGTTGTTCTTCATCGACCCGACGACCGAGACGCTCGTCTTCAAGTGGATTGGCAGCGCGGATGCACCGCAGATGAAGGGCCTGCTCGACGCCGCTCGCTGGAAGGACTCGCGTCTCTCCGATGCCGACGCACTGATGGCGCAGGGCAAGGCGCAGGAGGCTGCCGACAGGTACGTCGCGAGTCTCAAGGGCGATCCGTCGATCCGCGGCACCCTCTCGCTCCTGAGCGCGCTGACCGCCGCCAAGCAGTACGAGCCCTGCGCCCGCACGGCCAACGAGCAGGCGCCGACGCTGAAGGCCGCCACCGACCGCATCAACGCGCTCACCTGGGGCCTTGGCTGCGCGCTCGAGCTGACGGCCGACGTCAAGGACAAGGCGACGCTCACCGCCTCCCTGGTGAAGCAGGCGACGGAGGCCACCGGACTGCCGGGCGCGATGGCCGACGACGTGTCGGGGCTCTACGAGCTCCTCGTCGAGGAGCGGCGGGCGGCGAAGGACGACGCGCAGATCGTCGCCCTGGGCCGGCAGTGGCTGGAGTTCCTCGAAGCCGCCGCGAAGGCCGCCCCGACCCCTGCCGCGCGGGCTGTCTTCGATCCCCACCGGCTCCTGGCCGCGATGGCTTCGAAGCAGGTCGAGCGGGTCGTGCCGGCGCTCGAGCAGTCCGAGAAGGAGCTGCCGAAGGACTTCAACCCGCCGGCGCGGCTCGCCATCGCCAACAAGGAGCTCGGCAAGCTGGTCGAGGCTGAAGCGGCCATCGGCCGGGCGCTCGAGAAGAACACGGGTGGCCCGCGTCGAATCCGGCTCTTCGAGGTGAAGGCCTCGATCCTTGCCGCGAAGGGAGACACTCCTGGCCAGAAGAAGGCGCTCGCCGAGGCCGTCACGTACGGTCGGTCGCTCCCGGTCTCGCAGCGCCCAGAGAAGAAGCTCGCCGCGCTCGAGATCCAGCTCTCCGAGCTCGAGCCGAAGAACGAGCGATGACCGGCCTTACCGCTCGCCGCGACGATCCTTCGCGTAGCCGAAGGCGCGCAACCAGCCCTCGCTCGCGGCGGGCACCACGTCTGACGGACGCCAGCTGGACTCGACGAGCAGCTCTCCGAACAGCGGGGCCTTCGGCGTCTCGCCGCGGCGGTCGATGCCGTCCCAGGTGCGGGTGGGCTGGCTGGTCATGATCGGGGTGGACATGGTGTGCTCCTCGGGTGTGCTTCAGGGTGGAACAGCGATGTGGCGTGATCAGACGCGAGGTGGACCGATGATCAAGAAATCGGCCGCGATTGGCCTCGTGTTCGCGCTCCTCGCGACGCCCGCGAACGCGCTCGAGGTGGGCGACCACCCCTTCTCGGAGCAGGGCCGCCAGAAACGCTGGGGCCTCAACCTCATCGGCATTGGCGGTGCGGTGGCGATGGCGGGCGGCGTCTTCTTCTTCGTGGGCCGCTCGGGCGCGGGGCTGCACCTGAACCCGGACGGGACGCTTCAGGCGCGCGGCGATCTCGAAGAGGCGCGCTCGGCGTTGGCGCTCCAGCGGGTCTCCATCGTCGTCACGGCCCTCGGCCTGGCCACCCTCGTCGCGGGCACCGTCTCGCTCTTCTTTGCCACCCGCAACCAGCGCCTCGGCCTCGCGCCCTTCGTCGGGCCACAGGGAAGCGGGCTGGTCTTCACGGCCATGCTCGACTGACGCCTCACGATCCAGTGCAGGCCTTCGAGAGCACCGCGGCCGCCAGCGCGGCGAGAACCAGCGCCTCGAGCAACCAGCTTCGGCCGCGCTTCCCAGAGGTCGACGGGCGATTCGTGCTGGCGGGCGCGGGCATGAACGCTGCGCGAGAGATGGGGTCGACCACCACCTGAATCGGCGGCGCGGGACGGCGCTCGGGTTGTGGAAGCGGCGGCGGCTCGGGAGTCAAAGACGCGCCCACCACCTCGACACGAACGCCGCTGCGGGAAAGCACCTGCTCGTCTTCCACGGAGACTGACCACCAGTCATTCGCCACCACGCGCAGCGCTTTCACGCCGCCTGCCCCGGCCACCGACACCAGGCGATTCCGAATCGCGGTCGACTCGAAGGCGGAGAACCCCTCGAAGGAAAGCTGGGCGTGCGTCGGCGCGTCACGCCGGTGCTCCAGCCACCAGCCCGTCCTCCGATGTCCAGATGACCAGCCTCCCACCGCGACGCGTGCCGGCCCCGTCGGTCGTCGCCGCAACCCGAGCACTTCTTCGACGAGCGCGAAGGGACGCTCGGCGTCTTCGTCGGCCAGCGTGGGCTCGAGTCCCAGCGCGAAGGACTCGAGGTGATTCCAGACCGAGCCGTTGACGACCGAACGCAGCGCCTCGAAGGCGGACTCCTCGAAGGGCACCGTGAGCGTCAGCGAGGTGACGTGCGCAGGCAGCCCGCCTCGGACCGCCTCGATCCCGCAGGCCACGTCCGTCACCGTCGTCGGCAGCGCGCCCACCGCTTCGCGCCGGAGCCCCGAGACCGATCGGAGCGCGGTCATCTTCTCCGAGAAAGCGATGCGGCTCGTCGACGCGAAGTCGAGGTGCTCGACGGTCGACCACTGGGGCAGCGAGGCCAACCCGAGCGTGGACTCATCGAAGCAGACCGAAGCCTTCGTGAGGAGCCCGCGCGAGAAGTCCGCGCTCCCGGAGGACACCACGTGAACGAGGGGCCCCAGCCAGGCCTCGGCATGGTCGTGCAACAACGCGCGTCGACGCGCCACCGTCGCGGGGGTTCGTTGGGGCGAGAGCGACAACGAGATGAACTCCCCGAGCGGGTCTTCCCGTTGTTGCAACCAGTCGGCGAAGACGAGCCGCGGCCCATCGTCGAACGGCGAGCGCGCGATCGCCTCGCGGAACGGCGCCTCGTCGTCGGAGCGCACGGGAACGACCACCGGCTCCAGCGATGCGGCCGTGTCGACCTGCTGGAACCAGGTCGGCAGGCCCGTGGTGGGAAGATCCAGCCATGGGCGAATCGTTCGGCCCACGAGGTCGAGCACCGCGCCATCCATGCCTCGGCGAGCCAGCACCACGGGCACCGAGGTGAAGTTGGGATCCCCTTCCTGCGTGGCGCCCTCGTGACAGAAGGCCTGCCAACAGCGAATCGCCAGGCCGTTCTCGTCCCACGACACCCAGCGGGCCCGGGGATCGTCGAAGTCCCTCGCGCAGCAGTAGGAGCAGAGATCGCCATCTCCTGCGTGCGGCCCATCGCCGCAGCGGTGCGGCCAGCGGGGCGTTTGACGCGCCGACATCACGAGATGTCCGTGGACGGCGTCGTCGGCCTCATCGGCCCAGTACTGCGCCACCGCCATCAGCACCGAGTTCACCTCGGGCCGCTCCGAGAAGATGCGCTCGATCAACGGCCGCACCTCATGGGCGAGCGACCAGCGCCGCAACCGGAACGGAGAGGCCCCGATGGGCGGCGGGGCGGGCGTCGTCATGTCAGCGTCTCCCGGACGAGCTCGAGCTGCGCGCGACGCGAGGGTTCCGACACGACATGAAGATAGGCCTCGTAGATGACGGGAACGCCGTGCTGGAGCCGCTCCCGCGCCCAGCCGAGCTCGAAGCTGTCGCGGCGCAGCGGCCGGTGGGAGTCGTGCCGTCCATCGTTCTGCGACACGTGCACCTCGACGATGTGCGCAGACGCCAACACCCGCCGCAGCGTCCTGTCCTCGAGGACACCGGCGGTCTGCTGGATGAAGAGGTGCGAGACGTCGACGGCCAGCCGCACGCCGAGCTCCATCGCGCGCTCCAGCTCCACGCCGGTGCCGAGCCGGTAGCCCGGATACATCGTCTCGAGCACCCTGGAATCGCCCTGCTGCTCGAGCCAGCGGTCGAAGTGCGCCGCGGCCGGCGTCTCGAGCCGTGGCGGATGCACGCTGTCAGAGGTCGCGACGCAGGCGCCATCGTCCGCCCAGACGCGCGACGCGCGACGATCGACCCGGAACCCGTGGTGGGTGCGCGTCGGAACGGTCGTCGTCGTCCGCAGCTCGGCGAAGTCGGGCGTTGGCTCGTTCCCCGGCGTGAGCTGCACGCCCACCCCGTACGCCGCGAGCTCGTCGAAGGCCTGACGCATCGGCCGCCCCTGCAGACACGACAACGCGAGGTAGAGGCCGCTCAAGGCGCGGCATGATGCCCGTTACGCACGTCGCGTGCTATCGAGCGCCGCCATGATTCGCCGCGCCCTTGCCCTGCTCGTCGTCGTCCCGCTCCTGGCCTGCCCCGACAAGAAGCAGGAGCCTGCCGGCGAACCCCACGCCGTCGCCCCGGTCGATCCGAAGGCGCTGAAGCAGGAGACGCTCACCGTGCTCGTGACGGGCGCCGAGAATGGCTACCTGTTGCCGGTGACGGAAGGCAGCACGTCCCGCGGAGGTGCGGCCGAGGTGCTCGGCTGGTGGGTCGCGAAGGAGGGGCACTGCGCGGGTCCGCTGGCCTCGAGCGGCGACGCGCCGTGCCAGGACGCGAGCACCATCGTCGTCTCCACCGGAGACAACGCCAACGGCCAGTCCATCTCGAGCTACTTCAAGGGCGAGCCGACCGCCGAGGTGATGCGCCAGATGGGCTACGCCGCCTCGGCGCTCGGCAACCGGGAGCTCGATTGGAACCGCGAGCAGTTCATCGCCAACCGCACCCGCGCGGGGTTCCCGTACCTGGCCGCCAACCTCGTCGCGAAAGACGACGACGGCAAGGCGCTGGGCCTGGGCCGCTTCCGGGTGCTGACGCGCAAGGGGGTGACGGTCGCCATCATCGGGCTCGCCGCGCGCAAGGCCACGGTGACGCCGATGCCAGGCCGCATGAAGGGCCTCGAGGCCGTCGAAGAGGCAGCGGCCCTCACCGAAGTGCTGACCGAGGTGAAGAAGGCGAACCCGCACGTCATCGGCGTGGTGAGTGATGGGTGTCTCAACGACGCGCCGTCCATTCTCGAAGGCCACGCCGACTGGGGCCTCACGTTCTTCGCCGGCCGGCGGTGCGACGGGCCCTTCCCGGACTCCGTCGGGGGCACGCGGCTCGTCTACCCGGGCAGCCGGCTCTCGTCGTACGCGAAGGTCGCGCTCACGGTGACGCTCTCGTCCACGCCGGTGCAGGTGACCAGCGCCGTCTCGACCGTCGAGATCACCGGTGGCGAAGGGGCTCCGGCACCTGACCCGCAGGCGAAGGCGATCGTCGACGGGTGGAAAACGAAACTCGACGAGGCCCTCGGCGGGACGATCGGCTTCACGAAGGCGGGCCTGGGCCAGGAGTCGAAGGAGATGACGCAGTGGTTGACCGTCTCGCTCAAGGAGCAGTTCAAGACCGACGTCGCGCTGCTCAACCGCAGGGGCGTGCGACAAGCACTCCCGCCGGGCGCGGTGACGAAGGCCTCGATCTACGACCTGGTGCCCTTCGACAATCAGATCGTCGTCGTGAAACTGAGCGGTGAGGCGCTGCTCGCGGCGCTCGGGAACACCGAGGCGCGCATCACGGGCGTCAAGCCCAGAGGAGACGGCTGGGTGGACGCGAAGGGCGCGGCAATCGACCCGAAGAAGACCTACTCCGTCGCGACCACCGACTACCTCTATCTCGGTGGTGACGGCTTCGCGCTCAACAAGGCCGACCCGGCGCCGACCGAGACGAAGACCTCCTGGCAGGCGGCCCTCATCGAGTGGACGGCGGCGAAGAAGTCGGACGAAAAGCGCCCGCTCGAGAGCCTCGTTTCGGTGAAGTGAACCGCATGCGACCCTTCGTCCTCACCTGTCTCGTCCTCGTCGGCTGCGGCATGCCGGCGCCTGTCGATCCGCTCCCCTTCCCGCCCGCCAGCGCCTCCGCCGCGCCGGATCCGACGAAGTTCGGCCCGTTCCCGGTCGGCGTGCGCACCGTCACGTACGAGGACCGCCGCCGTCCCAAGCCCGACGGGAGTCCACGTCTGCTCGTGACCGAGATCTGGTACCCGGCGACGCAGGACACGAGGGGGAAGCCCACCGTCAGCTACGACATCAAGGAGCGATTCACCGACGAACAGCGCGCCACGCTCATCGCGTCGGGCGGTGTGCCGGAGCTCGAGACTGCGGCCGTACGCGACGCGACGCCGGCCCGGTCACACGGCCCCTTCCCGCTCATCGTCTTCAGCCACGGCCAGGGCGCCATTCGCTGGCAGTCCACGTTCTACACGGTGCTGCTCGCGTCCCACGGCTACGTGGTGGTCTCGCCCGATCACGAGGGCGGCACGCTCGACTTCGCAGTTCGCAACCAACTCCAGGACGTGGGCATTGGCATCGCCACCCGGCCGGCGGACGTGCAGTACCTCATCACTGCGTACCAGCGGCTGCCCGAGACCGATCCGCTCTTCGGCCTCATCGACAATGACAAGGTGGGCGTGACCGGACACAGCTTCGGCGCCCTCACCTCGCTGCGGGTGGCGGCCATCGACAAGCGGGTGAAGGTGATCGTCCCGCAGGCGCCGCCGTCGAGCGATCTCTTCTTCGTCGACCTCGGCATGCCGAACCTGGGCATTCCGGTGATGATCCAGGCCGCGCGCAAGGACCGCACGCTGAAGTGGGACGAGCACGTGGCGCCCACCTGGGCCGCCATGAAGAAGCCGCGATGGCTGCTCGACATCTCGGAGGGCGGCCACTTCACCTTCTCCGACATCTGCGCCTTCGATCTCGCAGCGGTGAGCGACAACATCCGCCTCGACATTCCGGGCGCGAATGTTCGCAGCGTCCTGAGTGATGGCTGCGCGCCGCCGGCCCCGAACGCCGCCGTCGCTCAGCCGCTGATGAACCACTTCGCGGTCGCGCTCTTCAACGCGACGCTCCGCGGGAGCACCGCCTCGTACGAGCTGCTGATCCAGGCGAAGGCGGACGCGCTGGCGCCGGGCGTGTCCGTCGTGACGGCCGATCCATGACCGACCGACCGTCGTCGCCGAGCCTACGCATCAAGGGCACGGTGGAACTGCTCCGCCAGCAGAGTCGAATGTTGCCGAAGGACGCGCTCCAGGCTCGCGCGCTGCTCGACGCGGCCTCGCGCTCGATGCCCTGGCCCGAGGTGAAGGAGACCGACGCGACGGTGGCGAACGTGCCCTGCCGGTTGCTCCTTCCGCACGGCGCCTCGCGCGGCGTCCTCGTCTACGTCCACGGCGGCGGGTTTCACGGCGGCTCGTTCACGACTCACGCGTACTACCTGCGCTCCCTGGCCGTGGCGCTGCGCCGTCGCACCGTCTTTCCCCTCTACCGCCTCGCGCCGGAGCACCCCTTCCCTGCCGGCCTCGACGACGTGACCGCCGTGCTCGACGCGGCGCTGTCCGAGACCGATGACGTCGTGTTGGCGGGCGACTCTGCGGGTGGAACCCTGGCCCTGGGGGCGTGGCTGGCGCGCAGGCCGGCGCCAGTGAAGCGGCTCATCCTCGTGTCGCCCTGGCTCGACCTCGGCTGTCATTCGAAGTCGATCGACGACGCGCCCCACGACTACCTGGAGGCCGAGGTGATGCGGCGGCTGGCGCAGTCGTACCTGGCGGGCACCTCACCGAACGATCCACGCGCCTCGCCGCTCTCCGCCACGCTGACGGGGCTTCCACCGACCTTCGTCGCCAGCGGCGCCGAGGAGGCGTTTCGGGATGAGATCGCCGACTTCGTGGCGCGCGCTCGTCAGGTCGGCGTCGACGTCACCCACGACGCCGCGCCCGATCTTCCGCATGCGTACCCGCTCATCCCGGTGTTCGGTCCAGAGCGACGCCGGCTCCTCCATCGCCTCGAAGACTGGATGCACGTCGGCTCGTGACGGCGCTCCGGTTCGCGATCGCCGGGTGGGTGGTACCACTGCTGTTGCTCGGCCTCCTGCCAGTCGCGAGCGCAGGAGAGGCGACGTGGGAGCCGCCCGAGGAATCCGAAGCGTGTTGGCGTGCGCGCGTGACGCCCTCCGCCGAGGAGGAAGAACCTCTGCCGCCTCCGTCGCCTGAATGCCTTCCGCTCGAGGAGCCGGCCTGGCATCGGCTGGCGTCGACGCTGAGCCGCGAGGACGGGCGGTTCACCCTCATCGCGCTCACGGTGTTCCTCGGCACGGTGCTGAACGTGTTCGCCATCGCGCGCGGGCGACCGCTCCGGAAGGAAGATCGACACGCGCGCCTGGGCTACCGGCTGGGGGTGCTCGCGCTCGTGCTGGTGCTGGGCCTGCCGCTCGTGTTCGGCCTGCTCTTTACGCTCGCGGTCGCCAGTTTCCCGATTCGGGGCTGAGGCCTCCCGTCGACAGCGGGCGGCGATGCGACGGCCCTCGGCGGCTCCCGTGAACTGCACCCGGCATTCACTCGAGTCGCACACCACGTCGTGGCCGGGCACACCGCCCGCGCAGTACCGAAGACCAAACGTGTCGCACGCCCTGTTCTCGGCGACGTTGTCGTAGCGGCGCCCATCGGGGCGTGAGCAACGAGGTGTTGTGCGAGGAGACGTCGTCGGTTCTGGCGCGGAAGCGGCTGCGGCCCAGGGTGTACGTCTCGAAGCACGCAGCGCCACGGGCGTCGCGCACCCGGAGCGCGGTGATCCACAGCGTCGTCAAAGCGTCCGGCGGGGCGGGCACCTCGCCAGAGAAGTCGATCAGCACGCCGCCATCGAAGGCGCAGCTGCGTCCGTCAGCGGCGCGCCCACACCCTTCCAGGCACTTCGAGGGGACCGCCTGAAACGCTGGTTGGCACGCCCTGCAACCCAGGTTGCACCAAAGCCCCACCCAACGGGCGCATTGACTCACACGCACGCTCGTAGTGTCAGCCCGACATGCTCTTCGCCTCCCTCGTCGCGCTCAGCCTCACCGCCGGCCCGGCCCCGAAGTTCGTCAAGGGCGCCACGGTCGAGGGCCTCACCGAGTACCAGCTGGCCAACGGCCTCAAGGTGCTGCTCGTGCCCGACACCTCGAAGCCCACCGTCACGGTGAACCTCACCGTCTTCGTCGGCAGCCGGCACGAGGACTACGGCGAGAAGGGCATGGCCCACCTGCTCGAGCACCTCCTCTTCAAGGAGACGAAGTCCTTCAAGGACATCAAGAAGGCGCTGACGGAGCGCGGCGCCGACGCGAATGGCACCACCTGGTTCGATCGCACGAACTACTTCGAGACGCTCGCGGCCAGTGACGAGAACCTCAAGTGGGCGCTCGAGCTCGAGGCCGATCGACTCGTCAACACCATCATCACGAAGGAGAAGCTCGCGCCCGAGATGACGGTCGTACGCAACGAGTTCGAGATGGGCGAGAACTCCCCGCAGAGCGTGCTGTTCGACCGTGTCATGTCGTCGGCGTTCCTCTGGCACAACTACGGGAACACGACAATCGGCGCGCGCAGCGACATCGAGCAGGTGCCGCAAGAACGACTCCAGAACTTTTATCGGCGCTCCTACCAGCCGGACAACGCGCTCCTCGTCGTGGCCGGACGGTTCGACGAAGCGAAGACGATCGAGTGGATCGCCTCGACGTTCGGGCGAATTCCGAAGCCGACGCGCACGCTCGGATCCACCTACACCGTCGAGCCCGTGCAGGACGGAGAGCGCGCCGTCACCGTTCGCCGCGTCGGTGGAACGCCCGTGCTGGCGCTCGGCTACCACGTGCCCGCTGGCAGCGACCCGGACTACGCAGCCGTCGACGTGCTCACCCAGGTGCTCGGCGATTCGCCTTCGGGCCGGCTCTACAAGGGCCTGGTCGAGTCGAAGAAGGCCGCCAAGGCCGGCTGCTTCAACTATCAGCTCCAGGAGCCCGGCGCGCTGCTCTGCTTCGCCGAGCTCAACCAGAAGGAAGCGCCGGGTCCCGCGCGCGAGGTGCTCGTCTCGGCCGTCGAGGGCCTGCGGGCGACGAAGGTGACCGACGCCGAGGTCGAGCGCGCCCGCGGTCAGCTCCTCAAGTCCATCGACCTCGTCCTCAACGACTCCGAGCGCGTGGGCGTGCTGCTGTCGGAGTTCGCGGCGATGGGTGACTGGCGGCTCCTCTTCATCCACCGTGACCGCATCAAGGCCGTCACCACCGCCGAGGTGCAGCGCGTCGCCGAGAAGTACCTCAAGGCGTCCAACCGCACGCTGGGAGAATACGTGCCCACCGAGATGCCCGACCGCGCCGAAGTGCCCGCGCTCGTCGACCTCGCCCCCGTGGTGAACGCGTACAAGGGCCAGGCCGCGCTCTCGCCAGGCGAGGTGTTCGAAGCCACGCCGAAGAACCTCGACCTCCGCACGACTCGAGAGACCCTGCCCTTCGGAATGAAGCTGGCGCTGCTGCCCAAGAAGACGCGAGGCGAAACCGTGCGCGCGACCTTCCGTCTGCCTTACGGCAACGCCACGACGCTCTTGAACCAGAAGACCGTCGCCGACCTGACGGCGCGGATGCTGGCCCGTGGGACGAAGACGAAGACCCGCCAGCAGTTCAAGGATGCGCTCGACGCGCTGCGGGCCCAGGTGGGCTTCGGCAGCGAGCCCCAGGGCGTCACCGTCAGCCTCGAGGTTCGCCGGCCGCAGCTCGAGGCGACGATCGACCTCATCACCGAGGCCCTCACCCAGCCTGCCTTCGACAAGGCCGAGTTCGAGTCGCTCAAGCGCGAGGTGCTGGCCGAGCTCGAGCAGAAGAAGGACGACCCCAGCGCGCTCGCCTTCATCGGCCTGCAGAAGGCGCTCAACACCTGGCCGAAGGGACACCCGTTCGCCGTCCTCTCCATCGACGAGTCGATCGCCGAGCTGTCGGCCGCGAAGGTGGACGAGCTCAGGGCGTTCCACGCGCGCTTCTATGGCGCCCAGGCCGGCTTCGGCGCGGTGGTGGGCGACTTCGATGCGGCGGCGGTGAAGGCGCAGCTCTCGGCGAAGTTCTCCAGCTTCACCGCGAAGGTGCCCTACGAGCGCATCCCCAGGCCCCACAACAAAGTCGAGCCGAAGGCGCTCACCCAGGAGACGCCCGACAAGGCGATGGCCTGCTTCGTCGCCGGCACCACGTTGCCGATGCGTGAGACCGACCCGGACTACCCGGCGCTGGTGCTGGCCGACGCGATGCTGGGCGGCGGGTTCCTCAACGGGCGGGTGCCTCAGCGGCTGCGTGAGAAGGAGGGCCTCAGCTACGGCGCCGGCACGTTCTTCCGCGCGGGCGTCTTCGAGGACAACGGCGCCATCGTTGGCTACGCGATCTCGGCGCCCGAGAACTCGCCGAAGGTCGAGAAGGGCTTCCGCGAAGAGCTCGACCTCGCCGTGAAGAAGGGCTTCACCGACGCGGAGCTGCAGCTCGCGCGCAAGGGGCTCCTCCAGACGCGGGAGCAGGCCCGGGCGGCGGACGAGCGGGTGGCCGATGAGCTCGCCGAGCAGCTCGAAACCGGCCGCACCTTCGAGTTCGAGCAGCGCTTCGACGACGCCGTGCGCACGCTCACCCCGAAGGACGTCAACGCCGCCCTCCAACGCCACGTCGACCCGTCGCGCTTCACGGTGGTGAAGGTCGGTGACTTCCGCAAGGTGGCAGGGCCGAAGTGAACGGGGTGCCGCTCAAGGTCGCCACGGATCCGCGTTGGCTGCCCCACGCCCTCGAGCACTTCGACGAGGTGCTCATCGATCACGCGCACTGCGAGAAGAAGGCCGCGGCGAACGCGCTGTCCCTCCTGCAGGCCCACCCCGAAGTTCCAGGACTCCCGGCGCAGATGGCGCGGCTCGCGCGCGAAGAAGCGGCCCATCTGGCGAAGGTGCTTCAACTCATGGAGGCCCGCGGTCTCGTCCTCGGCCGCGACGCCGGCGACCCCTACGCGAAGGGCCTGCAGCAGCTCATCCGCCACGGCGCGAAGGAGCGGCGCCTCGACCGACTCCTGGTCGCAGGCATCATCGAGTCGCGGAGCCATGAACGGCTCCAGTTGCTCGCCGAGGGCTTGACCGATCCAGCCCTGCGCCGGCTCTACGCCGAGCTCGCGAAGAGTGAAGACGGCCACCAGAAGCTCTTCGTCCGCCTGGCGAAGAACGTCGAAGCGGAGGGGATCGTCGAGGCCCGGCTCGAGGCGCTGCTCGACGGTGAGGCCGAGCTGATGGTGAAGCTCCCGCTGCGCGCGGCGGTGCATTGACCTCCGTTCGCGTCCGCATGTTCTCGGCCGCGAGCATTGCGCCCGCGCGAAGCCTGAGCGTACTCGCGCGCTCATGAAGCGCCTGCTCCTCGCCTCGTTCGTCTTCACCGCCTGCCTGCAACCCGCCACGAAGGCCGCCCTCGAGGCGACCGGCCGGGTGACGCTCGACGACGCCGTCACGCCCCTCGACGCACCGCCCGTGTGCCGGGAATCCACGCCAGGGACGCTGTTCGTCGACGCCACCGACACGTGGAACCTCGGTGACGACGGCCTTCGCTTGCGAGGCAACCGGCTCACCGTGGCCGACCTCGACACCGACGGCTTTCCCGATCTCGTCGTGCACGCCGTCAGCAGCAACGTTCGACAGCAGGTGGCGCTCGATGGCGGCGCGCGGCTCGTGTGGCAGCTGATGAACCGGCCCGGCCCCGACGGGCACCGGCGCTTCGTCGACGAGACGGGTAACGGGCTGTTTCAGGTGCGTGACGGAAACGGCCAGCAGTACCGCGCCGCCCACCTCGCGGTCTTCGGAGACGTCGACAACGACGGAGACCTCGACGCCTTCTCGGGCACCTACGACGATCCCTCGCGGCCCGACGTCGGTGACCGCAGCGAACTGCTCCTCAACGACGGCAAGGGGAAGTTCAGCCTCGCGCCGCCGACGCCCGTGCGGGGCGGCTCCGCCGAGCGCCTGCCCACCACCGCGGCGACGTTCACCGACGCCGATCGCGACGGCAAGCTCGACCTCTTCGTCGGCTACTTCTACGAGTACTACGGCCGCACCTATCAGGGGCTCCAGGCGCAGCTCCTCCTCGGCCAGGGCACGGGCGCCTTCACCCGGGCGACCGACGCGGCGGGCCTCACCACCGAGCGCGCCAACTTCCAGGGCTTCCGCAACCATCGGCCGGCCTACGGCGTCACCGCGTGCGATCTCGACGATGACGGCGCGCCGGAGTTGATGGTGAGCGCGTACGGACGCCAGGCGAACCTCCTGTACCGGAACGATGGGCGCGGACGCTTCACCGACCTCAGCGCAAGTTCGGGCTTCGCCGGAGACGCGAACCAGGACTTCCGCGACAACGAGAACTTCAAGTGCTTCTGCTCGGTGAACCAGGTCGATCCGAAGTGCGCCAACGTCGGTCGC
Organism: Myxococcaceae bacterium; assembly: GCA_044352295.1. Taxonomy (GTDB): domain Bacteria; phylum Myxococcota; class Myxococcia; order Myxococcales; family Myxococcaceae; genus Xiheimicrobium. Next base: position 29,741 of record JBILEB010000009.1, read on the forward strand.
CCGCAGATCGGCTGCGGCGCCGACCCCGCGGCGCGCTGGGCCGACGGCATCGATGATCAGCCCTGGCGCAACCACGGCAACACGTTCACCACGTACTGCGGCGATCTCACCGGAGACGGGAAGCTCGACCTCTACAGCGCTGAGATCCGCCACTTCTGGGCGGGCAGCGCGAGCGACTCCTCCGAACTGCTCCGCAACGTCACGACGCAAGACGCCCTGCGCTTCGAACGACCAGGCAACCAGGCCACGGGCATGGGGCTGCCGCGCGTGGGCGCGTCGTGGAACGAAGGGGGGCTGATGGCGGGCGGGGGCGATCTCGACAACGACGGGCGGCAGGATCTGATCGTCGCGGCGAGCGACTACCCGGATCAGTTCGGAGTGGTGCTCCAGCAGCAGGCCGATGGGCGCTTCGTCGACCAGGCCGACACGTTCAACCTCAAGCACGCCTGCATGTCAGGGCTGGCGATCGCCGACTTCGATCGCGACGGCGATCTCGACGTGGTGGCTGGCGCGAGCACCGCGCGGGACTGCTCGGCCCTGTGGCGCAGGGGCCAGGAGGTGAAGCTGTACGAGAACCAGGGCTCCCGGAATGGGCGCGGGCTGTTGCTCAAGGTCACCGGCAACGGCACCACCACGAACCGCGCGGCCATCGGTGCGAAGGTGACTGCGCTCGCGGGCGGCAAGCGCATCGTGCGCGAGGTGAGCGGCGGCTACGGACACTTCGGCATGCAGCAGGACACGGTCGTTCACCTCGGCGTGGGCGACTGCACCGGGATCGACGAACTCACCATCCGCTGGCCGGATGCGGCGGGCACCACGCAGACGTTCCGAAACGTGCCAGTCGATGACCGCCGCTTCCTCGAGGTGCGCCAGGGGGTCGAGCAGCTGCGGCGCGTGCTGAACCCGAGCGTTCGCGCCGAGTGACGACGGGGTGAAGCAGGCGGGCTGAAGCCCCGAAGCGCCGGAACCATCGACAAGCCAGCCTGCAGCTCGCAGGAGCCAGGACCGGGTCGTCTTCTCGATGAGTGCAGCTGCGGGGAGCTGTCCGCCCTCAGGCGGCCGAGGCGCGACGCAGCAAGGACAGCGCCTGGTTCAGCGAATCGACCTGCGCCCTCCGGTCGCCATCGAGGGTCTGCACCTGCCGGAAGACGCGGTCATCGAACTGCCGCGAGTCCTCCGTGCGCAGGTGCGCCTTCTGATCGAGCACCCGGCGCTCATCGAGCTTGCGTGCGTCCTGTTGGGCCGAGTCCAGTACGGTCGTCATGGTGCTGGCCGAGGCGTTGAAGACCGACGTGAACGCCGTCACGTACGTGTTGATGCTGAACCACTGCTTCATCATCCCCCACAGCGAGCTCGACGACTCCTTCGGCGGGGCGCTCGGGTCGATGGTCTGCTCGTTGACCGCGAGGCGCTCGGTCTTGAGGCCCAGGCCGTCGACGTAGGTGGTGGCGGCCTGCGTCGCCTCGGACAAGCGGTTGCGGGCGTTCTTGATCTTCCGGGCCAGCTCCTTGCGCTCGAGGAGCTGCTCCGGCGTGGCCGTCTTCGAGTCGGGCAGCTTGTTCGCCTTGGCCCGCAGATCCTCGATCTGCTTCGCGATGCCGTCGGCCTTGTCGAGCAGCCCGTCGAGGTGCTGCTTCTGCTCGGGCGTCATCGCGTCGGTCTTGCCCGAAAGCTCACGGAGCATCTCGCCCTTGGTCGTGTTGCGCATCGTCTTGTACCGCGCGTCGAGCTGGTCGATGCGCACCAGCATCTTCTTCGCGAGGTCGTCCTGGCGACCCTTGAGCTCGACGATCTTCGCCTTCTGGGCCTCGGGCGCCATCGCGCGGAACTCCGTCATCGCCGCGCGCAGCTCCGGGTTGGCGCGACGCTCCTGGCCGCCCCAGAGCGCCCCGGGGTCCGCCGACTTCGAGACCGGAGCGCCCTGCGGCCGCAGCGCTTCGGCCTTCACGGGCTGGCTCCCGTCGAAGGCGGCTGCGGTGCCGGTGGAGGCCGTCGCCGCGTTCGACTTCGTGACCGCCGCCGTCGAAGCCGGCGTGGTGGTGCGCGAAACCGAGGGGAGCTTCGAGGCAGTCGGCGTAGAACCCAGCTTCGTCGTCGTCATGGGAGCACCAGTGTAGGGCAGAAAGACCCCACAGGCCTACCCGGGGACGGCCGCTGCTGGCAAGAACCCCGCCCATGACGGGCCCGATTGCCATCATCCCCTCCCGGTACGGCGCGCAGCGCTTCCCGGGGAAACCGCTCGTGATGCTCCGCGGGAAGCCGATGATCGAGCACGTCGTGCACCGGTGCCACGAGGCGCAGGTCTTCGGGCGCGTGATGGTCGCCACCGACGACCAGCGCATCGCCGCGGCCGTTCGGGGCTTCGGCGGAGAGGTGATGATGACGTCGCCCGCGTGCGCCTCAGGCACTGACCGGGTCGCCGAGGTGGCGCGCGCCCTGTCACTTCCGGGTGACAGCGTGGTGGTGAACGTGCAGGGCGACGAGCCGGCGATGCCACCAGCGGGCCTGCGAGCGCTGACCCGACTGTTCGACGATCCGGCCCGCGAGATGGCGACGCTGGTGCGGCCGCTCCGGGACGAGGAGCGGGTGAACCCGACGGTGGTGAAGGCCGTGCTCGACGAGGCGGGGCGTGCGCTCTACTTCTCAAGGGCCGATCTGCCGTTTCAACGCGATCCGGGCGGCGAGGCGATTCCCCGGTGGGCGCACCTGGGCCTCTATGGCTACCGCGCGCGAACCCTGGAGCGCCTCGCCCGCCTGCCCCCCACGGCGCTGGAGCGCGTCGAGTCGCTCGAGCAATTGCGCGCCCTGGGCCATGGCATCGCGATTCACTGCGCGCGCACCGACCGGAGCTCAGCCGCCGTGGACCGACCGGAAGACGTGCCGTTGGCCGAAGCAGCGCTCGAGGCGCTCGTGGGCGCCTCCCCGAGGTGACGTGAAGGAAACCGGCGCTTTCGGGCCGACGGGTGTATTCAAGCGCCATGACGCCGTCACTCACGCAGGCCTTCGGGCTCTTCTTCCAGGCGCACCCGTGGCACGGGGTGTCTCCCGGCGAGAAGTCGCCAGAGATCGTCACCAGTTACATCGAGATGGTCCCGACCGACGCCGTCAAATACGAGGTCGACAAGGCCACCGGCATCTTGAAGCTCGATCGCCCGCAGCGGTACTCGAGCCAGCCGCCCTCGCTGTACGGCTTCATTCCGCGATCGTTCTGCGACCGACGCGTGGGTGAGCGCTGCAGCCAGCGGGTCGGCCGGCCAGGCATCGTCGGCGACGGCGACCCGATGGACATCTGCGTGCTCACCGAGAAGCCGATTCAGCACGGGGCCATCCTGATGGAGGCGGTGCCCATCGGCGGCTTGCGGATGATCGACGGCCACCAGGCCGACGACAAGATCATCGCGGTGCTCAAGGGCGACAGCGTGTACGGCAACTGGAAGGATCTGAAGGAGGTCTCCCCCGCCCTCGTCGACCGCCTGCGCCACTACTTCCTCACGTACAAGCAGCTCCCCGACAACCCGGCGCCACCGGTGGAGATCGCCGAGGTGTACGGCCGCGAGGAAGCGCACGAGACGATCAAGCTGTCGTTCGAGGACTACCGCGAGAAGTACGGGCAGCTGCAGGACCTGTTCGGTCCGAGCCGGTAGGCATCACCGGCCGAGCAGGTCGGCGATGCGCAGCTCGATCCCGGGGACCGAGGTCGATCGGAGCGGGCGGGTCCATGCGCTGCGGCGAACCCGACGATAGCGGCCCGACTTCGGAGAGGTGTGAACCACGGTCGTCTCGGCGTTCACGTCGATCACCCAGTACTCGGGCACCCCGCACTGGGCGTACAGCAACGCCTTGGGCCCAAGATCGAGCTTGAGGCTGGTGTCGGACACCTCGATGACAAGCAGAGCCGTCGCCGGATGATCGTCCGGGATGCCGGAGGTCGCGGGAACGATCGCGAAGTCTGGCTCAGGCTCGGAGTCCTCCGCCGCGGCCAGGGGCAACTGAACGAACACCTCGTAGAGCTCGCCCGAGGTCTGGCTGACGAGGGCTCTGGTGAGAACACGGACGAGCTTCGAGTGGGGCGTGCCCATGGGGCTCATGGCAATGACCGCTCCGAACAGGAGTTGAACGCGTTGCCCATCGAAGGCGCCCAGCTTCCCGAGCTGGTGGTACCGGTGACGATCAATCGACCAGACCCGCTGGGGGGCGACTTCAGCCTCGCTCAACATGGGCTTCATTCTGGGTCCGGAGGCGGTGGGCTGACAAGCCAGGCGTCATCGAGTCGGCGCTCCCGCCCCGTCACCGGACGCTCGCCAGATGGACCAGCGAGGAACGAAGTCCGACGCGGGAAGATCGATTCGGTACACGGCCTCGAACCAGGGCTCGAACAGGCCCGTCGTGCCTCGCTCTCGGTACACGAACTCCCCGGTCGTGGTGGTCGGGATACCCCCGAACCTGGCCGCCCGCACGCGCACGTCGACCAGCGAGTTCCCGCGTCCGGAACGTTGATTCCGTACTGGGCCTCGAACCACGGCTCGAAGGCGCTTCGGCGCACCCGACGAACGCCCCGACGGCAAAGAGCACCCCACCTCAAGGCCAGGTGAGCGTCACCGCGCCGCTCGCCTGCGCGGGCACCTTCACCCAGGTGAAGCGGCTGCCGGGCACCACGAAGAAGCCGTCCGTCGCGGCGTCGAGCTCGGCCTTCGACGACTTCGCAGGTAGCGCGCGGCCGTTGAGTGACACTCCCGCTGGCCCCTCGGCCGTCCACAGCTCGACCATCGCCCCCTGCTTCGCCGATGACAACTTGAGCTGCCCCTCGCGCGTGGTGACGGTGACGTGTGCGGACTCCTCGTCCGCGTAGACGATGAACTTCGACTCGGCGGACGTCGGCCAGGCCAGCACCGTCATCAGGCCAGCGTGCGCAGCGCTCCCCAGCCGCGTGGAGCCGTCGATGACGTCGGCCACGATGATGCCGCCCTCCTTCACGAACACGGGAATGCGCGTGCGGTCGGTGAAGTCGAGGTTCTTGAGCACCTGCCCACCCTCGAGCGGCGCGCCCGACTCGTCCCACCACGAGAAGTAGCGACTCCCCGAGGGCAAGGGGACGTCCCTGCGGCCAGTGTCGTCGAGGATCGGCGCGACGAGGAAGGCGTCGCCCAGAAAGTAGCGGTAGTCGCGCGGCCAGCTCGCCAGCTCACCCACCGGCCGGATCGTCTGCGTCCCCACGCCGCGGTACGCCGCCTCGCCCACCGAGTACAGGTACGGAATCAGCTGCACGTGGAGCTTCGACCAATAGCGGTACAGCTCGACCGTCTCATCGGCGCGCTCAGGAACGGTCCACGGCGCGAGGTTGCCGCGCCCATGGAGCTGCATGAAGGGCGACAGCGCGCTCACCGCCGTCCACCGCGCGAAGTTGGCCTGGCTGAACGGAATCCTCGGACCGGCCAGGTTGAGATCGTCGAGATCGAGGTAGCCGCCGAGATCCGAGCTCACCGCCACGTACCCGGCCGCGGCCGACCGGAAGATGTGATCGAGCGCGTCTTCGAGCCCCACCCAATCCCGGCGGTTGTCGCCGACCCAGCCGATGGGGGTGTGCTCCTTGCGAGCGTAGAAGCGCCCCGGGAAGCCGTACGAGCCGTCCCACGGGCGCACCATGGTGAGGAACTGCTCGCCCCGCACCGAGCGGCCGTACGTGAGGAAGTCCTCGTAGTACTTCTCGGAGTAGTCCTGCAGCGTCTTGTCGCCCTGCTTCGTCTTCACGACGATGTCCTTCGCGGCGAGGCTCGTCTGCTCGCCGGTGCGCAGGTAGTCCTCGCCGAAGTCGAGCTTCCAGCCGTCGATCACCTTGAGCACCCGCTCCTGACGGGCGTGCCAGAAGGCGCGCGCCTCGTCGTTGAAGAAGTCGATGCCGCCGCCAAGGCCCTTCCACCAGAACGTCAGTTGGCCGTCGTTGACGAAGTACCCTTTGGTCTTCGCCTCGGTGAAGCCAGCGGCGGGCGCGTCGGGGTAACGCGTCCCGCCCACCTCGGCATCGAACGACGACTCGTTCAGCATCTGGGTGATCCACAACACCGTGCGCACGTTGCGCGCGCGCAGGTTCGCCACCATCTCCTCGAACTTCGGGTAGCGGTCCTCGTCGGGGATGAAGGTGTTGTAGTTGGTCTCCCAGGGGCTATCGAGCACCACCACCCCGACGGGAATCCCGCGCGACTCGAACCCACCGACGAAGTCGTACGTGTCGGGCCCGGTCGAGATGTCCTTCGAGATCCACGGCTGGTACGCCCAGCGCGGCGTAAAGCCGAAGCGCTGCACGGGCGGCTCCTTCGGCGGAGTACACGACGCGACGACGACGAACACGAGCCACCAGGCAGAACGCATGCGGCGCTTCATGACGGCGGACGGTGCACCCGGCAAGTCCCTGCGAGGAGACACCGCGTCAACGACACCGGGCGCCCCCCCTGTGCGGAGAGCGCCCGGACCGAACGACCCTGGCGTGTGACCGTCAGTTCCCGCCGCAGCGCAGGTTCACCGTGCCCGACCGCCCACCGGCCGAGGACGTCCACCTCGCCACCGCCGAGCCGTCGTAGGTCAGCGTCACGACTTCATTGCGCGCCGAGGTGTGGGTGATGGAGCCGCCCGCCGCCGGACACTCGCCCTTGCATCGCTTCACGTTGCTCACCGCCGTCGAAGCGCCCGAGCGGGCCGTGCCCGTCTCCCAGGTGCCGTTGATGGTGATGCACTCGGCCATGGTGTCGTAGGTGACGACGTAAGAGCCCTTGCGCGTCACCGAGCCTCCGCGTGGCCCCGTCCCGGCGCCGTTCACCGTCACGTTCGCGGTCTTGATGCCGTTGGCCTGGGTCGCGATGACGGTGCTGTTGATGTCCATCGTCGCGTCGTTCGCCTTCACGCCGGTGCCGGTGATGACGACCTGCACGCCGCCGCCCGCCGCGCGCGAGTAGACTGCGGTGAGCGTGCCCGTCACCTTCACCAGGCCGTACGGGCCCGTGCAGTTGTTCAAGGTGTAGACGACCGTCGCGCCCGTCTGGGTCGAGGTCGCGCAGCCCTGCGGCTTGAAGCGGCTGCCGATTCGCGTCACCGCGTTCATCGCGAGCTGCTCCGGCGTCGAGCTCATCGGCTGCGTCACTTCGTCCGACAGCTCCGCCGTCAGCGCGGACTCCGTCGACGACACCGCCACCGACTCGTCCGCGTCCTCCGCGGAGTCCGCCTCCGTACCGCGCCCACACCCGACCACCACCGCCGCCATCGTCATCACCGCCATCAATCGACCCATGTGTGCTCTCCCGTGTCTGTCGGGGCCCCGGCTCGAAGCGCCCGTGCACGGATGAACCACGCTGGGCCGCGAAGGTTGCGCAGCGCTCGGCGGTGTGAGGGTCAGGTCTAGCGAAACCGCCCGAAAACCACAGCCTTTCGTGCCTGTTGACGGCCCTGACGCGCCGGGAAATACCGGCCCATGCGCTCGCGAAAAACCAAGTTCATCTTCACCACGGGCGGCGTGGTGAGCTCCCTCGGCAAAGGCATGGCGTCGGCGTCGATGGGCGCGCTGCTCGAGAACCGCGGCCTCGACATCACGCTGATCAAGCTCGACCCGTACATCAACGTCGATCCGGGCACGATGAGCCCCATTCAGCACGGCGAGGTGTACGTCACCGAAGACGGCGCCGAGACCGACCTCGACCTCGGCCACTACGAGCGCTTCACCGGCGCCAAGATGACCCGCCTCAACAACTTCACCACCGGCCGCGTCTACCACTCCGTCATCACCAAGGAGCGCCGCGGCGAGTACCTCGGCAAGACCGTGCAGGTGATTCCGCACATCACCGACGAGATCAAGACGATGATCCACGCGGCCGCCGAGGGCCACGAGGTGGTGCTCGTCGAGGTGGGTGGCACGGTGGGTGACATCGAGTCGCTCCCGTTCCTCGAGGCGATCCGCCAGCTCCGCTACGACGTGGGCTCCGAGAACGTCTGCTACGTGCACCTCACGCTGTTGCCGTACATCGCCGCGGCCGGCGAGGTGAAGACCAAGCCCACCCAGCACTCGGTGATGAAGCTGCGGGAGATCGGCATTCAGCCCGACATCCTCATCTGCCGGACCGATCGCCAGATCTCCCAGGAGCTCAAGGACAAGATCGCCATGTTCTGCAACGTCGACGAGGGGAGCGTCTTCACCTCGCCCGACGTCGGCAGTATCTACGAGCTGCCGCTGGAGCTGCACCGCCAGGGCCTCGACGATCGCATCGCCGAGCACCTCAACATCTGGTCCCGCGCGCCGCGCCTCGAGAAGTGGGAGCAGATCAACGAGAAGATCTACCGCCCCTCGCGCGGAGAAGTCCGCATCGCGCTGGTGGGCAAGTACGTCGAGCTCAAGGAGTCCTACAAGTCGCTCAACGAGGCGCTCGTCCATGGCGGCATCGCGAACGATTGCCACGTGAAGATCGAGTTCGTCGACAGTCAGGACGTCGAGACGAAGGGCGCCGAGGCCATGCTCGCCCCGATGGACGCCGTGCTCGTACCCGGTGGGTTCGGCGTGCGCGGCACCGAAGGAAAGATCCAGGCCGTCAAATACGCGCGCGAGAAGCGCAAGCCCTTCTTCGGGATCTGCCTGGGCCTCCAGATGGCCGTCATCGAGTACGCCCGGCACGTGCTGGGCCTCGTCAACGCCAACTCGCTCGAGTTCGACGAGAAGACGCCCGACCCCGTCGTCACGCTGATGGAGTCGCAGGTGAACGTGAAGGACAAGGGCGGCACCATGCGGCTGGGCAGCTATGCCTGCGCGCTCAAGGCCGGCTCGCTCGCGCACCGCCTCTACGGCCAGGAGCACATCAAGGAGCGTCACCGCCACCGCTTCGAGGTCAACAACGCCTACCGCGCGCGGCTCGCTGGCGCTGGGCTCGTCTTCTCGGGCGTCAATCAAGAGCTCGATCTCGTCGAGGTCATCGAGATCACCGACCACCCGCACTTCGTCGGCTGCCAGTTCCACCCCGAGTTCCAGTCCAAGCCCTTCGCGCCGCACCCGCTCTTCTCGGGCTTCATCCGCGCCGCGGTCAACGCGCGGGACGCGAAGTGAGCGCCATGACGGCCTCCATCACGCTCGCCGGCCACCGCGTCGGCCAGGGCCTCCCGCTCTTCGTCATCGCCGGTCCCGACGTCATCGAAGGCGCCGACCACGCCGTTCGTCACGCCAGGCGGCTCCAGGAGATCACCCAGCGCCTCGGCCTGCCGTTCGCCTTCAAGTGCAGCTACGACAAGGCCAACCGCACCAGCATCACCTCGTTCCGTGGGCCGGGCCTCGAGCAGGGCCTCGAGGTGCTCGCGCAGGTCAAGCGCGAGGTGGGCGTCCCCATCCTCACCGACGTGCACGACGTCTCGCAGGTCGCGCGCGTGGCCGAGGTGGCCGACGTCATCCAGGTGCCCGCGTTCCTGTGCCGCCAGACCGATCTCGTGGTGGCCGTGGCGAAGTCGGGCCGCGGCGTCAACCTCAAGAAGGGCCAGTTCGTCGCGCCGAAGGACATCGCACACCAGGCGAAGAAGGCCTTCGACTCCGGCAACCCGAACGTGCTCGTCACCGAGCGCGGCGCCACCTTTGGCTACAACAACCTCGTCGTCGACATGCGCGGCCTGGGGGTGATGCGCGAGGCCGGGCTCGTCACCTGCTTCGACGCCACCCACTCGGTGCAGCTCCCGTCGGCGGGCAACGGAGAGACGGCCGGAGAGCGGAAGTTCGTCGGCCTGCTCGCGCGCTCCGCGGCCGCCGCCGGCATCGACGCCCTCTTCACCGAGGTGCACGAGAACCCTGACGCCGCGCCCTGCGACGGCCCCTGCAGCCTCACCTTCGAGCTCTTCGAGAAGACGCTCACCGACGTGCTGGCGATTCGCCGGGCGCTGGGCCACCAGGCGTGACGCTGACGGAGCGCGCCAGCGGCGTGAAGCTGATCGTCTTCGACGTCGACGGCGTGCTGACCGACGGCGGCCTCTGGTACGGCCCCGATGGCGAGGTGATGAAGCGCTTCGACGTGAAGGACGGTCACGCGATGGTGCTCGCTCGCCTCACCGGGCTGCCCATCGCCATCCTCACGGCGCGCACCTCGAAGATCGTCGAGACCCGCGCGAAGGAGCTCCAGCTCGCCAGGGTCTTCCAGGGCCGCCGCGAGAAGGGCCCAGCGCTGCTCGAGCTGTGCGCAGAGCTCGACGTGCGGCCCGACGAGACCGCCTACATGGGCGACGACGTCAACGATCTCGCCGCGATGGCGCCGTGCCGGTTGACGGGCTGCCCGGCCGACGCGGTGGCCGAGGTGCGAGGCCACGTGCACTTCGTCTCGCGCTTCCCCGGCGGCCGCGGCGCAGCCCGGGAGTTCATCGAGCTGGTGCTGCACGCCACCGCCCGCTTCGAGCAGGCGATGGCCCTCATGCACCCTGGGCGTTGAGGCCTCGGCCTTTCAGTTCCAGCAGGCGTTGACGCACATTCCGTTGCAGCTCCCGCCAAGGCACTCGACGGGGCTCGCGCAGGCCTGGCCGATGGCCTTTTGCGCCTGGCAGACCTGCATGCCGCCGGCCGTCGGGCAGTAGCTCGCGTTGCGGCAGTACGGGAAGACCTCGGTCTGGCTCATGAAACCCGCGTAGCCCCCGCACATGCCGGACTGGAACGACACGAAGGGCTGGCAGGTGCCCATCATGCCGGCCATCCCTGCCGCGCAGTAGAGCATCGCCTTGCACCCGTCATTGTTCGCACAGGCCGCACCGACGTCGCCGTAGGCGGTACAGACGCTGCCGAAGCAGCGCGAACCGAGGGCACAGACGTCATTGTTGGTCCCGCAGGGCTGGCCCACGGCGCGACGCGGCTCGCACAGACCGGCGTTGCAGTACTCGGTGTCGAGGCAGTTCGGCCCACCGGGCACGCCGGTGTTCCCGCCGCCCTCCGAGGTGTTGCAGAAGCCGCCAGGCATCGTGTTGAAGCGCCGGGCACAGCGGTCGGCGCCGCCATCGGTCACGCCCGGCGTCGTCGAGCACAGCAAGTCGAAGTCCGTCGGGCTGCTGCGGAAGCACTCGAAGCGGCCCTTCACGCAGCTCGCGCCCTCGGGCTTGCCGGTCTGGCACGTACGCGTCGCGCCGATGCCGCCGACCGACGGGCACACGAGGCCGGGGGCGCACTGCGCGGAGCTGGTGCAGCCGCCGTCGGCGCCCACGAGCGGCACGCAGACGTCCGGGCCGACGCCCTGGCGGCAGTAGGTGCCGGCTGCGCACTCCTCGGTTTCATTGCAAACGGCGGTGCCCCCATCAGGGTTGACCCAGCTCCGACACGCGCCGCACGGCTGGTTGCCCCCGGCGCCTTGACAAAAGCCCTGCGCGCACTCGAGGTCGGACGTGCAGATGGCGCCGGGCCGGCCGAGGGGCGTGGTGAAGGCCGCTTCGTCGCAGAGGGTCAGCTCGGCGTTCCGATCGCGCGCGCACGAGGCCGACGGAAACGCTGCGTCGAGGCACGCCCGCAGGGCCGTGAGGTTGGTCGCGCGTCGACCGCGCGTCGCACCTGCCTGCTGAATACGGCACTCGGTTCGCCGCTGGGCCTCGCACTGGGTGCGCTGCATCGTCGGCACCGTGTTGTTGGGACGGCCGGTCACCGCGTCGCCAACCACCGAGCCGCTCGCGACGCAGCGAATGTAGAAGTCGCACTCCCGCTGAGCGATCTCGGCGCAGAAGTCGAACACGCCGCCGTCGCTCGACGTCGCGCCACCCGCGGCGCCACCAGCCACCATGCCGCCGGCCGTGCCACCCGCGACCATTCCGCCCGCCGAGCCCCCGGCGTCACCGCCCGCCGTTCCACCTGCGTTACCACCCGCGGCCATGCCACCCGCCGCCATGCCGCCGGCGTCGCCGCCCGCGGCCGACCCACCCGCGTCGCCTCCCGCCGCCATGCCGCCCGCCGTGCCGCCACCAGTGCCAGCCGAGCCGCCGCCACCCGCATCGGGACACGGAACCCCATTGCAGTCGTCGACGGGCGCGAAGTTGTTGCAGCTGCAGCCCACCGCAGAGAGGGCCACCAGGAGGGACATCAGGTGAATTCGGTGCATGGCCGCGCCCCCTAGCCGAACCGTGACAGCCGCGAAAGGCACCCCGACGCGAGGCGTTGAACGGTGACAAAGGGGCATGAGACCGGCGCCCCGCTAGAATGATCCCATGGCCACGACCCGCTCGACTTCCCGGCTCAAGGACATCCTCCTCAGGGCGGGGCTCGTCGATGAGCTGCAGCTGCGCTCCGCCATGGCGCGCATGGATCAATGGGGTGGCCGGCTCCCCGCGCTGCTCGTCGAAATGGGCTTCGTGGACGAAGAGGCGATGGTCGAGTTGCTCGCCAAATCGCTCAAAATGCAGGTGACGCACCTGGGCACGGTGGTGAAGGACCCCGCGGCGCTGGCGAAGGTCGATGTCGCCTTTGCCGAAGAGCACGCGATCTTCCCGGTGCACCTCAAGGACCGGGCGCTGACGCTGGCGATGACCGATCCCACCGAACTCAACGTCATCGACGTGGTCGCGGCGAAGGCCGGCGCGCGCGTGGTACCGCAACTGGCGTCGGAGACCGAAATCATGGCGGCCATCGCGCGGCACTACCGCGGCCTGCACATCGAGCCGAAGTCCTATTCGATGCGCAAGCGCGTCACCCACGAGGTCCCCACCGCCGAGGGCGGGAACCTGGATGCCTCGGTGTTCCAGCTCGATCTGCGCGCGCCCCCGAAGCCGGGCGACGCGCCCCGCGGGGTGCTGGGGCGGCCTCCGAGCGCAAACACGATGCTCGACGAGATCCTCGGTGACGATGACGCACCTGCGGCGGACGGTGGCTTCACCGAAGCCGAGCTGGTGCGCCTCGACGCCTGCCGCCTCAACCAGCAGAAGGCGTCGACCATCATCCGGGCGCTCAACGAGCTGCTCGCCGAGAAGGGCTACCTGCCGTAGGCCTCCGGCGCGAGCCCTCTCCACACGTCCGGCCGCTCACAGGCCTCGGCGTCGCAGCGCGCCTGCCAGGGCTTCGGATCCATCAGCGACAGCTTTTGCTGAAGCACCTCATCGCTCTCGAGCGCGAGCAGCTTCGAGAGGGAATGCCGATTCGAGGAGACCACCTCGAACAGCGCCCGCGCGAAGGGCCGCAGGGCGGGCTTCGCCATGCGCGTCGCCCAGCGCTGGTACCCTTCGAGCGCCCACAGCGTGATGATCCACGCATCAGCGTCGCGGTAGATGCCCCCGTCGTCGTCGATGACGATGAGCTCGGGCTTGGTGCCGGCACGGTCGAAGTCTCCGAAGGCGGCTTTCACCTCGGGCGCCTGCCGCGGCAGGCAGTGAATGGCGAGGCGCTGGCGCTTGGCGGCGATGGTGCGCGCACACTGACAGCAGAACCCACACGTCTCGTCGTACAGGACGCAGAGCGCGTTCACGGCGCCACCTCGGCCACGCGCGCCGCCGTCGAGCGGAGGAACTCGGAAGGACGAACCGGCGGCAGCTCGCGGCGCTCCTCACCCGCGCGGGTCCGAATCCGGTTGAAGAGCCACACGTTGCCGAAGTGCATCACGCCCAGCAGCAGCAGCACGGTGCCGAGCTCTCCGGCGATGTTCTGGATGACGTCCTGCACGGTGAAGACGCCCGAAGGTTGCTTCACGCCGCGAATCACCCAGCCCGCGTTCACCAGATAGAAGCCCACCACCAGCAGGTGGTTCACCGCGTCGGCGAGCGCCTCGCGGCCCTTGAAGGTGTCGATGAGGAAGACGCGGCCGTTCTTGAACAACGTTCGGCCCACGCCCCACGTCACCGAGAGCGACAAGGTCAGGTACACAAGCTGCTGGACGATGAGGTACGCGTTGTTCTGAGTCTGTTCGGGGTCCATCGAAGGGGTCCTCCTCAAGCGGTGCCCGAAAGCGGTCACCTGCCCTCGATACCGGACTGGGAGGGGCCGGTTTCGGTGTTGAAGGTTTGTCCAAAGGACATTCGCACCCGACGGCGGATTCGCCGCAAATAACTGATTTTATATCAATTTTACCCCCATTCGGATTCCCTCACCCCATGAACGAAAAATGAGTGAAGCATCCAGCGGGTGAGGACCGTAGATCTCCCCACTGTGGGAAGAGCGTCGGGTTCACTCAATCGCGATCACGCCGAGACTCGCTCGGATCTGGCCAGGCGCCTGGCGCAGCACCTCCTCAGCTCGGGGGGCACGCTGCCCAGCCTCCGGACGCTGGCCGAGGGCGTGGGGGTCGATCCCGGCACGCTGCGGCACTACTTCGACGATCGTCGAGGTGCGGTGCAGGCGGCGATGGAGACGCTCCTCCCGCTCGGCGACGATCAAAAGGCCCGGGCGCTGGCGCTGGCGAGCCTGCCTGTCGGGCAGGCGCTCACCACGCTCCTCACCCGGGTCGTCCAGGCCTGGGAGGGGCTCCTCGGCGCCATGCACACCACGGGCTTCGTCGAGGGCATGGTCGATGGGGCCATCGGTCAGGCCTACGTGCGCACCATGCTCGAGCCGACGCTCTCGACCGTCGAGGTGCTGCTCGCCGATTTCCACGCGCGAAACATGCTGCAGGTGCCCGACGTGCGCCTGGGCGCGTTGGCCCTGATGTCGCCGGTGATGCTCGCCTGCTTCCATCAGGTCCAGCTCCAGGGACGGGCGTGCCGGTCGCTCGATCTCGAAGCCTTCGTCACCTCGCATGTGCAGGGTTTTCTGCGCGGTTACGCCGCGCCGTCGTCGAAGTCGTTCCCGCCTCACCTCACGGAGTCATGATGTCTCGCCTTCTCGTCCCCGCCCTCGCGTTCGCCGCCCTCACCGGGTGCTTGCGCAACGATCCCATCCCCACGCTGCCTGAGAAGGTCGTCGGGAACTGCCGTTACACGAACCCCTTCGCCCGCGCCGAGGAGTGCCGCGACTATGTCGGCGAGTGGACGGACAAGCAGGCGCAGGACGACTGCAACGGGCAGCAGCTCCAGGGGGCGAAGGCGCCGTACACCGCAGGCACCATCTGCACGTACCCGTCGATCCTCGGCTACT
This sequence comes from Myxococcaceae bacterium, assembly GCA_044352295.1. Lineage (GTDB taxonomy): Bacteria > Myxococcota > Myxococcia > Myxococcales > Myxococcaceae > Xiheimicrobium. The sequence goes on from JBILEB010000009.1 coordinate 44,772, forward strand.
GCATCCTCGGCAGTGGCGGGAAGTTCACCCGCATTCACCTGCCCGGCGACAAGGACACGGCCTGTGCGGGCGCCGAGCGCGGGTGCGAGGTCTTCGGCGGCGGTCTCTTCGACCCCGCGCCCCTCTGCGGTGGCAAGGTCACCGAGGGCGGCGGCTCGGGCCTCGTCACGTTCCGGCAGCCCACGCTCGTCTGCAAGGCGCCGATGCCGGGTGAAGCGCCGGGCAAGGGCGCCAACGGAGAGGTCTGCACCTGGTCGATGATCAGCGCCGCGACGGAAGAGGGCCGCGACTTCGAGCAGTATGCGAGCTGCGACGCCGTTCGCACCCAGCGTCCCTACTACGCCGCCCCGACGGGGATGAACGCCACCCGCGAGGACGCGCGCATGAACGACCCGGAGTACCGGGGCGAAGTGGAGTGGATCAAGCGGCAGATCAATTCGACCGCGTGCGTGTGCTGCCACAAGAACAGCGCCCCGCAGGGGCCGTCGAATTGGTACGTCGACCAGCCGGGCAACTTCATCAACGGCTTCTATGACCGGGGCCTCGCCATGGGCGCCGGCTGGATCGACACCGTCGGTTTCGGTGCCTACCCGCCGGAGCAGAACAACGGCTTCTCGCGCGCCACGCCGGACCGTCCGAACGACTCCATCTTCGTCACCACCGACCCGGCGCGCATGAAGCGCTTCTTCGAGGCCGAGCTCGCGTATCGCGGCAAGACGAAGGCGGACTTCGCTGGCCAGACCTACGGGGCCGGGCCGCTCGACGACCAGCGGTTCTTCGTGCCCAAAGCGTGCGAGAATGGTGAGGGCGTCGACGCGAGCGGCGCCATCAAGTGGAGCGGCGGTCGCGCCCGCTACGTGTGGGTGCTCGAGAAGGGCACGCTCAACCCTGGCGTTCCGCCGAACCTCGATCTGCCCATGGGCACGCTGTGGCGCTTCGACGTCCCCGACTCGGCCATGCAGGGCGTGGAGTCGGGCGCGACGTACGGAACCGCCCCCGAGGGGACGACGCAGCGGTTCCCCGCGTCGGGCTCTCCCGCCGCGCTCGTCTCGGGCAAGGAGTACTCCCTTTACGTCCTCCAGGACATCGCGCTGCCCATCACGCGCTGCACGTTCACGATGCCCTGAGCGCGTCGCCCATCACTGAACGGGCACTCCGGCGAGGTCTGAACGGCTCGCCGGAGTTCTTCTTTTTTCACTCTACGTCGAACGTGACGCTGACGGTCGCGCGCACGGAGATCTGGCCGGCCGCGAAAGCCTCCGAGGATTCGCCGCCGCCACCCACGTTCTGCACCATGTTCTGCGCCATGCCGCCGCGCAGATACGGACCCGCCCAGCCCGACGAGGACTCGGCGATCGACCGCGCCTTGCCGACCTTGAGGCCGTACTCCTTCGCCATCGCCTCGGCCTTCTCCTTCGCGGCCTTGAGCGCCAGCGCGCGCGCCGTGTCACGATGCTTGCGCAGCTCACTCGTCTGAAACGAGATGCCCTCGACGTGGTTGGTGCCGGCCTCGAGGACCGCCGTCAGCAGGCCTTCGAACTTCGAGACGTCCCGCAGCAGCACCGAGATCGAGCGGCGCACCTGGAAGCCATCGGGCTCCTTCATCTTCGAGTAGCCGTAGGAGCCAGAGTCGTTGACTGGGTTGATCGACACCTGATCGGTCTGCAGGTCCTTCTCGGCGATGCCCTGCTTCTTGAGCACCGCCAGCGTGCGCGCCACCCGCTCGTCGTTGAGGGCCTTCGCCTTCGACACCGTCTTGTCGGCGGTCTCGATGGCGAGCATGAGCTGCACCTGATCGGGCGCCACCTTCACTTCGGCGTCTCCCGAGACAAAGATGCTGCGTTCGACCGGCGTGGGCGTAGCGGACATGAGGAGACTCAGGGCCAGGAGGGTCGTCACTTCTTGCTCACCGTCTTCTTGATGGCGTTGAACACCGCCGGCACGGCCAGGCTGTTGGCCTGATTGATGATGAACATCGGAATCGAGCCGCCGGGGCTCGTGTAGACGTAGTACGTCGCGAAGGTCTTCGTTCCGGCCTCGCGCGGCTCCAGCAGCCAGTAGCCTTCATTGACGCGTACGCGGACGACCTCCTTGGGCACCGGCACCTTGTCGTCCATGTCGTTGACCACCGTCCAGGTGACCTTCATCACGCCGCTGGTGGCCTTCCAGTCGGTCTCGTCGACGAGGCGAATGATGTAGTCACGGCGGTCGACCAGGGGCGTCTTGATGAGCGAGTACAGCACCGTCACCTTGTCGCCCGACTCGCCGCCCTCGCGGGACAGCACCTTGCCGCCTTCGACGTACGGCATGGTCCTCGGGTAGTTGTCGTAGTCGCGCACGGCCTTCCACACGTCGATCGGCGGCGCGTCGATGAGGCCGATCGCCTTCATCTCCCGGACGTCGCCGTCGCCCTTCTTCCGCGCGAAGACGCGCACGCCGTCGGTGTTGGCCGCCTGTTCCCAGGCCGGCTCGTCGGCCGTCAGCACGAGGAGGGGGAGGAGGAGCAGCGAAGTCATGCGTTCACCCGGAGTGGAGGCGTCGAAGCCCGACGAAATGTGGATCCGTCACCTGCAAGGGGGGGATAGTCTCTCATGACCGTGAGCCAGACCGAAACCGAGACGACGAATTCAAGCGCTGATGAGCAGATCCGGAAGATCTACGCGAAGGACCTCAAGTCCGGCGAGACCGTGCACACGGTCTTCAAGGCCACCCGCAAGGAGAAGGCCGCCAGCCGCGCCGGCAAGCCGTACCTCTCGCTGACGCTGACCGACCGCACCGGTGAGGTCGATGGCCGGGTCTTCGAGAACGTCGAGGCGGCCGATGGTGCGTTCGCGGCTGGCGACTACCTGCTGCTCAAGGGCCGCGTGGGCAGCTTCCACGGCAAGTCGCAGATCGTCATCGACGTCATCGAACGGCTCGACCCGGAGCCCATCGATCCGAAGGAGTTCGAGTTCACCGCGCCGCCCCCCACCGCCGAGGCCGGCACGAAGGAGCCCCGGGAGCCGAAGGAGAAGCGCGCCGACCGTCCCGAGCGGCAAGAAGACGAGGGGTCTTCCCACAAGGCGGCGCGCCAACGCCTGCTCAAGCTGCTCGACAACCCGACCATCGCGCTCGGCCTCGACGCCCTCCTGACCCAGCTGGAGCGGCAGCTCGAAGAGCGCGTGGTGGCGCGCCTGTCGGGGCAGCCGGTTCCCCATGGACCGGGCCCGAAGGTCGAAAAGAAGCCCCGCCCGCCACGCCCCGAGCGCGGTGACGGCCCTCGCCCCTCGGAGCCCACGAAGTCCGAGGCCCCACGCCGTGACGCCTCGCTGCCCGAGGGCCTCGCGTTCAAGCCCTTCAAGGCCCTGGTCGGCGACGGCGAGACCCCGCCCAGCGGCGCCTGATCCCCTTCCCGGACGTCACCCATGGCCAAGCGGCTTGGAGAACGACTCATCGAGGCCGGACTCGCATCTGCCGAAGCGGTCGAGCAGGCCTTGCAGCACCAGAAGATCACCGGGCACCGCCTCGGTGATTGCCTCGTGGAGCTTGGCCTCGTCCAGGAGACGGTGCTCCTGCGCTTCCTCGCCGGAGAGCTGAAGACCCGGTACGTCTCGGCCGACAAGCTCGCCAAGGCCACCATTCCGCCCGAGGTGCTCGACAAGGTGCCGGTGCGCATGGCCGAAGCCCAGTGCTTCCTGCCCATCGCGTTCGACTCGGAGCGGAAGATCCTCTCGGTGGTGATGGCCGAGCCGCAGAAGACCGACCTGGTGCGGGAGATCGCCCTCGTCACCGAGATGAACGAGGTCTTCCCGTTCATCGGCGTGCGCAACGCGATTCAGGCGGCCATCAAGAAGCACTACTACGGCGACCCGACGGCCTTCGCCGCGCTCGAGCAAGGGGGCGTTCAGGCGCTGCCCCGGCCGACCAACCCCAGCGGCGTGCGCGACTACAACGAGCCCTCCCGCGTCACCGCAGCGCCCGATGTCTCGTCCCGCACCAGCGTCTCGGGCTCCGGTCGAAGCTCGTCGCGGATCAACCCCACGCAACTGCGGGAGGCCCTCGGTTCGGTGCGTGGCAGCGTCGGCGAGAACGACTTCCTCGAGACGCTCAACATCATGGTGTCTCTCATGGAGATGCCGCGGAAGGACTTCCGCAGTCACTCCGCCCAGGTCGCCCGCCAGACGGCCCTCATCGCCCGACGCATCGGGGTGCCTCCGCGGGACGTCGCCAACGCGCAGATCGCCGCGTACCTGCACGACCTGGGCAAGAAGGCTGACCGCCACGTCACCCTGCCGCTGCTGGCCGCCAGCCCCGATCTGAAGGCCGAGGCGAAGCGGTACGTCCGCGCGCCCATCAAGCTCTTCGAGACGGTCCACCTGCCGAACCAGGTCAACTCGGTGCTCGCGCACATGTACGAGGCCTTCGACGGCTCGGGTCTGCCGCAGGGAGTCAAGGGCGAAGAGATCCCCATCGGCTCGCGCATCATCGCCGCGGTCGACGCCTTCCTCGACTACACGCGCAACCCGTTCAACCCGATGGGGCGCATCCTCCCCAAGCAGGAGGCCCTCGACACCCTGCACGCGCAAGCCGGCGCGCTGTTCGACCCGGTCGTCATCGACGCGCTCATCACGCTCCAGAGCGGAGACCTGCTCAAGCAGCGCGTCGAGACCGATGGCCGGCAAATCTTCATCGCCGACCCCGACGAGGCCACGCGCACCGACCTCATGGACGCGGTGTCGAAGATGGGCCTGGTGGTGCAGGCCGTGCTGAAGCTCGACGGGCTCATTGATGCAGTGCTGGCGAACGAGGCCGACGCGGTGGTCGCGGGCCTGGGGTACGGCGTCGGCGATCTCGTCGCGCTCGTGCAATTCGTCCGCGCGAGGCCCGAGAGCGCGTCGCTGCCGGTGCTCGTACTGGGGGAACCCACCGACGCGCCGACGCGCGAGCGGCTCCTGCAGGGCGGCATCACGAGCTTCATCCCCAACAACGGGAACCCCGATGACGCCGCGGTGGTGATCCGGGGTGCCTACGCCGATCGCGTCGAACATGGCGGGCCGGGACACGTGGTGCGCGGCAGCTTCGACGAGCTCGCGCCGACCGAGCTCATTCGCATCCTCGGTTCGGGCCGCAAGTCGGGCCGCCTGCAGATCCGCAACGGGCCGCAGGAAGGCCAGCTCCAGCTCGAGCGGGGCCGCGTCATGCACGCCACCTTCGCCGACAAGAAGGGCGAGCCGGCGGTCACGGCGTTGCTGGCGCTGCCGCAGGCCGAGTTCCAGTTCGATCCCGAGGCCGTGCTCAGCGAGATGCCGAACGCCGATCAGGACCTCGAGGTGCTGGCCCGCAAGCTGGGACCCCAGGCCGCCTGAGGTCGCTCGAGACGAAGTGATTCGGGGACGGATCGATCGAGGCCGAGCTGGACCTCGCTTGTCCCTGGCGCCAGCCCGGTCGACGCAGCGACGACGCTGGGGCTCGACGACCCGTGGAGCACGCCCCCCCGTGACGCCACGCTGCCCCCTGCCAGCCTCGCCGAGGCCAGACCATGGGGCGGCCGGCTTCGTCGCCGTGACGCCACGCGGCACGCTGTCGGCCTCGCCCGGCAGACCGCTGAATGGCACGTCAAGACCACCGGCCCCGAGTCACGGCCTTCAACCCACCTCGTCATCGAGGTCGACCACCTGCCGAATGAGCGCCTCGTCGAACCCACGTGCCGCGAGGAAGCGCGCGGCCTTCCCGCCAGTGAGCTTGCGCTGCTGTATCAGGGCGAGGGCGGCCGACTCGTCGTCATGGCCCACGTCGGCCTGCACCCGACCGACCACTTCTTCAGCCTCGGCCTCATCGACCCCGAGCGCGGAGAGCTTGCGCGCCACGGCCGAGGTCGACTGCCGTGCTTCGAAGCCTTTACGCGCGTGGAGCTCGGCCGCGCGACGGTCCGACAGCAGCCCTGCCGACGACAACCGCGCGATGACCTCGTGGACCTCGTCGAGGGGGTAGCCCTTGCGCACGAGGGCCTGCTCGAGCTGGGCGCGCGTCTTCTCCCGGGCCGCGAGCAGTCGCTGCGCGGCTTCCATCACGGTCGGTTTCGCACGTCGCGCCACCCCACCGATTTACCACTGGCACAAAGGGGTGCTCTGGCTGGCAACGAGGCATCGGGTGCAGCTCCCCGGCGCGCTGAAGCGCCTTCACCCGAGCGTGTCTGCCGCGCCGACGCGGCGGGTCCGGTTGGCGTTGCGCGGTGGACCGTCGCGCCAAGAGGCGAGATACAGCCCGCATGCACCCGCTCCAGCGCCGCTTCCTCGACGTCGCCGCCGTGCTCTCAACCCTCGAAGGAGGGGCCTCTGACGACGATGCGACCGCTCTCGTCGAAGCCGTGCGCGTGGAGCCAGGGCTCGAGAAGAAGGTGCTCGCCAGCAAGGGGAAGCCGCTCCCGCACGAGCTGCAACAGCGCCTCATCGTCGTTTCCACGAAGGCCGCGACCTCGCGGGTGCTCGCCGACCCGGCCACCGGGCTGCGCGCCACCAGGGCCCTCGAGGGCGTCATGGCCGCCGGCGCGAGTCGCGACGAGGCCCTGGGCCTGCTCCAACACGCAGTCCTCGACGAGGGGTTCGGCTGGCCGGAGGACCCCGATGACTTCGACGTCGACTTCCTGCTCGAGACCCTCGACACGCTCCCGGCGCTCGCCCGCGTCGAGGCCGACGCCGTCGAGGCGTGGGTCGACGGCTTCGTGAAACAGGTGGACTCGAAGCAGCGCCCCCTGCGCCTCGCCGTTGCCGAGGCGCTCCTCGAAGCGGCCTGGAGCGACGGGCCACAGCCCATCGCCGCCGAACACGTGGACGACGCCATGGACCTGCTCGCCCGCTCGGTTGCCAGTCAGGAGCTCGAACGCGCCGGAGAGACCCTCGTCACCTTCCTCGGGTTTCTCGCGTCCCAGGGACTCGTGGGGCCCGGCCGGCTGGCGCGATTGTCAGAAGTCGCGAAGGGAGCGGCTCGCGCTCCAGGTGTCGACGACGATGAAGAAGCCGACGAGGACGAGTCGGACGAAGAGGAGTGATTATTCTTCGGCCGTTCCGGCGACGTGGAACACCCAGGGAAAGGTGATCACCACCACGCCGCCACCCTTGGGCTCGGGGAATCTCCAGCGGCGAATGCGCGAGAGAATGCAGGACTCGACGCTCTCGTTGTCGAGCCCCGACTCCGCCACCTGCGCGTCCGAGATGGAGCCAGCGCCATCGATGGTGAAGCTCACCGCGACCTTCCCGCCGAGCGTGGGGCTCCGGGTCAGCTCGCTCTCGTAGCAGAAGGTGATCTCGCTCTGGTGCCGGCGGATGACGGCCATCACCACGTCACGCTCGAGGCCATTGCCGAGGAACTCCTTCGGCTCGCCGCCTGGCGTCACGAGCTGCTTCCGAGCGCCATTGAGGGTGAAGCCGGTGGGGGGACCCCCGGGGCGGCGCCCACCGATGGAGCCGATGCTCAGGCCCGAGCCCGCCGGCCCGCCGCTGCCATTCCCGCGGCTGTGGATTCCGTCGAACCCATTCGGGTCACTCGAGCCCGTCGTCGGTCCCTGTAGGCGCTCCAGCGCATCGTTCATCTGCTGCTCCAGGCCCCTGCCCTGAACCATCCGGTCGAACGAATCCCCGAAGATGCTCGCCATGTACTGCTTCACCTTCTGGGCGTCGGCGGCTGGCTTCGGCTTCGCGTCCGTCGGTTTGCTCGGGGCCAGGAGCATCGCTGAGGTGTCCTTCGTGGGCTGCTTCTCGAAGGGAGGCTGCTTCTCGACGGTCTTCTCTGGCGGCAGCACGAGCGACAGCTTCATGGGCGGCCCATTGAAGACATCCCCCTCGGCGTACCCCCCTTCCGGCAGGACGAGGAACGAGGCCACCAGCGCGATGAACGCCAACACCGCGACGCTGACGATCTTGAAGAACCGCACGTCGAGCTCACGGGCGTCGCTGATGACGCGCTCAGGCGCCAGGGTCGGCTCGAGGGTCACCGACAGCCCACCGAGCGCGCGCGAGACCGACTCGCCCGCTCCAGCCGCCAACAGGACTTCGTCACCCGCGACGACCCTCGTCCCTTCGCGCGTCGCCTCGACCCGGAAGTCGTGGAGCTCCCATTGCGTCCCCGGCTGAAGGTGGCGCACGTCGAGCAGCCGCCCCTTCCACGAGACAGAGATCTTCGACGGCAGGGCATCGGACGACGGACGGGGACTGGCCTCGGTCATGGGCGGACGTTCCTCGCGAGCTGGCGGATGACGAGCGCCTTACCGGCGGGTTGCCGGTGCGCGCGTGACCACACCGACACCAGGTCGAAAATCGGGTTCCCGGGGCATGGAGGCGGCCCCGTTCCGGAACCGTCCGCTCGGCGGGAGCACGGCTCGCACCGAGTCCAGGATCGAGCTTCGGCGCCACCTCGGACCGCATCGGCTGGCGACGGGATGACCAGCCAGCGCGGAGCCACCTCATCCTCGTCGACGTCTGGGGCGTGTGAGTTGGCACGTGATGCCGGACTCTGCGAACCGGAAGCGTCGTGCGGAACGTCGACAGCGCACTCGCCCCCGGGGACGGACGGCCAACGCGTGACGCGCTCTTCCTCGTCGACACCCTCGGCCCGCTCAACGAGCTGGCGCTGCGGCGAGTCGCAACCGGACACCGGCCAGCGGGGTGTGCGCCTCAATCGGTGGCGAACGCACCCTGCCCGCGGAACCACCTCAGCGCTGAGGCCACACTGCGAGAGCGAGAACGAGCGCAGCGTGACGGCTTCAGAACCGCTCGATCTGAAAATCGTCGTCGGCAGGCGCGGGCTTCGGAGCGGCTGCCGCCGGCGCGGGTGGGCGCGCGGCCGGCTGAGCGGCCGCTGGGGTCGTGACGGGCGCACTCCCCACGGGAGGCAGGTTGTTCCGAGCCGCACCCGTCGGCATCGGCAGAGCCACCCCGGGCTTCTGTGCCTGGGCGTTCATCTGCTGCACGTAGGCCATCGACCCTGGCACCGCGCGATCCTCGCCCTCCTTCTGGTCGAAGCCTTCCCACTTCGAGTCGGCGGTCGAGCTGACGCCCTGGTAGCGCAGCGCGAAGTCGTCGGGGTTCGACGCTTGCCGCAGGGCCTCCTGGTACATGATGAGGCCGCCGCGGACGAGCTGCATCAGCGACTGATCGAAGGTCTGCATGCCGTACGCGATGTTGCCTTGTGCGATGGCGTCGGGGATCTCCTTCGTCCGATCCTTGTCCTCGATGAGCTCCTTGATGCGCGCCGTCGTCTTCATGATCTCGACGGCGGCGACACGTCCCTTCCCGTCGGCGCGTGGCACCAGGCGCTGAGAGACGACGGCCCGAAGCACGCTGCCGAGCTGAATGCGGATCTGCTTCTGCTGGTGCGGCGGGAACGCCGAGATGATGCGGTTGATCGTCTCGGACGCGTCGAGTGTGTGCAGCGTCGACATCACGAGGTGACCGGTCTCGGCCGCGAGCAACGCGGTCTCGATCGTCTCGATGTCCCGCATTTCGCCGACGAGGATAACGTCCGGGTCCTGCCGCAGCGCGCTCTTGAGGGCCTGACTGAACGAGAGCGTGTCGACGCCGATCTCCCGCTGGTTCACGATCGACCGCTTGTCGCGAATGAGGAACTCGATGGGGTCCTCCACGGTGATGATGTGGTTGGTCTCCATCGAGTTGATGTGATCGATCATCGCGGCGAGCGTGGTCGACTTCCCCGAGCCCGTGGTACCAGTGACCAGGATGAGGCCGCGCTCCTCGAGCGCGATCTTCTCGAGCGCCGGCGGGAGCATCAGCTCCTTCACCGACATGATCTTGAACGGAATCACACGCAGCACCGCGCCGATGGTGCCGCGCTGCTGGAACACGTTGACGCGGAAGCGCCCGAGCCCGGGCACGCCGTAGGCGAGGTCGACCTCGTTCGAGGTCTTGAACTTCTCCTTCTGGAACTCATTCATGATGCCAAACGCCATGCGCGCCACCTCTTCGGGAGGCAGGCGCTTGCCGTCCTTGAGGGGCACCAGGGAGCCGTCCACTCGGAACATCGGGGGCAAACCGGCCTTGAGGTGGATGTCGGAGGCCCCACCCCGGAGGGCGATCTGCAGAATCTCGTTCAGTTCCATGTCGGTCGAAAGCCTAACACCCGTCGACGCAGATGGTGCCCCCTCGATGCCCCGCGGCAGCCAGAAACACGCATGCCGTGAGTGCCCATGTCGCATGGGAACCCACGGCAGGGACGTGCTTCGGAGAACCGCTTAGCGCTTGCTGAACTGGAAGCGCTTGCGGGCGCCGGGCTGACCCGACTTCTTGCGCTCGACCGCGCGCGCGTCGCGGGTGAGGAAGCCGGCCTTCTTCAGCGGGCTGCGGTAGTCCCCGCTCATGCGGCACAGGGCGCGCGAGAGGCCGTGACGAATGGCGCCGGCCTGGCCCGAGAGCCCGCCACCGCGCACGTTCACCGTCATGTCGACCTTGCCCATCTGCTCCAGCACCTGAAGGGGCTGGTTGATGACCATGATCGACGTCTCGCGGCCGAAGTACTCGTCCATCGGACGGCCGTTGATCATCATCGACCCGGTGCCGGGCTTGACCCACACGCGGGCAGTGGCCTCCTTGCGGCGGCCGGTAGCGTAGAAACCGTCAGTGCCAGACTTGGCCATGGTGTGCTCTCTCGTCCTGGAAGGTTAGGCCTTGACCGCGAGGGCGGCAGGCTTCTGGGCAACGTGCGGGTGCTTGTCGCCAGCGTAGATCTTCAGCTTCGTCATCATCTGCCGGCCGAGCGCGTTCCGCGGCAGCATGCGGCGCACGGCGTTCTCGATGATGTCCTCCGGGTGACGCTTTTGCAGCGTCTGGTAGTCGGTCGTCTTCAGCGCGCCCGGGAAACCAGCCCGGGGCTGCCGGTGGTAGAGCTTCTGGGCCGGCTTGTTGCCGGTGACCTTCACCTTCTCGGCGTTGATCACGACGACGTGATCGCCCGTGTCGATCGACGGCGTGTACATCGCCTTGTGCTTGCCCTTGAGCAGCGTGGCGATCTGGGTCGCGACCCGGCCGAGAATCTTCCCGTCGACGTCGACGAGGTGCCACTCGCGCTTGATGTCCTTCGCCTTTGCGCTGTACGTCCTCTGCTGCGGCATGACTTTGAACCTTGCTGTAGCGCTCCGCAGAAACTGTCGCGAAGCTGGAAAGGGCGGCCCTGCTACCTGTGCAGGCACGGGGTGTCAAGACCCGTTCTGAGCGCGGATCAGCGATCAGCCCGGAGGCGTGCCGCCGCCTTGCCCCTTGAGCCGTTGCCGGAGGCTCTCGAAAAAGTTGAGCTCCTGGGTCGTGGGCGGTCCGTCGGGGACCGCATCGAGATCGATGATTTCACACAGGTCTTCCGGCACGTCGTCGAGGAAGCGGCTGGGGGTGCGGGGCACTTCGCGGCCGCGCTTGAGGCGCATCGTCGCGCGGGTCATCACGAGCTGCTCCCGGGCGCGCGTCATCCCCACGTAGCAGAGGCGTCGCTCCTCCTCGGGGTTGGGGAGCTCTCCCTGCATGCCCGCGTGGGGCAGCAGCTCTTCTTCGAGGCCCATGAGGAACACCAGCCGCCACTCGAGCCCCTTGGAGCCATGGAGCGTCATCAACGTCACCCGGCCCGCGGTGTGGTGGGCCTCGTCGTCTTCGTCCTTCGTGTCGAGCGCCAGGCGGTTCAGATACGTCAGCAGGCTCGCCTTGGGCCCCTCGCGTCGCTCGTAGGTCTCGAGGCTGTCGATGACCTGCGCCACCCCCTTGGCCTTGCGATCCGCCGAGGCCGCTGACGGCGCGTGCTGCCGGGCCGCCCCGACGAAGTCGATCTCGGACAGCAGGTCGCGCGTGACGAGCGCCAGGTTGCCCTTCGTGAACGCCTTCCGGTAGCGATCGACCAGCCCGATGAACTCGCGCACCTTGTCGGGCGCCCCCTGGGGTACCTCGGGCACCTCGTCGACGCGCTCGAGCGCCTTCCACAGCGGCACGTCGTTCTTCACGGCCCAGGCGGTGATGCGCTCCATCGTCACGTCGCCGATGCCGCGCGCAGGCACGTTGATGATGCGCAGGAGCGACGTCTCGTCCTTCGGGTTCGCGATCAGCTTGAAGTACGCGATGACGTCCTTCACTTCGCGGCGATCGAAGAACTCGGTGCCGCCGATCACCTCGTAGCGAACCTCGCGCTCGCGCAGCGCCTCCTCCACGGGCCGCGACTGGCCGTTGGTGCGGTACAGCACGGCGATCTCATCGGCGGGCACCCCGTTGGCCATCGCCTCCTTGATCTCGCGCGCGACGAAGCGGGCTTCCTCCTCCTCGGACGGCGCCGAGACGAGCTTCACCTTCACCCCCCCCTTCACGTCGGTCCACATGCGCTTGGGGCGCCGGTGCGGGTTCTGCTCGATGACCGCGTTGGCCGCGTCGAGGATGATGCCGGTCGACCGGTAGTTCTGCTCGAGCCGCACCTCTTTTCCCCCGGCGAAGAAGCGCTCGTACTCGAGGATGTTGCGCACCTCGGCGCCGCGCCACGAGTAGATGCACTGATCGTCGTCACCCACCGCGCAGACGTTGCCGTGGCCCTCGCCCAGGTGGCGCAGCACCTCGAGCTGGGCCCGGTTGGTGTCCTGGAACTCGTCCACCATGATGTAGCGGTAGCGGGCCTGGTACTGCTGCTTGACGAGCGGGAACTCCTCGAAGATCCGCGACGGGAAGACGATGAGATCGTCGAAGTCGACGGCCCCCTGGGCCTTGAGGGCCAGCTGGTAGAGCGGAAACACCAGGTGCGCGACGAGATCGAGGTCGTCTCCCTGGCCCTCGGGCTTCGGCTGCGGCGCCTCGCCGGAGTTCTTCGCGCGGCTGATGAGCGTGAGCACCTTGCGCGGGTCGAAGGTGCGGTCGTCGACGTTGCGATCGCGCATGGCGCGGCGCACGAGCGCGAGCTGATCCCCCGTGTCGACGATCGCGAACTTCTTCGGCCACCCGAGCTTCGGCAGGTGGGCCTTGAGCACCTCGGCGCCGAAGGCGTGGAACGTCGAGAGCGTCACGCCGAGCGCCTTCTGCCCGGCCATGTGCACCACGCGCTCCTTCATCTCGGCGGCGGCCTTGTTGGTGAACGTCACTGCGAGGATCGCGCGGGCCGGCACCTTCTTCTCGAGCAGGTGGCAGATGCGGTGGGTGATGACGCGCGTCTTCCCCGAGCCGGCCCCTGCCAGCACCAGCAGCGGGCCCTCGGTGGTGAGCACGGCCTCGCGCTGCGGCGGATTGAGGTGCGACAGATCCACGAGGATCTTGTACCGGACAAGTCGTGCTTCGTGCGACCCTTCGCGCCTTGGGGTCGTCTCGCGCTCGCACATCGGTGGACGGCTTCGCTCCTCGTCGCCGTCGTCGCCCTGCTGGCGATCGGGGTGTTCGCGGTGAACCTGTTCGTCGATGTCTCGAACACGCGCGCGGCCCTGGGCCACGACGTGCGGTGGCTGGTGGCGGTCCAGGCGCTCGACGAGGCCATCGAGACCGGCCGCGCCCCCGAGGAGCGTCGCGCCGCCGTCAGGGCGTTCGCGAAGACCGGAGCGCCCACCCCCGCCGCGCTCGCGGCGCTCGCCGCGCTGGAGCAGGCGCTCGAACGGCAGGACCAGCCCCAGGCGCATGCGGCGGCGGGCGCCTTGACCCGAGCGCTCCGCGGGCAGACCGGCACCATCTCGGCCGCCCTCGACGCGGCGTGGTCCCGGCTGGGCGTACTGGTGGTCAGCGCTCTGGCGCTCGCGGTCCTCGCCTTCGGCGCGTTGGTGGCGGTGGCCCGGGCCAGCGCCCGCCTCGTGCTCCATCGAGCGGCCGAGTACGACGCCGCGCTGCGAGAGACGAGTCGGCTGGCGGAGACGGCGCTCGTCTGCGGGTGTCGATCGACGGCGAGCTCACCCGCGCGTGGGCCACGACGCTGCCGAGCGTGGCTTCAGGCCTCACCTTCGACGTCAGCCTCGAGGTCCCGACCCGCGCCGACATCTCCCTGGGACCGCCGCCGCCGGCCCGGGCATACATGGGAGGCGCGACGGCAAACCCATGGGCCGGGCGGCGGCCATCTGCTTTGTTCTCTTGGCGTCATGCCGACGATTCGCGTCAATGAGTACTCGTACGAGTACGCGTGGTGGGGCCAGGGCGAGGAGCGCGCGGCGCTGCTGTTGCTGCACGAGGCAGCGGGCCACGCGAAGGGTTGGGGTGATGTCCCGCAGCGACTCGCTGATGCCACCGATCGACGGGTGTACGCCTATTCCCGCCTCGGCTGGGGCGAATCGGAGCCACGGCCAGAGCCTCTGCGCCCCGGCTATCTCGAGCATGAGGCCCTCGACGTGCTCCCCGCCATGCGCGGCGCCCTCGGGCTCGACAAGGTCATCCTCATTGGGCACCAGGAAGGCGCCTCCATCGCCTTGATTCACGCCGGGGCGGCGTCGATGCCCGTCGAGGGCGTCGTCGCGATGGCGCCGCTGCTCTTCGTCGACGATGGACTCCGGCTCGAGATTCGCCGCATGTACCAGCGCGGGCTGCCGGACTCGCTCCTCGCGGCAGGCTCCGATCCGGAGCGCACTTTCACCGACTGGGCCACCCTCTGGACCGGGCCCGGCCTCGCGACCTGGCAGATGGATGACTTCGCGCGCGGCGTGACGTGCCCGGCGCTCGGGTTGCGCGGCGATCAAGACGCGTTCGCTTCCCCCGCCCACCTCGATCGACTCGCGTCGTTGGTGAAGCACCTCGAGGTCGTTCAGTTGTCAGGCTGCCGACACCTGCCCTTCATCGACAAGCCTGCCGCCGTGGTGACCGCCGTTTCGGCCTTCGTGCGCCTGCTGCCGTGACGGATCGAAGACTTCGTGGGAACGGGAAGCTGAGGAATACTGCGCTTCGTGGCCCGCGACCCCCGCAAGCCGACCTTCGATGTCGATGAAGCCCGCGCCCTCGTTGCCTCGCTCGACAAGCGGCGCTTCCTCGACGAACTGAGCCACCTCACGCAGTCCTTCGCCTCCGACGAGGGCAACCCCGGCAGCTACGCATGCACCGGGTGCGTGCGCTGCGCGAACTGCATGTTCTGCGAGGAGTGCGAGGCCTGCTACGCGTCAACCCATTGCATCCGCTGCGAGCTCTGCAACAATTGCTCGCACTGTGTCGATTCGAAGTCGCTCCACGGGTGCGCGTACTGCGTGCAGAGCGAGAACTGCACCGCCAGCGCCTATGTCGTCTACAGCCGCAACCTCTCCGACTGCACCTATTGCTTCGGCTGCGTGGGGCTGTCGAAGAAGGACTTCCACATCTTGAACGTGCCCTTCGCGCGGCAGGAGTACTTCGAGCTGGTGGCCAGGCTGAAGAAGGAGCTCGGGCTCAAGGGCTGAGCCGTCTCCTCAGAGCACGCGCACGAACCAGGCCTTGAGGTACTCCGTCTCGGGAAGGCCCGGGAGCACCGGGTGATCGATTCCGGCGCCACGGCGCTCGAGCACCTGCACCGTGCGCTTCGCGTCGGCTGCCGCTTCGAGCACCATCGCCTCGAACACGTCTCGCGTCAGCTTGCCGGAGCACGAGCACGTCACCAGCAAGCCCTCGGGCGCCACCAGCTTGAATGCCCGCACGTTGAGCTCGTGGTACGCGCGCCGCGCGGTCGCGAGCCCTTCTTTGCGCTTGGCCAGGCCCGGCGGGTCGATGACGACGGTGTCGAACGTCTCACCCTCGTCGCTGCGCCAGCGCAGCTCGTCGAACGCGTTGCCGGTCACCACCTCGACGTGCCGATGCCCATTGCGCGACGCGTTGGCCCGCGCCCGTGCCGCTGCGTCGGGATCCTGCTCCACTGCGATGACCGCGCTGCACCGACGGGCGAGCGAGAGCGCGAAGCCGCCGTGGTAGCTGAACGTGTCGAGGGCACGGCCCGAGGCGAGCTGGCCGGCGCGCAGGTGGTTGTCGAGCTGATCGAGGAACGAGCCCGTCTTCGAGTCGGCCAGAAGGTCGATCTCCAGCGCGCTCTCACCCTCGTGGTACTCGACGAGCGTCTTCCCTTCCCCGCCCAGCACCCTGGTCTCGCGTGAGAGGCCCTCGAAGTCGCGACCCGAGGCATCGTCCCGGCACACCACCACCGAGGCCCCCGTGAGCTCCTGCAGCTGCCGCGCCCAGGTCGCCTTGCGTACGTCGGCGCCTTCACTCAGCGTCTGGACCGTCAGCGCGGAGCCGTAGCGATCGACGATGAGCCCCGGCACCAGGTCGGCCTCCGCGTGCACCAGGCGCATCGCGTCGCGTCCCTCGAGGCTCTTCCGGCGCGCCACCGCGAGCTCGAAGCGGCGCTTCCAGAAGACGTCGTCGATGCGCTCGTCGGCGTGCAGCTTCCGCGAGACGAAGCGCAGCGCGAGCGGCGAGCGCGAGCTGACGAAGGCCTGACCGAGCGGGTTCTGCTGCGCATCGACGACGTCGATGGTGGCCCCAGGCGGAAGGTCTTTCGGGAGCCCGAGCACCTCTTGCCGCCACACCCAGGGGTAGCCCAGCCGCACGGACTTCGCGGCCTTCTCACTCACCTTCGCGACCGGCGCCTTCACTCGAGCCCTCGCGCGGCCAACTCACCGTCATCTTCTCCGCGCAGGTGCCCGATCTCGTGGAGCAGCGTGACCTTCAGCTGCTGCACGAGCTCATCCTTCGTCTTCACCGCGCGGCCCAGGTTCTTCCGGTAGAGCGCGATGGAGCGGCACGGCTGACCGGGCTCCGCGCCGTTCTCGGGCGTACAGGCCACCTGGAGTGGTGGCCCCCGGAACAACCCGAGGATCGTGGGCGACAGCGGCGGCTCGCCGGTCGTGAGATCCTCCAGTCGGGGCAGGTCCTCGACCTCGATGGGTACGCCAGTGAGATCCTTTTTCACCTCGGGCTCCAGCGCCGCGATGAGGCGGTCGAGCTCGGTCTTGAACTCCTGTGGCGAGAGCATCACCGGCGTCCAGAAGTGCTCCGGTGAGGCCTTGAGTGCCCTGGCGAAGTGTTTGTCGGCCTCGGCCTGTTTGCCGTCGCGCTCGAGCAGGAGCCCCAGGTGGTAGTGCGCATGCCCCGAACGTGTCGTGTCGGCCAGCAACCGCTGGAACGCCGACTTTGCCTCGGGGAACTGGCACCGCTCGAACAGCGCGATGGCCCGCTCGAAGGCCGCTTCGGGATCGTCCTTGGCCCGGGCGAGCACCCAGTCGGCGCGCGCGATGGCCTCGGCGTTTCGACCCACGTCGTTGAGCGCCATGGCCGCGACGCGCCCGAACTCCAGCGCCAGCTCGCGATCCGTCACGGCCTCTCCACCGTCGCCCACGTCGGCGAGCAGCGGCGCGCTCGCCAATTCGAACCCACGCTCGGCATAGAGAACCCCCAGCTCGTCCACCTCGCGCGTCGACGGGAGCGCGACCGCGTACAGGTGCGCGGCGCCCAGCAACGCGTCGAGGTGATCCGGCTCGATGGCGAGCGCCCGGGCATAGGCGAGCTTGGCGTCGTCGAAGCGCTCGAGCGCCACCAACGCCCGCCCTCGCTCGGCGTGCGCCAACGGCTCGTTCGGCATGAGCGCCGAGGCCTGCGCAGCACACGACAGCGCCTTCTCCCACTGCCCATCGTCCGAGAAGCGCCGCGAGGCCTCGAGCGGGTCCTCGCCCCTCGCCTCGCAGACCGCGAGCGGATGCACGTCGTGGCTCTCGGAGGTCGGCTCGGCGCGGACCGGACGGGGAGGCGTCGGTTTCGTCACGGCCGCCGTCACGGCCGGCGAGCACTCACAGACGCCGGCGTCGACCGCCTCCACCAGCGCAGCCTTCGGTGGACAGGCGGCCAGACACAGCGCGCCCAGGGCGACGGCGAACCTCAGGCGGACTTCTTCTCCTTCTCGAAGAAGACCTGAGGCGCTTCCTTCTTCAGCACGACGCCTTCGGTGATCCGACATTCCTTCACGCCCTCGCGGAAGGGCACGTCGTACATGATGTCGAGCATCGCGTCTTCCATGATGGCGCGCAGGCCGCGGGCGCCCGAGTGACGGCGCAACGCCTCCTTCGCCACCGCCTTGAGCGCCTCCTTCG
Organism: Myxococcaceae bacterium; assembly: GCA_044352295.1. GTDB lineage: Bacteria > Myxococcota > Myxococcia > Myxococcales > Myxococcaceae > Xiheimicrobium. The sequence continues at coordinate 62,785 of JBILEB010000009.1, forward strand.
AGAACTGGAGCTTCACCTTCTCCATCTCGAAGAGCTTCTGGTACTGCTTGGTGAGCGCGTTCTTTGGCTCGGTGAGGATGGTGATCAGATCCTCTTCCTTGAGATCGTTGAGCGTCGCGATGACCGGCAGGCGCCCGATGAACTCGGGGATCATCCCGAACTTCATCAGATCGTCCGGCTCCACCAGCCGCAGCAACTCACCGACGCTCCGCTCTTCCTTCGACTCGATCGCCGCGCCGAAGCCCAGGCCCTTCTCGCCCGTCCTCCGTCGAATCACCTGCTCGATGCCGTGGAAGGCGCCGCCGCAGATGAAGAGGATGTTCGAGGTGTCGACCTGGATGTACTCCTGCTGGTTGTACTTCTTGCCGCCGCGCGGGGTGACGTTGGCCCGGGTGCCCTCGATGATCTTGAGCAGCGCCTGCTGCACGCCCTCGCCGCCGACGTCTCGCGTGGCCGACGGGGTGTCGCCGTTCTTCCGGGCGATCTTGTCGATCTCGTCGACGTAGACGATGCCACGCGCGGCCTTGTCGACGTCGTAGTCGGCGTTGTGCAGCAGGTTCTGGATGATGTTCTCGACGTCTTCACCGACGTAGCCGGCCTCGGTGAGGCTCGTGGCATCGGCGATGGTGAACGGCACGTTGAGGAAGCGCGCGAGCGACTGCGCGAGGAGGGTCTTGCCCGAGCCGGTCGGCCCGATCAGGAGAATGTTCGACTTCGACAGCTCGACCTCTTCGGGGCCGGGCAGCTTCATCCCGGGCCGCAGCTTGGCGCCGGGCTTCTTCTGATAGATGCGCTTGTAGTGGTTGTAGACGGCCACCGCGAGCACGCGCTTGGCGAAGTCCTGACCCACCACGTAGTCGTCGAGGAAGGTCTTGATCTCGACCGGCGTCGGCAGGCTCACCTGCGGCCGCGACTCTTCCTTCTCGTTCTCTTCCGCGATGATGTCGTTGCAGAGCTTGATGCACTCGTCGCAGATGTAGACAGTCGGCCCGGCGATGAGCTTGCGCACCTCGCGCTGAGACTTCCCGCAGAAGGAGCAGGACAGATTGACGTGGTGTTCGCCCTTCTTCACACCGCCTCCAGCGCAACGAGCTTGGGGACCACTGTACTCACAGGTGCCTGAGTGAAGAAACTGTAGCAGCCCCTTCGCGTTGGGGCACCTCGACCGCCAGGCAGGCTGTCGTCAGCTTCCTGACGCGGGCGTCTCAGGCCTCCGCCTTGCTCGTCACCACGCCCTCGAGGTCCTCGACCAGCGCGTCGGCCCGCTCCACCAGCGCGCGGGGGATCTTCTTGTTCGCCTTCAGCTCCGCCGCGAGCCGCTTCATCTGGAGCCACAGGCGCTTGACGCTCTGCGCGTCAGAGGGACCCTGCCCGTCTGGCGCCGGGAACCGCTCGACCAGCTCCTTGCGCAGCTCGCTGGTGGGCTTCTCCTGGTTCCAGATGGCGTCGCGGATCGACCGGTACTCCTGCGCCGACAACTGTCCGCGATCTTCGGCCTGCGCGAGCACCTCGACCACCTCGAACGGCGGGGCCGACTCGGCGATGTCTGCCTGCTGGAGCCGCTCGGGCTCGTACTTGTTCATCACCGAGTAGCCCTTGGTGAGCTTGTCGGCGGTCTGTTTTCGAATGCGCAGCTCGGCGAGGCAGTAGGCCTCGAACGTCGCATAGCCCCAGTCCTGGAAAGTGCCCTCGTGCTTCACCTTCGTGAGGAGCTTTCCCAGCTCGACCCACGACGACTTGAACCGCTTCGCAGCGAGGAGCACGGCTTGTCGGAAGCTGCCCGGCGGCGCGCTCAGGGCCTTGCGTTCGAGTTCTTGTTCGACGTTCGACATGGGCGCACCCCTCACGTGTGGCGGGCGCGCCTTGAACCAGAAGGGGTGCGGCCTTTCAACCCTTCTTGCCGATGTTGAAGGCGAGCTGCACGGTCGCACCCGAGGGCTGCGGCTTGAACGGCCACTTCGCCATCTCGCGCGAGAGGCACTCGACGAGCGGGCCGTTCTTGAAGTCGGGGTTGTCGACCCACACGCGGCCCACCTTCCCCGTCTCGAGCACACTGAACTCGATGGGGATCTTCGTCGGCGGCATTCCCGGCTTGGCGACCTCGCGGATGCAGGGCATCAACGTGGGCTTGAACTTCGCGATGACGGCGTTGATGGCGTCCTGGTCGACCTCACCCACCGCCAGCCCGTCGGAGTCCGCGCTGCCCATCTTCGGCTTGGGCGTGCCAGGGTTCGCCGCCGCGGTCGTCGTTCCCGGCGTCGGGGTGCCAGGCTTCGGCGACGTGCCGGGGCGTTTGCCGATCTGGTAGTCGATCAGCTCGTCGTTCGCGTCCTTCTTCGCGCGCGCGATGACCGGCGTCTCGATGGAGATGTCGGCGTACGCGTCTTCACCGGTCGAGCCGTGCACGGCCAGGTAGCTGCCCAGCACCGCGACGCCCACGCCCACCAGCAGCAGCACCCCTGCGGCGATGCCGAACAGCATCAGCGTTCTTTTCCGCCGCTGTCTGGCGTGCTCGACCGCCTGGGCATCGACGCGGGCCTTCGCCTCGGCCTTCGCCCAGTGCACCTTCAACTCCGGAACGTCCTTGAGCTTGCGGAAGATGCCGGAGCCCAGCATCTGGACCTCGGTCAGCCCGCTCAGCTCACCCGTGAAGAGCTTGTCGACCAACACCTTCGTGGGTACGGGACCCAGCGTCAGGTCGCCTTGCCGGAAGAGCCAGGTCTGTTCAGCCATGTCCCGCACTCCCTCCAGGCTCACCGCGTTGTGGTGTTGGTACCACGGCGCGCGGTTCCGAGGCTACCAGGCTCAGGCCGACGCGCCGACCGTTCAAGCGACCCTGTGGGAAGCGCTCGAGGCCGCGGGGATTCATCGCAAGCCGGTCGCGAGCGGCCGAACCGACGCCGGCGTCCATGCGCGCATGCACGTCTTGTCGTTGCGGGTCCCTCTGGAGATCGCCCTCGAGGACGTGCCGGCGCGGCTCAACGCCCACCTGCCACCCGATGTGGGGATCGCGCTCGCGAAGCCGACGCCACCGCACTTCAACGCACATTGGCGGACGACCGCGAAGGAGTACCGCTATCGACTGCTGGTGGCCGAACGCCCGTCATGGAGCCCGTTCGCGTGGCGCGTGGCGCTGCGCCCGGAGCGGCTGACGGAGCCCCTGGCGCTCGCGGTGGGCACGCACGACTTCTCCGCCTTCCACGACAAGAGCAGCGTCGTCCGACCTCGCACCCTCACGTCGGTCGAGGTGGTCGAGGGCGATGACGGGCTGGTCGAGGTGCGGCTGCGTGGCGACGGCTTCGGCCGGTATATGGTCCGCGCCCTCGTCGGTGGCGCCGTGTCGGTCGCCCGTGGCGAGTGGAGCCAGGCGGGCTTTTCCGAGGCGCTGGCGGGTGGTTCGTCAGGACCCAGGCGTTCGGCGCTCGAGCGGGCGCCAGCGAACGGCCTGGTGCTGTGGAATGTCGAGTACGACGAGAAGGACGATCCCTTCACCGCCGACGAGCGGCGCGAGGCCCCCAACGTGCCCGACGCGCCACCATTCCTCGAGGTCGCCCTCAGTCCATCAAGCGGTCTTCGTACTTCTCCAGCAGATCGCTGATCGCCTCGCGCAGATACTCGCTCTGGCGAATGCGGGTCTCCTTTGAGAGCTCCTTGAGCGCCTCGAGCCGATCACGGTTCAGCCGGAACACCACCGAGGTGAGACGAGAGTTGTCATCCATGTGCGGTACGTCCTCCCTTACAGGTGCACACATGGTCGCACACGATTCTCACCCGTCAAAAAAACCGCAGCGATCATTCGAGCAGATACGAGCGGAATTGGAGCCCGACGAGGAACTCGAAGCCGATGCGCGCGCCTGCGGGGCCGACTCCGAAGTTGACGCCGGCTGAGGTGAAGGCGCCGACGACGTCGAACAGCTCGTACTGCACCCCGAAGGCGACGCGCGGACCGATGGTGAAGAGCGGTACGGCGTTCACGCTGGCGTCGAGATCGAAGAACGTCTTGAAGCGCTGCCCGTAGGTGGATCGCACGCCGGCGATGATCATCACCCCGAGACTCTGGCCCAACAACGAGAGTCGACCAGCGAGCTTGAGGTGCCATCGCTCCGACAGGGCCAGCGTCCCACCGAGCTCCGGGAAGAGCCGCGCGCCCGAGTCCGACTGCATGACCCCGATGGAGGTCCGGCCCTCGACGCCGAACCCCGCCAGCAAGCCAACGCTGCCGCGATGATCCCACCGCTCCTGCGCCGCCGCCGCGCCAGCGAGCATCACGAGGAGGAGCATCGGCCGCGTCATCGTCTGCACGAGTCTCCCATCGCACGGAACGCATTCACCTGAAACCACCAGACACGCTGAGGCGAAACTCGCCACCTCTGGAGAGTTGATGCGCATGTCTCGTCGAACGATGCTGATGGGGTCTTCGGGAGTCGTCGGCTGTGCAAGCCCCGGCGGTCTGGGCGCTCTCCCGGCCGTCGCCTCACCCGTCCGCGGCAGCTTCCTCGGGGGCGTCACGGGCTCGTGGGAGCCACCTCGCAGACTGCGGTGGTCGGCGAGGCCCTGGCACCGGTCGCCGGCCTCGAACGAATCGAGGGCGCGGTGTTCAGCACTCACCCGGACGCGACGTGGGTACTTCACGGCGTCCGCAGCAATGAGCGCTCCTCCACGCGCACGGAACACGATCAGCTCGCCGGGGTCCAGGCTGGCCTGTCCCGGCCGCAGAGCACGCGCGCCCGCCTGATTCCCATGTCCAAGTCCCCTGCGTGGCGGACGCTCTCGCAGGATGAACGCCGGAGCATCTTCGAGGGCCCATCACGGCACATCGCCATCGGCGCGAAGTACCTGCCGTCGCTCGCGCGGCGGCTCTCCCACGGGCGTGACCTCGGGGCGGCGTTCGACTTCCTCACGTGCTTCGAGTCCGCACCAGCCGATGAAGCCGCGTTCGATGCGCTCCTGCTCGAGCTCCGGTCGAGCGCCGAGAGGCGGTTCGTGTCGCGCGAGGTCGAACTGCGACTCTCACGCGCTGGCTGACGCAACCGTCGTCGGCGTCGGGACCCAGACCCACCGTGACGCAGGAAGCCTGCCCACTGACGACCCCGATGAGGCGGACCGAGAGGGGCCGGTCACGCGCCGAGCGTGCTCCACCTGAAGCCTCGGTCGCTCACCGCCGAACAGCCCCCTGAATCCGTGCTCAGCCCCTTCTGCGCCGCCCGAAGACGACCACCGCGAGCGCCAGGAGCATCGGGCCGCCAACCGCCGAGCATCCTCCTCCACCGTTCGGCGTCGCCACCGGGTTCGACAGCCCCGACGTGGGCCGCTCACCGGGCAGGTGCACCTTCGCCGCGCGGTACCGGGCTTCGCCGACGTTCCCGACCTCGTCGCGCACGAGCACCCGCACGCCGCCCTGCGCCTCGATCGCCGAGAGCGAAATCTCACGCGCGGGGCCGAAGCCCGACGGCGTCTCTTCGCCGACGGCGTACGCAAACTGAAGCGACTCGCGGCTCGACAGCACGTCACGCGCCGCGACGACCAGGCGGTCATTCTCCCGGTCCACGTCGAGCCGCACCTCGGGCGCGTCCCAGTCGACCATGAACGGCACGGCGACCTCTTCGGACACGCCATGCGGATCCTCCGCGACGCGCGAGCGAATGAAGATCGTGTGTGCGCCCTGGATGAGGAAGCGGGGGTGCGAGACGCGCAGCGCGCCGTTCTCGGCCGCCACGAAGTCTGCCCACAGGCCGTTGTCGATGCGCACCGAGTACTCGGCGGTTCCAGCCTTGCCGTTCGCCTGCACGTCGAGCACCGCCACCGGCCACGGGAGCGGCGTGCCCGACAGGCGCATCTCGGCGGCCTTCGGGATCTCCGAGCTGCGGAGGCTCGCGGTCGTCCGCGGGCTCGTCACGGCACACGCGGCATTCGCTGGCAGCAGCTCGGCGTACAGGCCCAGGTGGTTGTACGTCTCGGTGCCAGCGACCTGCCCGACGCCCTTCACGCCGTTGACGCGAAGCTTGAAGTTCCCGAGCGCTGGCAGGGTGAACGGCCGCAGCGCTCCGGCGACGGCTGGCTCTGCGAGGCCGATGACGGCGGGGATCAGGTCGGAGAGCAGCTTCGGATCCTCGGCGAGCATCTCGCTGTTCGCGGTGCGCACGTTGGTGATCAGCATCTTGAGGTCGCCGATGGCCGGGGTCACCTGATCACAGCCGGTGAAGATCAGCGACAGCGGCAGCGCGATGTCGGCGGTGATGGTGAAGAGCCGCGCGTAGCGGTCATCGAGCATCGCGTAGAAGTCGATGGAGAGATCGTTCAGCTCCAGTCGGATGAGCGGCTTGATGGGCCGCTTCGTCACCGGGTCGAACGTGCCCTCACCCACGCTGATGGTCGGGGGCCGGCCAGGTCGCAACGCGACCATCATCGGAGCGTCCTTCCCGTCGCGCGTGGCGATCGGCCCCAACGAGGGCAACAGCGTCTTGAACAGGCCGGTGTTGATGAGGCCGACGTTGTTCGTGTCGAGCTGCAGGCAGAGCGCGCCCGCCTGCTGGGCCTCGTGGAACGCCAGGTTCAGGAAGGGCGACGAGAACCCGAGAGCGGCGTGGTACTCGCGCGTCGTTCCGCCATCGGGGAGCATGCGGCTGGGTGCCTCGGCGTCGAAGTCTGGCGCAGCGACGGCGACGATCGGCGGCGCGGCCTGCGGCGAAACGCACGGCGCAATCGAGACGGCCTTGAGCCCGACCCGAGTTCCAAACGACAGGCCTTGATCGACGGTCACGCTCGAGCCCGCGGCGAACGAAAGGTCCATCTGTGCGTTGGGCGGCGCCCCGAAGCTCCCGAGCGTCGCCCCGAGGTTGACCCGACCCTCGATGCCCAGGAACCGCGGCACGCACTTCGTGTTGTCCGCCGCGTCCTTGCAGATGCTGTCCTGACACACCGAGGTGGCGTTCCCGACGGTTGGGCAGGCCGGCATTCCAGGACCACACGCTTGACAGGTCTGCTCACCGACGATCGACCGGATCTGGCTCTGCAGGAGCGGCGAGACGAGTCGCAGCAGCGGCTCCTTCAGCGCGCCGAGCGTCGCGGAGTACGGCGAGCAGCAGGTGTTCTGGTCGTTGCCCCCGGGGAAGCTGATGTCACCGGCCTGGAGGCATTCAGGCGCCGGCGGCGCTCCGCTCGCTCCACAGATGTCGGTGCCAGAGATGCTCGTGACCGAGAACGACAGGAGCCTGTCCCAGCGCTGATCGATGGTGAATCGGACGTTCGCCTTGATCCGGTTGTCGTTGGGCATCTGGCCCGCCGTGTCGAACCGGACCGCGCACTTGATCCGCGAGAGGAACAGACAGAGGGCGAAGTTCCCGCTCCGGCTCGCGATCAGCAGGCTCGACGTGTCGACGGAGAGCTGGACGCTCGCCTCGAGCGCGTCTGGTCCGCGAGGCAACAAGGAGAACCCGATCACCTCGATCTCGATGTTCGCGGGCACGTCGCGGGTGTCGCAGGTGCCGTCCTGTCGGCCGCAGCTCTCGCTCGTGCAGCCCGCCGCGCCTTGATCGCCGATCATCACGTCGCCGACCACGGGAATGGACTGCGCGGTGCAGGGGAACGGGAACGACAGCCGACGCCCGGGCACGAACGTCTCGATGAGCGAGCGCCAGTTGCGGTTCAGATAGTTGATGCCCTGACCCGACAAGCGCAGGTTGACCGCGTTGTCGTTCTTGGGTCCTGCGTACCGCCCGCTGGGGATCGGTGAGAGCGCCGCGCAGCCGCCCATACCGCCCATCGAGGAGCACCCCATGGCAGTGATCAACCCCACCACCAACCAGACGAGGCGGGCGGTGAGCGCACCGGTCGATGCACGCATGTCGAGACGACCTCCTGACGGCCTGAACGAAGAGGAGCACACTGTAGCAGGCGACGGAAACGACTGGGGTCCCACGCGCTCGCGCCTGGGCGCAACACGACGCGTCAATTCCATTCGCGTGGGTGAGGTCAGCTCATCACGGGGAGGGCCACGCCACTGGTGCTGCGTGCGAGGCTGTCGTTGAGGCGCCCGGAGCGGAACGGCTCGAGGTCGACCGCCACGAAGGTGAACCCCGCGGCCTTGAGGGCGCGATCGACGGCCTGCCGCGTCTCGGCCTCGAACAGCCGGGGCAGCTCTTCGGCCGACACTTCGAGCCGTGCGACCTCCTGGTGGTAACGCACTCGAAAGACACGGAAGCCCAGCCCGCGAAGGGCCCGCTCCGCGGCGCCGACCTGCTTGAGGCGTTCGACGGTCACCTGCGTTCCGTACGGGAGTCGTGAGGCGAGGCAGGCGAGCTGCGGCTTGTCCCAGGTCGGGAGCCCCAGGCGCTGCGACCACGCGCGGATCTCGTTCTTCGTCAGCCCCACGTCGCCGAGCGGCGAGACGACCTGATGCTCCCGCGCGGCCTGATGTCCCGGGCGGTGGTCCCGCTTGTCGTCGGCGTTGAAGCCGTCGAGGACCACGGCGAGCTGCTGCTCCGCCCGGACCCGCTCGGTGATGCCGTACAGCTCGGTCTTGCAGAAGTAGCAGCGGTTGGTGGGGTTCGCGGCGTAGCGCGGGTCTTCCAGCTCGTGCGAGTCCACCACGAGGTGCCGGGCCCCCACCGTGGCCGCCACCTCGCGGGCCTCGTCGGCCTCGTCGGGCGAGACCGACGGCGACAGCGCGGTCAGCCCCAGCGCCCGGTCCTTCAGCTCCTCGACGGCGATCTTGAGCACGAAGGTGGAGTCGACGCCGCCGGAGAACGCGACCAGCGCCGACCCGTACCCCCGAATGCGCTCGCGGAGGCGGGCGATCTTCTCGCCGCTCGCCTCGCAGAGCCTCGACACGTCAGCTTCCGACAGCAGTGGCTTCGCGGGGGACATGGGCGCGCTTTCGTACCGTCGTGAGCCGCCCCCGACAACCCACTGCCGGGCAGGTCACTTCTTCTTGCCCTTCTTTGCTGGCTTGGCGGCTTTCGGCGCCTTGCCTGCCTTCCCCTTCTTGGCCTTGGGGTTGGCCTTCATCTTGGTGCCGGTGATGATCTTCAGCTCCTCGGCGTTCATGTAGGTCAGGTCGAGCAGCGCCTGGAACACCCGCAGGGCCCCGGCCTCGACCGCCTCTTCATTGGAGCGGATCTTCACCTCGACCATGTTGTCGGGCGGAGGCTCGTACGGCGAGGTGATGCCCACGAAGTCGGGGATCTCGTTGTTCATCGCCTTCTTGTACTTGCCGGTGGAGTCCCGCTTGATGAGGTCCTCCGTCGGGCAGTCGATGTACACCTCGACGTAGCGACTGATGAGGCGACGGTTCTCGTCGCGGCTGGCCTTGTAGGGGCTCGTGCACGCCACCAACGTACAGACGCCATGACGCGTCAACATGTCGGCGACGGCGCCCAGGCGGCGGGTAATGAGCACCCGCTCCTCCTTGTTGGAGCCCTCGACCTCGCCCCAGAGGGCCTCGGCCACCTCGTCCTCGTCGAGCACCTCGACCTTGCGGCCGACCTGGCGCAACCGCGCCGCGATGTACTCCGCCAGGGTCGACTTCCCTGCCCCCAGCATGCCCGTCAGCCACACCGTGAAGCCCTGCTGCTCCTGCTGCGCCATGCGTCTTTCGCTCCTGTGGAGGGATCGAACCGCGTCAAAAAGCGCGTCGACTTAGTGCATGTCGCTGTCGGACTGCAATGACAAAGTGTCAAAACGTTCGACACACACCCACATCCCCTCGAAAGCAAACCCCCGCGCCGCCTGGACTCGACCCTCGCGGAGGGCCAGGACGACGAGCGTGAGGTGCGTCCGCAGCGGCCGGCCGTCGATGGTGAAGGCGGCCTGGTCCTTCGCGCTCAAGGTGGGCACCCCGTCGGGATGTGCGTGTACAACACACAGCCGCCGGCCTTCGCTCTCCCGCTCGAGCCGCATCCACTCCCGTGGGTCCACCTCGAACCCGACCGGGGAACCCAGCACGTTGGTCAAGGGAACGAAGCGCCAGCCGCCATCGACCGCGACATACGCCCCTACCCCTTCCATCGGCGCGACAGCCTCACAGTGGCGAACGGCGTCCGTGAGGGTTGGCGGAAAGCCAGGGTGGGTCACCCGCGCCGGCTCCAGCGGCCCGCCTGGAACACGACCTCGACCCGCGGCTGGGTCTCGAACCCGAGGACCCACCGTTGGGCGAGCAGCGCCGCGAGCGCTCCCTGGGTGACCGGCTCCGCGTCGCTTTCGGCCGTGGGGATCGCCCCCGCCGACGTTCCAGCGCGAAGGCCCACCACCACGCCCCGGCCGATCGCCACGCGATGTCGCTCGATGGGTGCCTCCAGCAGGGCCTCCAGCGGCCCCAGCCAGCCGACCATGGCCCCCGGACGAACCGCGTCGGGTGAGAACGCCTCGAGCAACACGCCTGCCAGGAAGCCCGCGTGAGAGCCCTGAGTCTTGACCGGCGTCCCGGAGGCGGCGAGGTAGGCCACGGCCACGTCGAGCGCGGGTCCGACACCGACCACCTCGAACGCGCCCTCCAGCAGCGCACGCTGGCCTCGCCCGCCGACCTCCTTGAGGAGAATCTGCCGGCTGTACCGCTGCACCTGGTCTTCGCGCAGCGCGCTCATCGGCCCGGTCCCACCTCGATGACGAAAGTGGCCGTGCCGTCGGGAAGCTCGTTCAAGGCAGAGACCTGATGGCCCTCGTCCCGAGCGTTCCGGGGCAGGTTGCGGCGCGGCTCGTCACCCCGCAGGCGCACCTCGAGGGTGTCACCCGGCGTCAGCTCCTCGAGGCGCAGCTTCACCCGAACCCAGGTCATGGGGCAGACCTCTCGGGTGATGTCGATGGAGGCACGCGGCATGCGGGATCGTCCTCGTCGCGCAATACCGTCTTCCCGTGGCCCCCGCACGCGGCGCAGTCTACCCGACGGCGCACGGTCACGACCCGAAAGGACAGCTCACGCCCGTCGACCACGTGCAGCCGTGCCTGACCGAGCGCGGCGTTCGGGGCACACGCGAGCTGCGCCTGCAGCCCGCCCATCACCCCCGCCATCGCCCCCAGTACGCCCGCCTCGGCGCACGTGGGAACGTCGGTGGGCGGCGTCTCGAAGAGGCAGCGCAGACACGGCCCTCCCCGCTCCAGGCGCATCGCGAGGCCCTCGAAGCGCAGCACCCCCGCGTAGATGGCTGGAGTCCCCGTCAGCACGCTGGCGTCCGAGAGCAGGAACTTGGTGCCCACCCCATCGGTCGCGTCCAACACCACGTCGTGCCCCCGGAACAGCGCCTCGGCGGTGGCGGCGGTCAGGCGCTCCTGGCGGGCGACGAGGTGCAGGTGGGGGAACTGCGCCGCCAGCTTCTGCGCCGCCGAGCCGACCTTGGGCCGGCCCACATCGGCGGGGTGGTGCCAGGGCTGGCGGTGCAGGTTGGTGACGTCGACCACGTCGGGATCGACGAGCGTAAGGGCCTTGACGCCGAGGCGAGCCAACGCAAGCGACGCCGGACACCCCAACCCACCGAGGCCGACGATCGCGGCCGACGCTAAAACCATCGCGCTGTTGTGGCGGGTTTGGTGCCCTCCCGCAACTCAAGGACCCCACCCCGGCGGAGATGGGGCTAGCATTCGCCGGGCGTGGAGGAGACCGCCGACCGCAGAGCCCGCGTCCAACAGGTGCTCGAGCGCCGGGGGCTCTCGCAACAGGCGTCGGCCGGTGACGCCTCGCTCTCCTGGCTGCGCGATCGGTTCGTCGCCCGCGCCCGCGCCCTCTTCTACGCGCGCATGGTGTTCCTCACCCTGGGCCTGCTGATCCTCTCGGTGCCCATCTGGCGGCAGTACTTCGGCTTCACCGTGCTCTCCTTCGGCGTGTTCTTCGCGATGCTGCTCTACAGCGTCGCGAACTACCTCATCCTCGAGCACCCCCGGTACGGCCCGCCGGTCACCTACGTCACCCTGCTCGTCGATCTCGTGGTGATGGTGATCGTCGTCGCCAAGCCGATGACGGGCGGTGGACTGGCGAACCCGCTGCTCGCCTCGCAGTTGCTGTTCACCACGCTCTTCGCGCTGCTGTTCCCCAAGCCGCTGGCCATCCTCCCGCCGCTGCTGGCGCTCCCCATCGTCACGCGCATCGATCAGCTGCTCAACCGCACGCCGACGGCCATCGAGATCCTGACGCTGCTCTGGTACCTCGCCCTCAACTTCATCATCATCTACGTGCTGGTGTACCTGAACGAGCGCGAGACCTCGGGGCATCGCGAGGTGGTGGAGCTCCAACAGGACCTCAAGGATCTCGCCGTCGTCGAGGAGCGCAACCGGCTGGCGCGGGAGATCCACGACGGCCTCGGCGCCAGCCTCTCGTCGCTCATCATCCAGGCCGAGTACCTGGGATCGATCTCGAAGGACGAGGTGATCCTCAAGGAGATCGGCGAGCTCAAGGCGTCGGCCGAAGAGTCGATCGAGGAGCTCCGCCGCAGCCTGCGCATGATGCGGGAGGACTTCGATCTCGCGTCGGGCCTCGAGGACTACGTCAAGACGTTCGGCGAGCGCACCCAGCTGCCCGTCTCGTTCCAGCGCAGCGGTGAGTACATCGGCAAGCTCGCGCCGGAGTCATCCCTCGCCTTGTTCCGCGTGCTGCAGGAGCTCCTCACCAACGCCCTCAAGCACGCCCACGCGAAGCACGTCGAGGTGCGCATGGCGTTTCTGCCTGAGCGCATTCAGCTCTCCGTGAAGGACGACGGCGCAGGCTTCGACCCCTCGGCCCCGCGCCCCGGCCACTACGGGCTCATCAACCTCCAGGAGCGCGCCAACAAGCTCGGCGCCACCGTCACCATCGACACCCGGCCTGGCGCTGGCGTGCACGTCACCTTCTCCGTTCCGCTCACCACCTGACGAGGCCCCATGGACGCCACGCCCACCCCCACCCGCATTCGTGTCTACGTCGTCGAGGATCAGTCGAAGATCCTCAAGAACCAGCTCAAGCTGCTCGAGGCCAGCGCCGACCTCGAGATCATCGGCACCGCGCTGTCAGGAGAGACCGCCATCGAGGACATCCGGCGGCTCAAGCCCGACGTCGTGCTGCTCGATCTCGGCCTTCCGCGCATGAGCGGCATCGACGTGACGAAGGTGGTGAAGGCCGAGGTCCCGAAGGTCGAGATCCTCATCTTCACGATCTTCGACGAGGAGGACAAAGTGCTCGAGGCGGTACAGGCCGGCGCCTCGGGGTACCTCCTCAAGGGCACGCCCGCCGACAAGATGGTCGAGGCCATCAAGGAGGTCAGCCAGGGTGGCACCGTCATTCAGCCCTCGCTCGCCCGCCGGCTCCTCAAGCACTTCCGCGTGCCCGAGGTACCCACGGCCGAGCCCCAGCCCCCGGCCCCTGCCGGAGCGCCGCTCCAGGTCGAGCCCGAGGGCAAGAAGCTGTCGGCGCGTGAGACCGAGATCCTCCAGCTCATCGCCAAGGGCGTCTCGAACAACGAGGCGGCGACGATGTTGACCCTCTCGAAGGCCACCATCCGCACCCACCTGGAGCACATCTACCGCAAGCTCGAGGTCACCAACCGCGTCGAGGCCGTCACCGAGGGCCTGCGCAAGGGTCTCATCCAGATGTGAGGCAGGCTCAAAAGACGAAGGGCCCGGCTGCCGTGAAGCACCCGGGCCCTCGACTGTCAGCAGCGGTGGTCGAAGCTCAGAGGCAGTAGCCGACCGTCGCGCCGGTGGTGCTGGAAGCGCGGCGGCAGCTCTTGCCAGCCGGACACGTCGCGTTGGGCTGCGTGGTGCAGCGAGCCGGAGGCGCTCCGCCGTCGACCCCGACGCAGCTCGTGTCGCACACCTGGATGCAGGTGGCTGGATCCGTCAGGGTGTTGCTCGAGCAGACCTGGCCGTTGCGGCACGCCGCGCCGCGGAAGGGGTCGGTCTCGTTGCACCGCACCCCAGTGTTCGCCACGGAGCGCTGCTGCGGTACGCAGATGCCATCGCCGGTGAGCGACAGCGCCAACTGACCATCGGAGGACGCGGGCACGCAGCTCGTCGGTGTGGCGCCCAGGTTCGCGCACGAAGACGTCATCGAGCTGAAGACGTTGCAGCTCTTCATGCAGACGCCGAGCACCGAGTTGTCGTCCGGGTCGGTGTACCGGTACAGGTTCACGCAGGCCTCACCCGTTCCGCAGGCCGGCACCGACGGGAAGCCGAACTTGCTCGGGTTCGCGTTGCAGGTCTTCAAGCAGATGCCCTCGTCGAATCCGCCGTCGGTCTGGCCGCCGGTGTACGCGCACTCGAGGCCCGTCGCGCAGCGGGTGCCATCGTTGCCGGCACTGAAGTCCTTCACGCAGCGCTGTCCGATCTGCGCGGTGCCCGGCGCGATGCAGGTGTCGAAGGGGAAGAAACCAAAGCGCCAGATCTTGAAGCCGGCGTAGGTACAGTTGCCGCGGCCGGTGCCCGGGTTGTCGGTGACGGCGCCGTTCGAGCCTCGGACGAGGCACGGGTTGCCGACGGCGACCGTGCGCAGCCGGAACCCGCCATCGGAGAGCTGCTCGAAGCCGCCGTCCGTCGGGAGGGGCACTCCGGCGTCACTGAAGCCACCGTCCTGCGGGATGTTCTGGCTGCACTCACCGCCGCGGAACAGGCCCTGGGGCAGACATGCCACCAGGTCCCCTCCGGCGCACTGCTCACCGACGTCGCACGCCGCAGGGCCCGCCGAGCAGTCCTTGAGGCAGAGGGCGATCTCATTGGGGGCGGAGCCAAACACGTTGCGGCACACCTCTCCGGTGGGGCACGGGGCACCACCGATGACGCACTCCTCGTAGCGCTTTGGCGCGCCGCAGGCCTTGCCCCGGCACCACTGGCCCTGTCCCTGGCAGGTGTCCTGCGTGCCGCGCGCCGAGACGAGGCAACTGCACTCGTTTGCCACACAGGCTGTCTGGCCCGGGTTGCACGCCGAGCCGGCGCAGGTGTTCGTGCGGGGCACGCACTGGAAGTTGGCGGAGCCCTGCACGCGGCGGCAGTCCGTCCCGGCGTCGCAGCCGTCGGTGCAGCCGCTCACGCAGGTCCGGGGCGCGATGCTCGCGTCGGGGTTTCCGTCGACGTCGCAGATCTGGCTGTCGTCGCAACCACCCGAGCAGGCGTCGATCGCGTTGGGGTTGAACCCCGCGTCAGAGCCACCGTCCATCGGCGGCGGCGGAGGCGGAGGCGGACAGCCCGTCAGGACTGACGCCACGACGGACACCAGCACAGCCACTCGAATCATCTTCACGGAGAACCCCTGTTGTTGCGGCCCTGAAACGAAGGCGCGCCCGTGTATGCAGCACAGTAGGAGGTGTCAACACACGAGTAGCGAGTCGCGACTCGGTGCACCGGCGCTCGGTCGTTGCCGATCAGTAGTTCCGCAGGTCGTCGTGGTCCTCTTCCTTCGGCTTCGATGGCGCAGGCGGAAGGTCGTCCTTCTTCTTGTCCACCTTCTTTGGGGGTGGCGGCTCCTCGCGACGGGCGACGGGCTCGGCCTTGCGGGCTCCATCGTCGCGCATGTCTTCGTCGAGCTTCCTGCGGGTGTCCGGCTTCGGGGTCATCACGGCCGGCTCGGGCTCGGGCTCGGTCTTCGGCACAGGGTCGCTGGCCCTGGCCTCTTTCTCGTCGGTCTTCAGTTGCGTGCGAGAGCTCTTCGGCACCTCGGATTCTCGAACCTCTTCGCGGGCGGCGCGCGGCTCCTCGCTCGGCGCAGCGCCCTTCTTCGGCGTGGACGCTGCGGGAGGCGGTGGCGTGTCGTCACGGAGGTCGTCCTTCGGCGCCGGACGGCCCGAGGTGCGCGTGGGCATGCCGTTCTCGTCGACATCCGTGGACGCCGGGGCCTTGTCCAGCGAACCGGGATCGAGGTTGTTGGTGCGCGTCTCGAGCTCACGCTCCTCGCAGTTGGTCTGCTTCTTCACGCACTTCTTGAGGCACTTTCCGAGCTTCTTCTGCACCTCGGGCCGCACGGAGCTGAACTCGAGGGCGCAGTCCTCCTTGCACTCGGAGAAGACCTCGACGCACTCGTTCACCTGCGCGAGCGCGAGGGCGGGACAGAGCAGAATCAGCAGCGAACATCGCACGATCGACACCTTACACCGTCCCCGGCTGCGACTGGCGCCGGCACACCGATTGCCTCGAACGCCGTGCATGGGCGCCTTGTTCCGCTTGTCGTGTCTCGCCGTCCTCATCGCCGTGGCTGGTCAACCTCGGGCGCAGGGACCGATCCGACGGCCTCCAGTGGTTCGACCCACGCCCCGCTTGCAGTCCGGCGACGTCGTCCTGCAGACGTCCACCTCGAGCCGGTCGGCGTTGATTCGCAAGGCCTCGAAGAGCCCCTACTCGCACGTGGGCCTCATCGAGGTCGCACCGGACGGCGTGTTCGTGATCGAAGCCGTGCAACCCGTGTCGCGAACCCCATGGAGCACCTGGCGCGCGCGGGGCGTCGGCGGACGGGTCACGGTGCTGCGACCGACCGACCTGAGCGCCCAGTCAGCAGCCGCCATCGTGTCAGCGGCGAAGGCCGACCTCGGCAAGCCGTACGACGCCCGCTACCGCTGGGACGACGAGCGCCTGTACTGCTCGGAGCTGGTCACGAAGGCCTACGAGCGAGGTGCGGGCCGCACCGTCGGCCGGCAAGAGCAGGTCAGCACCCTCTCGCTTTCCGCAGCCGATCTCGAGCTGGGCCGTCGCCTCGGGGTGGACCCGGCGCAGGCACTCGTCACCCCCGCCAGCCTCGCCGAAGACGGCGCGTTCACCGTCGTCCACACCGACTTCTGAGTCACAGGGGCGGGAGCAGCAGCGTGTGCACGCCGACCCCGCCTTCGCGCCGCTCGAGCAGCGCCACCACCCGGCGCTGGTGAATTCCCAGCAGGAGCGGCGGCGGTGTCGGAAACCCGGCGGGGACGCGCCAGACGGCCGGCCGAGGACGCCCGCGTACCGAGACCGTGCCGTCCTGCGCCTTCACCTGGCCCCACTCGTCGTCGGCCAACTCCAGCCGCTCGAGCCATGGGAGCACGTCGGCGCCGTGAACGCTGACTCGCGCTCCAGCGCCCGGAGCGCGCCAGGGGCCGATCGCGACCCGGACCAACGCCTCCAGGTGTGCCCCGACACCGAGCGCTCGGCCGAGGTCCTGCGCGAGGCTGCGCACGTAGAACCCGCCACGCACCACCACGTGAAGCCGGCTGCGCTCGGGGAGGTCGTGCGAGAGAAACCGCGCCTCGTGCAGATAGACGTTCGAGGGCGGCAGCTCGACCGACTCGCCGCGGTGCGCGCGCTGCCACGCCCGCTCTCCGTCGACCCGCTTGTTGCTCGTCGCCGGCGGCGTCTGCGCCCGCCACCCGATGAAGCCCAGCAGCGCTCCCTCGAGGGCCTCTGGTGTCAGCTGGGCCGCGTCACGCTGGGAGACCACCCTGCCCCCCGCATCGCCCGTGTCGGTCTCCACGCCCCAGCGCACCGTCGCCTCGTACGTCTTCGGCACCTCATGCAGCCGCTCGAAGAGCTTCGTCGCCGGCCCCACCAACAGCGGCAGGAGGCCCTCGGCAAAGGGATCGAGCGTTCCGCCATGGCACACCTTCCACGCCTTGCCCGGGACGGCGGCCAGCTCCGCCTGGAGCGCCTGCACCTGCGAGAAACTCGTCGCCCCCACCGGCTTGTGGACGAACACGAGGCCTGGGGTGGGTCGGTCCATCGCCCGATGGGGAAGACCACGGAAAGACCGCCGATTCCATCCTGGCCGGATCGTCACCACGGAAAACTGTCGATCACCGGCTTTCCATCGCCTGCCGACACCCGCACACCCCACCAACTCGTTGAATCACTGGCCATTCAGGCCTCGTTTTCTGGCACCGGGGTTGCTGTAGAAGCGCCCTGTCATGAAGCTCCGGGCCGCCCTCCTTGCCGTCGTGCTCCTCGCCAGCCAGGGCTGGGCGGCGTCGGGCGTCGAGGCGATGCGCGGGACGGCGTCCGGCCTGCGCGCCCAGGTGTCGTCGCTGCGGGCAGAGCAGCTCTCGCGTCGCAACGAGCTGTCGACCGTCTCCAGCCGCGTCGAAGCGCTCAAGGCCCAATCGAAGGGCGCGCTGTTGCCGGGCTCCGAGCTCGATCAGTCGCTCAAGCGCTCCCAGGAGCTCTCCGGCACCCTCACCGAGCTCGCCCAGCGGCTGTCGGCACGCGAGAGCGAGCTGGAAGCGGCGAACCTGGCGCTCCTCGAGGCGCTGTCGGGCGAGCTGACCCGCGTGCGTGCGGAGTTCGATCGGCAGACCAACCGCGACGTACGCCGTGGCCTCATCGATCAGCTGCGCAAGCTGCGCACCGAGCGCGAGGCCGTGCGCGCGGCGCTGCCGGCCGCCCGGCTGCCCACGCTCGACACCCTCAAGCCCTCGGATGATCCCGAGGAGCTCCTCGAGCAGGCCGACCTGCTGCGGGACAACGAAGAGAAGGTGCGCCGCGAGCTCAAGGCCCTCGAGGCCCGCATCACCCAGCGCCGCGAGGAGGTCGAGCTCGATCGCCGCGTGCAGCGCTTCATGGGTGAAGAGTCGATGTTCGACGATCAGGATCGCCGCCTGCGCGTGCAGCGGAAGGATCAGGCGCTCGGCAATGCGCCCACGTCGGGAGGCACCCGCTTCAACGCCACGCCCAACGCGGAGTCCAACGGCGCCCGCAACGACACCGCCGCGGATCCGCAGGCGCCCATCACCGCTGGGAGCGCGCCCGCGCCTGACCGAGTGCCCGGCCCCACCTTCCCCTCGCTCGGCGGCTTTGCGGCGCCCCCGAGCGCGAGCCGCGAAGCCACCGCGCCCCAGGCGGGGTTCGATGGGACCACCGGCGGCTCAGCGGCTGCGCCTTCTGGCAACGGCCCACTCGACTCGCGCGGCATCTCGATCAGCTCCGGCTCTGACGCGCGGCCCCAGGTGGGCGGGGGCACGCGCAGCATCGCCACCGGCGACGAAGACGAGATGGAGGACCTCGACATCCAGCGGCGCAAGCTCCAGGGCCTGGCCGAGGAGCTCAAGCGCAAGGCGCAGGAGCTCGAGAAGAAGGCCAGCCAGCTCCGTTAACGCAGGCCCGCCTCCACCCGCAGCCGCACGGGCACCGTGCCCTGCCCCGACAGCGTCGTGGTGAACCAGACAGCGCGAATAGCGATCATGTCACGGCAGGGTGGACGCGCTTGTGCGCTGCGCCCATTGGTGGCCCAATGCCGCGACCCCGTCGGGAGACCCCGTGTCCATGACCCAGACCTTCTTCGACCGCCTGCTGCCCGGCCTCGTCGCGGCTCGCTTCGACGACTTCCTCGCCACCCGCGGCGCGGTGGCGTTCGACGTTCGCGGTCCTGAAGGCGGCCAGTGGACCTTCCACTTCGCCGACCCCGATCCGATTCGAACCGGCCTCGACGCGGACGCCGACCTGCAGCTCGTCTTCGAGGGTCCTGCGTTCGAGGCCTTCGTGGCCGGCACGCTCGACGCCGCGGACGCGGTGATGAAGGGAGACGTCTCGGCCTCGGGAGACTTCGAGCTGCTCGGTGCCCTCGGCGTGCTGATGCAGCCCCTCCAGCGCGACAACCTCGGCTGGGACGCCGGCTGACGGCCTTCGCCGACCCACCTTTTCGACTCCGGGCAGATACAGTCAAGGCTGTCTTGGGTGCGCGACGCATGCTCGGGCTCGTGACGGTGCTGGCGCCGCTCCTCGCGGGCGCCGTCGAGTTCCGCGGTGCCTCGCGGCTGTGGTTGGGCCCGGGCTACGACACCAACGCCCGGCGCGACTTCGTCACCAGCAACGCCGCGCCGCAGCCCGATGGCTTCGTGTTCGGCCTGGGCACCCTCGACGGCGTCATCGAGGGCGATCGGTTTCGGCTGGGCGCCACCTACGACGTCGCGGCCCGGAAGTTCTTCGTGCTGCCGACCGAGGACACCATCGTCAACTCGGTCACGGGTGACTTTCTCTTCGCGCTGTCACGCTCGTTCGCGGTGGGTCTTTTCGGCACGGTGCGCGACCGCCGCGGCGCCGAGCGTGACTACACCAGCCTCACCGGCCAGGGCTTCGTCGACTTCACGCCCACCGCCAACCTCGACGTCCGGCTTCGCTTCGGCGCCACGCGCTTCCTGTTCTGGCCTCGCTTCGCGTACTCGTTCTCTGGACCCATCGGCGACCTCACCGCGCGCTACCGCTTCGACCGCCGCCACTCGGTGTCCCTCATCGGCACCTTCAACCCGCGCACCTACAACGCCACGGTGAACCCGCGACCCAACGAGCCGGAGCCCTCCACCGCCCGCCGCTTCGACCCGCTCTTCGTCGTCGGCGCGAATTACGCCTACCGCGGCCCCTTTCACCTCTCGGTGGGCTACTCGTACCTGGACATGACGTCGAACAGCTACGGCGAGACGCTCCGGCGTCACCGGCTGACGGCCACCGCGGGCTTCCGGCTGCCGGCGCAGTTCACGCTGCTGACGACGGGGGCGCTCCAGCTGAGCCTCTTCCCCGACGGCATCTTCCTGTCGCCCGACCTGCAGGTCGTCGAAGACGACGAGAACTCGAGCACGCTCACCGTGAAGCTGGTGCGGCCCGTTCACCCGCACGTCGACCTCGACGTCCGCTACGCGCTCTATGTCAACGTGCTTCCGCAGCGAACGTCGGGCACCGAGCCGCTCCTCTACGTGCGCAACGTGTTCTCGCTGGGCGCGACCGTCTCATTCTGACGTGCGGACGACGTCGACGCCGACCGGATTCGGCTCTCCCCGAGGGCGTCGAGCGGAACGACGTCTCAGGGCTCCGTGAGGAGCGCGCGCACCCGCCGCCCGGTGAAGGGGTGCACCATCCACGTGGAGCCCCGCGCGTCGGGCGGCGTGTCGGGGCGACCGACGAGCGCATCGAAGCGCTGGTGAATGCGGGCGTTGACGCATCGGAAGGCCGCGGCGCGCTCCACCTCGCCCAGCTCGTCTTGACCCAACTGGCGGAACGACGCGCGCCCCTTCGCAAGCGAGACGCGCTCCGCGAACCGAATGCCCTGATAGCCGAAGACGAGCAACTCCCCGACGCCGCCAAAGCCCGCGCTGGACGCGAAGAGGAGCGCCAGGGCCTGACACACGTCGCGGTAGGGCTCCTCGCCGAGGTAGCCCTGCACCGTCACCAGGCTGGACTCTGCCGAGACGTCGAAGAACTGGTGGGGCGAGAGCGGCACCTCGGCCAGGTACGCCAGGAGTGCCTCGGGCGAGTCGTGACGCGTCTCGAGGCCACCGAGCTCCTCGAGCCACGGGAACTCGTCTCGCGTCACGGGGGTCGTCAGCCACTCTTCGCGGCTCAGCTCCGGTACCTGGAAAGATCCGTACAGCACCACGTCCCAGCTCATGCGTGCGTCCTCCTGCGTCAGGCAGCGACAGGAGTGTCGCGCGCCCGAGCGCCCCCTCAAGTTTTCGCCGCGCCGCTCCGCACGAATGGCCGGGGCGTCGGGGAAGGCCTCCGTCGTCCTCGCGCAGGTGTGCTGAATTGTGGCGGTGCTCGCCTTCGCGCTCGCGGCCTGCCTGACCCAGCTGTCACCGCCGCCGCTCTTCCCGGCGGAGGAACCGCCGCCGCCCGCCTGGAGCACGCCCCCCAGCGCCGCCGCCCTCGTCCCGGAGCCACCGGCGACCACCGGTCAGCTCGCGGCGCGGGCGCTCCTCGCGCCGGTCATCTCCTTCGGCCTGGGCATTCTCACGGTGCCGCTGGGCGCCTTCACGGGGTTCCTCTTCGCGCCGGGCTCTGCGCTCGGCGGTGGCATCGGCGCCATCGCGGGAGGCTTCGTGGGCTACGCGATGGGGAGCGCCATCGCCGCCACCCTCTTCTCCCGCGACACCAAGGCACTCCAGCGAGCCACCCCCTGGGCGCTGGGCGCCGCGGCCCTCAGCACCGTCGGCTTCTGCCTCGTCGTCTTCGTGCCGGCCGTGGGCCTGGCCGCACTCCCCTGGGTGGTCCTCGGCGCCGTGGTGCTGTCGGCCGCCGTGCCGTTGATCGTCGAGGCCACCCGAGCGCCTCCCGAGCCCGCCGTGGACCAGGCCTCGGTGCCGGTCGCCCGATTCTCGTGGCCGTAGGGGTCCACGCCGGGTCCTTTCACGCGTGCAGCCCCTCCCGTCAGCGCGTGAGTCCTTCTCCGGACGCCGGAGCCACGACGGGCCCCGCCGCGAGGTGCGACGGAGCCCGGAGCGCTTCAGGGGCGAGCGTTCGTCAGAGGGCGCAGGCGCCGTAGTTGCGAATGCCCTGCGAGGAGAGATCGAGACACTCCTTGCCGCCGCAGCCCGGCATGCCGCCGTCCCGGTTGCAGGCCTGGTAGCAGCGCGACTCGGCGTTGGTGGCGCACGCCCCACCGTCGACGCGGCGCTGGCAGACGGACAGGCACACCGAGTTCCGGGCGCACACCGTCGGCGAGTCGCAGGTCTGGCCCGCAGCGGTCGTTCCGGTCTCGAAGGAGCAGAACGTCGCGCCGGAGGAGCTCTGGTAGCAGGTGCGCGGGCCGCCATCGACCTGCGGCGTGCAGCCCTGGCTCAGAACGTCGCAGGCGTAGCAGTTCGACGCGCCGCCGTCGGTGGGAACGCCACAGCCCGAGAGCTGAATCACGAGGTTCGGCACGTTGGAGGCGTTGGACTCCACCGTGATGGTGCCGGCGTAGCCCCGGGGCTGACGTGGCGCGAACTCGACCTGAAGGAAGCCCTGCTTGCCGCCCGCGATGCTGGTCGCCGGAATGGCGCTGCCGACCGCCGCCTCGCCCCAGCTCGAGGTCACCTTGAACTCGGCCTCGCCGTCGTACTTCACCGAGCGGATCTCGAGGGGACGCAGGCCCCGGTTCGTGATGCTCACCGAGTCGACGGGACGCACGCCGACGAAGGTGCCGCCGCCGAACTCGGCATTGAAACCCAGCGCCGAGCGGTCGACACACAGCTCCGCGTCGTTGGCGAAGGTGTCACCGTCGCAGACCTTCCGGTTCGTATTCGTGGGCCCGCAGGCTACGATGCTGCCGGTGACGGCTCCCACGATGCCTGCGAGAAGAATCGAGCGCTTCATGAATCGTCCTCGTTCGAAGAGATGGAGTCGGGGTCTACTGCAACGGGTGGTGCTCGTCGTACTTCTCGTCAGCGTTCCGGCGTGCGGCAGCATTCAGGAGCAGTTCCTCGGCACGCGCGTCAAGGACCGGTGTGACGGCGAGTGGCCGGTCTGCCGCACGACGGTGGGCTGCATCGTCGGTGATCGCAGCTACGTCGAGGGACGCTTCCCGGGCTCCAACCGCCTGGCGGTGCAGCTCTTCGAGCCGTCGACCGTCACGTTGTCCTTCTTCCTCACGGAGGTGGCGGGGACCGGTGACGAGACGCGGATCAACTTCTACGAGACCGAGTGCCAGAGCCGGGTGCGCCGCACCTTGTCGGGCCGCGCCCTGGTCGGTGAGGCCGAGTCCCGTGGGTGGGTCAGCCGCGAGGCGGATCTCTCGGACGTGGGCGATCACCTCATCGAGTTCGAGTCCGACGCCCGCGCGCGCTACCTGGTGAAGGTCGAGGTGTTGCCGCTCCGCCTCAAGACGTCCTCGGGCAACTGAGCGGTCGGCGGGCCTGCTCGCGCCGGGCGGCGCCAAGGTCCCGGGGTTCGCGGGCAGGTTCCAGTGCCGAGCGGCCGACGCGCAGCGCAGACGGCCGTCGAGCCAGCCAAGCCGGGCCCATCGAGGCATCTGCGTCGTCCGAAGAGGGGCCGCCCCGAGCTGACGGAGGAGCCGTCGCGCTGGCCGCGAGGCAGGCCCCGCACACACGAGCGCCACGGCACCGCTGGCCCTGGCCACACCGACGGCGGGCCACCTGTCAGTCGACGTCATCGGTCTTCCGTTCCTGGCCATGGGCCTCGACGACCCGGTGGATGCGTCGACGGTTCAGTTCACCTGGAACCGGCAGCCACCGCCACCGTCAGGCGAGCTCCCGGGGCAGCTGACGGCCATCGCCCCCCCATCGGGGTTCGCGTACGTGCCCGGGTAGGTGCTCACCGACTGACGGACCCGGAAGGGAATCGGATCGTTCGCGGTGCGATCGACGGCCGCCACGCTCATCTGGAACGAGCCACTCGCGACGTACCGGCTCGCCAGGCAATAGCAGGCGACGGGCTCGACCCGAATGACCGTCGAGTTGCCCTGCTGCATCTGGGTGAAGTGGACGCGCCGGTTCGAGAGCTCCCGCGGCAGGTACCAGGGCGCGAACGAATCGAAGCGCGGCGCGAGAATGCTGGTTCGCCCCGGGCATCCGCCGTCAGCAAGGCTGGCGCCCTCACAGAAGCGCATCTCGAGGGCCACCGTTCCGGCCGGCCTCGTCCCACCATCAGCGTTGCCGATCGTCCACTCGAGCTGCCACGTCTGGTCGCCCATCGCGCCGCCGTAGGTGAAGCGGAACGAATCGCGGTCGGTGTCCGTCGCGTCGTAATCGTTGGGCCCCCGAATGCCCTGGCCCTCGTTCAGGTCCTCGAACGCGATCGTCTTGCCGTACCCGTGGGTCAACACGCCGCTCACCTCCGTGAGCGAGGCGCCCAGCGCCGTCGTCTGTATCGTCGTGCGCATCGCCTCGTCGGGGTCGTCCTCGAGCACCACCCGAATCGACCACTCGCGATCGTCGGCGTACTTCACGCGCCCCTTCCCGGTATCGGCGTAGCTGAAGAGGAGCGCCGTGACAGAGGGCGGGACGGGGATCGCCCCGACGAAGTTCTTCTGCGCGCGGAACGGGGGCAGCTGGTACTCCTCGTTGCGCTCGGCCAGCAGACACTGGGGGGGATCGATGCCGGGCCCCTTGCAGAGCCCATTGACGAGCTGCCCGGGCCCGGAAGACGGGTCTTCGAACGAGCGGGGGCAGATGTCGGCGCGGGTCGAGCAGTTGTTCTGCCGGTCGGCGATCGTGGCGCCCATGGTGACCTCCTGCGCGACCCGAATCTGCCGGGTCGGAATCATGGCCAGCGGCGGGTAGCGGCCTGCGGCGCCGGCCGGCAACAGCTCATACCGCAGCACCGCCGGGCCACTGCGCGCGGGCAGGTTGAGCCGGAACCACTCGTTGTCGGGCACGTAGGCGATGCGGCCCGTCAGCGTGGTGGCCGTCCCCAACGCGAGGTTGACGGGCCGCGCGGTCGCGGCGGTGTCGTTGCCCATCGAGCCTTCACTGGTGTCGAGATCGGGCATCACCCGCACGTCGACGTCGTACCGGAGGCGAAGATCGCCCGGCACCGGCGTCATCTGGTTGGGCGCGCGGTAGCCGAACACCTCGAGGGTGTACGTGCCATCGCTCGGCGCGAGCCGGGCCGCCGACAGGTCGACCTGGAGGAACTCGTTGTCCATGACGCCTTCGGAGATCGGCATTCCTGCCGGGTTCTTGAGGGTGAACGCCAGGCGGTACGGCAAGGGTGGCATGAGGTTCATCGCCGTCGACGAGATGCGCAGGTAGATGATCTGCCGGGCCCCCGCGACGGGGAACGAGAACCTGTCGACGTCGTTGTTGGTGGCCAGGTAGCCCGACGAGGAGCCCTGCCGAACCCCGCCCATGTCGGCGAGGGCAATGGCCGTCGCCGTCAGGTCGTTGGGCTCGTTCGTGTCGGGGTTGTCCTGCACACACACCGCGAGACGGTACGGGTTGCGATTGTCGACCCGAGGAGGCGTCACGCCTCCGACGTCGCTCACCCGGACGAACAGGCGCGCGTTGGACTCGGAGAAGGGCTGGGTGATCTCGACGTTCTTCGGCAGGGCGGCGCCCATGCGCTGGTTGTTCGACGAAGCGACCGTGTTGAGACCGCCGTCCGCCCCGGTGCGCAGCACGTTGAGGCTGAAGTTGATGGCCGTCTGGGGCACGCCTCCGTAGCCGCCCTTGACCGACAGCAGGCTGCGCGGCGTGAGGTTTCCAGGGAGCGTGACCGAGTAGAAGTCGACATCGGCCGTCAGGTCCGGCGTCGTCGAGAGGAAGGCCTCGCGGTCCTGGCACAGCGTCAGCGCGCACGAGGGATCGTTCTGCGCCTCCTCGATGGTGTTGCAGGTGTCGGGGGGCAGACTCCCGGCGTCACAGGTCACCTCATCGCCGTCGACGCACAGAATCGGCTCTGGCGGGCACCCCGCCGTCATCGCCGCGATCCCCGCCAGCACCACACTCCGCGTCGATTTCCAGTTCATGTCTCGTTCGCTCGAAAGCCAGAAGGGTCGGGGCTCGGCCGGGCCCCGAACGGTCATGCCCAGTTCCTACGCACCGCCGGCCAGGTTCAGGGCGTCGGGACTCCACCCGGCGGCGCCGGGCAGGCTGCCACGAAATCATCGTTCGACACGCGAATGATGCCGTCCGGCGGAGAGCGGATGCCGCCCACCGGGAAGCGGCTCGTCTTCTGGCGGAAGGTCCGCAGCAACGCGCGCCCCGTGGGGTCATCGCCAGGCCGCATCGAGACGCTCACGAAGATGTCGTTGTACCCGGCACCCCGGCGGTACTCGGCGACGCCCGCGTCATCGATGCCGGCGTCGCGAATGTCGGGGAGCGTGTTGGCGAGCAGCACGTTGTCGACCCTCAAGTCCCAGCACTGGCGGCCGAGCTCATCGATGCCGCCGCGCTTGGTCACCTGATAGCGGTAGCCATTGACCGACAGCTTCTCGGCGTCGACGGCCCGGGGGTCGGTGTGCAGCACCAACTCGGTTCCGTTCGTGAGGCCGTCGTTGTCGGGGTCCTCGGCGAGATCGTTCGAGGCGGGCTGGGTCGTGAGCTTGAACTCGACAGAGTCGGGAACCCCGTCATCGTCGCTGTCGATGCGCCGCGCGTTCGTACCGATGAGCTGCTCATCGCAGTCGAGCAGGCCGTCGCAGTCACTGTCGACGCCTCGAAGCTCGGGCGGACACCCCTGGTCGGCGCCGCCGCCGTCGGGGAGCACGCCCACCGGGTTGAAGGTGCCTCCGCGACCATTGAAGTAGACCTCGATGCCGTCCGAGAAGCCGTCATTGTCGGTGTCCACCACCCACGGCTGGGTTCGCACGCGCAGCTCATCGAGGTCGAGCAGGCCGTCGCTGTCGGTGTCGGCGAGCTCGATGGGGCTGCCGGCGGGCGACGAGAAGTTCGACACCACGAGCTTGTCGAACACCCACGTGCGGCGCACCTGACCGAACTGGAAGTTGAGGAAGTTGATCGGCTCTCCATTACGGAAGTCGCGGAAGTTGCCGCCGCCGAGGTCCGACATGCGCGAGAGCCGCTCGGCGTTCTGGTTGATGATGAGCAGCGGGCAGGAGCCCGGTGGAAGGTTCGGAATCTCGCAGAGTGAACCCGAGGGCGGCGGTGGAATGACCCCACCGTCGAGGTCGCAGACCGACGAGTTCACCGGCTGGGTGGGCAGGAACACGTGCACCGTGTTGACCTTCACGTCGTCGGCGAGATCCTTGAGCTGCCGAATCCGCCGCACCGCATCGCCGCACAGCAGCTCGTCGTCCTGGTTGTTGGTGGGCTGGCCGTCGGAGAGGAAGATGACCGAATAGCGGGCGCGCGTCTCTTCACCGCGGCGCATCAGACGCGCGTTGGCGAGGTCACGGTTGATGATGGCGTAGATGTCGGAGAGCGGCTTGACGAAGTCCGTCGAGTCGCGGTTCGCCATGTTGCCCGGCGCGGTGAAGTTGAGGATTCGCTGGCGTAGCACGTCGCGGTCGCCCTGGTCGAACGAGGTGACCGACTCGAACTCCTGGAGCCCGCTCTTCGAGAGGAAGGCCGTGGTGCTGCCAGCGAACAGCATGACGAGGATCGAGACCTCGCGCTCCTGGGGGAGGTTGTCGAGCAGGTCCACCACCGCGCGGGCCCGGGTCCCGTCCGGGTCGGTGATGTTCATCGACTGCGAGGAGTCCATCGCGATCAGGATCTTGATCGGGCGGATGACCTGATCGCTCCCGGGGGTACAGAACTCGCCCTGGAGCGACACGCTGCGATCGGCGGGGATCTCGCGCTCTCGACGCTCGTCGTAGAGATACGTGTCGGTGCAGGCCGCCAGCAGCAGGCCTGCCAGGAACGACCCGCACGTCGCCAGCTTGACGGCGTGAGTCATGGCACCGGTCCGGTCTGGCCGCGCGAGGGGTTGCTGCCCACGCAGCGCGAGTCGTAGTGCGCAGGCTCGATGAGGTTGCCCGGCACGACGAAGTTCGAGTTCGTCAGCGGCTGCGCCTCAGGACCTGCTGGGACGCGCACCGAGGGTGGATCGTACTGGGCCCACACGCAAGCGGCCTTCCAGGTACCGTAGTCGCTCGCCACGCTCGCTTCGGGCGCTTCACCGAACCAGACCTTGAAGAGGTTGAAGCCCTGGCGCGAGAAGCCAGCGCGAATCGGCGGCGTGACCAGCTGCAGGTTGCTCACGCTGAAGTCGTAGCAGACCGAGTCGTCGTTCTGGATCGTCTGCGCGAGCGCGTACTGCAGCCCGTTCTTCTCACGGAACTCGCGATCGCG
Organism: Myxococcaceae bacterium; assembly: GCA_044352295.1. Taxonomy (GTDB): domain Bacteria; phylum Myxococcota; class Myxococcia; order Myxococcales; family Myxococcaceae; genus Xiheimicrobium. Next base: position 91,152 of record JBILEB010000009.1, read on the forward strand.
GCGGGTGGGGTGAGAGCCCAGCCGGATCTCGTCGACGTCCGGCACGGTGTCACCGTCGGTGTCGAGGTCCTTCTGCGCCTTGATGGGGTCCAGCCCGTACCGAACCTCGACGCCGTTCGGAACGCCATCGGCGTCGGCGTCGACGAGGGTGTTGTCCGCCATCCACTGGCTCAGGTAGCGCTCGGCGAAGTCCGAGAGCCCATCTCCGTCCAGGTCCGAGGGGCGGCAGCCCAGCGTCAGCGGTGACATCGGGTCGCAGCCACGGCCGTCTCGCACGTTGGGCTTGAAGCCGTCGGAGGACCGCGTCACCTCGAAGAGGTCGTCGAAGCCGTCGCCGTCACTGTCGGCGTCGAAGCGGCTGGTGGCGAAGCTGAAGTCGTTGTCCCGCTCATCGATCAGCCCGTCGCCATCGCTGTCCACGAAGCGGTCGAGCTCACCGGGTTCACTCGAGAGCGGCTGGACGAACAACGACTTCATGACGTTGCGGGAAAAGAGCGACGAGTAGTCGAGGGCGCCGAGGTTCAGCTGGGCGATGCCCGCGAAGTTCTCGAACTCCTGGTACACGCCGTTGCCACGCTGAGCCAGTTGCTGAAGGGTCCACCCTGCGATGCGCTTGGCAGCCGCTGGACCGTCCGCCACGGGCACCGGGCCCGGCCAGCGGACATAGCGCCCATAGAGGTCCTGGCAGATGGGCCCGCAGGCCCGAACGGCCTCGGCGTTGAAGAGCAACACCGAGTGGAGGCGGATGTCACCGATGTTGAATTGGTCTCGCAGCTCCATCAGCTGGTCGACGTAGCTGAAGAGCTGGTAGTTCTGGTTGCGGTCGGTGCCGGGGACGAAGGTCGTGATGCGGTCGGCCGGTGCGATGTCAGCGTCGATCTCGTTGCAGAAGGTGCCAGCGCCCAGCGAGTCCTCCCACACGAGCTCCGGGTTGACGTCATCCGCGTACTGCGTGAGGTTGTCGTTCGCGGCGCAGCGAGGGTACGGCACGCCGTCAGAGAGAAACACCACCACGTACCGGGTTCGCGGGAGCAGGTTGGGCGCCCGGCGCTGGGTCTCGGCGATGTCGGAGGCGACGACCGAGTAGGCGTACGCGAGGGCCCCCTGGTAGTCGGTGCCCTTGCCCAGCTCTGCCTGCAGCGTGTCGACCCGCTGAAGGAGCATCGGGTCATCGGGCCGTGAGAAGCCGCGCGACGGGTACACGCCCTTCACGTTCGTCTCGAAGGGCACGAGGGACACCGAGATGTTCCGCTGGGTCGCGAAGCCCTGGAGGAGCCGACGAAGCGCTCTCACGCGCGCTGGCTGCGTCGAGCCGGTGACGTTGAGGCTGGCGGCCGCCATCTCGCAGAAGCCGTTGGACTCCTGGGAACCCGGTGGGTCGGACACGCACATCGAGCCTGACTGGTCGACGACCAGGACGACCTTCACCGGGAAGCCGTTGCGATCCGGCCGCTCGGTGCAGACCCGACCGGAGATCGAGAGGCGATCATCGACGTTGATCGCGTCCTTCGACTTCTTCTCGATGAAGGCCTCGGTGCACGCAGCGAGGCTGACGGCAGCAACGAGGGGAGTCAGGTGTCTCATGAGGTGCTCCTCCGGCCCTGCGGTTCCACGAAGACTTCCGATGGTACTGAACGGCCACGCCCCCCGTCAGCAGAGCCGACGAGGGGCGCGTCGAATCAGGTGTGCGTGTGACGACACCGGCGCACGACGGTGCTCATGAGCGGCGGCGGCGCAGCAGGGCCAGCATCGCGAAGCCCAGGCCCGCGATGGAGGCGTCGACGGGAATCGCCGCGCAGGTGGCGCCCGGGGTGCCCGGGGCCGCGCCGTCCGGCGTGGCGGTCATCT